>NZ_SJEW01000042.1 GCF_005930475.1 Modestobacter altitudinis
GGCGGCGACTTCGGGGGCAGCGGCAGCTTCTGAGCGGCCCAGGTCACACCGGCGTCCGGCCGTGGTCACAACACGATCACAGCCTCATCCGCGCTTCTCACACCGTGGGACCGGTGTGTTAGTCATGGACTTCCGATGGCCACAGGCGGCTGCGGTGCTGCGCCTCTGTGCGCCCGCAGGCCGCCTCCCACGAGATCGAGGTAGCGGATGAACTCCGTGTCCAGGAACGGCCGGCGCACGCTGGTCGCGACAGCAGGCATCACTGCGGCAGCGCTCGTGCTGGCCGCGTGCGGCGGCGGCAGCGACGACGGCGACGGCGGCGGCTCGTCCGGCGGTGGCGCCAGCCTGACGATCGGCACCAGCGACAAGATCACCACGATCGACCCCGCAGGCGCCTACGACAACGGCTCGTTCGCCGTGATGAACCAGGTCTACCCGTTCCTGATGAACACCACGCCGGGCAACCCCGACGTCCAGCCGGACATCGCCGAGTCCGCCGACTTCACCTCGCCGACCGACTTCACGGTGACGCTCAAGCCGGGTCTGACCTTCGTCAACGGCCACGAGCTGACCTCCTCGGACGTCAAGTTCAGCTTCGACCGGATCCTGAAGATCAACGACGAGAACGGGCCGGCCTCGCTGCTGGCCAACCTCGCCAGCGTCGACGCCCCCGACGACACCACGGTCGTGTTCCACCTCAAGGTGGGCAACGACCAGACGTTCGCGCAGATCCTGTCCACCAACGTGGGCCCGATCGTCGACGAGGAGGTGCTGTCGGCCGACGCGCTCACCCCGGACGCCGACATCGTCGCAGGTGAGGCGTTCGCCGGCCCGTACACGATCACCAACTACGACCAGAACAACCTGATCTCCTACGAGGCGAACCCGGACTACCAGGGTGCCCTCGGCGCGCCGAAGACCGACCAGGTCAACGTCAAGTACTACGCCGACGCCTCGAACCTGAAGCTGGACATCCAGGAGGGCAACATCGACGTCGCCTTCCGCAGCCTCTCGGCCACCGACATCGACGACCTGCGCGGCAACGACAACGTGCAGGTCATCGACGGCCCCGGCGGGGAGATCCGCTACATCACGTTCAACTTCAACACCCAGCCCTTCGGCGCCACCACGCCCGAGGCCGACCCGGCCAAGGCGCTGGCCGTGCGCCAGGCCGTCGCCGACCTGATCGACCGGCAGGAGATCGCCGACCAGGTCTACAAGGGCACCTACACCCCGCTGTACTCCTTCGTCCCCGAGGGCCTGACCGGCGCCATCACCCCGCTGAAGGACGCCTACGGCGACGGCAGCGGTGGCCCGGACGTGGACAAGGCCAAGCAGCGGCTGGCCGCGGCCGGCGTGACCACGCCGATCGAGCTCAGCCTGCAGTACTCGAGCGACCACTACGGCCCGTCCTCGGGTGACGAGTACGCGCTGATCAAGGACCAGCTGGAGTCCAGCGGCCTGTTCACGGTGAACCTGCAGACCACCGAGTGGGTGCAGTACTCCAAGGACCGCGTCGCCGACGTCTACCCGGCCTACCAGCTCGGCTGGTTCCCGGACTTCTCCGACGCCGACAACTACCTGACGCCGTTCTTCCTGAACACGCCGGAGAGCACCGCGTTCCTGCAGAACCACTACAGGAACGACGCGGTGAACGCCCTCATCCAGCAGGAGGTGACGACCACCGACCCGGCCGCCCGTCAGCAGCTCATCGAGCAGGTTCAGACGGAGGAGGCCAAGGACCTGGCCACCGTCCCCTACCTGCAGGGCTCCCAGGTCGCTGTCGTCGGCAAGGACGTCAGCGGCACGGAGGACACGCTCGATGCGTCCTTCAAGTTCCGGTACGGCGTCCTGTCCAAGGGCTGATCAGCCGCACCTGGACGGATCGACACTGCACGTGGCCCCGGGTGACCCGCACGACGCGGGTCGCCCGGGGCTCCGCACGTCCGGCCCTGCCGCACCGGCCGGGGAGCCGTACTGATGGACTGGGAGCGATGACCACGACCACGACGGAGCTGACCGCCGGCTCCACCGACCCCACGGGCGACGCCCCGGCGGAGCGCAAGCGCGGCGGGGGAGGCTTCGGCAGCTACCTGCTCATCCGCTTCCTGCTGATCTTCCCCACGATCTTCGTCCTGGTGACGACCGTGTTCTTCCTGATGCGGGCCACCGGCGACCCGATCACCGCGGCCCTGGGCGGCCGGCTGCCGGCCGACCAGCTCGCCGAGCGCATCCACGAGGCCGGTTACGACCGACCGTTGATCAGCCAGTACCTCTCCTACCTGGGCGACATCCTGCACGGCGACTTCGGGACGACGCTGAGCGACCGCCGGCCGGTCACCGAGGTGCTGCGGACCTTCGGCGCCGCGACCCTCGAGCTCGCCGTCTACGCGTTGATCGTGGCGTTCATCGTCGGCATCCCGCTGGGCATGCTGGCCGCCTACTTCCGCGACCGGTACCCCGACGCCCTCCTGCGGGTCTTCGCGATCCTCTGCTACGCCACCCCGGTGTTCTTCGCCGGCCTGGTGCTCAAGCTGGTCTTCTCGGTGTGGCTGGACTGGCTGCCCGTCGCCGGCCGGGCGTCGACCGGTGCGGAGATCCAGCTGCAGACCCTCGACCACCCGACGAACATCTACCTGGTCGACGCGATCCAGACCGGGGACGGCGAGATCGTCAAGGACGTGCTGCAGCACGCCGTCCTGCCCGCGGTCGCGCTCGGCCTGCTCACCGCCGGCATCTTCCTGCGGCTGGTCCGCACCAACGTCATCGGCACGCTGGGCTCGGGCTACGTCGAGGCGGCCCGCTCCCGCGGGGTCCCGGAGTCCCGGCTGCTGCGCAAGCACGCCTACCGACCGGCGCTCATCCCGATCATCACCGTCATCGGCCTGCAGATCGCCGTCCTGCTCGGTGGTGCGGTGCTCACCGAGACCACGTTCGAGTGGAAGGGCCTGGGCTTCCAGCTGGCCCAGTACCTGACCGCGCGCGACTTCGTCGCGGTGCAGGGCATCGTCGCCGTCCTCGCGGTCATCGTCGCCGTCACGAACTTCATCGTCGACGTCATCGCCGCGCTCATCGACCCCCGGGTGAGGTACTGAGATGGCCACCGCGACCACCGTGGCGACCCCGACCCGGAAGACCTGGCGTCGGCTGCCGATCGTCAAGCAGGTCCGGCAGAGCGTCGGCCTGCAGCGCGGCATGCTCCTGGCCGGGCTGGTGCTGACCGGCGTCTTCGTGCTCACCGCCGTGTTCGCGCCGCTGCTCGCGCCCTACGAGTACGACCAGCTCCGCGACGCCGCCGGCCCGTTCGGCGCCCAGGCGCACCCCTCGGGCAACCACCTGCTCGGGACGACGGTCGGCGGCTACGACGTGCTGTCCCGGGTCATCTGGGGCACCCGGACCGCGCTGGCCGTCATCGTCATCGCCGTCCTGCTGTCCATCGTCGCCGGCGTGCTGCTCGGCCTGGTGTCGGGCTACTTCGGCGGATGGCTGGACCGGGTCCTGGTCGTGGTCTGCGATGCGGTGTACGCCTTCCCCTCGCTGCTGCTGGCCATCATCGTGGCGATCGTCATCAGCGGCGGGCAGTCCAGCCTGATCGGCGGCGTGATGGCGGCCGCGATCTCGATCACGGTCGTCTTCATCCCGCAGTACTTCCGGGTGGTCCGGGCCGAGACGGTGCGGATCAAGTCCGAGGCGTTCGTCGAGTCGGCCCGGGTGATCGGCGCCAGCAACTGGCGGATCATGGTCCGGCACGTGCTGCGCAACGCCACCCGCACGCTGCCGCTGATCCTCACCCTCAACGCCTCCGAGGCGATCCTCACCCTCGCCGGCCTGGGCTTCCTCGGCTTCGGGATCCAGCCGACGGCGGCGGCCGAGTGGGGCTTCGACCTCAAGCAGTCCCTCGCCGACGTCTCCAGCGGCATCTGGTGGACGTCCATCCCCCCGGGAGTCGCGATCGTGCTGACCGTGCTGGGCCTGACCCTGGTCGGCGAGAGCCTCAACGACCTGGCCGACCCGCGGCTGCGCAGCCGCCGGGCGGCGGACGGGCCGCCGCCGGCCGGCACCGTGGAACCGGGTGGCGCCGTGGTCAACAGTGCGGGGTACGTCGCGTGAGCACCGTCGTCGACATCAGCGACCTGCAGATCTCCTTCGCCACCGACGCCGGCACGGTCGACGCCGTCTCCGGGGTCAGCCTGCAGGTGCAGGCCGGTGAGGTGCTGGCCATCGTCGGGGAGAGCGGCAGCGGCAAGACCGTGACCGCGCGCAGCATCCTCGGGCTGCTGCCGGAGACCGCTCGGGTGCGCGGCGCCGTGGTGCTGACCAGCAAGGACGGCCGCGACTCGCAGGACGTCGTCCCGCTGCGCGGCTCGGCGCTGCGCGAGGTGCGCGGTGAGGACGCCGCGATGGTGTTCCAGGAGCCCTCGACCTCGCTCAACCCGGTGTACCCGGTGGGCTGGCAGATCATCGAGGGGCTGCGCGCGCACGGGAAGCTCAGCCGCAAGGAGGCGCGGGCCAAGGCGGTCGACGTGCTGCGCCGGGTCGGCATCCCCGACCCCGAGGAGCGCATCGACCACTACCCGCACCAGTTCTCCGGCGGGCAGAAGCAGCGCATCGTCATCGCCCAGGCGCTCGTGCTCGACCCCGGCGTGATCATCGCCGACGAGCCGACGACGGCGCTCGACGTCACGGTGCAGGCCGAGATCCTCGAGCTGCTGCGCCGCTGCCGGGACGACTTCGGCGCCGCGATCGTGCTGATCACGCACAACATGGGCGTGGTGGCCGACCTCGCCGACCGGGTCGCGGTCATGTACCAGGGCGAGATCGTCGAGCAGGCCGACGTCCGGACGCTGTTCAGCGCCCCGCAGGACCCCTACACCCAGCAGCTGCTGGCGGCCGTGCCGCGACTGGGGCAGGGTGTCGAGCACACCCGGGAGCGGGCGGCGCGGCGCACGCCGGGCTGGGCAGAGGCGGCTCCGGTCGTCGAGGCCCGCGACCTGCGGATCGTCTACCCCGGGCGGCTGCGCAAGCCGGACTTCACCGCGGTGGACGGCGTCAGCTTCTCGATCCGGCCGGGCGAGGTGCTCGGCCTGGTCGGCGAGAGCGGCTCCGGCAAGTCGACGATCGGCCGGGCCATCGCCGGGCTGACCAAGGTCTCCGGCGGGTCGCTGCAGGTGCTCGGCACCGAGATGAACGGGTTCAAGGAGCGCGCGTTCCGGCCGGTGCGCGAGCGGATCGGGTTCGTCTTCCAGGACCCGGCGTCCAGCTTCAACCCGCTGCTCACCATCGCCGACGCCGTCGCCGAGCCGCTCGTGGTGCACAAGCGGGCCAAGGACCCGCGCGCCGCCCGCGCGCGGGTCGACGAGCTGCTCGAGGCGGTCCAGCTGCCCCGACACTTCGGTGACCGCTACCCGCACGAGCTCTCCGGCGGGCAGCGCCAGCGCGCCAGCCTGGCCCGCGGGCTCGCGTTGCAGCCGGAGCTGCTCATCGCCGACGAGCCCACCTCCGCCCTCGACGTCTCGGTGCAGGCCCGGGTGCTGGAGCTGTTCGACGAGCTGCAGAAGGAGCTGGGCTTCGCGGCGTTGTTCATCAGCCACGACCTGGCCGTCGTCGACCTGCTGGCCGACAAGATCGCCGTCCTCTACCGGGGCGAGCTGGTCGAAGAGGGCACGGGTGCCGAGGTGCTCGGTGCGCCGGAGCACCCGTACACCCAGCGGCTGCTCGCCTCCCTGCCGGTGCCCGACCCCGACGAGCAGGCCCGCCGCCGCACCGAGTGGAACGCCCTCCGCACCACCGACTGACAGCGGCCCGCACCGGGCGCCTGGGCCCGATGTCAGGCGGCCAGGTGGAAGGTGCTCGCGAAGCGGTCCAGGAGGACACCGCGTCCGCGCAGCACCTCGACCACGCCGGTCGCGATCGCGCGAGCCGGGGCGAGCTCGCCGGAGATGACCCGGTGGATGCCCGGACCCGCGGCGAAGGCGAGGTCGGCCGGCCCGTCCCCGCGGGTCACGTCCAGGGTGGGGCCCGCCACCCGGATGAGCAGCTCGGCGGGACCGATCTGTGCTGCGTAGGCGGTCGCGGGCAGGTCGGCGGCCACCTCCGGCCGGAAGGCGGTGCGCAGCGAGATGGTCATCGAGTCGGGGGTCAGGACCTGCTCCTCCCGCGGATCGCCCATCGCCTTGAACCCCCACGCGCCGAGCGCGAGCACGACCGGCTCGAGCTCGCGGCCGTAGGGCGTGAGCTCGTAGACGACGACCCGGGAGCGCGGCGCCCGCCGGAGGACGCCGGCCTCCTGCAGTTCCTTGAGCCGCGCCGCCAGGATGTTGCTCGGGATGCGGGGGAGACCCGCGGCGAGCTCTCCGTAGCGGCGCGGCCCGACGAGCAGGTCGCGGACGATCAGCAGGGCCCAGCGCTCGCCCACGAGCTCCAGGCCCCGCGTGACGCCGTCGTACTGCCCGTACTCGCGTGCGGCCACCGACCTCAGGCCTGCTGCTGCGTGACGGCCTCGGGACCCTTCTCTGCGGCGACCGGGTCCATCCAGCCGAACTCGAGGACGTTGCCGTCGGGGTCGGTGACCTGGCGCTGGTACATGAAGCCGTAGTCCGAGGCGGGGCGCGCCTCCGTGCCGCCCGCGGCGAGGCCGTGGGCGACGGTCGCGTCGACCTCCTCCCGGCTGTCGAGGAAGATCGCGGTCGACACCGACGGGCTCACCGCCGGGTCGCCGATCGGCAGGTCGGTGAAGGTCTGGAAGAACTCCCGCACCAGGATCATGAAGTAGCTGTGACCGTCCTCGACGACGACGCAGGCGGCGTTGTGGTCGGTGAACTGTGGGTTGATGGTGAAACCGAGCGCCGTGTAGAACGCCTTCGCGCGCTCCAGGTCGGTCACCGGCAGGTTGACGAACATCGCGGTCATCGTGGGTCTCCCTCTGGCGGGCTCGCTCTGTGGACCACCTCACACTTGCAATAGACAAGTGCGGCGTCAAGGCCCTCGGCCACGACGTCGTCCCCACCCCCGTCGCCGGGAGTGGGTGTCAGCGCTCCCGTCCGCGGGCCTTCAAGGGGAGTGGCGGCAGGGCGGGGGCCGGCAGCCGGTAGCCGTCGAAGCCGGGGACGTCGTCGAACCGGTCGCCGGCAGCCCAGGCGTCGGCGTACTCGGCGATCTCCTCGCCGGACCGACCGACGAAGTTCCACCACATGACGATCCGCTCCTCGAACGGCTCGCCGCCCAGCAGCAGCAGCTGCGCCGGCGCCTCGGTGCGCACCCGCACCGTGCGCCGTCCGGTGCCGAGGTAGAGCATCGCGCCCGGGGTCAGCGGCACGCCCTCGACGTCGGCCGCCCCTGATGCCACCAGGACGGCGTGCTCGAAGTCCGGCTCCAGCGGCAGTTCGACGTCGGCGCCCGCGGTCAGCGCGAGGTCGACGCCGACCAGCGGGGTGTGTGCGGTCCCCGGGGAGGCAGCGCCCCCGATCGACCCCATCAGCACGGTCGCCCGCACCCCGTCGGAGGCGAACCCCGGCAGCTCGGTGTGGTGCTCGAACGCCGGGGTGGTGTCCCGGACGCCGTCGGGCAGCGCCACCCACAGCTGGGCGCCGTGCAGCAGCCGCGGGTGTTCGGCGGGGGACTGCTCGGCGTGCGCGATCGCGTGGCCGGCGGTCATCAGCGCGAGCTCCCGCGGCCGGATGACGACGTCGCTGCCCAGCGAGTCGCGGTGGTGCACCTCCCCCTCCAGCAGCCAGGAGACCGTCTGCAGCCCGGTGTGCGGGTGCGGCAGCACCTGCATGCCCGCCGAGATCCAGACGTCGTCGGGGCCGTAGTGGTCGACGAACGCCCAGGCGCCCACCAGCCGCCGGCCCAGCGTGGGCAGCAGCCGGCGCACCTGGGTGCCCTCGCCGAGCAGCACCTCCTTGCCCGGGAGCAGGTCCAGCGCCGGCCGTGCCGACGTCGCGGCCAGGCCGCCCAGCTCGCGCGCGCCGGGACGCGGCTCGAGGTTGCTCATGCCCCGATCCTGCCCGTGCCGGCCGTGACCGCGGACCTCCCCGCGCACCCGCGTCGCGGCTTCCGGCGACGCGCCGGTGTTCCGGAACGACTTCTTGTCATGTGCCACGGGAGCGTGCATGGTGTGTAAACGCTCTCACTCACTGTGTGCAGTCGTTCCGACGCCGTGCGCGACTGCGAGGGCGCCCTGCGGCATCGCGGCCGTGGGCACCATCGACGACAGGACGACGATGACCTCGACAACCCGCCGCGGGCGTGCGGCCCTGGTCGCCGCCACCGCGGCCCTCGCGCTCGGCCCACTCGCGCTGGCCGGCCCGGCAGCCGCCGCACCGGCCCCCACCACCGACGCGCCGGCGCTCACCGCGGGCACCCGGTTCTTCACCCCGCTGCCGGACCGGGGAGCGGCGCAGCAGGTCATCGACCTCGGCCGGCAGCACCGGTTCGCCGACGCCGCGCTGATCGCCCGGGAGGTGGCCACGCCGCAGGCGGTCTGGTTCACCGACGGCACGCCCCAGCAGGTGCAGCGGGAGGTCCGCCGGACCGTGCTGGAGGCCAAGGCGGTCAAGGCGGTCCCCACCCTCGTCGTCTACAACGCCCCGGGCCGCGACTGTGCCCAGTACTCCGCCGGTGGCGCTGCCAGCCAGGCGGACTACGAGGCCTGGGCGGACGGCTTCGCCCGGGGCCTGGTGGCCACCACGCAGGTGGTCGTCATCATCGAGCCCGACGGCCTGTCGAACCTGCCCAGCGACTGCGGGGTCGCCTACACCGGCGACCCGCAGAACCCGACGGACGCCGAGCGGATCGCGGAGATCCGGTACGCGGGCGAGGCGATCGAGAGGGCGAACCCGAAGGCGCTGGTCTACCTGGACTCCGGGCACAGCGGGTGGCACAGCGTCGCGGACTCCACCGCACGACTGGACGCAGCCGGCGTCTCGGAGTTCGCCGGCTTCTCGCTGAACGTCTCCAACTACCAGTGGACGGCGAACCTCTCCCAGTACGGCACCTGGGTCTCCGAGTGCCTGGCCCTGCACCCCGACGCCGAGACGACCACGCCGACCGACTGCGGCGACCAGTACTACAGCGGCGGCCCGACGAACGGCTTCGTCGGTGGTGCGCTGGACCCGATGGCGGTCTGGAGCGACACGGCTCCCGACCCGACGGCGAACACGGCCGGCATCAACAGCCGCTACGCCCAGGAGCTGGCGACGGCAGGAGCCACCCCGACGGCGCGGTTCGTGCTGGACACCAGCCGCAACGGCCAGGGCCCCTGGGCGCCGGCCGCCGGCGTGACGTACCCGGACCCGCAGACCTGGTGCAACCCGCCTGGCCGGGGCCTCGGGCCGCAGCCGCAGGCCCGGCCGGACGCCGCCTTCCCGCAGCTGGACGCCTACCTGTGGATCAAGACGCCGGGCCAGTCCGACGGTCAGTGCAACCGCGGGATCGCCGGCAGCGCGACTGACCCGGAGTGGGGCGGCATCGTCGACCCGGCCGCTGGTGCCTGGTTCCCGCAGCAGGCCCTGCAGTTGGCCCAGCTGGCCGCGCCCAGGGGCTGATCGCCGCACGGCCTGGTCGACCGGGGCGCCGCATCAGCCCGATGCGGCGCCCCGGTGCCGTCCGCGCAGCCAGCTCCGGTGGGCGGAGTCGGCCAGCAGCAGGAAGGCCTGGGCCTCGGGGGAGTGGCCGGGCCGGTCGAAGTGGGGTGCCGCGCTGGCCCCGGTGACCCGGCCGAGCGCGTCGAGGCGGCCGACCACCGAGCCGAGCAGGTCCTCGCCGACCCGGCCGTGGCCGGCCGGCAGCCAGCCCTCGGTGGCGCCGGTCAGCGCGGCCCAGGCCAGCATCGAGGCGACGTTGGTGTCGGCCGGGCCGGAGGGGTCGTCGAGCACGTCGCCGAACAGCCCGTCGGGACGGCGCCGGCGCAGGCAGGCGTCCAGCAGCTCCCGGACCTCCGCGGCGACCGCCGCCCCCGCCCGGCCGGGCAGCTCCCGCACCGCCCGGGCCAGCCCGGCGGCCACCCAGCCGTTGCCGGTGCCCCAGGCGCGGGCGTCGGCGAGCGTGCCGGAGTCCTCGTCCCAGCGGGCCGACCACAACCCGGTGCCGGGGTCCCGCAGCCGGGCGCGGTGCCCGTCGAGCTGGGCGACCGCGGCGTCGGTCTCCCCGAGCGCGGCCAGGTAGGGCACCACCATGTAGACGGTGTCGGCCCAGACCTCGCGGCTGCCGAGCAGGTGGAACAGGGTGCCGTCGGCGGCGCGCGGCGCACCGGTGCGCATCCAGTCCCGCTGCCGGGCAGCCGCGGCCGCCAGCCCGGGGTCCCCGGCGGCGAGCCGGTCGACGAACAGGCCGACCGCGGCGCTGTTGACCGCGCACACCGGGTCGAGCTCGGCGAGCCGGCCGTCGGGGAGCTGGCGGGCGACCGCGTCGTCCACCAGCACACGGAGCACGGCCGCCCTGCCCGTCTGCTCGAGCACGGCGGCCGTGACCCCTTGTTCCCAGGAGTGGCGCTGACCGACCAGCAGGGCGGCCAGCACCTGCTCGCGGCGGTCGTCGTCCAGCACCGGTCGGTCGCTCAGAACGGGATCTCGACGCCGTCCTTGAAGAACCGGCCGGTCACCGAGGTCGGCTCGGCCAGCAGCGCCATCGCGCCGAAGGCGCTCTCCTCCACGGTGCCGGGCGCCTGGTCGCCGCCCAGACCGGTGCGCACCCAGCCGGGGTCGAGGGCGTTGACCGCGACCTGCCCGCGCAGCTGCGCGGCCTGCATCAGCACGAGCCCGTTGAGCGCGTACTTGCTGACCCGGTAGCTGCCGATGCCGGGCTCGGCCATGCCGGCGACCGTGCCCGCGCCGGAGCTGACGTGCACGACCTGCGGTTCCTTGCCGGCCCGCAGCGCCGGGAGCAGGGCGAGCACCAGCCGGTGCGGGGCGACGAGGTTGACCGCGAGGGTCTCCTCGAGGGTGCCGGCCGGCTCGTCCTCGAACCGCTCGTCACGGGCGAGCATCACCCCGGCGTTGTTGACCAGGACGTCGAGGGCTCCCCACCGCTGGTCCACCACGTCGGCCAGCCGGCCCGGGGCCGCCGGGTCCGTGAGGTCGGCGACCACCGGGACGAAGGAGCCCGGCCCGTCGGTCGCGGCACGCGCGACCTCGTCGAGCAGCTGCTCGTCCCGGGCGGTGCCGATGACGTCCGCGCCGGCCCGGACCAGCCGTCGGGCGACGGCCCGGCCCACGCCGCGGGAGGCGCCGGTCAGCAGCACCCGACGGCCGGTCAGGTCGGCGCCGGTCACGCGCCGTCCCGGTGCTGGCGGAGGACCTCGGCGTAGGCGTGGGCGCTGTCCTTCGGCGTGCGCACCTGGGTCTCGTAGTCCACGTGCACGATGCCGAAGCGCTGGTCGTACCCGCGGGCCCACTCGTAGTTGTCCAGCAGCGACCAGGCGAAGTAGCCGCGGACGTCGGCCCCGGCGTCGATCGCCTCGGTCATCGCCGCCAGGTGCCGCAGCAGGTAGTCGACCCGCTCGGGGTCGTGGACCGCCCCGTCGGCGGAGACCTGGTCCGGCCACGCCGACCCGTTCTCGGTGATGAACAGCGGCAGGCCCGGCGCCAGGTCGCGCAGCCGGAGGAGCAGCTCGGTGAAGCCCTCGGGGTTGATGCCCCAGCCCATCGTGGTGGTCGGGCCCTCCGGCTCGAGGTCCTGCACCCGCTCCGCGCCGATGAACGGGCTGGCCTTGCCGGTGGGCTCGGCGACGGCCTGCACGACGGACCGGAAGTAGTAGTTGACGCCCAGCCAGTCCAGCGGCGTGGAGATGACCGCCAGGTCGCCGTCCTCGATCGGCAGCGGCGCGCCGGCCGCGGCCAGGTCCTCGGCGACGTCGGTCGGGTACTCGCCGGTGACGATCGGCACCAGGAACATCCGGTTCTGCTGCCCGTCCAGACGGCGGGCGGCGTCGACGTCGGCGGGGGAGTCGGTGGCCGGCGACATCGGCGTGAAGTTCAGCGTGATGCCCAGGTGGTCCGCGCCCTTGTCCCGCAGCACCTGGGTGGCCAGGCCGTGCCCGAGCAGCAGGTGGTGCACCGCGCGCGAGGCCTCGACCGCGTTCTGGTGGCCGGGGGCGTGCTGGCCGGCCATGTAGCCGAGCAGCGAGCTGCACATCGGCTCGTTCAGGGTCGACCAGTGCGGCACCCGGTCGCCCAGGGCGTCGTAGACGATCCCGGCGTAGTCGGCGAAGCGCAGCGCGGTGTCCCGGTCGGCCCAGCCGCCGCGGTCCTGCAGCGCCTGCGGCAGGTCCCAGTGGTAGAGCGTCAGCCAGGGGGCGATGCCGGCCTCGAGCAGCTCGTCGACCAGCCGGCGGTAGAAGTCCAGCCCGCGCTGCTCCACCGCGCCGGCGCCGGTCGGGACCACCCGCGGCCAGGCGACGGAGAACCGGTAGGCGTCCAGCCCGAGGTCCTTCATCAGCGCCACGTCCGTCGGGTACCGGGTGTAGTGCTCGACGGCGACGTCGCCGGTGTGGCCCAGGTGGGTCTTGCCCGGGGTGTGGCTGAAGGTGTCCCAGATCGAGGGCCCACGGCCGTCGACGTCCACCGCGCCCTCGATCTGGTAGGAGGCGGTCGCGGCGCCGAAGGTGAAACCGGGCGGGAAGGACAGGCCCGTGGCGGTGTCCGGGCGCACGTCGGTGGAGGTCATGGCTGTGTGGTGCTCCTTGAAGTCTGGGTCACGTGGTGGCGGCCCCCCTGCAGGGGGGCCGCCGCGAGCTTTCGAGCGGTGGGGAGCAGGGGGGTCCTTCAATCGACCCGCTGCTGGGTCGAGGCGTCGAACACGTGCAGTGCGCCCTCGCGGACGCCGAGCCAGAGCTTCTGCCCGGCTGCGGCGGCGCTGCGGGGCTCGGTGCGGACGACGACGTCGGAGGGGTGCAGGACGTCGTCGGTCTCCTCGTCGGCCAGCTTCGTGTACAGGAAGGCGTCCGAGCCGAGCTGCTCCACGACGTTCACCAGCACCGGCAGGCCCTGGCCGGGGCCGACCAGGTGCATGGCCTCCGGACGGAAGCCCACGGTGACCTGCCCGTTGCCGGCCGCGGCGCGGGCGAGCTGCTCGCGCGGCACCGGCAGCACCGCACCGCCGACCCGGACCCCGCCCTCGACGGCCTGGCCGGTGACCAGGTTCATCGCCGGGGAGCCGATGAAGCCGGCGACGAACACGTTGGCCGGGCGGTCGTAGAGCTCACCGGGGGTGTCGCACTGCTGCAGCACGCCGTCCTTGAGCACCGCCACCCGGTCGCCCATCGTCATGGCCTCGACCTGGTCGTGGGTGACGTACACGGTGGTGGTGCCCAGTCGCTTGACCAACGCGGCGATCTGGGTGCGGGTCTGCACGCGGAGCTTGGCGTCGAGGTTGGACAGCGGCTCGTCCATCAGGAAGACCTGCGGGGAGCGCACGATCGCCCGGCCCATCGCGACCCGCTGGCGCTGGCCACCGGACAGCGCCTTGGGGCGGCGGTCCAGGTACTCCGACAGGTCGAGGATCTTCGCGGCCTCGGCGACCCGGCGGGCCCGCTCGGCCTTGTCCACCCCGGCCAGCTTCAGCGCGAAGCCCATGTTCTCCCCGACCGTCATGTGCGGGTAGAGCGCGTAGTTCTGGAACACCATGGCGATGTCCCGGTCCTTGGGCGGGCGGTCGGTGACGTCGCGGTCGCCGATCAGCACCGAGCCCGCGTCCACCTCCTCGAGCCCGGCGAGCATCCGCAGCGAGGTGGACTTGCCGCAGCCCGAGGGCCCGACGAGGACGAGGAACTCGCCGTCGGCGATCTCCAGGTCCAGGGCGTCGACCGCCGGCCGCTCGGCCTTGGGGTAGATCCGGGTGGCCTGGTCGAAGGTCACGGTGGCCATGTCAGGCACCTCTCGTAGCGGGGGAGGGGAGGGAGGTCGGGCCTGCGCAGGAGGTCATCCCTTCACCGCGCCCTGCATGATGCCGCCGACGATCTGCTTGCCCAGGATCGTGAAGACGATGAGGACGGGCAGCGTGCCGAGCAGGGTCCCGGCCATGATCACCGAGCGCTGGGGGACGTAGCCGGAGCCGAGCCCGGCCAGCGCCACCTGCACCGTCGGGTTGGCGTTGGTCAGCGCGATGAGCGGCCAGAAGAACTCGTTCCAGGCGGTGAGGAACGTCAGCATCGCCAGCACGGCCATCGCCGGCCGGGCGACCGGGACGACGATCGACCAGAAGATGCGGAAGGTCGACGCGCCGTCGACGCGGCCGGCCTCCAGCAGCTCGTTCGGCAGCGCCGAGATCAGGAACTGGCGCATGAAGAAGACACCGAAGGCGCTGACCAGCGTCGGGAGGATGACCGCCTGCAGCTGGTTCACCCACTGCAGGTCGGCGATCATCATGAACAGCGGGATCACCGACAGCTGGGTGGGCACCATCATCGTGCCGATCACCAGGGACAGCAGCAGCCCCTTGCCGCGAAACTGCAGCTTGGCGAAGGCGAACCCGGCCAGCGTGCAGAACAGCACGGTGCCGACGGTGATGCTGCCGGAGACCAGGACCGAGTTCAGGATCGCCTTGCCGATCGGCGCCTGGTCCAGCGCCGCCCGGAAGTTGTCGAACAGGCTCGCGTTCGGCAGGAACGGCGGCGGGGTGGCCGCGATCTCAGCGTTGGTGTGCGAGCCCGCGACGACGGTCCAGTACAGCGGGAAGATGGACACCAGCGCCGTCAGGGTGAGCAGCGTGTAGGT
This sequence comes from Modestobacter altitudinis, assembly GCF_005930475.1. Taxonomy (GTDB): domain Bacteria; phylum Actinomycetota; class Actinomycetes; order Mycobacteriales; family Geodermatophilaceae; genus Modestobacter; species Modestobacter altitudinis. Next base: position 14,712 of record NZ_SJEW01000042.1, read on the forward strand.
GACCGGTCCGGCCTTGCCGGACCTGCCGCCCCGGCCGCCGCGGCGGTCGGGGCCCTTGCTCACCGGCTGGACGGCGGTGGTCTCGGTTCCGGGGAGAGCGATGGTGGCCATGCCGGTCTCCTACCGGTCGGCCCGGGAGCGGAGGCGGCCGATGACGGCGTTCAACCCCACGATCACCAGGATGATCATGAACATGGCCCAGGCGGTCGTGGCTGCCTGCCCGATGTGGAAGTTGCTCCAGCCCTGCTGGTACATCAGCAGGCCGAGCGTCTGGTACTGCCCCGAGGAGCCACCGGAGGTCGTGCCGTTGCCGGCGAACAGCAGCGGCTCGCCGAACAGCTGCACCGCGCCGATGGTCGAGACGACGACGGTGAACAGGATGGTCGGGCGCAGCGACGGGATCGTGACGTTGAGGAACTGCTTCCACCGGCTGGCGCCGTCGATCTCGGCGGCCTCGTAGAGCTCTCCGGGGATCGACTGCATCGCGGCCAGGTAGATCAGGGCGTTGTAACCGGTCCAGCGCCAGGTGACGATCACCGCGATCGCGACCTGGCTGCTCCAGGTGCCGCCCTCCCAGTCGATCCGGTTGAGCCCGACGGCCTCCAGCGCGGTGTTGATCAGGCCGTAGTCGCGGCCGAAGAGCTGGGAGAAGACCAGCGTCGCGGCGGCGATGCTGGTGGCGTAGGGCATCAGCATCACGGTGCGGAAGAAGGTGCGGTGCCGCAGCTTGTAGTTCAGCAGGTGCGCCAGGCCCAGGGCCAGGCACAGCTGGGGGACCGTGGCGAGGATCCCGATGGTGAGGGTGTTGCGCGCCGCGTTCCAGAAGAACTCGCTGGTGAGCAGGTTGCGGTAGTTCTCCAGCCCGACCCAGGTGCCGCCGTCGATGTTCGACAGGCTGGTGCGGTGCAGTGACACCCACGCGGTGTAGACGAACGGGTAGAGGCTGAACGCGCCGAAGACCAGGAAGAACGGCGCCACGTAGGCGTAGCCCCACCGGTTGCGGGTGAGCGTGGTCCGGCGGCGGGCCGGCGTGCGGTCGGGGGCGGCCGGCGCGGCGGCCGGGGGCGAGGCGGTCTGCGCCTCACGGGAGCTCTGGCTCGCGATGGTCATGCGGGGCCTCGAGGTGATCGGGACGGACGGACCGAGGACGTCCCCGGGGGCCGGAGCGGGCCGGGGCTGCGGATCAGGGTTGCCGGGCGGGGCCGGGCGACCGGTGCAGGTGCCCGGGAGCGGGAGACGCTCCCGGGCACCGCGTCCGGTGACGTGTGCCGAGCGTGAGCTCAGCCGCCGATGGCCTGCTCCGAGGCCTTGATCGCATCCTGCAACGCGTCGTCGGGGTCGGTGCCGTTCGACGCGATGTCCGTCAGCGCCGTGGTGAACGCCTCCTGGATCTGGGTGTCGTACGGGCCGATCGGCGTCCGCTTGATGTTGGCTGCCGCGTCCCCGAAGATCTGGCCGGTCGGGGCGTCGCTGAAGTAGGCGTTGGTGGCGTCGACCACCGCGGGGTCCTCAGCGGCCTGCGGGCTGGACGGGAAGTGCGCCGCCTCGACGAAGGTCTTCACCTGCTGCTCGGGGGCGGTCAGCCACTCGACCAGGTCCTTGGCGGCCTCGACGTTCTTGCCGCTGGAGGGCACGCCGAGCCACGAGCCACCCCAGTTGCTGGAGGACTCGCTGGCACCGGGCAGCGGGGCGATGTCCCACAGGCCGGCGCCGGCGTCACCCATCTGGGAGTTGATGTAGCCGAGCATCCACGCCGGGCAGGCGATGGTGGCGAAGGCGCCGTTGGAGAACGCCGCGTTCCACTCGTCACCGAACTGGGAGAGGTTGGCGGTCAGGCCCTCGGCGGCCGCCGTGCTGGCGTAGCCCCACGCCGACTCGACGCCGGAGCTCTCCGCCGGGATCGGGTTGCCGTCCTCGTCGTTGTAGGCCTCCTCGCCCTGGTAGACCGAGGAGGAGAAGATGCTCGCCGGGCTGTCGACGAAGGCGCTGCCGGCCGGCTTGGCGGGTGAGGCCTGGTACTGGCGGGCGACGTCCAGGTACTGGTCCCAGGTCGACCAGAGCTGGCCGACCTGCGCCCGGTCGGTCGGGAGACCGGCCTGCCCGAAGAGGTCCTTGCGGTAGCACATGGCCTGCGGGCCGACGTCGGTGCCGAGGCCGACGACCTTGCCGTCCTCGGTGGAGGCCTGGCCCCACTTCCAGTCGTAGAAGTTGGCCTCGAGCTCGGCGGCGTCGTCCTCGGCCGCGAAGTCGACGAAGGCGTCGGAGTGGTTGGCCACGACGTCGGCGATGAAGCCGATCTCCAGGCCCTGGATGTCGTCGAGACCGGAGCCGGCGGCCAGCCGGGTCTGCAGCGACTTGTAGTACGCGGCGGACTGGGCGACGTTGTTCTGCTTGATCGTGACGTTGGGGTGGAGCTTCATGTACTCGTCGTAGAGCCCGGCGTTGTCGAAGTCCATGGTGCCGAACGTGCCGACGGTCAGGGTGACCGGAGCGTCGGGGTCGTAGCTGGCCGCTGCGTCGTCGCTGCTGTCGTCCGAGCCACCGCACCCGGCGGTCAGCAGGACGGCGGCCAGGGCCGCGCCGAGCGCCGCCTTGCCCCTCATCGAATGGAACATCAGACCTCCTGGGTCAGGCCCGGGACGGGTGCTCCTGTGCACCGTCCGTCGGGGGCGTGAGAACGCTCTCACGGCCGTGCAGCACAGAGTGGTGTGGACCACAGGAAGCTGTCAAGTAACAGCTGCGTAACGCCTCGGGACTGTTGGAAAGCGCTCTCACAGGGCACCATGAGACCTCCGCCGAACCCCAGGAGAGCCATGACCGACATGAGCACACGGCCGGCGTCACCGACGCTGGACGAGGTGGCCGTGCTCGCCGGCGTCTCCCGGGCGACGGTCTCGCGGGTCATCAACGACTCCCCGCGGGTGAGCCCCGAGGCGCGGCAGGCGGTGCAGGCCGCCGTCGCCGAGCTGCGCTACGTGCCCAACCGGATGGCCCGCAGCCTCGTCACCCGGCGCACCGACACCATCGCGCTGGTGCTCAACGAGCCCAACACCCAGGTCTTCTCCGACCCCTTCTTCGCCAGCATCGTGCGCGGGGTGTCGGCCACGCTGGCCGACACCGACCTGAACCTGGTGCTGCTCACCGCCCAGGACGAGCGCGAGCAGCAGAAGGTCGGGCGGTACGCCCGGCAGGGCCACGTAGACGGCGTGATCCTGATGTCGGTGCACAGCGAGGACCCGCTGCCCGACATCCTCGCCGAGGCCGGGGTGCCGCTGGTGCTGTGCGGCCGGCCGTTCGACGACCGGGAGGTCGCCTACGTCGACGCCGACAACCGCGGTGGCGCCGTGACCGCGACCGAGCACCTGCTCGGCATCGGCCGCCGCCGGGTCGCCACCGTCACCGGCCCGCTGGACATGATCGCCGGGGTCGACCGGTACGCCGGCTACTGCGCCGCGCTCATCGAGGCCGGGCACGAACCGCGGCCTGAGCTGATGGCCGAGGGCGACTTCACCGAGGCCGGTGGGCAGCGGGCGATGGACGAGCTGCTGACCCGGGTCCCGGACCTCGACGCGGTGTTCGTCGCGTCGGACCCGATGGCCGTCGGCGCCCTCCGGGCGCTGCGCGCCGCCGGACGGCGGGTGCCCGAGGACGTCGCGGTGGTCGGCTTCGACGACGCCGCCGTCGCCGAGACCTGCGACCCGCCGCTGACCACTGTGGCCCAGCCGCTGGCCGACATGACCCCGCTGCTCACCGAGCTGCTGCTCCGGCAGATCGACGGCGTCGGTGGGCCGGCCGAGTCCCGCGTCGTCCGCACCCACCTGGTCCACCGCGCCACCGCCTGACGGAGGCGTCGAAACGCGCGGGACACACGTCCTGTCTAGGTTCGTCGCCATGGCGGACCTCTTCGACGGCTACCCCCTCGGGCGGCAGTGGGACGAGATGTTCGAGGCCCCCGCCCAGCCCCGCCCGCCGTACACCGGTCTGTACAGCTCGCTGCAGCCGATGTCAGGGGAGGAGCTGGCGGCCCGGGCCGACGTCCTCTCGCAGACCTACCGCGACGCGGGGGTGACCTTCGCGCACGCCGGTGAGGAGCAGCCGTTCCCGCTGGACATCGTGCCCCGGGTGATCGGCCCCGAGGAGTGGTCGCTCATCGAACGCGGCGTGGCCCAGCGCGTGCACGCCCTCGAGGCGTTCCTCGCCGACGTCTACGGCGCCGGGCAGGTGTTCACCGACCGCGTCGTCCCGCGCAGCGTGGTGACCACCAGCGCGCACTTCCACCGCGCCGCGCACGGCCTGGTGCCGCCCAACGGCGTCCGGGTGCACGTCTCCGGGATCGACCTGGTCCGCGACGAGGCCGGTGACTTCCGGGTGCTGGAGGACAACCTCCGCTCGCCGTCCGGCGTCAGCTACGTCATCACCAACCGGGCCGCGATGAGCCAGGTCCTCCCGGAGCTGTTCGGCGACCACCGGGTGCAGCCGGTGAGCGACTACCCGAGCAGGCTGCTCGCCGCGCTCAAGGCCTCCGCCCCCACCGGCGTGGGCGACCCGACCGTCGTCCTGCTCACCCCCGGCGTCTACAACTCCGCCTACTTCGAGCACGCGCTGCTCGCCCGGCAGATGGGCGTCGAGCTGGTCGAGGGGCGCGACCTCGTCTGCTCCGGCGGTCAGGTGAGCATGCGGACGACGGACGGCCAGCAGCGGGTCGACGTCATCTACCGCCGGATCGACGACGAGTTCCTGGACCCGGTGCACTTCCGCTCCGACTCGGTCATCGGCTGCGCCGGGGTGCTCAACGCCGCCCGCGCCGGCTGGGTGACCATCGCCAACGCGGTGGGCAACGGGGTCGCCGACGACAAGCTGCTCTTCACCTGGGTGCCCGACCTGATCCGCTACTACCTGGCCGAGGAGCCGGTGCTGGCCAACGCCGAGACCCACCGGCTCGACGACCGGGACACCGTCGAGTGGGTGCTGTCCTCGCTCGACCAGCTGGTGCTCAAGCCGGTCGACGGCTCGGGCGGCAAGGGCATCGTCATCGGTCCCCGGGCCGACGAGCGCACGCTGGCCGAGCTCGCGGTCAGGGTGCGCGCCTCCCCGCGGGACTGGATCGCGCAGGCGCCGATCGGGTTGTCGACGTCCCCGACGCTGATCAACGGCCGGATCGCCCCCCGGCACGTCGACCTGCGGCCGTTCGCGGTCAACGACGGCAACGACGTCTGGGTGCTGCCCGGCGGGCTGACCCGGGTGGCGCTGCCGGAGGGGGAGCTGGTGGTCAACTCCAGCCAGGGTGGCGGGTCCAAGGACACCTGGGTGCTCACCCCGCCGCGACCGGCCGCCGAGCCGGCTCCCGAGCACGACGTGACCCTGATCGAGTTCACCACCGCCGACCTGCCGGACGAGCCACCCGCGCAGGACCCCGGCCCGCCCAACGACAACGCGCTCGCCCAGTCCCAGCAGCAGCAACAGTCGAAGGACCCCGTCCCTCTCAGCCCTCGCAAGCTCGGGCCGAGCCTCCGGACGGGGCCGGCGGCTGGTGGCGATGCGCAGGTCGGCGGTGGTTGGTCGTGCTGAGCCGGATCGCGGAGTCGTTGTTCTGGATCGGCCGGTACGTGGAGCGGGCCGACGACACCGCCCGCATCCTCGACGTGCACACCCAGCGGCTGGTCGAGGACCCGTGGATCGACGAGCGGCGGGCCTGCGCGAACCTGCTGGCGCTGATGGGCGCGCCCTGCGCGGAGGAGGACGCCGACACCGAGCGGGTGCTGGCCACGCTGGCCTTCGACCGGTCCAGCCCCAGCTCGATCACCGGGGCGCTGTCCGCGGCCCGGGAGAACGCCCGCGGTGCCCGCGAGGTGCTGTCGGCGGAGATCTGGGAGTCGCTCAACGTCACCCACAACGCCCTCCCGCAGCAGCGGACGATGGCCCGCCGGTACGGCCCGCACTCGCTGTTCCGGTTCGTCCGGGAGCGCTCGGCGATGGTGTTCGGGCTGGCCGACGCCACGATGAGCCGCGACGAGAGCTGGCTGTTCCTCATCCTCGGCCGCTCGCTGGAGCGGGTCGACATGACCGCCCGGATGCTGTCCACCCGCGTGCTGGCTGGGGACGCCGCGCCCTCCTGGACGCTGGTGCTGCGCTCGACCGGCGCCTACGAGCCCTACCTGCGCACCTACCGCGGGGCGGTGAACTCCAGCCGGGCCGCCGAGTTCCTGCTGCTGGACCGACTGTTCCCCCGCTCGGTGTTCGCCGCGCTGGAGCAGGCCGAGGGCTGCCTGGCCGAGCTCGAACGGGCCAACGTGCGCGAGGGGCACCGGGTCGGGGTCGCCGGCGAGGCGCACCGGATCGTCGGCCGGGCACGGACGATGCTGGAGTTCATGCAGACCGACGAGATCCTGGCCAAGCTGCCCACCCGCCTCGACGAGCTGCAGCGCACCTGCTCGCTGGCCAGCGAGGCGGTCACCAGCCGGTTCTTCACCGAGCAGGCACCCCAGGTCTGGGTGCCGGAGAGCGTCGGGTGACGGGCGTGCAGTCCCAGCGCCAGGTCCAGTCCGGGCAGTCCCAGACGCAGACCGGTCCGCCGCGGGTGTCCAGCGACCGCTGGCGCCTGCAGGTCGTGCACCGCACCCAGTTCCGCTACGGCGGCCCGGTGCGCTCCTCCTACAACGAGGCGCGGATGACCCCGGAGAACAGCAGCCGGCAGACGACGCTGCGCTCACGGGTGGAGATCGAGCCGGCCGCGACCGTGCACGCCTACCGCGACTACTGGGGCTCCACGGTCACCGCGTTCGACACCCACGGCCCGCACACCGAGCTGGTGGTGAAGGCGACGTCGGTGGTCGAGGCCGGGCCCGAAGCGCGGCTGCTCGACCCGGTGGACTGGGCCGCGCTCGCCGAGCCCGACGTCCTGGACCGGTTCGGTGAGTTCCTGCGTCCCTCCCGGCTGACCGCGATGGACGAGCCGGTGGTGGCCCGGGTCCGCGAGGTGGTCGGTGACGCCGGCCCGCGCGAGGCCGGCCACCTGGTCTGCCGGTTCGTCCACGAGCACATGGCGTACCTGACCGGCTCGACCAACGTGAAGACCAACGCGATGCAGGCCTGGACCTCGGGCAAGGGCGTCTGCCAGGACATCTCGCACGTCTCCGTCGGCCTGCTGCGCGCCCTCGGGCTGCCCGCGCGCTACGTCTCCGGCTACCTGCACCCCAGGCCCTCGGCGCAGATCGGCCAGGCGGTGACGGGGGAGAGCCATGCCTGGGTGGAGTGGTGGGACGGCGGCTGGTCGGGCTACGACCCGACCAACGTGGTGGAGATCGGCACCCGGCACGTGACGCTGGCCCGCGGCCGGGACTACACCGACGTGCCGCCGCTCAAGGGCATCTTCTCCGGGCCGAGGAGCGAGGGGTCGACGGTCACCGTGGAGGTGACCCGGCTCGCTTAGCCGGGGGCACCCTCCCGCGGGACGACACGACCCCCGGACCGCCAGGCGGCGGCGCGGGGGTCGGGCGGTCGGTCAGGTCGGATCCGGGTCCAGGTTCCGCCGGGGGACGCCGGCGGTGTCCTCGGGCGGCGTCATCGGCGGGGACCAGCCGGTGCGGTCGGGGACGTGGGTCCGCCAGCCGTCCCGGCGGCCGAGTACCCACGCCTCCCCGAGATCGGTCCGCTGGCCGTCGGCCCGCAGCTCCGGCCACCCGCAGCCGGCGGCGACGCAGGCCACCGCCCAGCCCACCTTGGTGGCCACGCCGCGCCGGCGGAACGCCGGGGCGACGTAGACCTGGCGGACCAGGCCGGTCGCGGCGTCCCACCGCAGAGCACCCACCTGGTTGCTCCAGTCGATGGCCAGCGCCTGGAAGCCGGCCGGGTCCAGCACGTCGCCCTCGGCCCGGTCGGTCGTGGAGAAGGCGACCAGGTCGACCTCCGACGTCGTGCCGGGTGCGGGGAGGACGACGTACCAGAGCACCGGTGCCCCGGGGACCGCCTCGTCGGCGAGGAGCACCCGGGAGGGCACCAGGCCGGGGCCGGCCTGGTGGACCTCCGCGACCCAGCCGGTCGGCCGGCGGACCGGTGGCGGGAGCGCGACCACCGTCCCGTCGGCGAACTCCGCGCTGGCCACGCCCACCGTCACGTACCCCGGCTCACCGGGGACCTGGTGGACGGCGTACCAGAGCGACTCCAGGCCGTTGGGCATCGACGACCTCGCTCAGGCGGAGCGGCGCCGGGCGGCGACGGTGACGGCTGCCGCGCCGGCGGCCAGCAGGCCACCACCGACGGCGAGCAGCGGCAGGACGTCGGTCCCGGTGTAGGCCAGGCCGCCGCCGGAGGTGCTGGACGCGGCGGTCACCGTGAAGGTCGCCTCAGCGGTGATGCCGCTGGTGAGCCCGGTCATCTCGACCGTGTGGGTGCCGGCCTCGAAGCCCGCGGGGACGGCGAAGGTGAAGGTCGCGACGCCGTTGCCGTCGGCCTGGACGGTGCCGAGGTCGACCGGTGTGGAGTGCAGCACGCCGTGCACCCTCTCGTTCGGCTGGAACCCGCCGATGCTGATGGTCTGGGTCTTGCCGGGAGCGATCGAGGCGACGGCGACCGACTTCGCCGCCGGGGTGCCGGCCGCCGGCGTGTTGGTGACCGGCGCGCTCGTGGTCGGCGGAGCCGGGGTGGTGACCGGCGTACCCAGCGCGAGGCGGACGGGCGTGTCGCGCTCCGGCAGGGAGGTGGCGATCCCGACCTCGAGCGTCAGCGGGACGGTCGGGGCGCTGGACCGGAACAGCGTGTAGGTGCCGGGCTGGTAGATGCCGGAGAAGGTCGCGTTCCCGGAGCCGTCGGTGGTCACCGTGGTGAAGGAGTCCTCGTCCACGCTCGCCAGGGTGAGCACGTCGCCGTCGGGGTCACCGTCGTCCTCGTAGACGCAGTTCCAGTCGGCGACGGTGCAGAGGCGGAACTCCTCGCCGGCCGGGCCGCCGGAGATCCCGATCTGCCGGTAGCCGTGCGGGGCGACCAGCGGCACCGTCACCGAGCTGAACGGGTTCTCGCTGCCGAAGACGGGGTCGATCGAGCCGGTGCCGACGCTGCTGTGGCCCTGGGTGCTCACGGTGGCGCCCGGCAGCAGCAGCACGTGGCCGGAGTCGGGCCCCTGGACGAGGGTGAGGGTGTAGACCGAGTTCGCCGGGATGTAGGCCAGGTCCGAGTTGATGATCGACTTCGGGATCGTCGAGCTGCTCGGGAAGACGCATCCGTAGGCCTCGAAGGTGCAGGTGGCCTCCGCCGTCGAGGGGGCACCGCTGAGCGTGCTGTAGGTCAGCGTCACCTGGGCGCCGGTGGGGTCGATCTCCTCGGAGTCGATGCCCGAGCCCTGCGGGGCCTGCAGCTCCGGGTAGAGCTTGCCGGTGCCGTAGTCGGCGCCGGGCAGCGTGACGGCCGGCTGTGCGTCCGCCGAGGTCGTCGGCGCCGCCGGGACGGCCGGGGCGGTCGTCGTGGGCGCGCTCGTCGCGGGGGACTCGGTGGCGGTGGCCGGGGCGTCCGTGGCCGTGGCGGTCGGCTCAGGCGTCAGGACGGTGGTGGGCGTGGGGGGCGTCGTCGCCGGCGCCGTCGTCGTGGGGTCGGTGCTGGAGGTCGGGGCGGCGGTCTCCTCGGCCAGTGCGGCCGTCCGCCACTCCTGTGACGACTGGGTCGGCTGCGACGGCAGGGGCGCCCGGGGCGCTGCCGGGACGCTCGGCGGCATGGGGGAGAATGGCCGGGATGAGCGCTGGACCGCCCCGATGAGCGCACCGCTGAACCTGGTCAACCTCGAACGGGTGCACAAGGCCCACGGGACGACCGTCATCCTCGACGACGTCTCCCTCGGCGTCGCCGCCGGCGAGCGGATCGGTGTCGTCGGCCGCAACGGCGGCGGCAAGTCGACCCTGCTGGGGGTGCTGACCGGGAGCCAGGAGCCCGACTTCGGCCGGGTCACCCGCCGCGGCGACCTGGCGATGGGCGTCCTGGACCAGACCGGCACGCTCCCGCCCGGGACGACGGTGCGCGACGTGGTGCTGCCCACCTCCCGGTTCGCCGAGGAGCACGAGTGGGCCGGTGACGCCGCCGTCCGCTCGGTGCTCACCGGTCTGGAGCTGGACCGGATGGGGCTGGACTCACCGGTCGCCCCGATGTCCGGCGGCGAGCGCCGCCGGGTCGCGCTGGCCGCCCAGCTGATCCGGCCGCTGGACCTGCTGGTGCTCGACGAGCCCACCAACCACCTGGACGTGGAGGGCGTCGCCTGGCTCGCCGGGTACGTGAAGGCGCGCGCCGGCGGGCTGGTGGTCGTGACGCACGACCGGTGGTTCCTCGACGAGGTCTCCACCACCACGTGGGAGGTCGCCGACGGGCAGGTGCACGCCTACGAGGGCGGCTACTCCGCCTACACGCTGGCCCGCGCGGAGCGCTCCCGGATCGCGTCGGTGACCGAGGAGCGGCGGCTGAACCTGGTCCGCAAGGAGCTGGCGTGGCTGCGCCGCGGTCCGCCGGCCCGCACCAGCAAGCCCAAGTTCCGCATCGAGGCGGCCCAGGCGCTCATCGCCGACGAGCCGCCCGCCCGGGACACGATGGCACTGGCCGGCTTCGCCGCCCGGCGGCTGGGCAAGACCGTCTACGACGTCGAGGACGTGACGTACACGGTCCGCGGCCGCGGGGACGTCGACGACGACCCGGGCGGTCCGGCCGACCCCCGAGGCGCCGAGGCGCGCACGCTGTTCGACCACCTCACCTGGCACGTCGGTCCGGGCGACCGGATCGGCATCGTGGGCGTGAACGGCGCGGGCAAGACCTCGCTGCTCAGGCTGCTGGTCGGTGAGGTGCAGCCGGACGCCGGCGACGTCGTCGTGGGGCAGACGGTCGCGCCGGCCTACCTGTCCCAGCACGTCACGGAGCTGCCACCGCGGTCCCGGGTGCTGGAGGCCGTGCAGGACGTCGCCCGGATCGCCAGGATCGGCAACCAGGAGATCTCGGCGTCCACGCTGGCCGAGCGGTTCGGCTTCGCCGCCAACCGGCAGTGGACTCCGGTCGGGGACCTCTCCGGCGGTGAGCGCCGCCGGCTGCAGCTGCTCCGGCTGCTGATGGCCGAGCCGAACGTGCTGCTGCTCGACGAGCCGACGAACGACCTGGACATCGACACGCTGACCGCGCTCGAGGACCTGCTCGACAGCTTCCCCGGCACGGTGCTGGTGGTCAGCCACGACCGCTACTTCGTCGACCGGGTCTGCGACTCGGTGGTCGCGCTGATGGGCGACGGGTCCGTCGCCGCGCTGCCCGGCGGGGTCGAGGAGTACCTGGCCCGGCGGGCGGCGGGGGAGGCGGCGCTGCCGTCCGCGGGTGCGGTGACCTCGCCGGGCAGTCAGGCCGCGTCACCGGCCCGCAGTGCGGCGGACGTGCGCGCGGCCCGCAAGGACGCCTCCCGGCTGGAGCGCCGGATGCTCAAGCTGGACGCCGACGAGAAGGCGCTGCACGGCAAGCTGGCAGCAGCCGCGGCCGACTACGCGAAGGCGGCCGAGCTCGACGCCCAGCTGCGGGCGGTGCAGGCGGAGAAGGAGCAGGTCGAGCTGGACTGGCTGGAGGCCGCCGAGGTCGCCGAGAGCTGACGACGGACCCCACCGGGGGCAGGAGTGGCCACTTCCGCCCCCGGTGGTGGTCAGCGCTCGGCGCGGTTGACCGCCGAGACGATGGCGCGCAGCGACGCCGTCACGATGTTCTCGTCGATCCCGACGCCCCAGAGCACCCGCTCGCCCACGGCGCACTCCACGTAGGACGCGGCCCGGGCGTCGCCGCCGGCGGACAGGGCGTGCTCGGCGTAGTCGAGCACGCGGACGTCGACGTCCACGCTGCGCAACGCGTCGACGAACGCCGCGATGGGGCCGTTGCCGCGCCCGTGCACCGTCGTCGGGACCCCCTGGTCGACCAGCTCGACCTGGATCGCGTCCGGCCCGTTGCCCGAGGCGGTGTGCTCGTGTCCGGCCAGCGCGAAGCGACCCCACGGTGCCGAGGCGTCGGGCAGGTACTCGTTGCTGAAGGCGGTCCACATCTGCTGGGCGGTGACCTCGCCGCCCTCGTCCTCGGTGTGCCGCTGGACGACGGCGCTGAACTCGATCTGCAGTCGGCGGGGCAGGTCCAGCTGGTTCTCGGTCTTCATGATGTAGGCGACGCCGCCCTTGCCGGACTGGCTGTTCACCCGGATCACGGCCTCGTAGCTGCGGCCGACGTCCTTGGGGTCGATCGGCAGGTAGGGGACCGCCCACGGGATCTCGTCGACGGTCTTCCCGGCGGCCGCGGCGTCGGCCGCCATCGCGGCGAAGCCCTTGTTGATCGCGTCCTGGTGGGAGCCGGAGAAGGCGGTGTAGACCAGGTCGCCGCCGTAGGGGTGCCGCTCGTGCACGCCGAGCTGGTTGCAGTACTCGACCGTGCGGCGGATCTCGTCGATGTCGGAGAAGTCGATCTGCGGGTCGATGCCCTGGCTGAACAGGTTCAGCCCCAGGGTGACCAGGTCGACGTTGCCGGTGCGCTCGCCGTTGCCGAACAGGCAGCCCTCGATGCGGTCGGCACCGGCGCGGTGGCCCAGCTCGGCGGCGGCGACCGCGGTGCCCCGGTCGTTGTGCGGGTGCAGGCTCAGCACGACCGCGTCGCGGCGGGCCAGGTTGCGGTGCACCCACTCGATCTGGTCGGCGTAGACGGTCGGCTCGGCCATCTCCACCGTCGCCGGGAGGTTCAGGATCGTCGGCCGGTCGACCGTCGGCTCCCACACGTCGGTGACGGCGTTGCAGACCTCGACGGCGTAGTCCAGCTCGGTGCCGGTGAAGGACTCCGGCGAGTACTCGAACCGGATGTCGGTGTCGCCCATCTGCTCGGCCAGCTTGCGCACCAGCTGCGCACCGTGGACGGCGATGTCGGTGATCCCCGCGCGGTCCTGGCCGAAGACGACCCGGCGCTGCAGCGTGGACGTCGAGTTGTACAGGTGCACGATGGCCTGCTTGGCGCCACGCAGGGACTCGAAGGTGCGCTCGATCAGCTCGTCGCGGGCCTGGGTCAGCACCTGGACCGTGACGTCGTCGGGGACCAGGTCGTCGGTGACCAGCTGGCGGATGAAGTCGTAGTCGGTCTGGCTGGCGGCGGGGAAGCCGACCTCGATCTCCTTGTAGCCCATCCGGACGAGCAGCTCGAACATCCGCCGCTTGCGCTCGGGGGTCATCGGGTCGATCAGGGCCTGGTTGCCGTCACGCAGGTCGACCGCGCACCAGCGGGGCGCGACCGTGGTGGTCGTCTCCGGCCAGGTGCGGTCGGGCAGCGGTACGGGCGTGAAGGGCGCGTACTTGCCGATCGGCATGGCCGAGGGGCGCTGCGGGTTGCGGGCGTGCGGGTGGAACTCGGGCATGGGGGGCTCCTCTTGCGGGCTGCGGACAGCTCCGGGATGCGGTCAGCTGGCGCCCGGGGACGCGCGATCACCGCGGCGAGGGGGCCGACCTAGGAGAGGCCCTCGCCGCGGCTGATAAGCAGGAGGCTGCCGCGCACACAGGAACCGTAGCAGCGCGTCAGTCGACATCGCAGCCGCAGGCGCAGTCCGGTGCGTGCAGCCGGTCCCGGTTCTCCTGCTCGTCGTACTCGCAGCCGGCAGGACAGGTGCAGTCGACCTCCCAGTCCGGGCGAAGCGGGGAGCCCGCCGCCAGCCGCGCCTCGTGCCGCACCTGCCGGCGGGCGGCGTCGCGGCGGAGCGCCCCCGCCCGCCGCGTGGCGGCGCGCTCGGCGAGGGAGTCGCCGGCCTCCGGCACGTGGTGGTCGGCCGAGGGGCTCGCCTGCCGCCGCCAGTCGCGCAGCGAGCGGTCGCGATCGAACGTGTAGCGCGGGTTGCGCAGCCGTGGGCGGTGCGGACCTCCCCACCAGTCCTCGTCCCCGTGCCGGGTGTCCAGGTGAGCGGGGAACAGTCGTCCGCCGGCATCCCGGACCGCCGCCCCGGTCATCGCGACCAGTTCTCTGCCCTCGTCGTCGAGAAGCGCCACCCGCAGCCCAGCCACGGCGCCGATCAGTGACAGTTGGCTGACGCGGAGGTCCCCGCCGGCCTCCGCGCGGCCGATGGCGGCTGGGGCTACGCCCGACGCCCTGGCCAGCTCACGCTGGGACATGTCCACGAACCGCCGGATGCGGCGGAGCAAGCCGGGGAGCGTCTGGTCGGCCACGACCCCAGCATCTCGGCCCGCCGGGGGGCGTGACCCTCCGCGGCTGGAGCGGTGGACCACCAGGTGCGCTGGGGACGGCGGCGCGCCGACCGGCCGACCCAGGAGGTAGGGGTCAGCACAGTTGAGCTCTGCTCCAGATGTGGAGCAGAGCTCAACTCTCCGCAGGGCACCTCCCGGCCCGGTACCCGGGCGTGGGCCGAACCGCGGGCGGCGGAGTTCAGAACTGCTTGGCGCGGCGCAGGCGGAGCGGGCGGCCGTCGGGGTCGTTGACCAGCCGGTAGAGCGGTGTCGCCCAGAGCCGGGTCAGCCGGGACAGCCCCTCGGGTCGGTGCGGACGCAGCCGGCCGGTGGGGCGCGGGCCGCCGCGGCCGCCGTCGTGCCAGTCCTCCAGGGCGGCAGCCGACCGCTCCAGGGCGGCCACGAAGTCCTCCGGGTCGAGCAGGTCCTCGTCCGCACCGCCGTCCACGGCCCGACCGAGGTGCTCGCGGGCCAGTCGCAGGCGCAGGTCGCGGGCGAGGACCCGCGCGCCGTACCCCGTCCCCGCCGGGTCGCGTGGTTCCCGCTCATCGAGGGTGGTGTCCAGCACGCCGCTGGACAGCTCGCTGTCGTGGGTCCAGGACCTGCGGTTGAAGTTGTCGCTGCCGACGCTGACCCAGACGTCGTCGACCACGCACACCTTGGCGTGCACGTAGACCGGCGTCCCCTCGACGTTCTCCAGGTCGAAGACGTGCACCCGGTCGGGGCCGGCCGCACGGCAGGTCTCGAGCGCCTGGTGCCGGCCCACGTACTGCGGTCGCTCGGCGAGCGCGCCGTCCTGGTCGGGCACCCGGGGCACCACGACGACCAGGTGCAGCCGGGGGTTGGCGCGCAACGCCTCGGCGAACAGCTGGGCGACCTCGGTCGACCACAGGTACTGGTCCTCCAGGTAGACCAACCGGCGGGCCCGGGTGATCGCCTTGGTGTAGCCGCGGGCCACCGACCGCTCGCCGTGCGGGGCGAAGGGGTACGCCGGCTTGATCGCCGGATAGGTGCGCAGCGTCTGCACCAGGTGGGGCCCGCACTCCGCCGGGGGTGGCGGCTGCTCGGGCAGCGGGACGGCGTTCATCCGCGAGCGGGACAGCTTGTCGTGCACCCAGGCCAGCGGGTGGTCGGTGTCCGGGCCGTGGGGGTCCTCCCAGCGCTGGCGGAAGACCATGTCGAGCACGCCGACGACCGGGCCGCGCAGCTGCAGTTGCACGTCGTGCCAGGGCGGTCGTGGTCCGTAGGCCGCCGCCATCGACTGCGGCTGCGGGTCGCCGAGGTGTTCGGAGGTGTCGCGGCGGGCGTGGCACAGGTCGATCCCGCCGGCGAACGCCACGTCGCGGTCGGGATCGCCGGGATGTCGCAGGACGACGATCTTCTGGTGGTGGCTGCCCAGCCGGCGCACCCGCTGGTCCAGCACCACGACCCCGCCGCCGTCCTCCACCGCCTCGTCGAGGGCGGCGTTCTCCTCCTTGGAGAAGCTCAGGCCGTCCCAGTGCGACCGCCACACCAACCCGAAGACGCACACCCCGCGGCGGGCCGCCGCGCCGAACAGCTCGCCGATCGTGGGCCCGTCCTCGCGCATCCGCTCGTCGGGGTCGCCCCGCCAGTCGGTGAACATCAGGTGGTCGCCGGTGCCCATCTGCTCCACCGCGCTGACGAGCCGGTCGAAGTAGGTGGCGCCGTCGACGAGCGCCTCGGCGTGGTTGCCCGACGTCCAGGCCGGCAGGCCGGCGGCCGGGTTCCCGCGCTCGTCGGCGGTGAGCAGCCAGTGCGCGGCGTCGTCCATCAGGTGATCACATCCCGCGTCGAACCAGCCCCGCAACCCCCGGCTGCGTGGCACCGTCGGTAGCCTGGACCCGTGGCCCTGGTGGTACAGAAGTACGGCGGCTCCTCCGTCGCGAACGCCGAGCGCGTCAAGCGCGTGGCCGAGCGCATCGTCGAGGCGAAGAAGAACGGCGACGACGTGGTCGTCGTCGTCTCCGCGATGGGCGACACGACCGACGAGCTGCTGGACCAGGCGAGGCAGATCACCGCCGACCCGCCCGGTCGTGAGCTGGACATGCTGCTCACCGCCGGCGAGCGGATCTCGATGGCTCTGCTGGCCATCGCGATCTCCACGCACGGCTACGAGGCGCGGTCGTTCACCGGGTCCCAGGCCGGGGTCATCACGACCTCCAGCCACGGCAAGGCGCGGATCATCGACGTGACCCCGGGCCGGCTGCGCGATGCGCTGGACGAGGGGTCGATCGTCATCGTCGCCGGGTTCCAGGGCGTCAGCCAGGACACCAAGGACGTGACGACGCTGGGCCGCGGCGGCTCGGACACCACCGCCGTCGCCGTCGCCGCCGCGCTGCACGCCGACGTCTGCGAGATCTACACCGACGTGGACGGCGTCTTCACCGCCGACCCGAGGATCGTCCCCAACGCCAAGCGGCTCGAGACCATCACCTACGAGGAGATGCTCGAGCTCGCCGCCTCCGGGGCCAAGGTGCTCATGCTGCGCTGCGTCGAGTACGCCCGCCGCTACGGCATCCCGGTGCACGTCCGCAGCTCCTACTCACAGCTCCCCGGCACGATCGTGACCGGCTCGATGGAGGACCTCAGCGTGGAACAGGCCATCATCACCGGCGTCGCGCACGACCGCAGCGAGGGCAAGATCACCGTCTACGGCGTCCCGGACCGGCCGGGCGAGGCCGCGCAGATCTTCCGCGTCCTGGCCGACGCCGAGATCAACATCGACATGATCGTGCAGAACGTGTCGGCCGAGGGCAGCAAGCTCGCCGACATCTCCTTCACGCTGCCGGTCAGCGACGGGCCCACCGCGCTGGCCGCGCTGGAGGCCGTCAAGCACACCGTCGGCTACACCGACCTGCGCTTCGACCAGCACATCGGCAAGGTCTCGCTGGTCGGTGCCGGGATGCGCTCGCACCCCGGGGTGTCGGCGAAGTTCTTCGGCGCGCTGGCCGACGCCGGGGTCAACCTGGAGCTCATCAGCACCTCGGAGATCCGCATCTCCGTGACGTGCCGGGACACCGACGTGGACGTCGCCGTCCGCGCGGTGCACGACGCCTTCGACCTGGGCTCCGAGGTCGAGGCCGTGGTCTACGGAGGGACCGGACGATGAGCCGCCCGCTGCACCTGGGGATCGTCGGCGCGACCGGTCAGGTCGGGGTGGCGATGCGTTCGATCCTGGCCGAGCGGGACTTCCCGCTGGCCTCGATCCGTTTCTTCGCCTCCGCTCGATCGGCGGGCAGCACGCTGCCCTGGGGGGACGGCGAGATCGTCGTCGAGGACGCCGCCACCGCGGACCCGACCGGGCTGGACGTCGCACTGTTCTCCGCCGGTGCCACGACCTCACGGGCACAGGCACCGCGGTTCGCCGCGGCCGGTGTCACGGTGATCGACAACAGCTCGGCGTTCCGCCGGGACCCGGCGATCCCGCTGGTCTGCAGCGAGGTCAACCCCGGGGACATCGAGCTGGCCGCCAAGGGCCGGATCATCGCCAACCCGAACTGCACCACGATGGCCGCGATGCCGGTGCTCAAGCCGCTGCACGACGAGGCGGGCCTGGTGCGGATCGTGGCCAGCACCTACCAGGCGGTCTCCGGCTCGGGTGTCGCCGGCGTCCGCGAGCTGCACGGCCAGGCGCTCGCCGTCGTGGAGAAGGCCGACGAGCTGGCCTACGACGGGTCAGCCGTGGCGTTCCCGGCGCCGGCCGTCTACGTCGCGCCGATCGCGTTCAACGTGCTGCCGATGGCCGGGTCGGTGGTGGACGACGGCAGCTTCGAGACCGACGAGGAGCAGAAGCTCCGGAACGAGAGCCGCAAGATCCTCGGCATCCCCGACCTGCGGGTGTCCGGCACGTGCGTGCGCGTCTCGGTGTTCACCGGCCACTCGCTGTCGCTGAACGTCGAGTTCGCCGAGCCGCTCTCGGTCGCGCGGGCCACGGAGCTGCTCTCGAACGCGCCGGGGGTGCAGCTGGTCGACGTCCCGACGCCGTTGCAGGCGGCCGGCAGGGACCCGTCCTACGTCGGCCGGATCCGGCAGGACGGCGACCGCGGCCTCGCCCTGTTCGTCTCCAACGACAACCTCCGCAAGGGCGCCGCCCTCAACACCGTCCAGATCGCCGAGCTCATCGCCGCCCAGCGCTGAGGTCCCCGGGGGCCATGTTGGCCAACATGGCCCCTGGGGACCGAGGCCGTCAGGGCCTCACGTGGCGGAGGGCGAAGCTCAGGGCGACCTCGACCTGGCGGATGGTCTCCTCGATGACCAGGGAGCCGTGGCCGGCGTCGAAGCGGTAGACCTCGTGCGGCTTGCCCCGCTCGTCCAGCGCGGTCAGGTAGTTGTCGATCTGCCGGATCGGGCAGCGCGGGTCGTTGGCGCCGGCGACGACGAGCACCGGTGCCGCCACCGCGTCGACGTAGGTCAGCGGTGAGGAGCGCACGTAGACGTCGTGCACCTCGTCCGGTGACCCGCCGAACAGCGCCCGGTCGTAGGCCCGCAGGCCCTCCATCTCGTCCTCGTACGCGGCGATGTAGTCCGCGACCGGCACCTCGGCGATCCCGGCCGCCCAGCGCTCGGGCTGGGTGCCCAGGCCGAGCAGCGTGAGGAAACCGCCCCACGAGCCGCCGGACAGGATCGCCCGGGCCGGGTCGACGACGCCCTCGGCGACCAGCGCGTCGTAGACCGCGGCGACGTCCTCGAGCTCGGTGAGCCCTGGGCGGCCGGTCAGCGCGTCCCGCCACTCGCTGCCGTAGCCGGTGGAGCCGCGGTAGTTGACGTGCACGACCGCGTAGCCGGCGTCGACGTAGGCCGCCCGGCGGGCCCGGTAGGAGTCGTCGTCCTGCGACTCCGGCCCGCCGTGCACCAGGAACGCCGTCGCATGGGGCCCCTCGCCGGCCGGGCGGACCAGCAGGGCGTGCACGTCCCCGCCCGGGCCGGGGACCCAGCGGTCCTCCACCGGGTAGGCGGCCGGCGGCTCCTCGCCCGGCGCGGCCAGCACCACCGGGCCGTCGGCCCGGCGGATCACCGGCGGGGTCGCCGCGTTCGACCAGGCCAGCTCCACGGTGCCGTCGGGGCGGGCGGTCGCGCCGCGGACGACGCCGCGCGGGGTGTCCAGCTGGGCCAGCGTCCCGGTGGCCAGGTCGTAGCGGTACAGCTCGCTGCGGGCGGCGTGGTCGTGGCCGACCAGCAGCGCGGAGCCGTCGGGGTACCAGCCGGCGCTCACGTCGCCGGGCAGGTCCAGCACCAGCTCGGACTCGGTGTCGGCGGTGACGTCCCAGATGAGCAGCTCCTCCCGGCCGCGGCGCTCGTGGCCGACCAGCAGCCGCTGGTCACCGGCGACGGGAGAGAAGCTAAGCGCGTGCAGGCCGCGGCCCTCGCCGTCCCACTTGTCCGCGACGAGGCCGAGGTCGTCGGTGCGCAGCACCCGCAGCGCGGGGTAGCGCGGGTCGCCGTGCTCGGAGTGGGAGTACACGAGCAGCGCGTCGTCCCGGGAGAGCGCGTCGACCGAGGCGGTGTCCGGGCTGGTGTAGAACACCGACGGCGTGCCACCGACCGGGCAGACCCAGAGCTCGCTGCCGTCGTCGGTGGACCGGCCGGCCAGCACGACCCGGGAGCCGATCTCCAGCCCGGCCGGATAGGCAGGCCCGACCTCCGGCAGGGCCACGGTGTCCGGGCCGCCGGCGAACGGCTGGGTCATCCAGACGCCGAACTCGTCGCCGTCGGTGTCGGCGAACCACCAGATCGTCCCGCCGTCCCGGCTCAGCGTGGCGGCCAGCGTGCCGTTCGGCCGGTCGGTGACCTGCCGGTGGGTGCCGGTGTCCCGGTCCCAGGCGTACTGCTCGACCACGCCGCTGACGTCGGAGGAGTACAGGTTGCGCTGCGGTGCGTCCTCGGCCCAGTCCGGCAGGCTGACCCGCGGCGCCCGGAAGCGGGCCTGCCAGCGGGCGGTGACGTCGTCGGGGAGGGCGGACGGCGAGGGGACAGGGGGGACGTCGATCGGCTCGGCTGTCACCGGGTCATCGTCCTCCTGCGCCTGCCCCTGCCTGCGCGGAGGTCACCGGACCGCTGACGTCAGCACTGCGCACGTCGCCGATGAGCTGCTCCAGCACGTCCTCGAGCGCCACCAGCCCGAGGACCCGGTCACCGTCCCGGACCAGGCCCAGGTGCGAGCCCGACCGGCGCATCTCCTTCAGCACCTCGGGCAGCGGCTCGGCTGGGGTCAGCTCGACGAAGTCCTTGACCGCCTGGTCGGGTACCGGCTTGTCGCGGGAGGTCGGTCCGGTGCCCAGCACGTCCTTGACGTGGACGTAGCCGGCGAGGGAGCCGTCGTCCCGGCGCATCGGGTAGCGGCTGTACCCGTGCTCGGCGACGACGCCCTCCAGCTCCCGGGGCGTGGACCTGCGCGGCACGGTGATCAACGAGTCGGGGGAGAGCAGCACCGAGCTGACGTCGTGCTGCTCGAAGGTGAGCGCGCCGGTGGCCAGCTCGCTGACCTCGCTGCCCAGCAGTCCCTCCTGCCGGGACTGGGTGATCATCGACTGGATCTCGTCCTGGTCGAAGCTGGCGGTGATCTCGTCGGTCGGGGTCACCCCGAACAGCCGGACGAAGCCGTTGGCGACGACGTTGAAGAACCAGATGAACGGCTTGAGCACCCGCACCAGCATCGCGAGCGGGGGGCCGAGCACGATCGCGGCGTTGGTCGGGCCGGCGATGGTGATGTTCTTGGGCACCATCTCGCCGAGCACCATGTGCAGCACGGTGACGATGGACAGGGCGATCACCAACGAGATCGGGTGCAGCAGTCCCTCGGGCGCGCCGACGGCCTCCAGCGGTGCCTCGATCAGCTGCGCGACAGCGGGTTCGCCGACAGCGCCGAGACCCAGCGAGCACAGCGTGATGCCCAGCTGGGCGCCGGCCATCATCTGCGAGACGTTGCGCATCGCGGCCAGCGTCTTCTGCGCCCGGACCGACCCGGCCTCGGCGCGCGGCTCGATCTGGTCGGCGCGGGCGGAGACCAGGGCGAACTCGGCGGCGACGAAGAACGCGTTGCCCAGCAGCAGCGCGACCAGCACGAGCAGGCTCAGCACGTCGCTCATGCCGGCGCCACCTCGCGCTCGAGGCGGACGGCGGTGGCGCCGGCCGGCTGTGCGACGTCCGCCGGTGCGTCCTGCTCACGGTCGGGCTCGGCCGGCTGCGGGGTGGCCCGCAACCGGGACACCCGCCGTCCCTCGACCCCGGCGACGGTCAGCCGCCAGCCCTCCACCTCCACCGACTCGCCCTCCTCGGGCAGGTGCGCGAGCCGTTCCAGCACGAACCCGGCGACGGTCTCGTAGCGGCCCTCGGGGACCGGGATGGCGGTGCGATCGCGGACCTCGTCCGGGCGCAGCAGGCCGGAGAGGACCCACTCCTCGCCGTCGCGGCGCAGCTGGCGCAGCGGCCGGTCGGTCTCGTCGGTGATCTCGCCGACCAGCTCCTCGACGATGTCCTCCAGCGTCACGATGCCGTGCGTGGCACCCCACTCGTCGACGACGAGGGCCAGCTGCAGGCCCTGCTCGCGCAGCAGGTCGAGCAGGGGGTCCAGGTGCAGGGACGACGGGACGGCGAGCACCGGCTCGGCCAGCTCGCCGGCGGTGCGCTGCAGCCGCTCCTCCTCGGGGACCGACACCGCGTTCTTGACGTGCACCACGCCGGTGACCTCGTCGAGGTCGGACCCGTAGACCGGGAAGCGGGAGTTGCCCGACCGGATGGCGGCGTCGATGACGTCGGCGGCCGTCGCCTCCGAGCTGAGCGTCCACAGCCGGGTCCGCGGGGTCATCACGTCGGTGGCCAACTTCTCCCGCAGCCCCAGCGAGCGGGCGAGCAGCCGGGCGGCGACGGGGGACAGGTCGCCCTCCTCGGCCGAGCGCCGGGCGACCGCGGCCAGGCCCTCCGCGTCCCGGGTGTCGTCCAGCTCCTCCTTGGGCTCGAAGCCCAGCCGGCGGACGATCCCGTTGGCCAGCGCCTGCAGCGCGCGCACCACCGGGCCGGTCACCACGGTGAACGCGCGCATGCCCGGCGCCACCACGGAGGCGGTGCGCAGCGGGCGGGCGATGGCCAGGTTCTTCGGGCCCAGCTCGCCCAGGATCATCTGCAGGAAGGTGGCCAGCGCGATGCCCAGGCCGACCGCGATCGGTGCGGTGGCGCCCTCGGGCAGCCCGATCGCGCCGAGCACCGGCTCGAGCAGCCCGCCCAGCGCCGGCTCGGCGAGGAAGCCGACCACGAGCGTGGTGAGCGTGATCCCCAGCTGGGCGGCGGACAGCTCGGTGGACAGCCCGCGGAGCGCGCGGACGACCCCCTCGGCGCCCTTGTCGCCCGCCGCAGCGGCACGTTCGGCCTGACCGCGGTCCACGGAGGTGAAGGAGAACTCGGCCGCGACGAAGAACCCGGTGAACGCGGTCAACAGCACGGCCGCCAGCAGGAGCAGCCATTCGGTCATCGGGGGAGGGGTGCCCGCGGCGCAGCAGTCGGAAACGGCGGTGAGGGGGAGCACAGCCCCGGAACGCGACTCAGGGACCGCCGATGGCGGTCCCTGAGTGGTGGGTCGGGGTGACAGGATTTGAACCTGCGGCCTCGTCGTCCCGAACGACGCGCGCTACCAAGCTGCGCCACACCCCGAGGTGCGTCGACAACTGTAACCGACGCCCTCGGCCCCTTCGCAGGGGCCCGGTACGAGCTCGCGAGTGCTGGGGGGCGAGGGGGTCCTCCAACAGGGGGTCCTCCTACCGGGCGGTGAGGGTCAGCAGCGTCGCCTCCGGTGGGCAGGCCAGCCGGTACGGCGCGTAGGGGCTGGTGCCCAGTCCGGCGGAGACGTGCAGCCAGGTGCCGTTCGGGTGCCCGGGGGAGGGCTGCGCCCAGCGGTGCAGCCAGCGGACGCGCTGCCGGTCGATGCCGCAGTTGGTGACCAGGGCACCGTAGAAGGGCACCCGCAGCTGGCCGCCGTGGGTGTGCCCGCAGAGCAGCAGGTCGTAGCCGTCGGTGGCGAACCGGTCGAGCACCCGCGGCTCGGGGGAGTGCACCAGGCCGATCCGCAGGTCGGCGTCCGGGTCGGCCGGGCCTGCGACGTCGTCGTAGCGGTCCAGCTGCAGGTGCGGGTCGTCGAGACCGGCGAAGGCGATCCGGGTCCCGGCCACCGTGAGCGTGCCCGTGGCGTTGGTCAGCTCGAGCCAGCCACGGGCGGTCATGCCGTCGCGCAGGTCCTGCCAGGGCAGGGCGTCGCCGAGCACCCGCTCGTGGTCGGTCCTGAAGTACTTCAGCGGGTTCTTCGGCCGTGGTGCGTAGTAGTCGTTGCTGGCCAGGACGAAGGCGCCGGGGAGCTCCAGCAGCGGGTCCAGGGCGCGGAGCGTGGGTGGGACGGCGTCCATCCCGGCGAGGTTGTCCCCGGTCGTGATCACCAGGTCCGGCTGCAGGTCGGCCAGCCCGGCGACCCACTCCTGCTTGCTGCGCTGCCCGGCGGTCATGTGCAGGTCCGACAGCTGCAGCACGGTCAGCGGGGCGGAGCCCGGGGGCAGGACGGGGACGTCGAAGCGGCGCAGCGTCCACCTGGTGCGCTCGATGAGGCTCGCGTAGGCCACCGTGGCGGTACCGGAGGCCACGACAGCGGCAGGGACGGCGGTTCTCGCACGCATCCTGCGAGCCTACGGGCGCGGGAACTCCGTCGTCCCGTGCAGGCGGAGGTGGCAGGCTCTGCTGCGTGCCTGGACTGAAGGACCGACTCCGTACCGACCTGACCACCGCGATGAAGGGCCGCGACGAGCTGAGCACCGCCACCCTGCGGATGGTGCTCTCCGCCGTCTCCGCCGAGGAGGTGGCCGGCAAGGAGGCCCGCGAGCTCAGCGACGACGACGTGATGGCGGTGCTCCGCCGCGAGGCGAAGAAGCGCCGCGAGGCAGCCGAGGCCTTCGCCGGCGCCGGCCGCGCCGAGCAGGCCGAGCGGGAGCGCGCCGAGGAGGGCGTGATCGCCACCTACCTGCCGGCCCAGCTGGCCGACGCCGACCTGGCCGCCATCGTCGCCGACGTCGTCACCAGCACCGGGGCCGCCGGGATGAAGGACATGGGCAAGGTCATGGGCGCGGTGCAGGGCACGGTGGCCGGCCGGGCCGAGGGCGGCCGGGTCGCGGCGGAGGTGCGTCGACAGCTGGGCTGAGACGACGACGGGGCGGTACCGAGCTGGTGCTCGGTACCGCCCCGTCGTCGTGTCGTGTCAGGCGCCGGGGTCGCCGTCGCCGTTCCAGTCCGGCAGCGTGAACTCGGGGGCGCCGGGCTGCTGTTCTGCCGGCTGGGAGTCCTCGGCCGGGGCCTCAGGGGTGGGCGTCGAGCTGTCGGGCGCCGGGGTGGTCCGCTGCTGGGGTCGGGTGGTCGGCGAGGGGGTCCGGTACCCGGACCCGTTGCTCACCTGGATGGTGACGACCTGGCCGACGCTGGCCTGGGCGCCGGCGCGGGGGCTGGTGCCCAGGAAGCTGCCCGTGGAACGGGAGCTGGTCACCTGGGAGACGACCGGCCGGAAGCCCGCCTGGGTGAGCGTGTCCTGGCAGGAGCTGACCGAGGAGCAGCTGGGGACGGTCGGCCGGTTGCCGGAGACCACCAGCGGGTCGGCCGGCGGGAAGGGCACCGACGGCTCCTTGGACAGGATCGGCAGCATCGCGTCGTGGTAGATCGTCGCGGGCTTGTTGCCGCCGTAGCCGCCGACGTCCTGCTGCGACTTCGGGTTGAAGACCATCACGCTGACCGTGTACTTCGGCGTCGAGCCCACGAACGTCGCGGACTTGTTGTCCTGGATGGTGCCGGTCTTGCCGGCGATCTGGTGGCCGGGGATGGCCGCCCGGGTCGCGGTGCCGGTGACGGTGTCGCCGATCATCATCTGGTTCAGCGTGGTCGCCACGCCGGCCGGGATGGCGTTCTCCTTGCAGGTGTTGCCGCTGACGTAGGGCGTGCCGTCGTCCTTGGTGACCGGCTCGCCGGTGGAGTCCACGATCGAGATGACCGGCGTCGGCTCGCACTGGGTGCCGTTGCCGGCCAGCGTGGAGTACGCGCTGGCCAGGTACAGCGGGCTGGTCGCGTCGACGCCGAGGGTGAACGAGCCGCGCTTCTCCGCGATGATCTGGTCGGCCGTGGCGTCGATGGAGTGCAGCCCCATGGCCTGCGCGGTGCGCACGACCGGCTCGACGCTGCCCAGCGCGTCCTCGAGCCCCACGAAGTAGGTGTTCGAGGACTCGACCAGGGCCGCGGTCATGTCCATCGTGTCCGGATAGTTGTTGCCGACGTTGCTCACCACGTAGGGGGCGCCGGTGGTGCCGCCGTTCTTCTTGAAGACCTTGGAGCTGTAGGGCTGCGGGGTGGTGAGCGTGTAGTGCGAGCCGTAGCCCTGGGACAGCGCGGCGGCGGCGGTGAAGACCTTGTAGGTCGACCCGGCGCCGGCGCTGGTCGCGGTGTTCAGGTTGACCGACTCGCACTCGTAGGCGTCGCAGCCGTACCGGCGGTTGACGCTCATCGCCAGCACGTGGCCGGTGCCGGGCTCGACGGCGGTGAAGACGCCGGCCAGGTCGTTGCCGCCACCCATCGGGAGGGTGTTCAGCACGGCCTGGTCACCGGAGGTCTGGATGTCCGGGCGCAGCGTCGTCTGGATCGTCCAGCCGCCGGTCTTGATCGCGTCCGCGCTGATCCCCAGCGTGCCGGTCAGGTAGTTGTACATGTAGTCGCAGAAGAACCCGCCGACCGTGGCGTCGATGCAGCCGTTGGGCGGGGTGCCGCCCTCGGCGAGCGGGATCGGGGCGGCGGAGACGTCGGCGAGCTCCTGGTCGGTGATGTGCCCGAGGTCGTGCATGCGCTGCAGCACCTGGTTGCGCCGCTTCTGGCCGGCGTCGGGGTTGACGATCGGGTCGTCGTTGGTCGGGCTCTGCACCAGGCCGGCGAGCACCGAGGCCTGCGGCAGCGTCAGGTCGATGGCGTTGACGCTGAAGTACTTCTGCGCGGCGGCCTGGATGCCGTAGGAGCCCTCACCGAAGTAGGCGATGTTCAGGTAGCGGGTGAGGATCTCGTCCTTGGAGTAGGTCTGCTCCAGGGCCAGCGCGAGCCGGGCCTCCTTGAGCTTGCGGCCCACGGTCTGCGCGGTGGCCGCCTGCTGCTCCTCGGGGGTGGAGGCCGTCTGCAGCAGCGTCTGCTTGACCAGCTGCTGGGTCAGCGTCGAGCCGCCCTCCTCGACACCGCCGGCCGCGACGTTCTTCGCCAGCGCGCGCAGCGTGCCCTGCACGTCCAGGCCGTTGTGCTCGTAGAAGCGCGAGTCCTCGATGTCGACGATCGCCTGCTTCATGACGTCGGAGATCTGGTCGGGCGTCACCGGCGTGCGGTTGTTCGTGAAGAACTCGGTGATCTCCGACCCGTCGGCGGCCAGCACCTTGGTGTTCCCGCTGGGCGTCTTGTCGGTCAGCTCGACCGGCAGCGCGTCGAGCAGGGTCGAGGAGTTCCGGGCCACCAGCCCGGTCCCGCCGACGAAGGGCAGCAGCATGGCGGCGACCAGCAGACCGGCCACGACGATCGCCCCGGCCAACTTCACCAGGGCATTGCGACGGAGGAGCGCAGACTCGGACATCGCAGGCCAAGGTACCTGTTCGGCGGGCCCCGGTGCCCCGCCTCGACCCCCGACGCGCGGCGACCCGGGCGGGTCGCGCGGGGACTCGCCCGGGCCGTCGGCCCGCCGACCCGGTGCGAGGGGCCGGCCGACCGTCGGCGGCGGCTCAGCCGGCCTGCGGCCGGAGCGGCAGGACGCGGCTGCGCGGGGTGCCCGTGCCGGTGTCGTCCTCGGCGGCCAGCAGCGCCTCGCCCATCGTCCGCAGGCCCTCGAGGTCGTGCACGTCACCGGCGGCGGAAGGCACGGTGCGCACCTTCACCTCGGGGTGGGCGCTGGTGAACCGGTCGGCCAGCCGCTGCTCCCGGGTGGCCAGCGTCATCCGCTCGGCGTGCACCCGCAGTGCCCCGACGGCCAGCTTCGCGCCCTTGCCACCGGCCTCGGCGACCGCCTCGGCGGCGGCCTCGGCGCGGGTCGCCGTCAGCGTCGTCGTCGCCGGCGGGTGGGTGCGGTTGATGACCAGGCCGGCCAGCGGCATCCCCTCGGTGGACAGCCGGTCGACGAAGTAGGAGGCCTCGCGGAGGGCGTCCGGCTCCGGGGCGGCGACCACGACGAACGACGTCCCGGGCTGGCGGAGCAGCTCGTAGGTCGCCGTCGCGCGCTCCCGGAAGCCGCCGAACATGGTGTCCAGGGCCGAGACGAACGCCGAGATGTCGCCCAGCAGCTGGCCACCGAGGATCTTGCTGATGATCCGGGTGAAGATCGCGAAGCCGGCCCCGACGATCCGCACCCCGGCCCGCCCGCCGGCCCGGGCCGGCGCGGTGAGCAGCCGGATCATCGTGCCGTCGAGGAACCGGCTCATCCGGTTCGGTGCGTCCAGGAAGTCCAGCGCCGACCGGGACGGCGGGGTGTCGACGATGATCAGGTCCCAGCGGTCGCTGGCCCGCAGCTGCCCGAGCTTCTCCATCGCCATGTACTCCTGCGTCCCGGCGAAGGACGAGGACAGCGCCTGGTAGAAGGGGTTGGCGAAGATCACCTCGGCGCGCTCGGGCGTCGAGTGCGCGGACACGACGTCGTCGAACGTCCGCTTCATGTCCAGCATCATCGCCGAGAGCTCGCCCGGGGCACCGGGCGTCTCGACCACCCGCGGCTCGTTGTCCAGCTCGACCAGGCCCAGTGACTGGGCCAGCCGGCGCGCGGGGTCGATGGTGAGAACCACGACCTGCCGGCCGGCCTCGGCCGCGGCCAGCGCCAGCGCCGCGGACGTCGTCGTCTTGCCCACCCCGCCCGAGCCGCAGCACACGATGATCCTGGTGTCCGGGTCCGCGACCAGGGCGGCGAGGTCCAGCGCCGGGGCGGGGGCCGGGCGCTGGAC
>NZ_SJEW01000043.1 GCF_005930475.1 Modestobacter altitudinis
CCCATGTCCCGTCCCACCCGCAGCGACCCCCTCCAGGGGCAGGAACAGGAGCACGCGATGACGCGCTCACGCAAGCAGAACGGCAACGGCAGGGGCACGGTGGTCTTCGTCGGCGCCGGTCCCGGCGACCCGGAGCTCCTCACCGTCCGGGCCGGTGCCGCGATCGCCGGCGCCGACACCGTGCTGGCCGACCCGGACGTCTCCGCCGCCGTCCTCGAGGCCCTGCGCACCGCGCACCCCGACCTCGAGCTGACCACGGTCAGCGGTGAGCCGACCGAGGTCGCCAAGGGCGCCGTCGCCGCCGCCAAGACCGGCAGCGTCGTCGTCCGGCTGGTCGCCGGTGACCCCTTCACCAGCGACGCCGTGGTCAAGGAGGCGCTGGCGGTCACCCGCACCAGCGTCGCCTTCGACGTCGTCCCCGGGGTCGCCGTCGGCACCGCCGTGCCCGCGTACGCCGGGGTGCCGCTGGGCGCGAGCTCCGTGCAGGCCGACCTGCGCGCGGTCGACAGCACCGTCGACAGTGCCGGCCAGCTGGCCGCGCTGGCCGCCGCCGCCACCGGCACCGGCAGCCCGCTGGTGCTGCAGGCCACCGCCGAGCAGCTGCCCACGACCGCCGCCGCGCTGGTGGAGGGCGGGCTGTCGGGCAGCACCCCGGTCGTCGTCACCACCGAGGGCACCGGCACCGCGCAGAAGAGCGTGGCCGCCAAGCTCGCCGCGGTCGCCGAGAAGTCCGCGGGGCTGGACAGCCTCACCGGGCCGGTCGTCGTCACCGTCGGCGCGGCCGTCGACAAGCGCGCCAAGCTCTCCTGGTGGGAGAGCCGCCCGCTGTTCGGCTGGCGGGTCCTGGTGCCCCGCACCAAGGAGCAGGCCGGCGACATGAGCGAGCGGCTGCGTGCCTACGGCGCCGTCCCGGTGGAGGTGCCGACCATCGCCGTCGAGCCGCCGCGCAGCCCGGCGCAGATGGACCGCGCGGTCAAGGGCCTGGTCACCGGCCGTTACGGCTGGATCGTGTTCACCTCCACCAACGCGGTGCGGGCGGTCCGGGAGAAGTTCACCGAGCTGGGCCTGGACGCGCGCGCCTTCGCCGGCGTCAAGGTCGCCTGCGTCGGCCAGCAGACCGCCGACGCGGTGCGCGAGTTCGGCATCGTGCCCGAGCTCGTGCCCACCGGTGACCAGTCCAGCGAGGGCCTGCTCGCTGACTTCCCGCCCTACGACGACGTCTTCGACCCGATCGACCGGGTGCTGCTGCCCCGCGCCGACATCGCGACCGAGACCCTCGCCGCCGGCCTCAAGGAGCGCGGCTGGGAGATCGACGACGTGACCGCCTACCGCACCGTGCGCGCTGCGCCGCCGGCCGCCGCGGTCCGCGAGGCGATCAAGGGCGGTGGCTTCGACGCGGTGTGCTTCACCTCGTCGAGCACCGTGCGCAACCTCGTGGGCATCGCCGGCAAGCCGCACGCCCGCACCGTCGTCTCGGTGATCGGGCCGGCCACCGCGGCCAGCGCGACCGAGTTCGGCCTGCGGGTCGACGTCCAGCCCGAGGTCGCCGCCGTCGGTCCGCTGGTCGACGCGCTGGCCGAGTTCGCCCTGGCCCGCCGGGCCGAGGCGGGGGCCGAGAAGTGACCAGCGGCCGGGGTGGTGCGGGCGGGGGAGGACAGGGCGCGACGCCGGGGTTCGCGCGGGGCCGCCGGCTCCGCTCGACCCCGGCGATGCGGCGCTGGACGGCGCAGACCCGGCTCGCCCCGGCCGACCTCGTGCTGCCCGTCTTCGTCAAGGAGGGGCTGACCGACCCGCAGCCGATCAGCTCCATGCCCGGCGTCGTGCAGCACTCGCTGGACTCGCTCCGCAAGGCCGCGCACGAGGCGGCCGAGGCCGGCATCAGCGGGCTCATGCTGTTCGGCGTCCCGAGCGAGAAGGACGCGGTCGGCTCGCAGGCCGACGCCGCCGACGGGATCGTCAACGTCGCCCTGCAGCAGCTGCGGGCCGACCTCGGCGACGAGCTGGTGCTGATGGCCGACCTGTGCCTGTGTGAGTACACCGACCACGGGCACTGCGGGATCGTCACCCCGGCCGGGGTCGTGGACAACGACCCGACGCTGGACCGCTACGCCGCGGTCGCCATCGCGCAGGCCCAGGCCGGCGCCCATGTCATCGCCCCCAGCGGGATGATGGACGGCCAGGTCGCGGCGATCCGGGCCGGGCTGGACTCCAGCGCCCACACCGAGACGCCGATCCTGGCCTACGCCGCCAAGTACGCCTCGGGCTTCTACGGGCCGTTCCGCGAGGCGGCCGAGGGGGCGCCGCAGTTCGGCGACCGCTCGACCTACCAGATGGACCCGCCCAACGCCGACGAGGCGCTGCGCGAGGTGGCGCAGGACCTGGCCGAGGGCGCGGACGCGGTGATGGTCAAGCCGGCGCTGCCCTACCTGGACATCGTCGCGAAGGTCGCCGACGCCGTCGACGTCCCGGTCAGCGCGTACCAGGTCAGCGGCGAGTACGCGATGGTCGAGGCGGCCGCCGCGCACGGCTGGATCGACCGGCGGCGGGCCGTCCTGGAGACCCTGACGGCCATCCGCCGGGCCGGTGCCGGCTCGGTGCTGACCTACTGGGCGGTCGAGGCCGCCCGCTGGCTGCAGTAGATGAAGGACCACCCTTCCCCCCACGCCTCGCACGCTCGGCGCGGGCACCTGAAGGGTGGCCGTTCCATGGCGTCACCAGGGCACACAGACAGGCCTGGGAGAGTGGGACCGTGAGCGAGCCGTACCCGTACGAAGCGCCCGTGTCGGCGCAGCTGTTCGACCGGGCGGGGCAGGTGACGCCAGGTGGGGTCAACTCGCCGGTGCGCGCCTTCCGCGCCGTGGGGGGCACCCCGCGCTTCATGGCGTCGGGATCCGGGGCCTGGCTGACCGACGTCGACGGGCGCCGCTACGTCGACCTCGTCGCCTCCTGGGGCCCGATGATCCTGGGCCACGCGCACCCCGAGGTGGTCGACGCCGTCACCGCCGCCGCCCGCCGCGGCTTCACCTTCGGCACCCCGACGTCCGGGGAGGTCGACCTGGCCGAGGAGATCGCCGGCCGGGTC
This sequence comes from Modestobacter altitudinis, assembly GCF_005930475.1. GTDB lineage: Bacteria > Actinomycetota > Actinomycetes > Mycobacteriales > Geodermatophilaceae > Modestobacter > Modestobacter altitudinis. The sequence goes on from NZ_SJEW01000043.1 coordinate 3,083, forward strand.
GCCCCGGTCGAGCGGGTCCGGCTGGTCAACTCCGGCACCGAGGCGGTGCTCTCCGCCGTCCGGCTCGCCCGGGGGTACACCGGCCGGCCGCTGATCGTGAAGTTCGCCGGCTGCTACCACGGGCACGTCGACTCGCTGCTGGCCTCGGCCGGCTCCGGTGTCGCCACCCTCGGCCTGCCCGACACCCCGGGCGTCACCACCGGTGCCGCGGCCGACACGATCGTCGTCCCCTACAACGACGTCGCTGCGGTCGAGCAGGTCTTCGCCGAGCGCGGCGACCAGATCGCCTGCCTGATCACCGAGGCATCGCCGGGCAACATGGGCGTCGTCCCCCCGCTGGACGGCTTCAACGGCCACCTGCGCCGGATCACCGCGGCGCACGGTGCGCTGCTCGTCGTCGACGAGGTGATGACCGGCTTCCGCGTCTCCCGGTCCGGGTGGTACGGGCTCGACCCCGTCGACGCCGACCTGTTCACCTTCGGCAAGGTGATGGGCGGCGGCATGCCCGCGGCGGCGTTCGGCGGCCGGGCCGACGTCATGGACCGGCTGGCGCCCTCCGGCCCGGTCTACCAGGCCGGCACGCTGGCCGGTAACCCGGTCGCGGTGGCCGCCGGGCTCACCACGCTGCGGCTGTGCACCGACGAGGTCTACGCCCGCTGCGACGAGGTCGCGGTCACCCTGCGCGGGGCGGCCAGCGCGGCGCTGTTCGGGGCCGGCGTCCCGCACCGGGTGCAGCAGGCCGGCTCGATGTTCTCCGTCTTCTTCGTGCCCGACGAGCGCCAGGTGCGCGACTACGACGATGCCCGCACCCAGGACGTCGCCGCGCACACCGCCTTCTTCCACGCGATGCTCGCCCGCGGGGTCTACCTGCCGCCGTCGGCGTTCGAGGCGTGGTTCGTCAGCGCCGCGCTGGACGACGACGCCGTCGACCACGTGCTCGCCGCGCTGCCCGCCGCCGCCGAGGCCGCCGCCGCCGCGCTCGGGAGCCGCGCGCCGTCGCCGGAGTCCTACGACGCCCAGGAGCTGCAGCCGTGAGCGCCCCCCAGGGCCATGGTGGCCACCATGGCCCCCGTCGTACCGTCGTCCACCTGATGCGGCACGGCGAGGTGTTCAACCCCGCCGGCGTCCTCTACGGGCGGCTGCCCGGCTACCGGCTGTCCGACGCCGGTGAGGGCATGGCCCGCACCGCCGCGGCCTGGTTCGCCGCGCGCGACGTCACGCACCTGGTGGCCAGCCCGCTGGAGCGGGCCCAGCAGACGGCCCGGCCGATCGCCGACACCCTCGGCCTGGAGATCGCCACCGACGAGCGGCTGATCGAGGCCGGCAACGACTTCGAGGGCAAGACCTTCGGCGTCGGCGACGGGTCGATGAAGCACCCGGAGAACTGGTGGCGGCTGCGGAACCCGTGGAAGCCCTCATGGGGCGAGCCGTACCGCGAGATCGCCGCCCGGATGCTCGGCGCGGTCGCCACCGCCCGGGACGCCGCCCGCGGCCACGAGGCCGTCTGCGTGAGCCACCAGCTGCCGATCTGGACCGTGCGGCTGCACCTGGAGGGCCGCAGCTACCTGCACGACCCGCGCAAACGCGAGTGCGGGCTGGCCAGCGTCACCTCGCTGGTCTACGACGACGACCGGCTGGTGCGGCTGGAGTACGCCGAGCCGGCCGGCGCCACCGACCCGGACGCGGTGCCCGGTGCGTAGGAGCTCGGTCCGGGACTCCGTGGTCCTGCTGGTGGCCGCCGCGGCGCTGGCCGGCTGCACCAGCGGCGAGGGCAGCTCGGTCGACGTCAACAACGGCGGGGAGTTCCGCTTCGTCGCCGGGACGACGGCCGGCGAGGTGATCCCGGTGGCCGAGCGCGCCGGCGCGCCCGAGTTCACCGGCACGCTGCTGGGCGGCGCCGAGTTCTCCTCGACCGACCTGGCAGGGGACGTTGCGGTGCTCAACTTCTGGGGTTCCTGGTGCGCGCCGTGCCGGGTGGAGACCCCGGAGTTCCAGGAGGTCTACACCGAGGTCGCCGACTCCGGCGTGCAGTTCCTCGGGCTCAACGTGAAGGACCAGGAGCAGTTCGCCCAGGCGTTCGTCGACAGCAAGGGCATCACCTTCCCGTCGCTGTTCGACCCCAAGGGCCAGGTCGCCCTGGCCTTCCGGGACTACCCGGCCAGCGCCATCCCGTCCACCATCGTGCTGGACCGGGAGAGCCGGGTGGCCGCGGTGTACACCGGTGAGGTGCGGCAGGACGACCTGCGCACGGTGCTGGCCGAGCTGACCGGGGAGGCGTGAGCATGGCCGAGGGGGTGACCGACCTCGTCACCGACGGGCCGCTGCTGGTCGCCGCCGCCGTCGCTGCGCTGGCCGGCCTGATCAGCTTCGCCTCGCCCTGCGTGCTGCCGCTGGTGCCCGGTTACCTCTCCTACGTGACCGGGCTGGTCGGCACCGGCGCCCGCACGTCGTCCCCCGCGCCGGCCGGCACGGGGCAGGTCGCCACGGCGGTCCGCACCGACGAGCGGCCCAGCCGCGGCCGGATGGTCGCCGGCGCGCTGCTGTTCGTGCTCGGGTTCACGCTGGTCTTCGTCACCATCAGCACCGCCGTGGGCGGGCTGGGCCGGCTGCTGCTGCAGCACAACGACGCCATCACCCGGGTGCTGGGCGTGGTCACCATCGTCGTCGGGCTGGGCTTCCTGGGCTGGCTGCCGCTGCTGCAGCGCACCGCCCGGCTCAGTGCCCGCCCCGCGGTCGGGCTGGCCGGCGCGCCGCTGCTGGGCGTCGTCTTCGGGCTGGGCTGGACCCCGTGCCTGGGCCCGACGCTGTCGGCGGTCAACTCGCTGGCCTTCACCGAGGCCAACCCCGGCCGGGGCGCGTTCCTCGGCGTCGCCTACTGCCTCGGGCTGGGCGTGCCGTTCGTGCTGGTCGCGCTGGGCGCCCGCTGGGCCGTGGGGGCGACGTCGTTCCTGCGCACCCACGCGCGCACCGTGACCCGGGTCGGCGGCGTCGTCCTGATCGGGGTGGGGCTGATGCTGGTGACCGGCGCCTGGACCGAGCTGATGCAGTGGCTGCGGGGCTGGCTGGCCGCGACCGGACTCGGGGAAGGGGCCCCGCTGTGACGGCGACGGCCCCGCCGCGGCCGGCAGCGCCGCAGGTCCCGCCGTCCCGGCCGTCCGCGGGCCGCCGGGTGCTCAACCGGCTGCTGCGCTGGTGGCGGCAGCTCACCGCCATGCGCACCGCGCTGGTGCTGCTGTTCCTGCTGGCGGTGGCCGCGATCCCGGGATCGCTGCTGCCGCAGCGGTCGCTGTCGCAGAACAACGTCAACCAGTACCTCGTCGACCACCCGACGCTCGCGCCGTGGCTGGACCGGCTGTACCTGTTCGACGTCTTCAGCTCGCCGTGGTTCGCCGCGATCTACCTGCTGCTGTTCATCTCGCTGATCGGCTGCGTCGTGCCGCGGGCGATCGAGCACGCGCGGTCGCTGTTCGCGCCGCCGCCGACCGCGCCGCGGCACCTGCTCCGGCTGCCGGAGAACACCGAGCTGCCGGCCCCGCTGGACGGTCCGGCCGCGCTCGACGTGGTCGAGGAGGAGCTGCGGGTCCGCCGCTTCCGGGTGGTCCGCCGCGACGGCCGGTCGGGTCCGGAGCTGTCGGCGGAGAAGGGCTACCTGCGGGAGACCGGCAACGTGCTCTTCCACTTCTCGCTGCTGGCGCTGCTGCTCGGGCTGGCCGCCGGGAAGATGTGGGGCTACGAGGGCAGCATCCTGGTCACCGAGGGTCAGGGCTTCTGCAACTCGTTCCAGCAGTACGACACCTACTCGGCCGGCCCGCTGGTCGACAGCGGCGACCTCGCACCGCTGTGCGTGGACCTCACCGAGTTCCAGGCCCAGTACGAGGACGACCTGACCGCGGCGTCCTACACCGCCGACATCGACTACCAGCTCGACGGCGCCGCCGGGCCGCCGACCACGATCGGGGTCAACGACCCGCTGCGCATCGACGGCGACCGGGTCTACGTCACCGGGCACGGCTACAGCCCCGAGTTCAGCATCACGCTCCCGGACGGGACGGCGTTCACCGACCTGTCCGCGCCGTTCCTCCCGGCCGACCAGGGCACCATGGCCAGCCAGGGCGTGCTCAAGGTCCCCGACCTGGGCGCCGGCGACACCGACCAGCTGGCCATCGAGGGCTTCTTCGCGCCGACCGGCGCGCTGCAGGGCGGGGTGCTGACCTCGGTGGACCCGCGGCCACTGGACCCGCAGGTCGCGGTCGTGGTCTACACCGGCTACCTGGGCCTGGACTCCGGGCTCCCGCAGTCGGTCTACTCCCTGGACCAGACCCAGATCGACCGCGGTCTGCTCACCGAGCAGGGCCGGGCGAACCTGGCGGCCGGGGAGTCGCTGACGCTGGCCGACGGGACCGTGGTGACCTTCAGCGGCGTCAAGGAGTTCGCCGCGCTGCAGGTGTCCCACGACCCCGGCCAGCTGTGGGTGCTCGGGGCGGCGATGGCGGTCCTGGCCGGGCTGCTCGGCATGCTGCTGGTCCGCCGCGAGCGGGTGTTCGCCCGCGCCGCCCCGGCCGCTGACGGCGGGGGTACCGTGCTGTCGATCGGCTCGTTGACCCGCGGCAGCGCCGACACCGGGCCCCGGTTCACGGCGCTGACCGACGCCGTCCAGGCGGCGCTCAGCGCGCGCAGCGCAGCGGCCCCGGCCGCCGCACCGTCACTCTCCGAGGAGGCACCGCCGTCGTGATCGACGAGTCGCTCGCCAGGTTGTCCGACACGTTCTTCACGATCACGGTCGTGGTCTACTCGCTGGCCGTGGTGGCCTTCTGCGCCGAGCTGGCCTTCGGCCGCCCGGCGCGCGCCCAGCAGCTGGTCGCCGCAGGCGGCGACCGACTGCCCGCCGCCCCGTCCACCGAGGAGCCCGCCCGCGCGCGCCGGCTGGGCTCGCTGGCCATGCTGCTGACCGTCCTGGGGCTGCTCACCCACGCCGCCGTCGTGGTGACCCGCGGGATGGCCGCGGACCGGCTGCCCTGGGGCAACATGTACGAGTTCACGACCGTCGTCGTGCTCGTCGCGGTGCTGGCGTACACGCTGCTGGCGGTGCGGGCCCCCGAGCTGCGGCACATCGGGGTCTTCATCATGGGCCCGGTCGTGGTGGCGATGGCGCTCATCCGGCTGGTCCTCTACGTCCAGGCCGGCCCGCTGGTGGCCGCCCTGCGGTCGTGGTGGCTCGCGGTGCACGTGACGACGGCGACGCTCGGGTTCGGCATCTTCTTCGTCAGCGGCATCGTCAGCGTGCTGTACCTGGTGAAGAGCCGCCGCGAGGAGCGGGCCGTCGCCGGTGCGGTGCCCGGCCCCTCGCTGCTGGACCGACTGCCGTCCGCGGCCGCCCTGGACCGCACGGCCCACCGCACGGCGGTCTTCGGCTTCCCGATCTGGACCTTCGCGGTCATCGCCGGGGCCATCTGGGCGGAGAGCGCCTGGGGCCGGTTCTGGGGCTGGGACCCCAAGGAGACCTGGGCGTTCATCGCCTGGGTCGTCTACGCCGCCTACCTGCACGCCCGGACGACGTCCGGCTGGCGTGGCCGCCCGTCCGCGTGGGTCAACGTGGTGGGGCTCGCGGTGATGGTCTTCAACCTGCTGTACGTCAACTTCGTCTCCACCGGGCTGCACAGCTACGCCGGGGTCAGCTGAGGAAGGACCCCGCTGCCCCCCGCCACACGCAAGCTCGCGGCGGGACCCTGCAGCGGGGCCGACATGGGATCCTGGGCGCATGACGAGCGACGCGCGCGACGGTGCCCTCGGCTGGCCCGGTGAGCCCCGGGACGGCGCCGGCCTCGGCTGGCCGGGTGACTGGCCGGCCCGGACCACCCGCACGGCCGCACCGTCCGGAGGACCCCGCTAGGCGGGGGAGCCGTCGTCGCGGCGGGTACGCCGCTCGAGCTCGCGGATGAAGTCGGGGTCGTCGTCGGGTGCGACGAAGCGCGTCTCCCGCTGGGCCCGTGGCTTCGGTGGGCGCGCCGGTCGGGTGGTGCCCCCCTGTCCGCCGGACTGGGCCGACGCCGCACGCATGACCAGCACGACCACGGCCACCGCGATCACCAACATCACCAGGAAGACCATCGGGCCACCCCCCCTTGTCGCCCACCAATGTACGACCGCGGTGATACTCGGACGCGGTGGTGCCACACCACAGACCGAGCAGCCCGCGCCGGACCGGTTCCGGGGCGCGCACGAGGACCGGAGGGGCGTCATCGACGCGGTGGACGAGCAGCTGATCAGCCTGCTGCGGGCCAACGGGCGGGCGAGCTACGCCGAGCTCGCCCGGCAGGTCGGGTTGTCGGCGCCCTCGGTGCACGAGCGGGTCGGCAAGCTGGAGGCCGCCGGGGTCATCACCGGCTACCGGGCCGTCGTCGACCCCGCCGCGGTGGGCCTGGGCGTCACCGCCCTGGTCGGTGTCATCGAGAGCGACCAGGTCGACGACACCGGGCTGGAGGAGGCGCTGGCCGCGCTGCCCTCGGTGGAGGACTGCTGGCGGGTGGCCGGGAGCGAGGGCTACGTGCTCAAGGTCCGGGTCCCGGACATCCGGGCACTCGAGGACACCATCAGCGCGTTGAACAGGGTCCGGGGTGTCGCTCGCACCCGGACGACCGTCGTGTTGTCGACCAAGTGGGAGGGCCGTCGTGGCTGACCAGACCGGAGCTCCCGAGCAGGCTGGGGCGACCGCTGCCGGCGGCCCGGCGCCCGCGCCGCCGCTGGCGACGTGGTTCCTGCTCTACACCCTCGGCCGGCTGGCCATCGCCGCCGCGCTGATCGCGCTGCTGTGGGCGCTCGGCCTGCCGGGCACGCCGGGCTTCCTGTTCGGCGTGCTGCTGGCGATGCCGGTGTCCTTCCTGGTGCTCAGCCCGGTGCGCCAGCGGCTCACCAGCGCGCTGATGGCCCGCAGCGAGCGCAAGGAGGCGCTGCGCACCCAGCTCCGCGGCACCGACGCGGACGAGTGAAGGAACCCGTTCCGGTGTTCTCCCGGCCCCGCTCCAGCGGCCCGCGGCGAGCCGAGGGGGAAGCGGGGTCCTTCAACTCAGGGCGAGGCCGACACCGAGCAGGACGCCGGTGGCCAGGGTGAGCTGACCGGTGCCCTTGAGCGCGCCGATCAGCACCGGCCCGCGGCCGCCGCCGAGCACCGTGCGCACCGGCGGCACGGCCAGCGGTGCGGCCAGCAGCCCGAGCAGCGCCCACGGCCGCGCGACGCCGATCGCGACGACGACCCCGAACGCCACCACCAGCAGGCCGGTGTAGGCGACCCGGGTGCGGCTCTCCCCGAGCAGCACCGCCAGGGTCCGCTTGCCGACCGCCGCGTCGCCGTGCACGTCGCGCAGGTTGTTCACCACCAGCAGCGCCACCGAGCACAGCCCGATCGGGACGGCGGCGGCGAACGCCAGCCCGTCCAGCGACTCGGTCTGGCCGAACGTCGTCCCCACGACGGCGACCAGGCCGAAGAAGACGAACACGAACACCTCGCCGAGCGCCCGGTAGCCGTAGGGGATCGGGCCGCCGGTGTAGGTCCAGGCCGCGACGATGCTCACCGCGCCGACGGCGACCAGCCACCAGCTGGACACCGCCGCCAGCGCGAGCCCCGCGACCGCGGCGACGGCGAAGGCCAGCCCGGCCGCGACCAGCACCTGACGCGGGGTCGCCGCACCGGAGCCGACCAGCCGCATCGGCCCGACCCGGTCGGCGTCGGTGCCGCGCCTGCCGTCGGAGTAGTCGTTGGCGTAGTTCACCGCCACCTGCAGGGCGAGGGCGACCAGCAGCGCGAGCAGCGCGGGGCCCAGCCGGAAGCCGTCGAGCGCGGCGGCGACGCCGGTGCCGACGAACACCGGCGCGAGCGCGGCCGGCAGGGTCCGGGGGCGGGCGCCCTCCAGCCACTGGGCAGGGGTGGCCACTACTGGTCTCCTCCGATGAGTCTCACGACGGCCCGGCGGTCGGGCTTGCCGGTGTGCAGGGTGGGGACGGCGTCGACCAGGTGCAGCTCCCGCGGCGCGGCCGCGGCGCCGAGCCGGGCCGCCACCCAGGGGCGCAGCTCGGCGAGCTCCGGGACCGCCCCGGGGGCGGCGACGACCGCGGCCACGACCCGTTGACCCCACTCCGGGTCGGACCGGCCGGTGACGACGGCGTCGGCCACCGACGGATGCTCGCGCAGCGCGGCCTCCACGGCCTGCGGGGCGACGTTGACCCCGCCGCTGATCACCACGTCGTCGAGCCGGCCGTGCACCGTGAGCGTGCCGTCGGCGGCCAGCGACCCGGCGTCGCGGGTGCGGAACCAGCCGTCCGTGAACGCCTCCCCGGTCGCTGGCGGGTCCAGCCGGTAGCCGTGCGCGAGCACTGGACCGGTCAGCTCGACGCCCTCGCCCACCCGCACGCCGACGCCGTCCAGCGGCACGCCGTCGTAGACGCAGCCCCCGGCGGTCTCGCTCATCCCGTACGAGGTGTGCAGCCGCACGCCCGCGGCGCGGGCGCGGTCGAGCAGGCCGGCGTCCGTGGCCGCCCCGCCCACCACGATGCCGTCGAAGGAGGCGAGCGCACCGGGCTCGTCGGCCAGGTACCGGCGCAGCTGGGTGGGCACCATCGCGGTGTACCGGCGGTCGCCCGCGGGCAGCCGGGCCAGGGCCTGGCCGAGCGGCTCACCGCGGGACAGCACCGCGGGCTCGCGGTCGGCCAGCGCGCTGCGCACCAGCACCTGCAGGCCGCCGATCGCCGACGTCGGGAGGGTGAGGAGCCAGCTGCCCGGGCCACCGAGCCGGGTGAGCGTGGCGGCCGCCGACGCCCGCAGCGCCCCAGCCGAGAGCAGGACCCCCCGCCCACCACCCGTGGAACCGGAGGTGACCACCACCAGGTCGGTCCCCGGCTCGAGCGGTTCGTCGGGGCGCAGCACCGCCCGCGCGGCCTCCGCCGGGCCGGCACCGGTCGGCAGCACGGCGAGCGGGGCGGCGCCGTCCAGGGCGCGGCGCAGCGCGGGCCAGACGGTGTCCAGCACCGCCGCGGCGTCCTCGGGGGGCGGCGCGGGCACGAGGGTCAACGGCCGGGCCACGAGGAGCCAGGCTACGGCGCGGCCCGTGGGGGCATCGCTCACGGGAGCAGGTCGGGCACCAGCGCCAGGACGACGAACCGGATGGTGCGGCCCAGCAGACAGGTGACGACGAAGGCGCGGAGGCTCATCTTCGACGTCCCGGCGTAGAAGGCGATGGCCAGCAGCGGCGGGATCCCCACCGCCCCGCTGAGCAGCACGACACCGGGGCCCCAGCGGCCCGACAGCAGCGCGATGCAGGCGGCGTTGACCCGCTTGAGCCACCGGCCCACCGGCCGCAGCGCGCGCTTGACCGGCCCGCCCGGCGGCTCCTCACCGGCCTCCTCGGCGGCGGTGATCTCGGCGGCCTCCTTCGCGCCCCGCTCCCGGAGCCGCTCCAGCCACCGCGAGCTGGCCGCACCCCGGGCGGTGGTGAACAGCAGCACCTTGCCGACGGTCTGCCCGACCGCCGCGGCGACCGCGCCGGCGACCGCGACGGCGGAGGAGTGCGTGACGGCCAGCCCGATGACGTAGGCCTCGACCGGCAGGAACGGGGTGACCGCCGAGACCGCGCCGACCACCAGGCCCAGGGCGATCAGGCCGATGGTCGCGGCGTCAGGCACGGGGATCAGGCACGGGCGGGCATGCCCTGCGGCACGTGCGGGGTGTCCGTCGGCGTGGTCAGCCGGAGCACCCGCCCCAGCGACCAGATCTTGATCAGCAGCACGACCGACGCGGCGACCAGCGCCACCCGCTGGTCGGGCACGAAGACGAGCAGCGTGATGAGCAGCGTGGTGTTGGTGATCTTGGCGACCACGTGCCAGTTGAGCGTGTAGGCGAGCGGGTCGATCAGGTAGAAGTAGTTGGGCGAGAGCACCGGCCAGCGCATCGGCAGCAGGGTGAGCGGCAGGTCAACGACCACGAACTGGAACAGGAACACCGCGACCGGCCACGGGGCGTCGATGAACAGCAGCAGCACCAGCGCGCAGCTGATGCAGTTGACCCGGTCGCAGACCACGTCGAAGACGGCGCCGAAGCGGGTCTCCTGGTCCCGCCAGCGGGCGATGTTGCCGTCGGCGGAGTCGCCGATCCAGTAGGTGAGGTAGCCGGCCAGCAGCCACGGCCAGGAGTGCTGGACCGCCGCGGTGGTGACCAGCGCCAGCGAGGCCACCGTGCGGACGACCGTCACCACGTTCGCGGCGTTGCGGAGCTGCCGGGGGTCCTCGCAGCCGCAGCCGCGCACGCCGCAGCGCGCCGGCAGCCCGGGTCGGCGGGGGCTCAGGTCGGCGGCGGGATGCGGTGCCGTCGAGTGGGCCACGCTGACCTCCGGGGGTTCGTCGTTCGTCGGGACGGCGCCGCGCTGCACGTCAGGATCGTGCCCCGAGTCCTGCGGAGCGGCGCGCCTAGGCTGTCATCCATGCCCGCTGCCAGCTCCGCCGACGCTCCGGGCGGGGCCCCGGCGTCGCTGGCGGCGCACGTCTGGTCGGTGCCGATGCGCACCCGGTTCCGCGGCATCGACGTCCGCGACGGCGTGCTGGTGCACGGGCCGGCCGGCTGGGGCGAGTTCTCCCCGTTCTGGGACTACGACGTCGCGGAGAGCCGCCGCTGGTGGGCGTCCGCGCACGAGGCCGCCGTGCTGGGCTGGCCGGACCCGGTCCGCAACAGCGTGCCGGTGAACGTCACCGTGCCGGCGGTCGGGCCGGAGCGGGCGCACGAGATCGTCGCCGCCTCCGGCTGCCGCACGGCCAAGGTCAAGGTCGCCGAGCCGGGGCAGTCCCCGGCCGAGGACGTCGCCCGGGTCGAGGCCGTCCGGGACGCGCTCGGCCCCGCCGGCGCCGTCCGGGTCGACGCCAACGCGGCCTGGGACGTCGACACCGCGGTGGCCCGGCTCCGCGAGCTGGACCGGTTCGGGCTGGAGTACGCCGAGCAGCCGTGCCCGACGATCGAGGACCTGGCCGCGCTGCGCCGCCGGGTCGACGTCCGGATCGCCGCCGACGAGGTCGTCCGCCGGGCGGTCGACCCGCGCCGGGTGGCGCTGGCCGAGGCCGCGGACGTCGTCGTCCTCAAGGTGCAGCCGCTCGGCGGCGTCCGGGCGGCGCTGGAGGTGGCCGGGGCGCACGGCCTGCCCTGCGTCGTCTCCTCCGCGCTGGAGAGCTCGGTGGGCATCGCCGCCGGGGTCGCGCTGGCCGCGGCGCTGCCGGAGCTGCCGTTCGCCTGCGGGCTGGGCACGGTCGCGCTGCTCACCGGCGACGTCACCAGCGAGCCGCTGCTCCCGCTCGACGGGGCGCTGCCGGTGGTGCGGCCGGTCCCGGACCGGCTGACCGAGACCGTCGCCGACGCGGACACCGAGCGCCGCTGGCGGGAGCGGCTGACCGCGGTGCTGGGCTCGTGAACCCCTCGACCGCCTTCGCCCGGGTGCTCGTCGACGAACTGCTGCGCGGTGGCGTCAGCGACGCCGTCGTCGCACCCGGCTCCCGGTCGGCTCCGGTCGCGCTGGCGCTGGCCGACGCCGAGGCGGCGGGGCTGCTCCGGCTGCACGTGCGCATCGACGAGCGGACCGCAGCCTTCCTCGCCCTCGGGCTGGCGAAGTCCTCCGGCCGGCCGGTCCCGGTGCTCACCACCTCCGGGACGGCGACCGCGCACCTGCACGCCGCGGTGCTGGAGGCCGACACCAGCGGGGTGCCGCTGCTGGCGCTGACCGCCGACCGGCCGCCGGAGCTCCGCGGCACCGGGGCGAACCAGACCATCGACCAGCCCGGCCTCTACGGCCGCGCGGTCCGCTGGGCCGCCGACGTCGGGGTGCCCGAACCCGGACGCGAGGCGGCGCAGAACCGGTACTGGCGCTCGCTGGTCGCCCGGGCGCTGCTGGTGGCCCGCGGGGAGCTGTCCGGTGACCCGGGGCCGGTGCACCTGAACCTGGCGCTGCGGGAGCCGTTGATGCCCGACGACGCCGCCCCGGGCACCCGGCCGGCCCCGCCGTCCGGTGACCTCGCCGGCCGCCCCGACGGTGCACCGTGGACCGCGGCCGCGGGTGCCGGCGAGCCGCGGCACGCCGCCCCGCTGACCGGCGACGGCGCGGCGCGCACGCTGCTGGTCGCCGGTGACGCACCCTCGGCGGTCGGCCGGGCCGCCGCCGTCGTCGCCGACCAGCGCGGCTGGCCGGTGCTGGCCGAACCGAGCAGCGGCGCGTGGGGCGCGGCCGGTGCGGTGCGCGGGCCGGCGCTGCTGCTGGGCGCGCCGGGGTGGCTGGCCGCGCAGCGGCCCGACCGGGTGGTGGTCGTCGGCCGGCCCACGCTGTCCCGCCCGGTCTCGGCGCTGCTGGCCGACCCGAGCATGCCGGTGGAGACCTACAGCGCGACGCCCCGCTGGGCCGACCCGGGGCGCGGCAGTGCGCTGGTGGGCAGCGCCCACCTGGACCCCGGTCTGGCGGTGCGGGAGGGGACGGCACGCCCGGACCGGTCCTGGGCAGAGACCTGGACGGGCGCGGCGACCCGGGTGGGGCTGGCGGTCGACGCCGCGCTCGACGACGTCCCCAGCCGCGGCCTGACCGCCGCCCGGCTGGCCCGCGACCTGGTGGCCACGCTGCCGGCCGGGGCGCTGCTGGTGCTGGGCTCGTCCACCCCGGTGCGCGACGTCGACCGGTTCGCGGTGCCCCGGCCAGGGCTCACCGTGCTCGCCAACCGCGGCGTCGCCGGGATCGACGGGACGATCTCCACCGCGGTCGGCGCGGCGCTGGCGCACCAGGGCGCCGGTGGGGGGCCGGCGTTCGCGCTGATGGGCGACCTGACGTTCCTGCACGACCTCACCGGCCTGCTGACCGGCGAGGGGGAGACGGTGCCGGACCTGACCGTCGTCGTCCCGGACAACGACGGGGGCGGCATCTTCGCCCAGCTCGAGCCGGGCCAGCCGCAGTACGCCGCGGGGTTCCGGCGGGTGTTCGGCACCCCGCACGGCCGGGACCTGGTGGCGGTGGCCCGGTCGCTGGGCTGGGCGGCCACGGCGGTCGGCGACCCCGGGCAGCTGGTCGACGCGCTGGGCGCCGGCGGGCCGCGGGTGGTCGTCGTCCGCACCGATGCCGCGGCGGAGGCCGCGCTCGGGGTGCGGCTGCGCGAGGCCGCCGCGGCGGCGCTGCGTCAGCTCTGAGCGAGCGTCCGGGTGGCCGCGGGCGGCGCGCACCGGCCGAGCAGCAGCAGCTCGGCCTCGTCGGCCTCCAGCGGCTTGGCGAACAGGTATCCCTGGGCCAGGTCGCAGTGCTCGGCGCGCAGCCGGTCGCGCTGGGCCGGGGTCTCCACGCCCTCGGCGACGACCTCCAGCCGCAGCGTGCGGCCGAGCTGCACCAGCCCGTGGACGATGGCGCCGTCCTCGGGTGAGCCGTCGAGCAGGCTGACGAACGAGCGGTCGATCTTCAGGATGTCGACGTCGAACTGGCGCAGGTAGCTCAGCGACGAGTACCCGGTGCCGAAGTCGTCCAGGGCGAGCCGGACCCCGAGCCCGCGCAGCTCGGCGAGCCGCTCGGCGACCGCGTCCGGGTCGGTGACCAGCGCGGTCTCGGTCACCTCCAGGACCAGCGAGGACGGCGCCAGGCCGCTGACAGACAGCGCCTCGGCGACGTCGCGGAGCAGGCTGACACCGACCAGCTGCCGGGCGGAGACGTTGACCGCCATGGTCAGCGGCGCGCCGGGGTGCGCGCGCTGCCACCGGGCGGCGGTGCGGGTGGCCTCGCCGAGCACCCAGCGACCGATCGGCACGATCTCGCCGGAGTCCTCGGCGATCGGCACGAACCGGTCCGGGCCGACGGCACCGAGGGTGGGGTGCTGCCAGCGGATGAGGGCCTCGAAGCCGGTGACCCCCTCGGTCTGCAGGTCGACCACCGGCTGGTAGACCAGCCGCAGCTGCCCGGCGGGCAGGGCGGCGGCCAGCTCCCGATCCAGCTCGATCCGCTCCAGCGCGGCGGTCCGCATGCCGGCGTCGAAGACCACCCACTGGGCGCGCCCGGACGCCTTTGCGCGGTACATCGCGATGTCGGCGTCCCGGAACATCGACAGCGGGGTGGCGTCGGGCTCGGCCACGACGATGCCGATGCTGGCCGCCACGCTCACCCGGTGCCCGTGCAGGTCGACCGGTTCGGCGATCGCCTCGAGCAGCCGCTGCGCGAGCTCGGCGGCCTCGGGGAGCCCGCCGGCGAGGTCGTCGACCAGGACCACGAACTCGTCGCCACCGAGCCGCGCGACGGTGTCGGTCGCCCGGACCACGCCGCGCAGCCGCCCGGCGACGGTGCACAGCAGCTCGTCCCCGGCCAGGTGGCCGATGCTGTCGTTGACGTCCTTGAACCCGTCGAGGTCCAGGCACAGCACGATCGGCGGGGTGCCGCTGCGGCCGGCGCGGCGCAGCGCCTGCTCGGTGTGGTCGAGGAACAGCGAGCGGTTGGCCAGCCCGGTGAGGCCGTCGTAGAAGGCCTGGTGGGCGAGCTCCCGCTCGGCCAGCTTGCGGGCGGTGACGTCGGTGAGACTGACGACGGTGCCGGCGACGTCGGGGTCGGCGACCAGATGGACCGCGCGGCCACCGAGCCAGAAGACCGACCCGTCGGGGCGGCGGCCCTCCAGCTCCAGCTCCAGCGGGACACCGGGCATCGACGCGCTGCGGGTCAGCAGCAGCCGCGTGGTGTCCGCGTCGCCGCCGGCCCGGGCGATCAGTTCGGCCAGCTCGGCACCGCCCGGCGCGGGGACGCCGAGCGAGCGGGCCAGCGACGCCGAGTCCGCGGTGAGCCGGCCGGCTGCGTCCACGACGGCGACCGCGTCGGAGGAGTTGACCGCGAGCGCCTCCGAGCGGCGTGCCTGGGAGCGGACCAGCGCCCAGGCGCGCTGGCCGTCCGCGGCGACGAGCCGGGTGCGGATGGTGATCAGGACCAGCAGCACGGCCCAGACGACCAGCCCGGGGACCGGGTTCACGTCCACCCCGTCCTGCCAGGCCACGACCTCCAGCAGGGCGGGGGCGGCGAACGGCGCGACGTTCACGGCCATCCGCCACGGGCCGTGGCCGGGGCCGCGGCCTGCGGTGGGGTCCTCGGTGCGGGACTGCGGCAGCCACGGCACCACGGCGAAGCAGACGACGCCGACGAGCCAGCCGGCGTCCAGCCAGCCGGCGACGGTGTCGGGGGAGGCCAGCAGCAGCCAGCCCAGGTCGGCGACCAGCCAGCAGGTCGTGCCGGTCAGCAGCAGGGCGACGGCGGGCCGCACGCGCCCGTGCAGCACCAGGCGCCAGGCCATGAGGCCGATGAGGACGGCGTCCAGCACCGGGTAGCCGATGTAGGCCAGCCGGGTCAGCGCAGGCAGCCCGTGGTCGGTGAGGGTGGCCACGACGGGGGTCTGGAAGACGACCAGCAGGGAGACGGCGAGCGCGGCGATGCCGTCGAGCGCGGCGTAGAGCCGCGAGCCGGGGCGCCGCTGCCCGCCGATGCGGCCGCTCATCGCGGTGCCGATCAGCGCGGCGTAGCTGGCCAGCCAGCCGATGTCGGCGACCGACACCTCAGGCGCCGAGCCGGTCGCCCAGGTGATCGCCTGCCAGGCGACGTCCCCGGCCGCGTTGCCGGTGAGGGCCAGCGGGATCCAGGGCACCTGGCCGCGGCGGTTCTCCGGGCGCCGCCGGTCGGCGAGCCACGCGGTGACGGCGCCGCCGACGCTCACCCCGAGGTAGGCCCAGTCGCCGAGGGTGCTGTCCGGGGCCACCACCACGATGGCGAGGACGAGCGCCAGCACCCCGGCGAGCACGGACAGCCCGGTCGTGGTCCGGGACGTGCGGAGGGCGGAGGTCACAGATACGAGATCGACCGGTTCTGTTGGTCCTTGACCGCCGGCCCTGCTCGTCCGGGTGAGTCAGTCCTCCAAGGCGGTTTGGAACGCGGCCAGCTTGGCCTGGGTCTCGGCGAGCTCGGCGACCGGGTCGGAGCCGGAGACGATCCCGCAGCCGGCGAACAGCCGGGCCTGCCGGCCGCCGTCGGCGCCGGTGAGCTCGGCGCAGCGCAGGGCCAGCCCGAACTCGCCGTCCCCGCGGGCGTCCAGCCAGCCCACCGGGCCGGCGTACCGGCCGCGGTCCATGCCCTCCAGCTCGGTGATCACCCGGGCCGCCGTGGCGGTCGGGCTGCCGCAGACGGCGGCGGTGGGGTGCACCGCGCCCACCAGCTCCAGCAGGCCGGTGCCGTCGTCGTCGCGCTGCCGGCCGTGCACGTCGCTGGCCAGGTGCCGGACGTTGGGCAGGGTGAGGACGGCGGGGCGCTGCGGCACGTGCAGCTCGTCGACGAAGGGCCGCAGCGCGTCGGCGAGGCTGGTGACGGCGTAGGCGTGCTCGGCGTGGTCCTTCACCGACTCCGCCAGGCCGGCAGCGAGCCGGTCGTCGTCGGCACCCGCGCCGCGGGGCGCGGTGCCGGCCAGCACCCGGGCGTCGAGGTGCCGGCCGGTGCGGCGGAGCAGCAGCTCCGGGGTGGCGCCCAGCAGCCCCTCCACGGCGAAGGTCCAGGTGTCGGGGAAGCGCTGCGCGAGCCGCAGCAGCAGGCGACGGGGGTCCAGCGGGCGGTCGGCGGTGACCAGCAGGTCCCGGGCCAGCACGACCTTGTCCAGCTCACCGGCGTCGATCCGCTGCACGGCCGCGGCGACGGCCCCGCACCAGGTCACCGGGTCCAGCGCGCCGTCGGCGTAGGCGAGCCGGCCGATGGAGGTCGCGGCCTCCGTGGAGGAGGTCTCGACGACGGCGCGGTCGTCGTCGGCCTCGCCGGTCACGGTCACCCAGGTCTGCCCGGCGCGCCGGCCGACCACCACCTCGGGGACGACGAACACCGAGGTCCCCGCCGTCGGGTCGAAGGCGATGGAGGCGAAGACGACGGGCCCCGAGCCCGGGACGCCGAGCGGGTCGTGCGCGTCGGTGCGCGCGCACCGGTCGGCCCACCAGGCGGCGGCCTCGGCCAGGGCGTGCGGGCCGGTGACCTCCAGCCGGTCCGCCTCGCCCCACCCGACGAGTCCTTCGCCGCGGCGGACCCAGGCCAGCGCTCCCTCGGCGGGCAGCAGGGTGAGCAGCGGGGTGCGGCGCGGACCGAGCGCGGTGGTGGTGACGCTCGTCGCGTCGGTCGCCTCGGCAGCCATGGTCACCGCTCCAGGGTAGGAGGCGCGCAGGTAGCGTCGCCGACGTGGCGACCGGCGGGCGGGCAGGGGCAGCGGGGACGCGGGCGGGGCTGGACAAACGACCGGACGAGGTCGCGGCGATGTTCGACCGGGTGGCCGGGCGCTACGACCTGACGAACACGGTGCTCTCCGGTGGCCTGGACGCCGGCTGGCGACGGGCCACCCGCGAGGCGCTCGGCGCGCGCCCGGGGTCGACCGTGCTGGACGTCGCAGCCGGGACGGCGGTGTCCACGGTGGAACTCGCCGCCGGCGGTGTCCACGCGATCGCCTGTGACTTCTCCCAGGGGATGCTGGCGGCCGGTGCCGCGCGGCCGGTGCCGAAGGTCGCCGGTGACGCGATGGCGCTGCCGCTGGCCGACGAGAGCGTCGACGGCGTCGTCATCTCCTTCGGGCTGCGGAACGTCGCCGACCCTGCCGCTGCCCTGCGGGAGTTCGCCCGGGTGACCCGGCCCGGGGGCACGCTGGTCGTCTGCGAGTTCTCCAGCCCGGTGTGGGCGCCGTTCCGCACCGTCTACACGGAGTACCTGATGCGGGCACTGCCGGTGATCGCCCGGCTGGTGAGCAGCAACCCGGAGGCCTACGTCTACCTGGCCGAGTCGATCCGGGCCTGGCCGGCACAGCCCGAGCTGGCGCGGTGGCTGCAGGGCGCCGGCTGGCAGGACGTCGCCTGGCGCAACCTGACCGGCGGCGCCGTCGCGCTGCACCGCGGCACGAAGCCCCGGCAGTCCCGGTGACCGACCTCCCCGACTGGTCCGCCTCCGGCGGCCCCGACGTGTTCACCCTCCGCGCCTGGCTGGCGGTGGAACGGGCCGCCGAGACCCTCGACGGGCTGGACGACTCGGTCAACTTCCTGCAGGACCGGGCGAGCGCCATCTTCGGCCCCGGCGTCTTCTCGCGCTTCCCGCAGTTCATCGCCGAGCACGAGCTCGGCGAGGACCCCCTCGGCGCACTGCTCGCCGACGAGGCGCTGCTGGCCGAGCTGCTGGCGTTCCTCCTCGCCGACGACGAGGCGCCCGACGTCGACGACGGCTTCGTCTGGCTCGCCGACCCGCCCGGCTCCCGCGCCGAGCGGTTCCGGCGGGCCGTCCGCGGCCGGCGCCGAGCTGCCGCGCTGGCGTTCCTGACGCCGCCGCGCCGGCGGGTGGCCGGCAGCCGCGCGCGGGACCACCGGGACCTGCTCGACGCCGAGTGAGCAGTCGTGGTCGTCGACACGCGACGACCCGCCGACCAGGACGACCCCGACCGCCCACTCGACACGGGACGGCGTCCGCCGAGAGGCCATGTTGGCCGACATGGTCCTCCGCCGTGGGTGAACGCGGTCGCCGGACCGTTCCGCGGGCGGCCTCCGAGGAGCAGGGTCGGCACATGACGACACCTCCCGCACCGCAGCCCGATCCGCCCTCGCCCTCTCCGTCACCGATCGACCCGCTGCCGCCGCCGGCACCGGCGCCGTTCCCGCAGCCCACCCCGACCGACCCGACGGCGCCGCCGCCCGCGCCGTCCCCAGGTCCGCTCACCTGACCTGCGCGAACAGACCAGCCAGGACCCCCGAGTGAACTCGGTCACCGGGGGTCCTGGCTTTCTGACGCCCCGCAGGCATAGGCTTCCACCGCTGGACTTTGTGAAGTAGTTCACAAGCGACACGCCGGGGCTTCCCGGGTGAGGTGGAGGTCGTCTCCGTGGTCTGCACGAGCAGGTGCACACCTGTCAGGGGCGGGTGGCCGGCTGCTCCGGTCCCCGGCCCCGGTCCGGTGGGCTGCCGCTGATGCTGTCGAACTACGTGCCCCTCGTCGGGCTCTTCGCGCTCGCCGCCGCCTTCGCGCTGTTCTCGGTGACCGCCGCTCCGTTCATCGGCCCCCGGCGGTACAACCGGGCGAAGCTCGAGGCCTACGAGTGCGGCATCGAACCGGTCGACCAGCCGCTCACCGGCGGACGGTTCCCGGTCAAGTACTACCTGACCGCGATGTTGTTCGTCGTCTTCGACATCGAGATCGTCTTCCTCTACCCGTGGGCGGTCGCCAACGACTCCCTCGGCGTCTTCGGCCTGGTCGAGATGGCCGTCTTCATCATCACCGTCTTCATCGCCTACGCCTACGTGTGGCGACGTGGCGGACTCGAGTGGGAGTGAGGGCCTGACATGGGTCTCGAGGAGAAGCTGCCGAGCGGCGTCCTGCTGACCAGTGTGGAGAAGCTGGTCAACTGGACCCGCAAGTCCTCGCTGTGGCCGGCCACCTTCGGCCTGGCCTGCTGCGCGATCGAGATGATGGCGTCCGGTGCCGGCCGCTACGACCTGGCCCGCTTCGGCATGGAGGTCTTCCGCGCCTCGCCGCGCCAGGCGGACCTGATGATCGTGGCCGGCCGGGTCAGCCAGAAGATGGCCCCGGTCCTGCGCCAGATCTACGACCAGATGCCCGAGCCGCGCTGGGTGCTCGCGATGGGCGTCTGCGCGAGCTCCGGCGGGATGTTCAACAACTACGCGATCGTCCAGGGCGTCGACCACATCGTCCCGGTGGACATGTACCTCCCCGGCTGCCCGCCGCGGCCGGAGATGCTCACCGACGCCATCCTGAAGCTGCACCACAAGATCCAGCACGAGCCCCTCGGGGCCAGGCGCGCCGCCCAGCAGGCGGCCGCCCGCGCCGACGGCACGGCTCCCGACCTGCACATCGAGATGCCCTCCAGCGTCCGCGCGGACAAGGACGCCCGCCGGGCCTACGAGCAGGCCGCGGCTGCCGGGCGCACCGGCCAGTTCGGCATCGAGCAGCGCGGGGGCAACGCCGTCGTCCTGTCCAAGCCCGGGGCGCCCCGATGACGCAGGTGCCTGAGACCGGCGGGTTCCGGCGGGGCGCGTTCGGGGTCACCGGCAGCGGGGACACCTCGGGCTTCGGCGGCCTGGTCCGGGTCGAGCCGGGCGGTGCTGTCGCGCTGCACTCCACCGAGCGGCCCTACGGCGGCTGGTTCGACGAGGTCACCGACGCGCTCATCGACGCCGTCGGCCGGGCCACCTACGACGCCGCCGTGCTGCGGGTGCTGGTCGACCGCGGCGAGATCACCTGGTTCGTCGTCCGCGAGCACCTGCTCACCCTGGTCCAGGCGCTCCGCGACGACGACGCCCTGCGCTTCGAGCTGTGCAGCAGCGTCTCCGGCGTGGACTACGAGGACAGCGGCGGACCGGTCGCGACGCCGGGCCGCCCGCGGCTGCACGTGGTCTACCACCTGACCTCGATGACCTACCGCCGCAGGATCCGGCTCGAGGTCGCGGTCACCGCGGAGGACCCGCACGTCCCCTCGGTCACCCGGGTCTACCCGACCGCGGACTGGCACGAGCGCGAGACCTGGGACATGTTCGGCGTCGTCTTCGACGGCCACCCGGCGCTGACCCGGATCCTCATGCCCGACGACTGGGAGGGCCACCCCCAGCGCAAGGACTACCCGCTGGGCGGGGTGCCCGTGGAGTACCACGGCGCGCAGATCCCGCCCCCCGACGAGCGGCGGAGCTACCGATGACCGGGAGCACCTCATGACCACGACGCAGGACCCGTACGCCGGCTCCCGGGAGACCACGGAGGGGCGGGTCTACACCGTCACCGGTGGCGACTGGGACCAGACGTTCGGCGCCGACCCGCACGAGGAGGAGCGGCTCGTCGTCAACATGGGCCCCCAGCACCCCTCCACCCACGGGGTGCTCCGGCTGGTCCTCGACCTCGAGGGCGAGACGGTCACCAAGGCCCGCGTCGTCATCGGCTACCTGCACACCGGGATCGAGAAGACGACCGAGTACCGCACCTGGACCCAGGGCACGACGCTGGTCACGCGGATGGACTACCTCGCGCCGCTGTTCAACGAGACCGCCTACTGCCTGGCGGTGGAGAAGTTGCTGGGCGTCGAGGCGCCGCCGCGCGCGCAGACCATCCGGGTGCTGGTCATGGAGCTCAACCGGATCGCCTCGCACCTGGTCGGGCTGGCCACCTTCGGCATGGAGATGGGCGCCCTCACCGGGATGACCAACGGCTTCCGGGAGCGTGAGCTCGTCCTGGACCTGCTCGAGGAGATCACCGGGCTGCGGATGAACCACGCCTACGTCCGCCCCGGCGGCCTCGCCCAGGACCTGCCCGAGGGCAGCGTCGAGCACGTCCGCGAGTTCCTGGCGGTCATGCCCGAGCGGATCACCGCGATGCACCGGCTGCTCACCGGCCAGCCGATCTGGCAGCGGCGGCTCAAGGACGTCGGGTTCCTCGACGTCACCGGCTGCCTGGCCCTCGGCGTCACGGGACCGATCCTGCGCTCGGCCGGCCTGCCGTGGGACCTGCGCAAGGTCGAGCCGTACTGCGGCTACGAGACCTACGACTTCGAGGTCCCGACCGCGGACACCGCGGACGCCTGGGGCCGCTACCTGGTGCGGGTCGCCGAGATCGGCGAGTCGCTGAAGATCGTCGAGCAGGCGCTGGACCGGCTGGAGCCCGGCCCGGTGATGGTGGAGGACAAGAAGATCGCCTGGCCGGCGCAGCTGTCCCTCGGTGCCGACGGCATGGGCAACTCCCTCGACCACGTCCGGCACATCATGGGCCAGTCGATGGAGGCCCTGATCCACCACTTCAAGCTGGTCACCGAAGGCTTCCGGGTGCCGGCGGGCCAGGTCTACACCGCCATCGAGTCGCCCCGCGGCGAGCTCGGCTACCACGTGGTCAGCGATGGCGGCACCCGCCCGTTCCGGGTCCACGTGCGCGACCCCAGCTTCACCAACCTGCAGGCGACCGCCGCGATGAGCGAGGGCGGCATGATCGCCGACGTCATCGCCGCGATCGCCTCCATCGACCCGGTGATGGGAGGAGTCGACAGGTGAGCGCGCTGCCTGGTTCGTTCGAGGGGACGGCGGTGACCGGGCTGGACTCCAGCCCGGTCGAGTCGAGCCCCGAGACGCTGGCCCAGCTGCCGCCGCTGACCGCGCAGCACGAGGCCGAGGCGGCGCAGATCATGGCCCGCTACCCGCAGGCCCGGTCGGCGCTGCTGCCGATGCTGCACCTGGTCCAGTCGGTGCAGGGCTACGTCTCGCCCGAGGGCGTCGGCTTCTGCGCGCGGCTGCTCGGCCTGACCAAGGCCGAGGTCGGCGCGGTGGCGACCTTCTACACGATGTACAAGCGCCACCCGACCGGCCGGCACCTGGTCAGCGTCTGCACCAACACGCTGTGCGCCGTCCTCGGTGGACAACGCATCTACGACGCCGTCTCCGCCGACCTCGGCGTCGGCCACGACCAGACCGCGCCCGACGGCTCGGTCACCCTCGAGCACGCCGAGTGCCTGGCCGCCTGCGACTACGCGCCGGTCGTCACCGTCGACTACGAGTTCTACGACCAGCAGGACGTCCAGAGCGCCCGGGAGCTGGTCGCCGCGCTGCGCCGCGGCGAGAAGCCGGCGCCCACCCGTGGTGCGCCGCTCACCGACTTCCGTGGCATCTCCCGCCAGCTCGCCGGCCTGTCCCAGCACGCCGACCCCGCCGCCGTTCGCGCCGCGGTCGACGGGCCGTCGGCCGGCGAGCCCACGCTGCGCGGCGTGCGGCTGGCCGCCGAGCGCGGGGAGACGGCGCCACCGATGACCGGCCCCGCCCCCGAGGCGGCACCCGACCCCGACGTCACCCCGGCCGCCGGGGCGGGGCAGTCGGCGGAGGAACGGGCCGCGGACACCGCCGTGGCCTCCGCCGACACCCCCGCCGAGCGGGCCGGCGCCGCCCAGCACCACCCCGATGTCCCCGAGCCCGCCGGCCGGCAGCCCGCCGAGCGCGGTGCCGAGGGCACCGACACCCCGCCCACCGGCCCCGGGGCCGGGACGAACAACTCCGTCGAGCGAGAGGTCTGACCGCGTGCCGCTCACCCCCGTGCTCACCGCCCGGTTCGCCGAGCCCCGCTCCTGGACGCTGGAGACCTACGAACGACTGGACGGCTACCGCGCACTGCGCCAGGCCCTCGCGATGGCGCCGGACGAGGTGGTCGCCCTGGTCAAGGACTCCGGTCTGCGCGGCCGTGGCGGCGCCGGCTTCCCGACCGGCATGAAGTGGAGCTTCATCCCGCAGCCCAAGCCGGGGGAGACCCCGACCGGACCGGCGGCGATGCCCAAGTACCTGGTGGTCAACGCCGACGAGGGCGAGCCGGGCACCTGCAAGGACGTGCCGCTGATGATGGCCGACCCGCACTCCCTGGTGGAGGGCGTGATCATCTCGGCCTACGCGGTCCGCTGCTCCTTCGCCGTCGTCTACGTCCGGGGCGAGGCGGTGCACGCCCACCGCCGGGTGATGGCCGCCGTCGGTGAGGCCTACGACGCCGGCTACCTCGGCACGGACGTCCTGGGCTCGGGCTACGACCTCGAGCTGGTCGTGCACGCCGGGGCCGGCGCCTACATCTGCGGGGAGGAGACGGCGCTGCTGGACTCCCTCGAGGGCTACCGCGGCCAGCCCCGGCTCAAGCCGCCGTTCCCCGCCGTCGCCGGTCTCTACGGCGGCCCGACGGTGATCAACAACGTGGAGACGCTGGCCACCGTGCCCTACGTCGTCCGCGGCGGCGCGGAGTGGTTCAAGACGATGGGCCCGGAGAAGTCGCCCGGCCCGAAGATCTACTCGCTGTCGGGCCGGGTCGTCTCACCCGGCCAGTACGAGGCACCGATGGGGACGACGATGCGCGAGCTGCTGGCGATGGCCGGTGGCGTCCGGCCGGGCCACGAGCTCAAGTTCTGGACGCCGGGCGGCTCCTCGACGCCGTACTTCACCGCGGAGCACCTCGACGTCCCGCTGGACTTCGACTCCGTCGCCGCGGCCGGCTCGATGCTGGGCACCACCGCGCTGATGGTCTTCGACGAGACCGACTCGATCGTCGAGGCGACGCTGCGGTTCACCGAGTTCTACGCGCACGAGAGCTGCGGCAAGTGCACCCCGTGCCGGGAGGGCACGTACTGGCTGGTCCAGATCCTGGAGCGGCTGGTGCACGGGCAGGGCCGGGCCGCGGACCTGGACCTGCTGACCGACACCTGCGACAACATCCTCGGCCGCTCGTTCTGCGCGCTCGGCGACGGCGCCACCAGCTGCATCGCCAGCTCGCTGAAGTACTTCAAGGACGACTACGTCGCCCTGCTGCCGCCCGAGGAGCAGGCCCGGCTCGGCCGGTCGCTCCGCCTCGAGCCCGTGGGAGCTGCCGCCTCATGACCATCACCCCCGCCGCCCCGCAGCCGGCGCCGGCCACCCCGCCGGCGGTCCCCGGGCCGCACACCCCGCCCGACGCCGTGCACTGCACCATCGACGGCTTCCCGGTCGCGGTGCCCAAGGGCACGCTGATCATCCGGGCCGCCGAGCAGATCGGCGTGCAGGTGCCGCGGTTCTGCGACCACCCGCTGCTCGACCCGATCGGCGCCTGCCGGCAGTGCCTGGTGGAGGTGGAGGGCCAGCGCAAGCCGGTGGCCTCCTGCACCACCCCGGTGACCCCGGACATGGTCGTGCACACCCAGCTGACCAGCGCGGTCGCCGACAAGGCGCAGCAGGGCACCATGGAGCTGCTGCTGGTCAACCACCCGCTGGACTGCCCGGTCTGCGACAAGGGCGGCGAGTGCCCGCTGCAGAACCAGGCGATGAGCAACGGGCGCACCGAGACCCGGTTCGTCGACGTCAAGCGCACCTACCCCAAGCCGCTGCCGATCAGCTCGCAGGTGCTGCTGGACCGGGAGCGCTGCGTGCTCTGCGCCCGGTGCACCCGGTTCAGCCAGCAGGTGGCCGGCGACCCGTTCATCGAGCTGTTCGAGCGCGGCGCGCTGGAGCAGGTCGCGATCTACGAGGACGAGCCGTTCGAGTCCTACTTCTCCGGCAACACCACCCAGATCTGCCCGGTCGGGGCGCTCACCAGCGCCACCTACCGGTTCCGCTCCCGCCCGTTCGACCTGCGCAGCGAGCCCAGCGTCTGCGAGCACTGCGCCAGCGGCTGCGCCCAGCGCACCGACTACCGGCGCGGCACGGTGATGCGCCGGCTGGCCGGGGAGGACCCCGCGGTCAACGAGGAGTGGAACTGCGACAAGGGCCGCTACGGCTTTCGCTACGCCACCAGCAACGAGCGGCTGACCACCCCGCTGGTGCGGGGGGCGGACGGCGAGCTGCACGAGGCCTCCTGGCCCGAGGCGTGGGCCGCGGCGGCTGCGGGCCTCGCGGCGGCCCGGTCGGCCGGCGGCGTCGGGGTCCTGCCCGGCGGCCGGGTCACCGTCGAGGACGGCTACGCCTACGCCAAGTTCGCCCGCGTCGCGCTGGGCACCAACGACGTCGACGCCCGGGCCCGGGCGCACTCCGCCGAGGAGCTCGCGTTCCTCGCCGCGCACGTCGCCGGCACCGCCCCGGGCGCCGGCGCGGTCACCTACGACGAGCTGACCGCGGCGCCCACCGTCCTGCTGGTCGGCCTCGAGCCCGAGGAGGAGTCGCCGATCGTCTTCCTGCGGCTGCGCCGGGCGGTCCGGACGGCGGGGATGCAGGTCCTCGACCTGGCCCCGTTCGCCACCCGCGCCGCGGAGAAGCTGCGCGCCACGGTCGTGCCCACGGCGCCGGGCGAGGAGGCCCGGGTGCTCCGCGCGCTGGCCGCCAACCCGGTCGAGGGGCTGCTCGCCGAGGCCGCGGTGGCGCTGTTCCGGCCCGGGGCGGTCGTCCTCGTCGGCGAGCGGCTCGCCGGGGTGCCCGGCGGCTTCTCCGCCGTGGCCGCGCTGGCGGCCGAGACCGGCGCCCGGGTGGCCTGGGTGCCGCGCCGGGCGGGGGAGCGCGGCGCGGTCGAGGTCGGTGCGCTGCCGGGTCTGCTACCCGGCGGTCGGCTGGTCGACAGCGCCGCCGACCGCGCGGCGGTCACCCAGCGGTGGGGCGTGGACCTCCCTGCCACCCCTGGTCGGGACACCACCGGCATCCTCGCCGCTGCCCGCGACGGCGCCCTGGGCGGCCTGCTCGTCGGCGGCGTCGACCCCGCCGACCTGCCCGACCCGGTGCTCGCCGAGCAGGCGCTGGCCGCGGCCGGGTTCGTGGTCAGCCTCGAGCTCTTCCCGAGCGCGGTCACCGCGCACGCCGACGTCGTCCTCCCGGTCGCCGCGGCACCGGAGAAGGCGGGCAGCTACCTGGACTGGGAGGGGCGGGTGCGGCCCTTCGACGCCACCCTGCACGGCACCGGCCAGCTGACCGACGGCCGGGTGCTGGAGGGGATCGCCGAGCACCTCGGCGTGCCGCTCGGGCTGGCCACCGTGACCGACGCCCGCGCCGAGCTGATCGCCCTGGGCGCGGCCCCGCAGGCGCCCACCCCCACCGGCCTCGACGTGGTGCCGGTGCCGGCCCCCGTGACCACCGCCGACGAGGCGGTGCTGGCCTCCTGGCGGCAGCTCCTCGACGTCGGCACCCTGCAGCGCGAGGAGCCGGCGATGGCCGGCACCGCCCGCCCGCCGGTGGCGCGGCTGGGCCGGGACGCCGCCGGCCGGCTGGGTCTGGCCGACGGTGACCTGCTCACCGTCACCGGTCTCGCCGGTGCGGTCACCCTGCCGGTCGCCGTGGTGGACATGCCGGACGGGGTCGTCTGGCTGCCCATGCGGTCACCCGGCTGCGCCGTCCGGACCGACCTGCGCAGCGGCCCGGGCGACGTCGTCCGGCTGTCCGCCGGGTCGCCGCGGGACGGTGCCACCGCCGTGTCGAGCCTGCGCGCGGGAGGTGCGGCGTGATCGACGTGGTCGCCGCCCGCGACCAGCCGACGCTGTCCGACTTCGGGCACGACGTCTGGTGGATCGTGCTCATCAAGATCGTCGGCATCTTCGGGGTGCTGGTCGTGATGACGCTGTTCGCGATCGTCTTCGAGCGCAAGGTCGTCGCCCGGATGCAGCAGCGGATCGGCCCGAACCGGGTCGGCCCGCGCGGCTACCTGCAGAGCCTCGCCGACGGGCTGAAGCTGGCGTTCAAGGAGGACATCATGCCGGCGCTGGCCGACCGGCCGGTGTACTTCCTGGCCCCGGTCATCGCCACGATCCCGGCGTTCCTGGCCTTCTCGGTCATCCCGCTGGGCCCGACGGTCAGCATCTTCGGTGAGCGCACGCCCCTGCAGCTCACCGATGCCCCGATCGGCGTCCTGGTGGTGCTGGCCTGCTCGGCGATGGGCGTCTACGGCATCGTGCTGGCCGGCTGGGCGTCCGGTTCGACGTACCCGCTGCTCGGCGGGTTGCGCAGCGCCGCGCAGATGGTCAGCTACGAGATCGCGATGGGCCTGTCGATCGTCGCGGTGTTCCTCTACGCCGGGTCGATGTCCACCTCGGAGATCGTCGCGGCCCAGGCGGACGGGACGTCGCTGAGCGTCTTCGGGCTCGGCTTCACCGGCCCGAGCTGGTTCGCCGTCCTGCTGCCGGTCTCCTTCGTCATCTACGTCATCGCCGTCGTCGGGGAGACCAACCGGGCGCCCTTCGACCTGCCCGAGGCCGAGAGCGAGCTGGTCGGCGGCTTCCACACCGAGTACTCGTCGCTGAAGTTCGCGCTCTTCTTCCTGGCCGAGTACGTCAACATGGTCACCGTCTCCGCGCTGGCCGCGACGTTGTTCCTGGGCGGCTGGCGGGCGCCCTGGCCGATCTCGATCTGGGACGGCGCCAACACCGGCTGGTGGCCGCTGCTGTGGTTCTTCGCCAAGGTCGTCGTCGCGCTGTTCGTCTTCATCTGGCTGCGCGGCACGCTGCCCCGGCTGCGCTACGACCAGTTCATGCGGTTCGGGTGGAAGGTGCTCGTCCCGACCGCGCTGGTCTGGATCCTCGTGGTCGCCACCATGCGCACGGTCAGCCGGGAGGCCGACCTCGACGGTGGGGAGGTCGCCGTCTTCGTCGGGGTGCCGATCGCGCTCATCGTGCTGGCCGGGCTGCTCATCGCCTCCCGGGTGAGCAACCGGGACACCCGGGTCGCGGCCCGGGCCGCTGCCGCCGGGTCGGTCAACCCGACCGAACCCGAGGTCCTCGCCCCCAGCCGGAGCCGGGACCGCACCGCCGGCGGGTTCCCGGTGCCCCCGATGGACCTGCGGGTCCCCCCGTCGCCGCGGCTGCGCAGCCGCGAGGTGGTCGGCGCCGGCACGGTCGTCGGCACCGGACGGCGCAGCAACCCCTCCACCGACCCCGCACCCACCGAGGAGGACGGCGATGTCTGAGAACACCCCCGCCCGGCGCGAGGGCGGTGCGAGCGCCTCCCAGGCCGTGGCCCGGCAGACCGGCGCACCGCCGACCCCGGCGGGCAAGCGCAGCAGCCGGCTGCCCGGGCCGGCGCAGGGCTTCGGCGTCACCTTCGCGACGATGTTCAAGAAGGTGACGACCGAGGAGTACCCCGACGTCCCGAAGCAGACCAAGCCCCGCTACCACGGCCGGCACGTGCTGAACCGGCACCCCGACGGCCTGGAGAAGTGCGTCGGCTGCGAGCTGTGCGCCTGGGCCTGCCCCGCCGACGCGATCTACGTGGAGGGCGGCGACAACACCGAGGAGGCCCGGTTCTCCCCGGGCGAGCGGTACGGCCGCGTCTACCAGATCAACTACCTGCGCTGCATCTTCTGCGGGCTGTGCATCGAGGCCTGCCCGACCCGGTCGCTGACGATGAGCAACGACTTCGAGCTCGCCGACGACGACCGGCAGGCGCTGATCTACACCAAGGAGCAGCTGATGGCCCCGCTGCTGCCCGGGATGGAGCAGCCCCCGCACCCGATGCGGCTCGGGGACGACGAGAAGGACTACTACGTGCGGGACCCGAGGGCAGCGGCCCCGACGGCGCAGCCCGCCGAGCCGGTGCTGGAGGAGCGGGCGTGAGCGTGCTGGCCGCCGCGGCCGACACCGGCGTGCAGATCGGCACCGGGGAGGCGATCGTCTTCTGGGTCCTCGGGCCGGTCGCGCTGGCCGGGGCGCTGGGCATGGTGCTGTCCAGGAACGCCGTCCACTCGGCGTTGTGGCTGGTCAACACGATGCTCGCGCTGGGCGTGCTCTACGTCGTCCAGGAGGCGCCGTTCCTGGGCGCGGTGCAGATCATCGTCTACACCGGCGCGATCATGATCCTGTTCCTCTTCGTGCTGATGCTGGTGGGCCGGGACACCTCCGACTCGGTGGTCGAGACGCTGCGCGGGCAGCGGATCGCCGCGATCGTGCTGGGGATCGGGTTCGCCGGGCTGGTCGGCGCCGGCATCGCCGAGGCCACCCGGGACACCCCGGTCACCGGCCTCGAGGCGGTGCAGGGCGGCGCCGGGGGAGCGGCCGACGGCAACGTGCAGGCGATCGCCGAGCTGCTCTTCACCCGCTACCTGCTGGCCTTCGAGATCACCAGCGCGCTGCTGATCACCGCCGCGGTGGGCGCGATGGTGCTGGCGCACACCGAGCGCGAGCCCGGCACCCGGCAGTCGCAGAAGGAGCTCTCCCGGGCCCGGTTCCTCACCGGGGACCACCCGCAGACCCTGCCCGGCCCCGGCGTGTACGCCCGCGCCAACTCGATCGCCGCCCCCGGCCGGCTGCCCGACGGCAGCCCGTCGCAGGCCAGCTTCAGCACCGGCGTCGAGCCGCAGGTGGTCGACGAGCTGCCGTCGACCGGCTCCACCGGTGCCGAGCGGTCGGGGCTGTCCCACGCCGGCGGCACCGACGCGGCCCTGGGCACGCTGGAGGGGACGGGTCAGCCCGCCCGGGGAGGAGAGCCCTCGTGACCATCGCGAACTACCTGGTGCTGGCTGCGGTCCTGTTCACCATCGGCGCCGTCGGGGTGCTGGTGCGGCGGAACGCGATCGTCGTCTTCATGTGCGTCGAGCTGATGCTCAACTCGGTGAACCTGACGCTGGTCACCTTCGCGCGGTCCACCGGCACCGTGGACGGCCAGCTGATCGCCTTCTTCGTGATGGTGGTGGCGGCAGCCGAGGTGGTGGTCGGTCTCGCGATCATCATGAGCGTCTACCGGACCCGCCGTTCGGCGTCGGTCGACGACGTCAACCTGCTGAAGTACTGAGCGGAGCCGGCTGATGGAGACCATCCCCGCGACCGGGCTGCTCGGTGCCTCCTGGTTGCTCATCGCGCTGCCCCTGGCGGGTGCAGCGGTGCTGCTGCTCGGCGGCCGGCGCACCGACCGCTGGGGCCACCTGCTGGCCACCGGCACCGTCGCCGCCGCCTTCGTCCTCGGGCTGCTCTGCACCGTGCAGCTGGCCGGGCTGGACGAGCGGTCGGCGAGCGTCGACCTGTTCACCTTCATCCGCACCGGCAACCTCGACGTCGAGGCCGGGCTGCTGTTCGACCCGCTGTCGGCGGTCTTCGTCCTGCTGATCACCGGCGTGGGTGCGCTGATCCACGTCTACTCGATCGGCTACATGGCGCACGACCCCGCGCGGCGGCGGTTCTTCGCCTACCTGAACCTCTTCGTCGCGGCGATGCTGCTGCTGGTCCTCGGCAACAGCTACGTGGCCCTCTACGTGGGCTGGGAGGGCGTCGGTCTGGCGTCCTACCTGCTCATCGCCTTCTGGTACACCCGCCCGGCGGCGGCCACGGCGGCGAAGAAGGCCTTCATCATGAACCGGGTCGGGGACGTCGGCCTGGCGCTGGCCATCTTCATCATGTTCGCCCAGCTCGGGACGACGTCCTACGCCGGTGTGTTCGGCGAGGTCGGCCTGCTCGCCGGGGGGACCGTCACCGCGATGGGGCTGCTGCTCCTGCTCGGGGCCTGCGGCAAGTCCGGCCAGTTCCCGCTGCAGGCCTGGCTGCCCGACGCGATGGAGGGCCCGACCCCGGTCTCCGCGCTCATCCACGCAGCGACCATGGTCACCGCCGGGGTCTACCTGATCGCCCGCAGCGCCCCGGTGTTCGACGAGACGCCGACGGCCCGGACCGTCGTCCTGGTCGTCGGGGCGATCACGCTGATGATCGGCGCGATCGTCGGCTGCGCGTACGACGACATCAAGAAGGTGCTGGCCTACTCCACGGTCAGCCAGATCGGCTACATGTTCCTGGCCGTCGGTCTGGGCCCGGTCGGCTACGCCGCCGGGATCGCGCACCTGCTGGCGCACGGCTTCTTCAAGGCCGGGCTGTTCCTCGGCGCCGGGTCGGTCATGCACGCGATGAACGACTCCGTCGACATGCGCCGCTACGGCGGGCTGGCCAAGAAGCTGCCGGTCACCTTCGTGACCTTCGGTCTGGGCTACCTGGCACTGATCGGCTTCCCGTTCCTGTCCGGGTACTGGACCAAGGACGCGATCATCGAGGCCGCGTTCGACCGCGGCGGGACGTCGGGCTGGCTGCTGGGCGGCGTCGCCGTCCTCGGCGCGGGGCTCACCGCGTTCTACATGACCCGGCTCATGCTGATGACGTTCTTCGGCCGGGCCCGCTGGGACGAGGGGGTGCACCCGCACGAGTCGCCGTCGGTGATGACGGCGCCGATGGTCGTGCTGGCGATCGGGTCGGTCGCCGCCGGGTTCCTGATCGTCGAGGCGTTCCCGCTCACCGACTGGCTCGAGCCGGTCTTCGGCGAGCCCGAGGAGGCCGCGCACGTGGTCGCCCCCCTCACCGTCAGCATCGTGCTGACGCTGGTCATGCTGTTCGGCGCGGCCGTTGCCTGGCTGTTCGTCGGCCGCCGGGAGGTGCCGACGACGGCGCCGGCGCGGGTGTCGCCGGTGGTCGTCGCCGCCCGGCGCGGGCTCTACGCCGACGCGGTCAACGAGTCGCTGTTCATGCGCCCCGGCATGTGGCTGACCCGCGCACTCGTCTGGCTGGACAACCGAGGCGTCGACGGCGTCGTCAACGGGACGGCGGCGGCCCTCGGTGGCTCGTCGTCCCGGCTGGGGCGCGCGCAGACCGGCTTCGTCCGCAGCTACGCCCTCGGCATGCTCGGCGGCGCGGTGCTCGTCGCCGGCGCACTGGTCGCAGTGACGACGGCATGACCGTCGCCGGCTCTGGAGGGGTGACCTGGTGAGCGACTTCCCGTTCCTGCTGGCGATGATCGCCGTGCCCGCGGTGGGTGCGGCCGTGCTGGCTGCCCTGCCGCCGTCCCGGCAGGCGCTGGCCCGGCAGCTGGCCATGGCGGTGAGCCTGCTCGTGCTGCTGCTCGCAGTGCTGGCCACGGTCGCCTTCAACACCGGTGGGGACCGGTTCCAGCTGACCACCTCGGTCACCTGGATCGCGGACTTCGGGGTCAGCTTCGCCCTCGGCGTCGACGGCATCGCCCTGGTGATGCTGCTGCTGATCGGGGTGCTGGTGCCCGTGGTCATCGGCGCGTCCTGGGACGAGCGCGCCGCCGGCAACCGGTCCATGCGTACCTACTGGGCCTGGCTGCTGCTGCTCGAGTCGATGATGGTCGGGGTCTTCGCCGCCACCGACGTCTTCCTGTTCTACGTCTTCTTCGAGGCGATGCTCATCCCGATGTACTTCCTGATCGGCAGCTTCGGCGGTCCGAACCGGCAGTACGCCGCGGTCAAGTTCTTCCTCTACAGCCTGCTCGGTGGGCTGGTCATGCTCGCCTCGGTCATCGGGCTCTACGTGGTCAGCAACTCCCAGCTCGGTGAGGGCACCTTCGCCTTCGACGCGCTGCGCCAGCTGGACATCGACCCCGGCGTGCAGAAGCTGCTGTTCCTGGGCTTCTTCGTCGCCTTCGCCATCAAGGCACCGCTGGTGCCCTTCCACACCTGGCTGCCCGACGCCGGTGCCGAGGCCCCCGTCGGCAGCGCCGTCCTGCTGGTGGGGGTGCTGGACAAGGTGGGCACCTTCGGCTTCCTGCGCTACTGCCTGCCGCTGTTCCCCGACGCCTCCCGCGACCTGGCCCCGTGGGTCCTGGTGCTGGCGGTGGTCGGGATCCTGTACGCCGCGCTGGTGGCGATGGGGCAGTCGGACATGAAGCGGCTGGTGTCCTACACCTCGATCGCGCACTTCGGCTTCATCGCGCTGGGGATCTTCGCCTTCAGCACCGAGGCGGCCACCGGCGCGGTGCTCTACATGGTCAACCACGGCATCGCGACCGGCCTGCTGTTCCTGGTCGTCGGCATGGTGATCACCCGCAGCGGGTCCCGGCAGATCCGTGACCACGGCGGCCTGGCCGCCAAGGCACCGCTGCTGGCCGGGGTGTTCCTGCTCGCCGGCCTGGCGTCGCTGGCGCTGCCCGGGACCAACAGCTTCGTCAGCGAGTTCCTCGTGCTGATCGGCTCGTTCCCGCGGGAGCCGGTGTTCACCGTCCTCGCCACCGCCGGCATCGTGCTGGCCGCGCTGTACGTCCTGCTCATGTACCAGCGGGTCTTCCACGGGCCGCCCCGCGGGGTGCTCGTGGACGCCGAGCCCCGGCCCGAGGCGACGGGCGGTGGCTCGACGGCCGTGCTCACCGCACCGGCCCCGGCCCGGACGTCGCGGGTGCTGGACCTGTCGCGGCGTGAGCTCGCGGTCGTGGCACCGCTGGTCGCGCTGGTCATCGGGCTCGGGGTGTACCCCCAGCCGCTGATCGACCTGATCGACCCGGCGGTGCAGGCGACGATGAGCGACGTCGGCGTCGACCCCGGGGGCAGCGCTCCCGAAGCTCCCGGAGGGACCGACTGATGGGTCCGATCACCGCCCCCTCGCTGTCCTACACCGCGCTCGCGCCGCTGCTGTTCGTCTTCGGCGCCGCCGCGGTCGGGGTGCTGGTCGAGGCCTTCGCGCCCCGCGCCGTCCGGCACCCCGTGCAGGTGGTCCTCGCCCTGGTCGGCACCGTCGGGGCGTTCGTCGCCACGCTGCTGCTGGCCGGCACGGAGGAGGTCACCGCCGGCGGGGCGCTCGCCGTCGACGGCGCCGCGCTGTTCCTGCAGGGCACCATCGCGGTCCTCGGGGCGCTGTCGGTGCTGCTGTTCAGCGAGCGCGCGGTCGACCCGGCGCGCTCGGCGTTCGTCGCCGTCGCCGCGGTGCCCGCCGGCAGCGTGCGCGACCGCGAGCTGGCGACCTCGACCCGCGTGCAGACCGAGGTCTACCCGCTGGCGAGCTTCGCCATCGGCGGGATGATGCTGTTCACCGCGTCGAACGACCTGCTGATCATGTTCGTCGCGCTCGAGGTGCTCAGCCTGCCGCTGTACCTGCTCTCCGGGCTGGCCCGGCGGCGCCGGCTGCTCTCGCAGGAGGCCGCGGTCAAGTACTTCCTGCTCGGCGCCTTCGCCTCCGCCTTCTTCCTGTACGGGCTGGCGCTGGTCTACGGCGCCACCGGCAGCGTGCGGCTGAGCGCCATCCGTGACGCCGCGGTCACCGAGGGCGGGGACACCCTCATGGTGCTGGGCCTGGCCCTGCTGGTGGTCGGCTTGATGTTCAAGGCCAGCGTCGCTCCGTTCCACACCTGGACGCCGGACGTCTACCAGGGCGCCCCGACGGCGGTCACCGCGTTCATGGCCGCAGCCACCAAGGTCGCCGCGTTCGGTGCGGTGCTGCGCCTGCTCTACGTCGCCTTCGGCACCGCCGACTGGACCTGGCGGCCGCTGGTCTACGGCCTGGCGATCGTGTCGATGCTGGTCGGGGCGGTCCTCGGGCTGACCCAGACCGACCTCAAGCGGATGCTCGCCTACTCCTCGATCGCGCACGCCGGCTTCCTGCTCACCGGCGTGATCGGGCTCGGCCCCGGCGACAGCGGCTACGGCCTGGCCGCCACGATGTTCTACCTGCTCACCTACGGG
Organism: Modestobacter altitudinis; assembly: GCF_005930475.1. Lineage (GTDB taxonomy): Bacteria > Actinomycetota > Actinomycetes > Mycobacteriales > Geodermatophilaceae > Modestobacter > Modestobacter altitudinis. The sequence continues at coordinate 37,939 of NZ_SJEW01000043.1, forward strand.
TTGACCACGCTGGGCGCCTTCGGGTTGCTCACCCTCGTCCGGGACGGCGACGGGGAGGCCACGCACCTGTCCCAGTGGGCCGGGCTCGCGCAGCGCTCCCCGATCGTCGCCGCGCTGATGGCCTTCTTCCTGCTGGCCCTCGCCGGGATCCCGCTCACCAGCGGCTTCACCGGGAAGTTCGCCGTCTTCCGGGCGGCGATCGAGGACGGGGCCTGGCCGCTGGCGGTCGTCGCACTGGTGGCCAGCGCGATCGCGGCCTTCTTCTACCTGCGGGTCGTCGTCCTCATGTACTTCTCACCGGCGGCGCCGGACGGGCCCACCGTCGGCGTGCCCGGTCTGCCGACCACGATCGTGCTGGCGATCACCGCAGCCGCCACGCTGGTGCTCGGCATCCTGCCGGGGGCGGTGCTGGACCTGGCCGAGTCGGCCGCGGTCCTGGTCGGCTGAGCCGCCCGCTCGGAGGTCGTCGATGAGGACCCGGGACGACGGGCTGTATCTTCAGCGGTTGATGACCGGAGCCGGCACCACCAGCCCCCGGGCCCGCGGACGGACCGACCACCAGGAGACCCCGTTGCGCCGGCCTTCCACGCCCGCCTCGACCATCGGGCCCTGGCTGCCCGACGGTGAGCTGGGGGACGCGCTGGCCGAGGGGATGGCCCGGGTCGAGGCGTCGCTGGGCACCGCGGTCACCAGCGACCACTCCTTCGTGAGCGAGGCGGCCGGTCACCTGATGGCCGCCGGTGGCAAGCGGCTGCGCCCGATGCTCGCCCTGCTCGCCGCCCAGCTCGGGGACGCCGAGGCCCCCGAGGTCGTCCAGGCGGCCGTGGTCTGCGAGCTCACCCACCTGGCCACGCTGTACCACGACGACGTGATGGACGAGGCGTCCGTGCGCCGCGGCGCTCCCAGCGCCAACAGCCGTTGGAGCAACAGCGTCGCCATCCTCACCGGCGACTTCCTCTTCGCCCGAGCCTCGGACCTGCTCGCCGACCTCGGTCCCGAGGCCGTGCGGGTGCAGGCGCAGACCTTCGAGCGGCTGGTGATCGGCCAGCTCCGGGAGACCGTCGGCGCGCGGCCGGGTGAGGACCCGGTCGACCACTACCTCGGCGTGCTGGCCGACAAGACCGGCTCGCTGGTGGCCACCTCGGCCCGCTTCGGCGCCTCCTTCGCCGGCGTCGCGCCGCAGATGGTCACCGCCCTGACCTCCTTCGGCGAGGAGTTCGGCGTCGCCTTCCAGCTCTCCGACGACCTGATCGACATCGTGAGCGAGGCCGGGACGTCGGGGAAGTCGCCCGGCACCGACCTGCGTGAGGGGATCGCCACCCTGCCGGTGCTGTTCGCCCTCGCCGGGGACGACCCGGCCGAGGCCCGGCTGCGCGAGCTCGTCGCCGGACCGGTCGTCGACGAGGCCGAGCACGCCGAGGCGCTCGAGCTGCTGCGCCGGTCGCCGTCGCTGGCCCGGGCCACCGCCGTGCTGGGCGACTACGCCGACCGGGCGCAGGCCCGGCTGGACGCCGTCCCGGACGGCCCGGTGCGCGACGCGCTGGCCGCGCTGTGCACCTACGTGGTCACCCGCACCAGCTGAGGAAGGACCCCCGTGCCCCCCGCCCTTCGCAGGCTCAGGGCGGGACCCTGCACGGGGGCCGTGCTGCTCTCCGCCGTCCTGTTGGCCGGGTGCAGCGGTGCTCCCGGCGCGGAGGGTGACGAGGCGGCCGTCGACGTCCCGGACCGCGCGCAGCCCTCGTCGACGGCCGGCGTCCCGGCGCTCGACGTCCAGGTGCTCGCCGACGGCCTGGACCACCCCTGGGACGTGGCGCTGGCGCCGGACGGGACGCTGCTGGTCGACGAGCGCGGCGGCGGGTTCACCGCCGTCCGCCCCGACGGGGCGGTCCGGTCGCTCGACGCCGACCTCGACGACCTCTTCGCCACCGGCGAGACGGGCCTCATGGGCCTGGTGCTCGACGCGGCCTTCGCCGACAACCGGCGCTTCTACAGCTGCCAGGGCGTCGAGGAGGACGGCGATGCGGAGATCCAGGTCATCGCCTGGACCGTCGACGAGGGCTGGACGTCGGCCACCCGGGTCGCCGACCCGTTGCTCGGCGGCATCCCGGTCAACGAGGGCAGCGGCCGGCACGGCGGCTGCCGGCCGCGGTTCGACCCCACCGGGCAGCTGCTCGTCGGCACCGGCGACAACGCGGTGGGCAGCAACCCGCAGGACCTCGGCACGCTCGCCGGGAAGGTGCTGCGGATCGACCCGCAGACCGGGCAGCCGTCGGCCGGCAACCCGTTCCTGGACGCCGACGACCCGACCACCCGGCTGATCTGGAGCTACGGGCACCGCAACGTCCAGGGCATCGCCACCCGACCGGGGACGCAGCAGGTCTACACCGTCGAGCAGGGCACCGACCGCGACGACGAGGTCAACCGGTCGGTGGCCGGTGGCAACTACGGCTACGACCCGGACGGCGCACCCCCGGGCCCCGACGGCGGCTACGACGAGAGCGTGCCGATGACCGACCTTGACATCCCGGGTGCCATCGCCGCCGTCTGGTCCTCCGGGGACCCGACCATCGCCACCAGCGGCGCGACCTTCCTCGACGGGGCCTCGTGGGGCGGCTACGCGGGGGTGCTGCTGGTGGGCGTGCAGAAGGACACCGGGGTGCTCGGGCTGCGCATCGACGACGCCGGGCAGCTGGTCGAGCAGTTCCGGGTCCCCGAGCTGGAGGACTCCTACGGCCGCGTCCGCTCCCCGGTGCAGGGCTCGGACGGCGCGCTGTACCTCACCACCGACAACGGCGACGGCGAGGACCAGCTGCTGAGGGTGACGCCGCAGGTCTGATGTCCCGGCCCCTCCAGGGCACCGCCCCGAGCCCGCAAAGGGGCTTCATGCCGTCACCGGCAGGCTGAGCGGCCCGCGGAGGACCGTCGCGACGCGGGGCACCGCCCGGCCGGCCAGGCGCAGCCGCGGCGCCCGCTCGGCCAGCACGCGCAGCGCCACCTCGCCCTCCAGCCGGGCCAGCGGGGCGCCGAGGCAGTAGTGCACCCCGCCGGAGAACGCGAGGTGCGGCGCCTGCTCGCGGTGCAGGTCGAACCGGTCCGGGTCCGGGTGCACCGCCGGGTCCCGGTTCGCGGCGGCCAGCAGCACCAGCACGCCGCTGTCACGACGCAGCCGGATGCCACCGACCTCCAGGTCCTCGTGTGCGAAGCGGGCGGTGAGCTGGACGGGCGGGTCGTAGCGGAGCGTCTCCTCGACTGCCGCCGCCGCCAGCGAGGGGTCCTCGACCAGCGCCGCCCACTGGCCGGGCGTGCGCAGCAGGGCCTGCACCGCGTTGCCGATCAGGTTGGTGGTCGTCTCGAAGCCGGCGACGAGCAGCAGCTGGGCCAGCGCCAGCACCTCGTCGGGCGTGGCGGTGCCGCCGTCGACGGCGCCGGCGAGGGTGGAGACGACGTCCTCGCCCGGGTGCGCGCGGCGCTGCTCGAGCAGGTCCGCGAACAACCGGCGCAGCGAGCCGGTGGCCTCGGCGAGCTCGCGGGCGTGGCCGGGGGACCGGACCCCGTCCAGCGCCGAGCCGACGGCGCGCCCCCAGCGGGCGAACCGCTCGCTGTCCACGTCCGGCACGTCGAGCAGGGCGGCGATCACGGTGATCGGCAGCGGTGAGGCAAGGTCGCGGACCAGGTCGAAGCGGCCCTCACGGCGACCCCGGGCCAGGGCGTCGTCCAGGAGGTCGGCGGTGACCCGCTCGGCCACCGCCCGGTAGTGCGCGAGCCGGCGGGGTGCGAACGCCGGCTGGGCGAGCCGGCGCAACCGGGTGTGGTCGGGCGGGTCCAGGGTCAGCAGCGAGAGGTCGACCGGCTCCAGCAGCGAGCCGCCCTCGGTCTCGTCGGCCCTCCCGCCCAGCCGGCTCGCACCCGCGGAGGGCTGGACGCCGAACCGCCGGTCCCGCAGCACCGCCTCGCACGAGGCGTGCGTGGCGACCGAGGTCAGCCCGGTGCGGCTGCGCACCGGGCCGCTGCGGACCTCGGCCTCCCGCAGCGACGTGAGGACCGGGTACGGGTCCAGCCGCCACGGCCGGTGCAGCAGCCGCAC
>NZ_SJEW01000044.1 GCF_005930475.1 Modestobacter altitudinis
GGAGGGTGCGGCGGGCGCGGTCCGCCGGCTCGCCGGGCTGCTCGACGGCGGGGTGCTGGCGGTGCAGGGCCCGCCCGGCGCCGGGAAGACCTACACCGGGGCGCGGGCGGTCGTGGACCTGGTGCGCGCCGGGAAGCGGGTCGGGCTGACCGCCTCCAGCCACAAGGTGATCGGCAACCTGCTCGATGCCGTGATGGCCGCCGCCCGTGAGGCGGGCGTGCCGGTCCGTGCCCTGCAGAAGGCCGACGACCTGCAGCGCTGCGCCGACGCCGACGTGCAGTGCGTGGGCAGCAACGGGCAGGTCGTCGACGCGCTCGACGCCGGCGAGGTCGACCTGGTCGCCGGCACCTCCTGGCTGTTCGCCCGACCCGAGCTGGCCGGCCGGCTCGACGTGCTGGTCATCGACGAGGCCGGGCAGCTGTCGTTGGCCAACACCCTCGCGGTGAGCCGAGCCGCGACCAACCTGGTGCTGCTCGGTGACCCGCAGCAGCTGCGGCAACCCGGCCGGGGCATCCACCCCGACGGGGCCGACGTCTCGGCGTTGCAGCACGTGCTGGGCGACGACGAGGTGCTGGGCGCCGACCGCGGCGTCTTCCTGGACCGCAGCTGGCGAATGGCCCCGGCGTTGTGCCGGGTGGTCTCCGCGCTCTCCTACCGGGGCGAGCTGCAGCCGGCGCCGGTCACCGCGGGGAACCGGATCGACGCACCGGCGCGCTGGGCGGCACCGGCGGGCATCGGCTGGGTCGCGGTGGAGCACGAGGGCAACGGTGCGGCCTCTGCGGAGGAGGCGGCCGTGGTCGCTGCGCTGGTGGGTGACCTGATGGGCTGCTCCTGGCACGGCGGCGGGGTGGACCGGGTCATGGGCCCGGCGGACGTGCTGGTGGTGACGCCGTACAACGCGCAGGTCAACCAGGTGCGCGGTGCGCTGGCCGCGGTGGGTCTCGGCGCGGTCGAGGTCGGCACGGTGGACAAGTTCCAGGGCCGGGAGGCCGCGGTCGCGGTCTTCTCACTCGCCGCCTCCAGCGGTGCGCACGTGCCCCGCCGGCTGGACTTCCTGCTCGACCGGCACCGGCTCAACGTCGCGCTGTCCCGGGCCAAGACGGTCGCCTACCTGGTCGGCAGCCCTGCGCTGCTCACCTCACCGGTGCAGACGCCCGAGCAGCTGCGCCTGGTCAACGGCCTGTGCCGGCTGGTCGAGACGGCGACCCAGCCCACGTTGGCACCCGCGGGCAGGTGACCCCGGCCGGCGGTCCCACGGCGCCGGTCGACCTCCGCGTCGCTCCGCCGGCGTCCTCCGCGGTGGTCCGGGCACGGTTCCGCACGCAGGGGCGCCGCGACACGGTGCCGGAGCTGGCGGTGCGCCGGCGGCTGCACGCCCGGGGCGTGCGGTACCGGGTGGACGTCCGCCCCTGCCGGGAGACCCGCGCCCGCGGTGACCTCGTGTGGAAACGACGCAAGCTCATCGTCTTCATCGACGGCTGTTTCTGGCACGCGTGTCCGACGTGTGGCCATCAGCCGACGGCCAACTCCTCCTGGTGGGCAGAGAAGCTGTCCGCCAACGTCGCCCGCGACCGGCGCACCGACAGCCTGCTCACCGGCCTCGGCTGGCGGGTGCTGCGGTTCTGGGAGCACGAGGACCCCGACGCGGTGGCCGACGCGATCTGCGTGGCTCTCGGTCGGAGCCCGCGACGTCCGGGTCCGCCATTCCCTGGGCGATGAGGTCAGGTTAGCCTCACCAACATCCGGTGATCGCGCCGGCACGACGATCCCGGGAGACCTGCGATGACGACGGCCACCACCGAACGGCCCGCGCCTCTGTGGGCCGAGCCTGCCGCGCCGTCGTACCGCTTCTTCTCCGCCCGGGTCAGCCGCGTCCAGCGGCTGAGCCCCAGTTTCCTGCGGCTGACCTTCGCCGGTCCTGACCTCACCGGCTTCGGCGTGGGCGGTGCCGACCAGCGGATCAAGCTGGTGCTCTCCCGCGACGGCGGGCCGGTCCGGCAGCTGCTCTCCGACGGCCCCGGCTGGTACCAGGAGTACTGCGCGCTGCCCGACCACGTGCGCCCGTTCCTGCGCACCTACACCGTGCGGGCGGCCCGGCCGCAGCTCGGCGAGCTCGACGTCGACCTCGTGCTGCACGGCGTCGAGGACGGCCACCCCGGTCCCGCCGCGAGCTGGGCGGCCGCCGCGGTCGCCGGCGACCCGGTCGTCGTGCTGGGCCCCGACCGGTCCGGCACCGGCCGGGCGTGGGGCGTCGAGTGGGCGCCGCCTCCCGAGAGCACTCTCTTCCTGGCCGGCGACGAGACCGCTGTCCCGGCGATCAGCGCCATCGTCGAGGCGCTCCCCGCCGGCCGCCGGGCGGTCGCCGTCCTCGAGGTCCCCGAGGCCGGCGACGTCCTGTCCCTCGCCGTCCCGCCGGGCGTCGAGGCCCGCTGGCTCATCCGCGGCGGCCGGGCCCGCGGTGAGGCCCTCGGTCCTGCGGTGCACGCCGCGCTGTGCGAGCTCGGCATCGCCGCGCCGGCGGCCGGGGTCGAGCCGGAGGACGTCGACCTCACCGGCGGCATCCTCTGGGAGGTGCCGGGGGCCGGTGCCGACGGCTGCTACGCGTGGCTGGCCGGCGAGGCCGGGATGGTCAAGGCGCTGCGCCGCCGCCTGGTCCGGGACCTCGGCGTCCCGCGCACGTCGGTGGCGTTCATGGGCTACTGGCGGACGGGCGCGTCCGAGGGCAGCTGAGCGGCGCCCGCAGGGCCTACGGTCGGAGCGTGCGCCCCTTTCTGCTCCTCGTCCTGGTGCTGTTCGCGATCTGGATCGCGATGACCGTCATCGGCTTCATCGTCAAGGGACTGTTCTGGCTGGCCGTGGTGGGCCTGCTGGTCGCCGCGGGCACAGCGGCGATCGGCACCTCCCGCCGCCGGTGACCGTCCTGCTCGTCGACGTCGCCAACACCGTCGGCGCGCGCCCCGACGGCTGGTGGCGCGACCGCGCCGGCGCCACCGCACGGCTGCTCGACCGGCTGGCGGCACTGCCCGGCACGGCGCCGCCCGGCCCGGACGGCGCACCGCTGCCGGTGGTCGCGCTCGTCGCGGTCGTCGAGGGCCGGGCCCGGGACGTCGTGGCACCGGCCGGGGTGCGGGTGGTGCGTGCTGCCGGCAGCGGCGACGACGCGCTGGCCGCCGTTGCCGCCGAGCTCGCCGACGGCGACCTGCTCGTGGTCACCGCCGACCGCGGTCTGCGCGAGCGGCTGCCGCTCACCGCCCGGGTCACCGGGCCCGGCTGGCTGCTCACCGCCGCGGACCGCGCGGCCGGGTAGTCCACCCGCTCGGCGGAGACGGCTCCCCCGCGCGGGGGAGCCCGTGCGCGGCCGCGCTCTCCAGGCTGGACGTGCTCCCGGGACAGGCCCGGGCCGCACTCCCGGAGGTCTCCCGTGACCGTCGCCCACACGCAGGACGCACCACCTCGCAGCGCCGCACCCCCGACCCGGACCGTGCAGCGACTGCTGCTCGGCGCGGCCGGATGGAGCCTGCTGCAGCTGCTGCTCGGGGTGCGCTGGATCGTCGACCCGGACAGCTGGCCCGGCTTCGACGACGAGGGCCGCGTCGGCCTGCTGGCCGCGCTGCACCGCATCCCGTCCGCCTGGCTGGTGATCGGCCTGGCCGCGACCGGACTGCTGCTGGCCCTCCTCGCGCGGTGGCGTCCGTCGTCCCGGGCGGTGGCTGCTGCGCTGGCCGTCCAGGCCGGGCTGCTGCTGGGCGTCGCCGCCGACGTCGGCGTGCTGACGCTGTTGGGCTACCTGTGCGCCATCGTCGGCCCGGCCGCGTTCCTGGTCGTCTTCGCCGTCGGGGCGGTGCGGGACCGGCGCGTCCGCCCCTGGCTGCTCGGCGTGGGCGCCCTGGTCGCCGCCGGGGTGGTCTCCGGGGTGCTGCGGCCGGCCACGATCAGCCGGCTGGCGGGGCAGCTGTCGGACGGTTTCGCCGAGCACGCCAGCCCGCCGGCGCACCTGGGGCTGGTGCTCGTCGGCGCCGCGCTGTTCGGCACCGTCGCGGTCCTGCTGCGCCGGGCGGCCACCGGGCGCTGCCGGGTGTGCGGCCGGCCCGCCGCCCGGTGGACCGAGCCGGCCGCCGCGCTCCGCTGGGGCCGGGTCGCCACCTGGATCGCCGTCGCCTGCCCGCTGCCCTACGCGCTGGTCCGGATGACCTGGCTGACCCCCTGGCCGCTGGGGATGCCGGAGGGCGGAGACCTGGAGCCGGCCATGCGGCTGTTCGGGCTGGGGCTCGGGTTCGCCGCCCTGGGTGGGGCCGTGCTGACCGCCGGCCTCCTCCGTCCGTGGGGAGAGACCTGGCCCTCCTGGGTGCCGGTGCTGCGCGGCCGCCCGGTGCCCGTCGTGGTGCCGGTGCTGGCCGGTGGCCTGGTCGCCCTCGTGCTGCTGGCCTCCACCCCCGGCATGGTCGCCCTCGCCGTCGAGGAGATCGCGGACGGCAACCCGATGGGCTGGCTGATGCTGCTGCTCTTCCCGACCCTGCCCTGGGGCCTGGCCTTGGGCGCCGCCGTGACCGCCTACGCCCTCCGCCGCCGGGGCGCGTGCCGCACCTGCGGACAGGGCGAGCCGGGCCGGTCGGTACGTGCCTGACGTCGCCGTCCGGTCCGGGCTTCCCGGACCGGACGCCGACGGCCAGGATGGTCCGGTGGCACACGCGGCGCGGGGGCCGGCGGTCCGCCGGTCGCTGCTGCGCTGGCTGTACCTGCTGATCGGCGGGGCGATCGGGGTCGCGGTCGGCATCGTCCTCGCCTGGCCCGCCGAGGCGATCGCCACCGCGGGCCTCCCGCCGGTTCTCGCCGGGCTGCTCGTGCTGCTGCTGGTCGGGACGCCAGTGCTCGCCGTCGGGACCCTGGGGGAGGTCCGGCCGGTCGAGGCGGTCGCCGTCGGCGGGCTGCTGGCCCCCGGGTTTCCCGACCGGCCCGGCCCGGCCGCCACCTGGCGCCAGCGGGGACGCACCTCGCTGCTCCTCGCGCTGCACGTGCTGGCCGGCACGGTCGCCGGTGCGCTGCTCATCGTCGGCCTCCCGGCGGCCGTGGTGATCGGACTGGACACCGGTGGCGGCGAGGACGTCTTCGGCGTCGCTGTGCCCGCGGCCTGGCCGGCCCGGCTGCTGCTCGCCCTCGGACTGGTCGGGCTCACCGTCGTCGGCGGTGAGCTGCTCGGCCGGGGCCTGGCCGCGCTGGCGCCCCGGCTGCTGGCCGGCCCGGCCGCCGAGCGGCTCGCCGCCGCCGAGGCGTCGGTGTCGGTGCTCACCGGCCGGGACCGGCTGGCCCGCGAGCTGCACGACAGCGTCGGGCACGCGCTGAGCCTGGCCAGCGTCCAGGCCGGCGCCGCCCGCCGGTTGCTGCTGCGCGACCCAGCCGCGGCCGAGCAGGCGATCCGGGCGACCGAGGACGCCACCCGTCGGGCGCTCGTGGACCTCGACCACGTGCTGGGTCTGCTCCGGGAGGAGGAGGGCACGCCGGGCGACGTGGTCCCGTCCCCGGACCTGCGGGACCTCGACGGGTTGACCGCCACCGCCCGCGCGGCGGGGGCCGAGGTCGACGTCGCGGTCACCGGCGCCGTCGCCGGACTGCCGGCGGTCGTCTCCCGGGAGGCCTACCGGATCGTGCAGGAGGGGCTGACCAACGTGCTCCGGCACGCCCCGGGTGCGGCCTGCCGGGTCGTCGTCGACGCGTCGGGGGACGACCTGGAGCTGCGGCTGGTCAACGCGACGGCGGGTGCGCTCGCGGGCGGGCCCGGTGGCGGCCGCGGCCTGCGCGGGGTCGGGGAACGGGTGCAGGCACTGCGCGGGCAGGTCCACGTCGGCGCCGATCCGGACGGCCGGTGGCAGCTCGCCGTCCGGCTGCCCGTGCACGCGCGGGGAGCGGCGCGGTGACCATCCGGGTGGCCCTGGTCGACGACGAGCCGCTCATCCGCAGCGGGCTGGCCGCGGTGCTGAGCAGCGAGGACGACCTGCTCGTGGTCGGCGAGGCCGGGGACGGCGCGGAGGTGCTGGACCTGGTCGGCCGGAGCGCGCCCGACGTCGTGCTGATGGACGTCCGGATGCCCCGGGTGGACGGCATCGCCGCCACCCGGGCCCTCGTCCGGGCCGGCTCCCGGGCGCGGGTGCTGGTCCTGACCACCTTCGCCAACGACGACCACGTGTTCGAGGCCCTCGCCGCCGGGGCCGACGGTTTCCTGCTCAAGCGGTCCAGCCCCGAGGAGGTGCTGCACGGCATCCGCACGGTGGCCCGCGGGGAGTCGCTGCTGTTCCCCGACGCGGTGCGGGAGCTCGCCCGACGCCACGTCCGGGCTCCCGACCCGGTGCTGGGCCCGGGGCTGCTGCGGCTCACCGCCCGGGAGCAGGAGGTGCTGCGGTCGATGGCCGAGGGGCTGAGCAACGCGGAGATCGCCGAGCAGCTCGTGGTGGGTGTGGAGACGGTCCGCAGCCACGTCGCCGCCGTGCTGGCCAAGACCGGGGCGCGGGACCGCACCCAGGCCGTCGTGCTGGCCTACCGCTCCGGGTTCGTCGCCGGCTGACCCGCCGGCTGGCCCGCCCCGGTTGCCTGTCGGGGAAGTACAAGACCCGGGGCGGCGCCGGGTGCAGGCTGGCGGCATGACCGAGACCCTGACGCCGACCTCCGCCGTGCGGGCCGCCGCCGAGCTGGCCGCCGGCCCCCTCCGCGCGGTTCCCGCCGACCGACTGACCACGGCCACCCCGTGCGGCGACTACGACGTGCGCACCCTGGTCGACCACCTGGCCTGGGGTGCGGTGCTGTCCCAGCGGGCGGCCACCCGCACCCCGCTCGAGCACGACTGGAGCAGCCCCACCCCGGCACCGTTCCTCGACGGGGTCCCGGTGGAGCAGTGGGCGGCGGCGGTCCCGGCCGAGCTGGACACCGCAGCCGACGCCTGGGCCGACCCGGCGGCGTGGGAGGGCGAGACGCTGATGGGCACGACACCGATGCCCGCCGGGGTCGTCGGCCCGCTGATGCTGGCCGAGTTCGTGCTGCACGGCTGGGACCTCGCCCGGGCGATCGGGGTGCCCTACGACGTCCCGGCCGAGCTGGGCGAGGCCACCCTCGCCGCGGTGCAGCCGGTCGCGCAGATGGGCCGGGACGGCGGCTGGTACGGACCCGAGGTGCCCGTGCCCGCCGACGCCCCGGCCTTCGACCGGGCCCTGGGGCTCACCGGCCGCGACCCCGCCTGGCGCGGCTGAGCAGCCTCAGGCCGGCGTCGACACCAGGGTCAGCCGGGTGGAGCGACGCCGGCCGGGCAGGCAGGCGGCCAGCGCGAGCAGCAGCGCGACGCCGTCCTCGACGAGCGCGGCCTGCAGGGCGGGCATCCGCCCGCCGGCCCACGTCCGCCAGGCCAGCCCGCCGTAGGACCCGGCCGCGGAGCCGGCGATCCCGGCCAGCAGCGGCAGCGCGGCGTTCGCCCCCTGCCGCTTGGCCAGCATGCCGGCTCCCGCCGCGCCGCTGGCCAGCCGGGCGGGCAGCGCGCCGGCGCTGGTGCGGTCCGGCGTGCCCGGCTGCTTGTCGGCGTAGAGCTCCCCGGCGACCGCGGCGAGGTTGGACAGCTTCTTGACCGCGCCGCTGTCGGCCGCGGTGAGCATCGGCGCGGCCACGCCCAGCGAGCTGCGGCCGCCGGTGGCCACCCCCAGCAGCAGCGACCGGCCGACCAGCCCGGCCGACGCGGCCTGGCGGGGGAGCACCCGCTCCTCCGGCGTCGGCAGCCCGGCCACCACCGCCTGCGCGACCGCGCCGTAGGCCAGGTGCGGCAGGGCGTCGGCGATCCAGTCCTCGCGCGACCACTGCCGCGGGTCGCTGACACCGAGGACGGCGACCGGGACGTCGGTGGCGGCCAGCGCGGCGGCGCCCTTGACCACCGCGCCCACCGGGAACGGCATCCGCACCCCCGCCGAGCGGACCAGGCTGAAGACCACCCCGAGGCCCACGCCGTTGGCGATGCCGGCGAGCTCGCCCAGGCCCCGGCGGCGGGCGTCCCGGGCGGCGCCGCGGCCGGGGACCGCGGTGCCGGCGGCGCCGGCGACGGCGTCCACCAGCTCCTGCGGGACGGTGCTGGCCGGGCGGCCGCGGACGGCCATGTCGAGGTACGTGGCGGCGTGCAGCGCGACGGTGCCGGCAGCGCCGGCGATCAGTCCGCGCGAGAAGGTCCCGGTCATCCCCTGACCCTCGGGGCAGCGGGGAGCTGGGGCAACCGGAGGCGCCGGTGTGACCAACGGGACAGCGACGTGGGGACACTCACGCCTGCTGGACACGGTGTTGACACACGCCGCTCACGTGTGCATGGCACCGTGGAGTCAGCGCCCGAGGTCGTGTGCTCTCCGACCCCCGCCCGTCGCACTGCGGTGCCGCGCGAACACCCCGTGAAGGTCTCCCATGCTCCGATCTGTCCTCACCCGTGCCTCCACCCCCGACCCCTCGCCGTCCCGGCTGCGGGCGGCCGTCGCCGTCCTCTTCGCCCTCGACGGGTTCGTCTTCGGCAGCTGGGCCGCCCGGGTCCCCGACGTGAGCGCCGCGACCGGCGCCGGTCACACCGCGCTCGGTGTCGCCCTGCTCTGCCTGTCCCTGGGCGCGCTCGCCTGCATGCAGCTCACCGGCGCGCTCTGCGCCCGGCTGGGCACCGGCCTGACCGCCGCGGTGGCCGGCATCGCCGCCAGCGCCTGCGCCGTGCTGCCCGGGTTCGCCACCGGCATCCCCTCGCTCTGCGCCGGGCTGCTGGTGTTCGGCGCCGCCACCGGCGCGGTGAACGTCGCCGCCAACAGCGTCGGCGTGCAGGTCGAGGCCCGGGCCGGCCGCCCGCTGCTGTCCGGGCTGCACGCCGCGTTCAGCGCCGGCGGGCTGCTCGGCGCGCTCCTCGGCGGAGTCGCGTCGGCGCTGGTCGGCGTGCTGCCGCACCTGCTGGCCGTCACCGTCCTCGGCCTGGCCGTCATGGCGTGGGCCGGGCCGCTGCTGGCCGGCGCCGACGCCGTCACCCGGGCCGCCGAGCAGGTCGCCCCCGGGACCGCGGCGGACGCCGGTCCCCGGCCGACCGCCGTCCTGGTCGTGCTGGGCGCCGTCGCGGGCGCCACCGCCTACGGCGAGGGCGCGCTGTCGGACTGGGGCGGGCTGCACCTGCGCGAGCAGCTGCACGCCGGGCCGGCGCTCGCCGCGGCCGGTTACGCAGGCTTCTCCTCGGCGATGGCGGTCGGCCGGCTGGCCGGCGGCCGGCTGGTGGGCGCGCTCGGGGAGCGCCGGCTGCTGGTCGGCGGGGCGCTGGTGGCCGCCGTCGGCGCGCTCACCGCGGTGCTCACCACGTCCCTGCCGGTGGCCCTGGCCGGGTTCGTGCTGGTCGGGCTCGGCCTGGCCAACGTCTTCCCGCTGGTTATCGCCCGGGCCGGTGTCCTGGGCGGGCCCTCGGGCGTCGCACTCGCCACGACCGTCGGCTACACCGGCCTGCTCGGCGGCCCGCCGGTGATCGGGTTCCTCGCCGAGCACGCCGGGCTGCCCACCGCGCTCGGCACGGTCGCGCTGATGGCGGTGCTCGCCGCCGTGCTGGTGCTCGGCATCGAGGGCCCGGCGCTGCGCCGTCCGTCCCTGCCGCGGGCCGGCTGGGCGCAGCCGGTCCTGTTCGGCCGCTGGCCGGTCGCGGTGGTCCTGCGCCCGGTCGGGGACGCGCTGCAGCCGACCGCGACGAGGGTGCGCCGGGGCACCGGCAGCTACGTCCGCGACCTGCGGCTGCTCGAGGTGGGCTGATCCGCCGGCCGGATCGGCACTCGGGCAGGCTGGGCCGGTGACGACCGCACCCGTGCGCCTCTCTCCCTGGCCGACCCCGCTGGACCCCGCACCGCGGCTCGCCGCCGCTCTCGGTCTCCAGCCGGACGACCTGTGGGTCAAGCGCGACGACCTGACGTCCTTCGCCGGCGGCAACAAGGTCCGCAAGCTCGAGCACCTGGTCGGCGAGGCCGAGGCCGGCGGCGCCACCGTGCTGGTCACCAGCGGCGGGGTGCAGAGCAACCACGCCCGGATGACCGCGGCCGCCGCGGCGGTGCGGGGCCTGCGCGCCGTCCTCGTGCTCTCCGGCGAGGCGGACGCCGCCCGGGCCGGCAACCTCGCGCTGGAGGAGCTGTTCGGCGCCCGGGTGGTCGTCGTCGGACCGGAGGAGGACGTCGACGCGCGGGTCGCCGAGGTGGCCGGCGAGCTGCGCGGCCAGGGTGAGGTGCCCGCCGTGCTGCCGCTGGGCGGCTCGACCCCGACCGGCGCCCGGGGCTACCTGGCCTGCGCCGCCGAGCTCGCCGAGCAGCTGCCCGACCTGCACACCGTCGTCGTGGCGGTCGGCTCGGGCGGCACGATGGCCGGCCTGGTCGCCGGGCTCGGCGCCGAGCGGGTGCTCGGGGTGGACACCGGCGCGGTCGCCGACCCCGACGTCCGGGTCGCCGCCCTGGCGACCGCGCTGGGGGCGACGGTCGGCGGGCTCCGGCTGCGCCGGGACCAGGTGGGGGAGGGCTACGGGCTGCTCACCGACGCCGCGGCCGCCGCGATGACCACCGCGGCGCGCACCCAGGGGCTGGTGCTGGACCCGGTCTACACCGGCAAGGCACTGGCCGGCCTGGCCGCCGCGGTCGCCGACGGCTCGGTCCAGCCCGGCGGGCGCACGGTCTTCCTGCACACCGGCGGCCTGCCCGGCCTGTTCGGCCACCCGTACGCCGCGCAGCTGGCCGGGGAGCTGCTCGGCCGCGCGTGAACAACGTGTTCCGGAGCGTCGCACCCCGTTGACCGTCGCGGGCGAGGGGGACACGCTGGCCGCGCGCCCGAACCGGCGGGCGCCCAGCCGGAGGGCCCCGATGACCGCCGAACCCGCAGCCGCCTCAGCACCGCACGGACCCGGGCGGGGAGTCGAGGCCGAGGCGGTCGACGCCGGCTACCTGCAGAAGCGTGAACTGCGCTCCGGGACGGCGGGGTGGCTGCTGCTGGCCGGGCTGGGCGTCTCCGCGGTCATCTCCGGCGACTACGCCGGCTGGAACTTCGGGCTGGCCGAGGGCGGCTTCGGCGGGCTGCTGATCGCCGTCGTCCTGATGGCGGTCATGTACACCGCCATGGTGTTCGGCCTGGCCGAGCTCGGCTCGGCGCTGCCGACCGCGGGCGGCGGCTACACCTTCGCCCGGCGGGCGCTGGGCCCGTGGGGCGGCTACGCCACCGGCATCGCGGTGCTCATCGAGTACGCCATCGCACCGGCGGCGATCGCCACGTTCATCGGCGCCTACGTCGAGTCCCTCGGCCTGTTCGGCATCACCGACGGCTGGTGGGTGTACCTGGCGGTCTACGCGCTGTTCATCGGCGTCCACCTGCTCGGCGTCGGCGAGGCGCTCAAGGCGATGTTCGTCGTCACCGTCATCGCACTGGCCGGCCTGCTGGTGTTCCTGGTCGGCGCCATCCCGCAGTTCGACTCCGCCAACCTGCTCGACATCGCGCCCACCGACGCCGCCGGCGCCTCGGACTTCCTGCCCTACGGCCTGATCGGCATCTGGGCGGCGTTCCCGTTCGCGATCTGGTTCTTCCTGGCCGTGGAGAGCGTGCCGTTGGCCGCGGAGGAGGCCCGCGACCCCGCCCGCGCCATGCCGCGCGGGATCATCGCGGCGATGGCGGTGCTGGTCGCCCTCGCCGTCCTGATGCTGGTGTTCACCCCGGGCGCCGGCGGCTCGGCGGCGATGGCGGAGTCCGGCAACCCACCGGTCGACGCGTTGGCCGCCGCGGGGGCGTCGGACGGGCTGACCCGGGTGGTCAACTACGCCGGCCTGTTCGGCCTGGTGGCCAGCTTCTTCTCGATCATCTACGCCTACTCCCGGCAGACCTTCGCGCTGTCCCGGGCCGGCTACCTGCCCCGCGCCCTGTCGGTCACCAACGCCCGCAAGGCGCCGGTGCTGGCGCTGCTCGTGCCCGGCGCGATCGGCTTCGTGCTGTCGCTGACCGGGCAGGGCGCGATGCTGCTCAACATGGCCGTCTTCGGCGCGACGGTCTCCTACGTGCTGATGATGCTCAGCCACATCGTGCTGCGCCGCCGCGAGCCGGAGCTGCCGCGGCCCTACCGGACCCCGGGCGGGGTGGCGACCACCGGTGTCGCCCTGGTGCTCGCCGCGGCGGCGGTGGTGGCCACCTTCCTCGTCGACGTCGAGGCCGCGCTGTGGACGCTGGGCGCCTACGCCGTCTTCCTGGCCTACTTCGCCCTCTACAGCCGGCACCACCTGGTGGCCTCGGCGCCCGAGGAGGAGTTCGCCGCGCTGGCGGCCGCCGACGAGGAGCTCCGGTGACGGTCCGCCGGAGCACGCTGGGCGGGCACACCCACGAGTTCGCCTCGCTGTCGGACCTGCTGGCCAAGGCCACCCCGGCCCGCTCCGGCGACGTGCTCGCCGGGGTGGCGGCCGAGTCGCAGGCGCAGCGGGTGGCCGCGCAGTACGCCCTCGCCGACGTCCCGCTGGCCACGTTCCTCACCGAGCAGGTGGTCGGCTACGACGAGGACGACGTCACCCGGCTGATCCTCGACACCCACGACGCCGCGGCCTTCGCGCCGGTGGCCTCGCTGACCGTGGGCGGGTTCCGCGAGTGGCTGCTGGCCCGGGCCGCGGAGCGCGACGAGGCGGCGATCTCCGGGCTGGCCCGCGGGCTGACGCCGGAGATGGTCGCCGCGGTCTCCAAGCTGATGCGCAACGCCGACCTGGTGGCCGTCGCCCGGCGGACCCGGGTGGTCACCGGGCTGCGCAGCACGCTCGGGCTGCCCGGGCGGCTGGCTTCCCGGCTGCAGCCCAACCACCCCACCGACGACGCGGTCGGGGTGACCGCCTCCATCCTCGACGGTCTGCTGCACGGCAGCGGGGACGCCGTCATCGGCATCAACCCGGCCACCGACTCGCCGGCGCAGACGATCGCGCTGCTGGAGCTGGTCGACGCGGTGATCAGCCGCTACGAGATCCCCACCCAGTCCTGCGTGCTGGCGCACGTGACCACCACGCTGCGGGCGCTGGAGGCCGGCGCCCCGGTCGACCTGGTCTTCCAGTCCGTCTCCGGCACCCAGGCCGGCAACCGGGGCTTCGGCGTCACCCTGGACCTGCTCGCCGAGGCGCGGACCGCCGCCCTGGAGCTGGGCCGCGGCACCGTCGGGCGCAACGTCACCTACTTCGAGACCGGGCAGGGGTCGGCGCTGTCGGCCGACGCCCACCACGGCGTCGACGGCCGGGCGGTCGACCAGCAGACGCTGGAGTGCCGCGCGTACGGGGTGGCCCGGCACTTCGAGCCGCTGCTGGTGAACACCGTCGTCGGCTTCATCGGCCCGGAGTACCTCTACGACGGCAAGCAGGTGGTCCGCGCCGGGCTGGAGGACCACTTCTGCGGCAAGCTGCTCGGCCTGCCGATGGGCGTGGACGTCTGCTACACCAACCACACCGACGTCGACGGCGACGACACCGACACCCTGACCCTGCTGCTCGGGGCGGCGGGCTGCTCGTTCGTCATCGCCGTCCCCGGGTCGGACGACGTGATGCTGCACTACCAGTCGCTGTCGTTCCAGGACGTGCTGACCGCGCGCGCGGTGCTGGACCTGCGCCCGGCGCCGGAGTTCGAGGCCTGGCTGGCCCGGATGGACCTGCTCGACGACGCCGGCCGGGTCCGCGAGCTCGCCGCCGACACCCCCACCGTCCGGGCGCTCCTGGCGGCCGCCGGATGACCGCCCCCGACGGGGCAGGAGTGGCCACCCCTGCCCCGGCGAACGACCCGTGGTCGCTGCTGCGGAACGCCACCCGCGCGCGGGTGGCGCTGGGCCGGGCCGGGGACGGGCTGCCCACGGCACGGGAACTGGAGTTCCGGGCCGCGCACGCGGTCGCCCGGGACGCCGTGCACACCCCGCTGGACGCCGACCGGGTGCGGGCCGCGCTCGCCGACGCCGGGGTCGGCCTGCCGCTGGTCGAGGTGCACAGCCAGGCGCCGGACCGGACGACCTACCTGCAGCGGCCGGACCTCGGCCGCCGGCTGGCGGACGGCACGCAGCTGCCCGCCGGCGACGCCGACCTGGCGCTGGTGCTCGCCGACGGTCTGAGTCCGCGGGCGGTGCACGAGCACGCCGCCGGCACGGTGACCGCGGTGCTCGAGCGGCTCCCCGGCTGGTCGGTGGCACCGCTGGTGCTGGCGCACCAGGCGCGGGTCGCCCTCGGTGACCCGGTCGGGGAGGCGCTGGGGGCCCGGATCGTCGTCGTGCTCGTGGGCGAGCGGCCGGGCCTGAGCTCCGCGGACAGCCTCGGGCTCTACCTGACCCACGACCCGCGGCCCGGGCGGGCGGACTCGGAGCGCAACTGCATCTCCAACGTCCGTCCGCCGCACGGGCTGTCCTACGCGCAGGCGGCGGACACCCTGGTGGCGCTGCTGCAGGCCGCCCGGCAGCTGGGGGCGTCGGGCGTCGTCCTCAAGGACGAGGGCGCCGCCCTGCCCCCGGGTGTCGGCTGAGCCTCAGCCGAAGACGGCGTCCGCGGCGTACTGGTCGCCGGTGGTGTCCCAGAACTCCGCGATCCTGCCGCGCTCCATCCGGCACACGTGCACGTCGGTGATCGCGAAGGACCGCTCGCCGCTGCGCGCGGAGACGTCCACCAGGGCGAGGACGTGCTCGTCGTCGGCGAGCACGGTGCGGACCTCGATCCGGAAGGACCCCTCGGTCACCGCCATCAGCCGGCCGAACATCTCGTAGACCGCAGCCCGGCCCACATAGCTGCCCGACAGCTGGTTGCGGCCGGGCAGGTGCCAGCGGACGTCCTCGGCGAAGACCTCGTCGAGGGCCGCGAGGTCGCCCTTGGCGAAGGCGTCGTAGGCCTCCCGGACGAGGGTGGCGTGGGGGTGCTCGGACATGACGTGCTCCTCCCGGTCCGTCCCCCCGCGCCCCGCAGTGTCCTCTCCCGGGCGAGCGGGCAGAACCGCCCCGCGCACGCGGTGGCGTGTGAGCCGGAGCTCAGGGATCAGAACCGGCGCAGCGGACCGATCCGCATCACCGCGCTGAGCAGGACCTCCATCGGGTGCCGCTGCGGGCGCTGCACCTCGGCCGGCCAGTCCGGCACCATGTCCGGGTCGGCCGGCGCGGTGGCGGCCTCGACGACCCGGCCCTGCAACCGGGCCCGCACCTCCTCGGCGCTGTAGGCGCGGCGGTGGCGTTCATGGCGGACGAGGACCGCACCGGTCGCCGCTACGCCGACGATCCCGGCGACTCCGAACAGCTTCGACAGGCGCATGAGCCGTTATGTTAGTGAGGTGGCTCACTCCCGTGTCGTGTCGCGTACGTCGCCCGGCTCCCTGTCGCTTCCGGAGGCGGTCGAGCTGACCCGTACCGGCGACGTGTGGGTCTTCCGCGGCGGGTCCCTCGCCGACCGTGCCGTCCAGACGGTCACCAACGCCCCGGTCAACCACGTCGGCGTCGCCGTCGTGCTCGACGACCTGCCGCCGCTGCTGTGGCACGCCGAGCTCGGGCACTCGCTGGCCGACGTGTGGTCCGGCCGGCACCAGCGGGGCGTCCAGCTGCACGACCTCTCCGACGCCGTCTGCGTGTGGAAGAAGCGGTACGGCCAGCAGGCCTGGCTGCGGCAGCTGGTCGGCCCGGCCGAGGACGGCGGGGTGACCCGGGAGATGGAGGACGCCGTCCTGCGCACCATCGCCCGGCTCGACGGCAAGCCGTTCCCGACCACCCGGCACCTGGCGCGCGGCTGGCTGACCGGGAAGGTGCGCCGGCGCCTGAGCAACGACACCATCTTCTGCGCGGAGCTGGCAGCGACCACCTACACCGCGATGGGCCTGCTGGCCGCGAACCGGCCGCTGAACGCCTACGACCCGGGCAGCTTCTGGTCCGGCGACGACCTCCCGCTCGTCGACGCCGAGCTGGGCCGGGAGATCCGGGTCGACGTCCCGGCCGGCCCGGAGTGCGGGTAGCGCCGGTTCAGACCGCGACCCAGCGGTTGACCAGCGCGACGATCGCCTCTTGCTGCGCGGCGACCTCCGCCGGGTCGCCGAGGGTGAGCACCGCGCGGTCAGCGGCCACCCAGCGCAGCAGCCCGGCGTCGTCGCCGAACTCGAAGCCCTCGGTGTCCTGCGGCTTGGCACCGCGGTGGAACACCAGCTGCAGGTGGTCGGCGGGGAAGAGCCGGAAGGTGACCCGGTCGACGCCGCGGTGACAGAAGCTCGGGGCCTTCCACTTCACGTGCTCGGTGAGCTCGTCGTTGGAGGCCATGATCGCGGCGCGGAGCCGGCGGACGTCGTCGGCGCGGGGGTGCTGCAGGTCGGCGAGGAACTCCTCGACGGTGGGCTGGGCCATGCCGCCCAGCCTGCCAAAGACCCCCGACGGTTCAGTCCCCGCCGGGCCGGCACAGCACGTCGGCAGGCCGGACCCGGCCGCTGACCAGGTCCGCCGCGACGGAGTCCACCGACCGGCCGGCGGAGTAGGAGTAGGCCCGGAGCAGCGCGAGGGCCGCCGGGGCGTCGACGTCGAGGGCGACGCAGGTCCGGTCCACCGCCGTCCACACCACCGCCCGCCGCCGGGCCGGGGGGCTGTGCAGCCACTCCGGACCGCTCTCCACCGTCCAGGACGACCAGACGAGAGCATCGGTGAGCGCGGAGGTGACCAGGTCGGCGACGGTGAGCGCCGCGAACACGTCCAGCCGTGGCACGTCGGCGGCGTCGGCGAAGAAGAGGTTCATCGCGCCGACCCGGGTCAGGGGCGAGCGCAGCGGCAAGGAGGCGATGCCGCGGAACGGGGTCTCGTCCACCAGGAGGTCGGCGTAGGCGGGCCAGCGCCGGCGGATGTCCTCCTCGACGACGAACACCGGCTGCCCGGTCTCGTGGGCGAGCAGGCACGGGCCGGTGCCCACGGTGAACTCCAGCCGTTCGGCCCGGGCGGCGTCCGCCGAGCTCGCGCCCAGCGGTGAGCGGCCGGTCTCCGCGGCCAGCAGGCTCAGCCCCGCGCCGTCGACACCGAGCGCCTCGGCGGCGGCCCGGGCGAGCCGGCCGGGCAGCAGGTGCCCGTCGTCCCCCGCCCCCGCGTCGGCGGCGAGGGTCGCCGTGAAGCGCGCGATGAGGTCCACCGGTCCACATTCCTCCTCCGGCGGGCTCGGCGCACGGTGAGGGGCTCCGCTCAGCGGCGCGCCGGTGCCGGTGCGTGCGGAGCGAGTGTCAGCACGCTGTCCTGCTCACCGGCGACCGCGGGGTCGTGGGTGACGCAGACGACCAGCCGCCCGGCCAGCGCCCGGCGCAGGTCGGTCACCAGCGCGGCGGCGGTCGGCGGGTCCAGGTGCGCGGTGGGCTCGTCGAGCAGGACGACGTCCCGGTCGGCCAGCAGCGCCCGGGCGACGGCCAGCCGGCGGCGCTCGCCGCCGGACAGTGCGGTGCCGCCCGCGCCGACCGGGGTGTCCAGGCCCGCGGGCAGGTCGGCCAGCAGCGCGCCCAGCCCGGCGGCGGTCAGCGCCGTCCGCATCGCCTGCTCGCCGTCCGGACCGGCCAGCTCGCCCCGCGGGCGGGCCAGTGCCAGGTTGGCGCGCACCGAGGCGTCGAAGACGTGCGCGTCCTGCGGGCACCAGGCGATCGCGGCTTGCACGTCGGCGCGGGTCAGCCGGTCGGTCGGCACGGGCCGGCGGCCGTCGCCGAGCACGTACTCGCCCGAGGCCGGCCGCAGCGAGGCCATCAGCACCGACAGGAGCGTCGACTTGCCCGAGCCGGACGGCCCGGTGACCACCAGCCAGCCGGAGCCGGCCGTCGCGACCAGGTCCAGGTCGGCGAGGACGGCGGGGCGGCCCGGCCAGCCGGCGGTGAGCCGCTCGGTGGCGAGCTCGCGCACCGGCGCCGGGGCGGCGACCCGGTCCTCGGGTGCCGGGTCGGCCGCGACCGGCTCGGCGAGCACGGCCTCCACCCGGGACCGCGCGTCCCGCCAGGCCGTCCGGTTCCGCCGGGTCGACCCGATCGCGGTGAGCGGTTCGAGCAGGGCGAGCGGGGCGAGGGCGAGGACGGCGGCGACCGGGG
This sequence comes from Modestobacter altitudinis, assembly GCF_005930475.1. Lineage (GTDB taxonomy): Bacteria > Actinomycetota > Actinomycetes > Mycobacteriales > Geodermatophilaceae > Modestobacter > Modestobacter altitudinis. Next base: position 18,052 of record NZ_SJEW01000044.1, read on the forward strand.
CGTCCAGCCGGCCGGCCTGCACCGCGGCAGCGCCGGCCCAGAGCGCCAGCACGGCGGCCGAGCCGGTGGCGAGCACCGCGACCGCGTCGCCGAGCGCGGCGGCCGCGGCACCGGCCTGGGCGGCCCGGCCCTGCCGGCGGCCCAGCTCGTCGAGCCGGTCGGCCGCGGCCGGTGCCAGCCCGTGGGCGCGGAGGTCGGCCGCCGCCTCGAGGGTGGCGGTGGTCTCGCGGAGGGTCACCGTCTGCAGCTCGGCTGCGGACCGGGCGACGCCGCGGTCCGCCCAGCGGTGCACGCCGACCGTGACCAGCACCGCGGCGCCGACCACCGCGGCGACCAGCGCGCCGCCCCGCGGGTCGAGGACCGCGAGCACCGCCGTCGTCCCGGTGAGCACGACGCCCGCGACCCACTGCGGGGCGACCACCCGCACCGAGAGGTCCTGGAGCAGCCCGACGTCCCCGACCAGGCGGGCCAGCGCCCGGCCCGGCGTCCGGTCGGCCGCGGGTCCCTGGGCGACCAGCGCGCTCCACAGCCGCAGCCGGGTGGCCGAGGCCAGCCGGAAGGCGGCGTCGTGGGTGGCCAGCCGCTCCAGCCAGCGCAGCACCGCCCGGCCCAGGCCCGAGGCGCGCACGGCGACGATCGCCACCATCAGGGTGAGGATCGGCGGCTGCTCGGCGGCGCGCACGATCAGCCAGCCGGAGACCGCGGTGAGCGCGATGCCGAAGGCGCTGGAGGCGGCGCCCGCGGCGACCGCCCGGACCACCGCCCGCCGCGGCCACGACAACCCCGCGTCCCGGCCGGGTCCTGCCTTCGTGGCCACATCGGCCACGACGGCCAACGGCTCGATCGCCTTTGTGGCCACAAAGGCGCGGTGGGGCGCAAGGAGGGGGGCCGACGGGGGCAGGGCCGGGACGCCGGGGAGCTCGACGGTGCGGTCGGCCAGGGCGGCGAGGGCCGGCTCGTGGGTGACCAGCACGGTGCACAGCGAGCCGCGCAGCCGGAGCAGCAGCTCGGCGACGGCGGCGGTGGAGTCCGCGTCCAGCGACGCGGTCGGCTCGTCCAGCAGCAGCACCCGGGCGCCGCGCTGCACCCGGACCAGCGCCCGGGCCAGGGCGACCCGCTGCAGCTCGCCGGGGGAGAGGGTGCGGCAGGCCCGCTCGCGCAGGTGGGTGCCCTGCACCCAGTCCAGCGCGGTGTCGGCCAGGTCGGTGGCGCGGCCGGCCTCCACGTCCCCGGCGTGCCGGCGCAGCTCGTCGACGACGGTGCCGGCGACCGTGGTCGGGGCCTGCGGGACGACGGCGACGTCGGCCGGCCGCAGCACCGTGCCGCTGACCCGGGCGCTCGCTCCGTCGAGCAGCTGCCCGGCGAGGACGGCGAGGACGGTCGACTTGCCCGAGCCGCTCGGCCCGCGCAGCGCGACCAGCTCACCGGGGTCGACGGTGAACGACGCGCCGTCCACCGCGGGACCGCCCCGGCCGGGGAAGGTGACGGTCAGGTCGTCGACGGTGAGGCCGCGCGGCCGGCCGGCCGGGAGCTCGCCCACGACGGGCCGCGGCGCCGGGGTGGCGAGCACCGCGCGGGCGGCGGCCGCGGCCTCGGCGGCGTCCTCGGAGGCGTGGTGCGCCGAGCCCAGCGCGCGCAGCGGGGCGAACGCCTCCGGCGCCAGCAGCAGGGCGAGCAGGGCGACGTCCAGGTCCATCGAGCCGTGCGTCAGCCGGACGCCGACGGTGACCGCGACCAGCGCGACCGACAGCGTGGCCAGCACCTCGAGCACCAGCGCGGACAGGAACGCGGTGCGCAGCGTGGCCAACGTCCGGCGGCGGTGGGTCTCGCCGAGCTCGGCCAGCGCGGCGAGCTGGTCGGCGGCGCGGCCCAGGCCGACCAGCACCGGCAGCCCGCGGACCAGCTCGGCGACGTGCCCGGCGATCCGGTCCAGCGCGCGGGCGGCCTCGGCCGTCTCGTCCCGGGTGTGCAGCCCGACCAGCGCCATGAACAGCGGCACCAGCGGCAGGGTGACCGCGACCAGCAGGGCGGACAGCCGGTCGGTGACGCCGAGGACGACGAGCAGCACCGGCGGGACGACGGCGGTCTGGGCCAGCGCGGGCAGGTAGGTGGCGAGCGCGGGGCCGAGGTCGTGCAGTCGGGTGGTGGCCAGCACGGCGGCCGGTCCGGTGCCGCCGGCCGCCGAGGCGGCCTCGCCCTCGCCGTCCAGCAGCCGGGTGAGCAGCCGGCGGCGCAGGGCGTCCTCGGCCCGGCGGGCGTCCCGCGCGGCCAGCACCTGGCCCAGCCCGGACCCCGCCGCCCGGACGGCCGCCCCGGCCAGGGCGACCAGCAGGGCCGTGCCGGGCGTCGTCCCGCCGGCGACGTCGGCCACCGCCCGGGCCAGCCCGGCGGCGAGCAGCACCACGCCCGCGGTCTGGACCAGCGCCAGGGCCGCGGCCCGGGCCAGCGCGCCGGTCAGCCCCGGCACCCCGGCGAGCGCCCCCAGCGGCCCGCGCCCCGCGCCCGCCGGCTCGCCATTGTGGCCACTTCGGCGATCCCCAGGACGACGGTTCATGCGGTCACCGGCTCCGGCGCCGTCGCCGGCTCGGCGGACAGGCGCTTGCGGAACACCCAGTAGGTCCAGGCCTGGTAGCCGAGCACGACGGGGAGCCCGACGCCGGCCGCCCAGGTCATCACGGTGAGCGTGTAGTCGCTGACCGAGGCGTCGGAGATGGTCACGTCGAAGGCGGGGTCGATCGTCGAGGGGACGACGACCGGGTAGGCCGCACCGAAGATCGTGGCCGCCGAGCCGAGCAGCACCACCGCCCAGGCGGCGAAGGCCTGGCCCTCCCGGTCGACCCGGATCCGCGCCCATGCGACGAGCACGGCCAGCGCGGCGACCAGCAGCAGCACCGCGGTGGCGACCGTGCCCGAGCGCAGCTGGACCAGCAGCGCCCACAGCAGCAGCGGCAGCGCGGCCACCGGCGCCCAGCGCCGGGCGAAGGCGCGGGCGGCCAGCCGCACCGGGCCGTCGGTCTTCAAGGCCAGGAACACCGCGCCGTGCACCAGGGAGAACCCGAGGACGGCGACCGCGCCCAGCAGCGCCGACCAGCCGAGCCCGGCGAAGGCGCCGCCGACCCGGTTGCCGTCGGCGTCGATCGGCAGCCCCAGCGTGGTGGCCCCGAGGGCGGCGCCGATGCCGAGGGAGGCGATGAGCGAGCCGGCGGTGATGACGTGGGTCCAGGTGGTGTCCCAGCTCGCGGCGGAGTGGGAGTGCCGCCACTCGAAGGCGACCGCCCGGATGATCAGCCCGACCAGCACCAGCACGAACGGCAGGTACAGGGCGGGCAGCCAGGTGGCGTACCAGCCGGGGAACGCGGCGAAGACCGCGCCGGCGGCGGTGATCAGCCACACCTCGTTGCCGTCCCACAGCGGCCCGATCGACCGGAGCATCAGGTGCCGGTCCTGCGTGCGGCGGCCGAGCACCGGCAGCAGTGCGGCGACGCCGAAGTCGAAGCCCTCGAGCAGCAGGAAGCCGGTCCAGAGCACCGCGACGGCGACGAACCAGACGGTCTGCAGGTCCATGACAGGTCTCCTAGTAGGCGAACGACAGGACGTCGTCGGTCTGGTCGCGGCCACCGGGCAGGTCGTCGTCCGGCGTGCCCTCGGGGGTGTGGCCGGGTGTGGGGGCGCCGTCCCCGGTGGTGATGCCGCGGCGGACGAAGCGCACCAGCAGCCACGCCTCGACGACGGCCAGCGCGCCGTAGAGCGCGGTGAGGGTGACCAGCGAGGTCAGCACCTCGCCGGCGCTGACGCCGGGGGAGACGGCCTGGGCGGTGAAGAAGTACACCTGGTCGGCGCGCGGGACGTCGGGGTTCGGGTAGACGACGAAGGGCTGGCGGCCCATCTCGGTGAAGATCCACCCCGAGGCGTTGGCGACGAACGGGGCGCCGACCGCCAGCAGCGAGCCGTAGACGGCGACCGGGTTCGTCGGCACCCGCCCCCTGCGGGTCGCCCAGAGCGCGTAGGCGCCGACCGCCGCCGAGACCGAGCCCATGCCGATCATCAGCCGGAAGTTCCAGTAGGTGACGGCCAGCAGCGGGGTGTAGTCGATCGGCTCGCCGGCCTTGTCGCCGTAGGACGGGTCGTCGGGGTAGGTGGCGCCGTAGGCCGCGGCGTAGGTCTCCTGCAGCTCGTTGACGCCGGGCACGGCGGTGGAGAAGTCGCCGTGGGCGAGGTAGGAGAGCAGGTAGGGGACGGTCCAGGAGTGGACGTCGTCGCACTCGTTGGAGCCGAGCTTGCCGACGGCGAAGATCGAGAAGGGTGCCGGCGCCTCGGTCTCGCAGAGCGCCTCGGCCGAGGACATCTTCAGCGGCTGCTGCTCGTACATGAGCTTGCCCTGGATGTCGCCGGTGACGGCGGTGAGCAGGAACGCGGCGACCGAGACGTAACCGCCCAGTCGCACCGAGCGGCGCCAGACGCTGTGCTCCACGTCGGTGGCCGGGGCGTTCGCCAGCTTCCGCTTGCGCAGGTGCCACAGCCCGATCCCGACGAGTGCGGCGCCCGCGACCATGAGCGCGGCGACGACGGTGTGGCTGAACGCGGCCAGGGCGGTGTTGTTGGTCAGCACCGCGAGGAAGTCGACCTGCTCCGGCCGGCCGGTGGCGTCGTCGGTGACGACGCCGACCGGGTGCTGCATCCAGCTGTTGGCCGCGATGATGAAGTACGCGCTGACCACCGAGCCGATGACCGCGGCCCACAGCGTGGCCAGGTGCACCTTCTTCGGGATCCGGCCCCAGCCGAAGATCCACAGGCCCAGGAACGTGGACTCGAGGAAGAACGCGAGCAGCGCCTCGAGTGCGAGCAGCGAGCCGAACACGTCGCCGACGAAGCGGCTGTACGCGCTCCAGGCCAGCCCGAACTGGAACTCCTGGACCAGGCCGGTGGCCACGCCCAGGACGAAGTTGATCAGGTAGATGCGGCCCCAGAAGCGGGTCATCCGCAGCCACTCGGGCTTGTCGGTGCGCACCCACATCGTGTGCATGACCGCGACCAGGATCCCCAGCCCGATGGTCAGCGGGACCATCAGGAAGTGGTAGACGGTGGTGATCCCGAACTGCCACCGGGCGATGTCCAACACGTCCACCGGGGTTCCTCCAGCCGCTGACGTACGATCGACACGTCCTTTCTACGCCGAGTAGAAGAGTTTCTCTACGACACGTAGAAGACGCGCCGTGTGAGCTGGCCGACAGGAGAACGATGAACACGCTGGGAGATCTGGAACGCGCGGTGCTGGAGCACCTGTGGGCCGTCGGTGCGCCGGTCTCCGCCACCCAGCTGCGCGACTCCTTCGCCGACCGCGGCCTCGCGCTGACCACGGTGCACACGGTGCTGAGCCGCCTGGAGCAGAAGGGCTTCGTCGACCACGACGACGCCCGGCCCCGGCAGTTCCGGGCCCGCGGCAGCCGGGAGGAGCACGTCGCCGAGCTGATGCACGAGGTGCTCGGCCAGGCCGGCGACCGGCAGGCCGCGCTGGCCCGCTTCGTCGGCAGCGTCGGGGACGACGAGGTGCGGATGCTGCGCGAGCTGCTGGCCGGCGCCGGGGACGACGCCGCGGCGCGCTGACCGCGCCGTCCCGATCCCCGACGTGCTCCCCGCGACCGCGCTCGCGCTCGGCCTGCTGGCCGCGCTGCTGGCCTGGCCGGTGCCGGCGGCGCTGTCCCGTGCCTCCTGGCCGCAGCGCGACCCGCTGGCCGCGCTGGTCTGCTGGCAGGCGATCGGACTGGCCGGTGGCCTGTCGATCATCGGCGCCCTGCTGACGCACGGGTTGGCGCCGTGGGGGCACTCGCTGCCCGAGGCCTGGTGGCACTGGGTCACCCGGCAGCCCCCCGAGGAGCCGGTGCGCGGCGACCACTGGGTCGCCCAGACCCTCGCCGCCGTCCTCGCAGTGGAGCTGCTCGGCGTGCTGCTGCTGTCGCTGCTGCGCACCGCCCGCACCCGGCGGCGGCACCGGGCGCTGCTGGAGCTGGTCGTCCAGCCCGCCGCGGCGGGGGAGGACACCCGGCTGCTGGACCACCCGGCGCCGGTGGCGTTCTGCATCCCCGGCGCCCGGCCGCTGCTGGTGCTCTCGTCGGGGATGGTCGCCGAGCTGGACGTCGCCCAGGTCGACGCGGTGGTGGCCCACGAGCGGGCGCACCTGACCGAGCACCACCACCTGCTGCTGCTGCCCTTCGTCGCCTGGCGCGCCGCGCTGCCGGTGCTGCCGGCCGCCGACCGGGCGCACGACGCCGTCCGGGACCTGGTGGAGATGCGCGCCGACGACGTCGCCCTGGGCTCGCTGACCGGCCCGGACCGGCGGCGGACGCTGGCGGCGGCGATCGTCGCGGTCGCCGCGGGGGCCGGTGGCCAGCTGCCCGACGGCGCCCTCGCGGTCATCGGGGGCGCGGTCGCCGTCCGGGTGCGGCGGCTGCTCGCGCCGGCCGCGCCGCTGCCGGTCGCGGCCCGGGTGGTCGCGCTGGCCTGCGCGCTGGCCCTGCTGCTGGTGCCCACCCTCCTGCTGGTGCTGCCCGCCCTCGTGTAGTGCGACGACGGGCTCCCCGGGACGCCGAACGGGCACCCGTCCGCCGGCGTGGTGCCGGCGGTCGGGTGCCCGTGCGGGAGGACGTGCGCGCGGCTCTCAGGCCGCGCCGTCCGGATCAGTGAGTGCGGTGCGCCTCGGTGCCGAGGGTGTCGTTCCAGTCGTCGTCGCCCTCGGGCTCCTTGGCCAGCAGGCCGGCACCGACGGACCAGATGATGCCGCCGACGAGGCCGATCCAGGCACCGATCTCGGTGTCCAGGTCAGCACCCCGCTCGAAGGCGCCGGGCACGTCGAGCACGTAGCTCAGCGACAGCAGGACGGCGGCGATGCCGACGGCCATGGCGGTCAGCGAGAGCCCGCGGTGCTGACGGCCGCGGGCGCGGGTGGCCGCGTACTGCAGGCCGACGACCAGGCCGACGCCGAGGAAGGCGACCAGCGGGATGGTGGTGTCGGTCTCGTAGCCGGAGCCGGAGGTGCTGTCCGCACCCTCGGTGGAGACCCACGAGAGGAACGTGGCGATCAGGAAGACCACGACGCCGGCGGTCGCGACGTGTGCGCCCGTGGTGTTGGCCCGGCGGTCACGCTGGGCCGTGCGGCCGGTGGTCGAGTTGGTGGAGCTGTTTGTTGCCATGACCGCCGGATACCCGCCCGGCGTGTCGTCCACCCGCCTTGGCGAGATCTGTGACTGATCTGTCATCCAGCTGTGAGTACTCGACCGATCACTCAGCGGCGGTGTCGCGCTCCCGGCGGGCGGCGTCCCGTTCGTCCCGGGCCGCGTCCGCGTCGGCGACCGCGTCAGCGAGGTCGTCCTGCAGCTGGACGATGACCTGCGCGGAGGAGAGCGGGTGGCCGTCGTCGAGCAGGATGCGCACCCGGGCCGCGATCCGCAGCTGGGCGCGGGAGTAGCGCCGGTGGCCGCCGGGGGAGCGGGTGGGATGGAGGACGCCACCGGAGTCCAGGCTGCGCAGGAAGGCCGCCTGGACGCCGAGCAGCTCCGCCGCCTGGCTCATGGTGAGCACCGGGTGGTCGGGGTCGTCCAGTGGCTGCAGCGGGTCGGTGCTCATGGTCCCTCCGGAGACGGGCGAGGGGCGGAGCCGCGCGGCCCCGCCCCTCGCCCGTGGTGTGCGATCAGCTCTCGACGGACTGCTGCTCGCCCTCGATCGTGCGGGCCTCCACCTGGGCGGGTGCGTCCGCCCGGGTCACGGTGATCTTGCGGGCCTTGGCCCGCTCGGCCACCGGGATGCTCACGGTCAGCACGCCGTCGTGGTAGCTGGCCTCGAGCCGCTCGGTGTCCAGGCTGCGGCCCACCACCAGCTGGCGGGTGTAGCTGCCGAACGGGCGCTCGGCGACCTGCCACTGCGCCCCCTCGATCTGCGGGACCGAGCGCTCGGCGCTGATGGTGAGCGTGGTGCCCTCGACCTGCAGGTCGATCGAGCCGGGGTCGACACCGGGCAGGTCGAAGTGGGCGACGAAGTTGTCGCCGACCCGGTAGGCGTCCATCGGCATGCCGGCCAGCGGGCGGGCGGTGGTGGTGCCACCGCGGCCGGTGAGCTGGTCCAGCGCGCGGAGCGCAGCGGACGTGGCGGCGAACGGGTCGTTGGAAGTCAGCATCATGGCTGCGTACCTCCGGAGATCAGGTGGTCGAACGGTCCAGGGATGCGCTGCCCGAGGAGAACCTCTAGCGGCAACTAGAGATTACCTCGCACACCCGCCTGAGTAAACCCGGGTACCACAAGAAATTTACAGCCTCTGCTGCAGATGTCAGTGTCGCCAGCGGACCGCCTTGGTGACCCCCTCCGGGCAGACCCCGTCGAACAACGCGATCTCGCCGCGGCGCACCTCGGCGATCGTGGTCGCCAGCTCGACGCCGAAGCAGCCGGTCAGCTCCGCGTCGGACTCGAAGGCCCGCACCGCCTCCTCCAGCGAGGCGGGCAGCGGCGCGATGCCGGCCTCCCGACGTTCCTCCTCGCTGAGCGTCCCGGGGTCGATGCCGACCGGGTCGGGCAGCGTCGCGCCGGACCGCAGCCCAGCCCGGCCGGCGGCGAGCAGGCCGCTCAGGAGCAGGTAGGGGTTGGCCGCGGCGTCGAAGCTCTTCACCTCGACGTTGGCCGCGGACTGCCGCGCGCCGCTGGGACCGGTGACGAACCGGACGGCGGCCTCGCGGTTCTCCAGGCCCCAGGCGGCGAACGCCCCGGCCCAGTGCGACGGGACCAGCCGGAGGTAGGAGGCGACGCTGGGCGCCCCGACGGCGAGCAGCCCGGGCAGGTGCTGCAGCAGCCCGGCGGTGAAGGCCTCGCCGTCGCGGGTGAGGCCGAAGGTGCCCGGGCCGCCGCTCATCAGGTTCTCGTCCCCGCGCCACAGCGACAGGTGCACGTGGCCGCCGTTGCCGACGCCGTCCGCGGTGACCTTCGGTGAGAAGCTGACGCGCAGGCCGTGCTCCAGGCTCACCGCGCGGATGGTGCTGCGCACCAGCAGCGCGGTGTCGGCGGCGGCGACCGGGTCCTCGGCGCCGACCGAGACCTCCAGCTGGCCGGCGGCGTACTCGGGGTGGAACTGGTCGACGGCGACGCCCTGGTCGGCCAGCGCCTGGAGCAGGTCGCGCGCGTAGTCGGAGACCTCGATGTGCCGGGTCATGCTGTACGCGGGCCCGGCCAGTGCCGGGACGAAGGCGTCCGGGTCGGCGCCCGGGGGGAGCACGGCCTCGCCGATCACCCACTCGATCTCGTACGCGGCCTTGAGGGTGAGCCCCTCGGCCGCGTAGTCGGCCACCAGCCGGCGCAGCAGCGAGCGGGAGCACTGCACGTGCGGCACGCCGTCCTGGGTGTAGCGGTCCACCGGCGCCCACGCCCAGCCGGGCTGGCCGGCGAGCACTGTCAGCCGCTCGAGGTCCGGGTGCAGGCGCAGGTCGCCGATCGCGCTGCCGGCGTAGCTGCCTGCGACGATCGAGTCGTCGACCAGGAACCCGTCGAACACCGGGCTCATCCCGACGCCCCACTGCGCGGCGGCCGGCAGCCGGGCGAGCGGGACCGACTTCATCCGGGTGATGCCGCTGGTGTCGACCCAGGGCAGGACGACGCCGACCACCCCCGCCTCGGCGAGTCCGCCGAGCCGGGCCTCCGCTGCGGCCCGTCGCTCGTCCCGCTCGTGCAGCTCCATGCGTGCCTCCGCCAGTTCCTCGCCCCGCCGACCTGCCGCATGCTGCACCACGGGGATGACGCGCAGGTCACGCAGGTGCGCGGGCACCCGGGTAACGGTCTCGTTCCGTGCGGATGACGCCATTCCCAACGGTGCACCGCGTCGCGCACACTCGCGCCAGCACACCCGTTGCCGGGTGCAACTGCGACCCCGAGGAGCGCGCGCGATGGCCGTCTCGACCCCCCGCCCCGACGGGGCGACCTCGACCGAACGGTCGGGGCCCGGTGGTCTCACCCGGTCGCTGTCGGTCTGGCAGGCGGTCGGGTTGTCCGTCGCGCTGATGGCGCCGTCGATGGCGGCCAACATCAACCCGCAGGGGACCGCCGGCACGGTCGGGCGGGCGGTGCCGCTGGCGTTCCTGCTCGCCGCCGTCGGCGTCCTGCTGGTCGCCTACGGCTTCGTCCGGCTGTGCCAGTACTTCCACCACGCCGGCTCGGTCTATGCCTTCGTCGGCGCCACCCTCGGTCCGCGGGCCGGGCTGGTCTCCGGGTTCGGCCTGCTCGGCACCTACTGCTTCTACGGCGTGGTCACCTCCAGCGCGACCGGCATCTTCGGCACCGCGTTCCTGGAGGCCGTCGGCATCTGGCCCGACCCGCCGTCCTGGGCGCCGTTCCTGCTCGTCGCGGTCGCCCTGCTGGGGGCGCTGGTGCTGACCATCGTGCCGGCCAGGCGCGGGACGTCGGTGCTGCTGACCGTCGAGGGCGTCACCGTGGCGCTGATCCTGGTGATCAGCGCGATCGTGCTCGTCCGGCTGCTGTCGGGGAACGTGCCGGCCGACGCGCCCTCGCCGGACGCCGGGTTCACCCTCGACGTGTTCACCGTCGCGCCCGGCACCGACCTGTCGGCGGTCTTCCTCGGGGTGGTGTTCGGCTTCCTGTCCTTCGCCGGGTTCGAGGCCGCGGCGACGCTGGGGGAGGAGGCCCGCAACCCGCGCAAGGACATCCCGCGGGCGATCCTGGGGACGGCGGTCTTCGGCGGGATCTACTTCGTCGTCGTCACCGCGATCGAGATGATGGGCTTCGGCACCGACGAGGCGGGGGTGGCCGCGTTCGCCTCCTCGCCGTCGCTGCTGGGTGACCTGGGCAGCAGCTACATCGCCGGCTGGGTCGGTGACCTGATCACCCTCGGCGCGGCGATCAGCGCGTTCGGCTGCTGCCTGGCGTGCGTGGTCGGTGCCTCGCGGCTGACCTACGCCTTCGCCCGGGACACCCGGCGCGACACCACCCGTGCCGGCGGCCTGGCCTCGACCACCGCGGCGGGCACCCCGGCGCTCGCGGCGATCGTCGTCACCGTCGTGATGGCGCTGGTCCAGCTGGTCTGCGCGGTCGCCTTCGACGCCGAGGCCTTCGACACCTTCCTGTGGTCGGGCACCATCGGCACGCTGATCCTGCTGGTCGCCTACCTGTTGACCACGGTCGGCGCGATCCGGCTGGTGTTCGTCCAGCGGCGGATGCCGGCGGTGCCGATGTGGCAGGTCGTCGTCCCGCTGCTCGCCCTGGTCGTGCTGGGCTACACCGTCTACCGCAACGTCGCCCCCTACCCGGCGTACGACGACGGCGCGCCGTTCTGGTTCCCGATCGTCGCCGGGGTCTGGCTGCTGGTCGGGCTGGTCGCGGTGGTCGTCGCCCCGGCGATGGCGCAGCGGGCCGGCGCCGCCCTCACCGCGGCGGAGCTGGGTGCGCGCCGGGAGGAGCAGGTGGCGGAGGGGCGCTGACGGCGTCCGCCGGCTCGCCGCGGTCGGGCGGGTCGAAGGTGACGTGCACCGTCTCGAAGCCCTTCTGGCGCTGCGCCTTGGCCAGTCCGGTGTAGCTGCGCCGGTCGCCGGCGGTGAGGTCGACGTCGTCGGTGAAGGGCGTGAGCAGCGCGCGGGGGTGCAGCTTGTCCACCCGCACGACGTTGATCTCCACGCAGAGCACGCCCACCACGGAGGCCAGGTACAGGAAGGCGAGCAGGCCGAGGACCAGGGCGAAGACGCCGTTGGTGGCGCTGGCCGTGCTCACCACGTGGCTGACGTAGGTGACGCCGAAGGTCTGCAGCAACTGCCAGAGGACGGCGGCGAGCAGCGCGCCGGGGGCCACCTGCCGGATGGTCAGGTGCCGCGCGGTGGCCAGCCGGAAGGCGAGGACGAAGACGGTCGCGTTGACGGCCACCGAGGCGACCAGGGCGACCATCCGCAAGGCCATGCCCATCGAGCCGGCGTTGCCCGAGCCGAGGGTGGACAGCGCCGTCGTCCCGATGACGGCCAGCCCTGCCGTGCCCAGCAGCAGCAGGCTGCGGCCGCGGGCGAGGAAGGGGTTGGGCCGGCTGTTGCGCGGCACCGACCAGGCGGTGTTCATCGCGTGTTGCACGGCCTGGGCCACGCCGAGCCCGCCGTACAGCGAGCCGAGCACACCGATGACGATGCCCACGACGCCACCGCTCAGCTCGCGGGGGGTGCCCAGCTGGTCGCCGACGACCGGGAACTGGCTGAGCGCGGAGTCGATCAGCCGTTCCTGCAGTGCTGGGTCGCCGGCCAGCAGGTGGCCCAGGATCGTGGAGAACAGCAGCAGCAGCGGGAAGAGCGAGACGAAGGCGTAGTAGGTGATCAGCGCGGCCAGGTACGGCCCCGAGTCGTCGACGTACTTGTAGACCACGGCGATCGGGAACCCGGCCGCCTTGTGCCGGCGCTGGAGGCGGTCGAGACGGTCGGCGACGGGCACGGACCCACTGCACCACGCTGATCGGTCGCGCACCACGGGAGTGCCGCCGGATCGTGACCGGGCCGCCCCAGGTTCAGGCCGTGCGGGCGGCGATCCAGTCGGCGGCCAGCCGGCGTGCGCGGTCGATCGGGTCGCCGCCGGGCAGGACGGGGGTCGTCGCGGCGCGGGCGTACCCGCTCAGCGCGCCGTCGTAGCAGAGCAGCAGCGTGGCGGCGACGTCCTCGGGACCGGGCAGACCGGCGGCGGCCGCCAGTTCGCGCAGCCGGTCGGTCAACAGCCTCGTGTCGGCCGCCAGCCAGCGCTGGCCCGGGTGCCCCGACGGCAGCTCGGTCGCCGCGGCGAGGAAGGCGCAGCCGCGGTGGTTGCCCTGGTGCTGCCGGTAGCGGGCGACCGCGTCGAACAGCGACAGCAGCCGGTCGACCGGGTCGGTGCACTCGGCCAGCACGGCGTCCCAGGTCTGCCGCCAGGTGGTGTGGCGGTCCTCCAGGTAGGCGGCGACCAGCCCGTCCTTGCCGGCGAAGTGGGCGTACATCGTGGCGGGGGAGACGCCGGCCCGGGCGAGCACCGCGTCGACGCCCGTCGCGGCGATGCCGGACTCGTAGAACAGCTCGCCGGCGGCGGCGAGCAGCCGCTCGCGCGCCGGTCGGGTCGCGGAGAAGGGAGTCATGCGCCTATCGTAACGATCGTTATGGTGAAACGATCGTTATGGACCGCTTCCGAGCGCCCAAATGGGTTGGTGCCCGCCGGGCTGGCGGTCATCGCCGTCACGTACGGCCTGGCCCGGTATGGCTTCGGCCTCTTCCTGCCGCAGCTGCGCAGCGAGTTCGGCATCACGCCCGGCACCGCGGGGGGCATCGCCGCCGGCAGCTACCTCGCCTTCTGCCTGACCGCGCTGCTGGCCCAGCGCTGGGTCGGCCGGGACCGGGCCCGCGCGGCTCTGTGGCTGGCCGGGAGCACCGCTGCCGCCGGCTCCGCGGCGGTCGCGTCCGCCCCGTCGACCGCCGTCCTCACGGTCGGGGTGCTGGTCGCCGGCAGCGGCGCGGGCGCCGCGACCCCGGCGCTGGTCGCGGCGGTGTCCGCGACGGTGCGGCCCGCCGCCGAGTCCCGTGCCCAGGCGGTGGTCAACAGCGGCACCGGAGCCGGGGTGGTCGCCGGCGGCCTGCTCGTGCTCTCGGTGCCCGGGCAGTGGCGGTGGGCCTGGGCCGGGTTCGCCGTCCTGGCGCTGGCCGCCACCCGGGCAGCCGACCGGCGCACCGCCTGGCCGTCCGCCGCCCGGCGCCGGGACGCCGCCCGGGCGCCGCTGCGCGCCCTGACCCGGCCGCTGGTCGCCGCGGTCCTCGGCGGGGCGGGCTGCGCCGGGGTGTGGACGTTCGGCCGGGACCTGCTCACCGACGACGGCGCGCTGTCCGACGGCGCCACCGGCCTGCTGTGGTGCGTGCTCGGGGCAGCCGGGCTCGCGGGCGGGCTCAGCGGCGACGTCGTCGCGCGGGTCGGGCTGCGTCGGGCGTGGGCCGGTGCCGCCACCGTCGCCGCGGCCGCCGTGCTGGTGCTCGCCGCCGCCCCCGGCAGCCCGGTCCCCGCGGGCCTCGCACTGGCCGGCTTCGGCTGCTCCTTCGTCGTGCTCAGCGGGGTGCTGCTCGCCTGGGGCGCGCACCGGCTCCCGGCCGCGGCGCCCCAGGCCGCCGCCGTCCTCTTCATCGGGCTCACCGTCGGTCAGGCGGCCGGGGCCCTCGTTCTGGGCGCGGTGGCCGACGCCACCGGCACGCCCGCGTCCTTCGTCGTGGCGGCCGGCCTGCTCGCCGCCGCTGCCACCGCGGCCGAGCCCCGGCGGGCGGCACACCATCGCCCCGTCCAGAGGCTCGCCCGAGCCTGCGAGGGGTGAGGGGGACGGGGTCCGTCAGGCCGGCAGTGAGGCCGGGAAGTCCACGCCGGTGAGCGCGGCCGACGCCGTCCACAGCTCCCGGGCCAGGGTGGCGTCGGAGGCCTCGGCGCTGCGCCCGGCCAGCGTCGGGGTGCCGCGCATCAGGGTCCCGGAGGGTCCGGCGTAGCTGCCGCCCGGGACGTCGGCGACCGCGGCGAACAGGGTCGGCAGCGCACCCTGCGCGCTGCTGACCGCGACCACCCGGTTGCCGACGGCCATCGCGGCGTCCTTGAGCCGGCTGCCCGACCCGCTCTGCAGGTTGGTCGCCGCCCAGCCGGGGTGGGCCGCCGTGGCCCGGACCGGCGAACCGGCCGCGGTCAGCCGGCGCTGCAGCTCCAGGGTGAACAGCAGGTTCGCCAGCTTCGACTGGGCGTAGGCCGCGGTCGCCGAGTACGCCCGGCGCTCCCAGTTCAGGTCGTCGAGCACGATCCGCCCTGAGGCGTGCAGTCCGGAGGAGATCGTGACCACCCGGTCGGTGACGTGCGGCAGCAGCAGGTTGGTCAGCGCGAAGTGCCCGAGGTGGTTGGTGCCGAACTGCAGCTCGAAGCCGTCGGCGGTGCGGGCCTCGGGCACCGCCATGATCCCGGCGTTGGCCACCAGCACGTCCAGCGCGCCGGTCCAGGCCTGCGCGAACGCGCGCACCGAGGTGAGGTCGGCGAGGTCCAGCCGGCGCACCTCCACCTGACCCGGCAGCCCGGCCGCCGCCTGCTCGCCGCGGGCGGTGTCCCGCACCGCCAGGACGACGCGCGCCCCGGCCGCGGCGAGCGCTCGGGCGGTCTCCAGCCCCAGCCCGCTGTTGCCGCCGGTCACCACCACGGTGCGGCCGGTCTGCGCGGGGATGTCGGCCGTCGTCCACGAGGTCATGCAGCCGAATGTAGATCGGCCGCCGGTGCTCCCGCCGGGGCAGGATGACCGGGTGAGCGAACTGGACCCCACCCTCGCCGACCTCCCGCTGGTCGACCACCACTGCCACGGCCTGGTGCGCCGCGACCTCGACCGCGCGGAGTTCGAGGCGATGCTGACCGAGTCGGCCGGGCCCAGCACCCTGGGCGGCTCGCTGTTCGACTCCCAGATCGGCCTCGCCGTCCGCCGCTGGTGCCCGCCGGTGCTGGACCTGCCCGCGCACGCCCCGGCCGAGGACTACCTGGCCCGCCGCGCCGAGCTCGGCGCGGACGAGGTCAACCGCCGGCTGCTGGCGGCGGCCGGCACGCAGACGTTCCTCGTCGACACCGGCTACCTGCCCGAGCCGATCACCTCACCCTCCGAGCTCGCCGCGCTCACCGGCGGCCGCGCCCGGGAGGTCGTCCGGCTCGAGGCCCTCGCCGAGGAGGTGTTCGCCGGCGGCGTCGCGGCCGGGGACTTCGCGGAGGCCTTCCGCAGCCGGCTGGCCGCCCGGACCGTGGACGCCGTCGGGGTGAAGTCCGTCGCCGCGTACCGGGTCGGCCTGGCCCTGGACGGCGCCCGCCCCACCGACGCCGAGGTGACCGCGGCCGCCGACCGGCTGCTGCGCCAGGGCGGGGCGCCGCGGGTCGCCGACCCGGTGCTGCACCGGTTCCTGGTCTGGAGCGGCATCGACCGGCAGCTGCCCGTGCAGTTCCACGTCGGCTACGGCGACGCCGACGTCGACCTGCACCGCGGCGACCCGCTGCTGCTCACCGACCTGCTGCGGGCCACCGAGCCGGCCGGGGTGCCGGTGATGCTGCTGCACAACTACCCGTTCCACCGCAACGCCGGCTTCCTGGCCCAGGTGTTCGGGCACGTGTTCGTCGACGTCGGCCTGGCCACCCACAACCTCGGCCACCGCTCCGCTGCGCTGCTCCGCGAGCTGCTCGAGCTGGCACCGTTCGGCAAGGTGCTGTTCTCCTCCGACGCCTTCGGCCTGGCCGAGCTGTACCTGCTGGGCACCGTGCTGTTCCGCCGCGGCCTGGGCCGGTACCTGGCCGACGGGGTCGCCGAGGACGCCTGGGCGGCGGCCGACGCCGCCCGGGTCGCCGCGATGATCGGTGCCGGGAACGCCGAGCGGGCCTACCAGCTGGGCACCTGACATCGGCCCGCAACGTGGCTCCGGGAGGATCGGCGGTGTGACCGCCAGCGACGTCTCGTCCCCCGTACCGGTCGGCGAGCCCGACCCCGCCCTGGTGGCCTGGTACGACCAGCTGTCGGCGGCGGTGGCCGAGGAGCTGCCGGCCGCGGTCGAGCTGCGCCACCAGCTGCACGCCGACCCCCGGATCTCCGGGGACGAGCAGGACACCGCGGACGCCGTGGTGACCGCGCTCGGGCTGGGGGAGGGCCGCCGGGTCGCCGACACCGGGCGGCTGGTGCGGGCCCTGGACGGCCCCGGCCGGGCGGTCGCGCTGCGCGCGGAGCTGGACGGGCTCGGCGTCGAGGAGCGGACCGGCGTCCCGTGGACCTCCACGACCGAGGTCATGCACGCCTGCGGTCACGACGCCCACCTCGCCGGGCTGGTCGCGGTCGCCCGCGCCGTCGCCCGGGTCGGCGGGCCGGCGCCGCTGGTCCTGCTGCTGCAGCCGCGCGAGGAGCGGGCGCCCTCCGGTGCCGCCGACGTGGTGGCCGCCGGCGTCCTCGTCGAGGAGCGGGTCGACTCGGTGGTCGCCGCGCACGTGCAGCCGCAGCTGGCCGCCGGCGTCGTCAACGCCACCCCCGGGCCGGTCAACGCGGCCACCGACGAGTTCACCATCACCGTCACCGGCCACGGCGGCCACGGCGGGTACCCGCACACCACGCTGGACCCGGTGCTCGCCCTGGCCGCGATCGTGGTCAACCTGCAGCAGCTGGTCAGCCGCCGGGTCGACCCCACCGTCGGCGCGGTGCTGGCGGTCACCCAGCTCGATGCCGGGTCGTCGTTCAACGTCGTCCCGGACACCGCCTGCGCCCGCGGCGGGCTGCGGGTGATGCGCGAGGAGGACCGCGAGCTGCTGCTGCAGGCGCTCACCGACGTCGCCGAGCACACCGCCACCGCCTACGGCTGCACCGCGACGGTGCACAGCGAGAACAACGAGCCGGTGCTCGCCAACGACCCGGAGCTGGCCCGCGCGACCGTCCCGTGGCTGACCCGCAGCGAGGTGACCGTGGACGACGCCTGGCGGTCCTTCGGCGCCGACGACTTCGCGCACTTCTGCACCGGTCACCGCGGGCTGATGCTCTTCCTCGGCGTCGACGGTGGCCCGCCGGGCGCCGACGGGCGGCGTCCCGGCCTGCACTCGCCGCGCTTCCTGCCCGGCGACGACGTGGTCGGCCAGGTCGCCGCCGCCCTGCTCGCCGGCTACCTGGCCGGTGCCGAGCTGCTCGGCCCGGTGGCGCTCCCGGCCTGAGGTGGGCGACACCACGCCCGACGGTCCGGGGCCGGCCGGACCGGCACCTAGCCTGACCGGGTGCCGGCCCACTCCCACGCTCATGGACCCGACACCGGGATCGAGGCGCAGCCGCCGGACCCGGCGGTCGTGGCCCGTCGCCGTCGCGCCGTCCGGCTGATGCTCTACGTGCTGGTGCCGATCGGGCTCGCCACCCTCGTCGGGCTGGTGGTGCTCTGGCCCGGCGGGGGGAAGACGGCCGCGCAGCAGGCGGCGGAGTCCTTCCTGCCGCCGGGGACCACCTTCCCGGAGGCGACGATCGCCTCGCTGGAGCCCTACCAGTGCGCCGAGGCCACCGGCAGCGCGCCGGCGCAGACCTGCGCCACCGCGGTGATGGTCATCGGGGACGGTGCCGGCGCCGGGGACTACGTGCAGGTCGATCTGTCCGCCGACGTCGTCGCGGAGGGCGTCGAGGTGGGCGACGAGCTGGTGCTCAACCGTGACCCCGGCGCCGACGGCGGGGACGCGGTGTACTCGTTCCAGGACTTCCCGCGGGGCACCCCGATCGTGGTGCTGGCGCTGTTCTTCACCCTGGTCGTCGGCGCGGTGGCCCGGCTGCGCGGCCTGCTCGCGCTGCTCGGCCTCGGCTTCGCGTTCGTGGTCCTGATGGAGTTCGTGCTGCCCGCGCTGCTGGCCGGCGGGTCGCCGGTCTGGGTCAGCCTGGTCGGCTCCTCGGCGATCATGTTCGTCGTCCTGTACCTCGCGCACGGCTTCTCCGCCCGGACGACGACCGCGCTGCTGGGCACGCTGTTCGGCCTGGGGCTGAGCGCCCTGCTGGGTGCGGTGGCGGTCGCCGCCGCTCACCTCACCGGGTTCAACAACGAGAACACCATCCAGCTGCTGCAGTTCGACCCGACCCTGGACTTCTCCGGGCTGGTGCTCGCCGCCACGGTCGTCGCCGGGCTGGGCATCCTCAACGACGTCACCATCACCCAGGCCTCGGCGGTCTGGCAGCTGCACGAGGCCGCGCCGGCGGCCGGCTGGCGCGAGCTGTACCGCCGCGGGATGGCCATCGGCCGGGACCACATCGCCTCGACCATCTACACCATCGTCTTCGCCTACGCCGGGGCGGCGCTGCCCCTGCTGCTGCTGTTCGAGCTGTACCAGCGGCCGTTCTGGACGGTGCTCACCGGGACCGAGGTGGGGGAGGAGGTCGTCCGCACGCTGGTGGGCGGGATCGCGCTGGTGCTGGCCGTGCCGGTGACCACGCTGATCGGCGCGCTGGTCGCCACCGCTGCGACGGTGCGCGGCGGGCTCCCGGAGCCCGAGCCGACCGAGGAGGAGCGGGAGGCACAGCGGCGCCGGGAACGGCTGCGCGCGCTGCGCCAGCAGGCGGCGGCGTCGGGTCCCGGCGCCGAGCCGCCGCAGCGGCGGGACCCGCGGTGACCGCGCCGGGAACCGACCGGGATGCTGCTCAGGTGACCACCGACCTGCTCGCCGCCGCGGCCGCCGCGCCGGGCTTCATGCCGCCGGACGAGGGCCGCGCGCTGTACGAGGCGGCACGCGACGTGGCCGTCCCCGGGCCGCTGCTGGAGATCGGCAGCTGGATGGGCAAGTCGGCGCTCTACCTCGCGGCCGCGGCCCGCGAGACCGGTCGTCAGGTGGTGACCGTCGACCACCACCGGGGCTCCGAGGAGCACCAGCCCGGCTGGGAGTACCACGACCCGTCGCTGGTCGACCCGCTCGTCGACCGGATTGACACCCTGCCGGCGTTCCGGCGGACGATCGCCGCGGCCGGCGCCGAGGACGTGGTGCTGGCCGTCGTCGCCCGGTCGGAGGTGCTCGCGCCGCTGTGGTCGACGCCGCTGGCGCTGCTGTTCCTGGACGGCAGCCACACCGAGTCCTCCGCCCGCCGCGACCAGGACGCCTGGGTCGCCAAGCTCGCCGTCGGCGGCACCCTGGCCATCCACGACGTGTTCCCCGACCCAGCCGACGGCGGCCAGGCGCCCTTCGGCGTGTACTCCCGGGTGCTGGCGTCGGGGGAGTTCACCGAGCTGCCCGGCACCGGGTCGCTGCGACTGCTGCGCCGCGCCACGCCCTGATCCCGGCGTGGGGGACGATGTCGCCGTGCCCGTCCGCATCTGCTTGCTCGGCCCGGTCGCCGTGGTCGACGGCGACGGGCGGCAGGTCGACGTCGGCGGGCCGCGGTCCCGGGCGCTGCTGGCCCGGCTGGCCGTCGAGCCGGGCCGGGTCGTCGGCCTGGACACCCTGATCGAGGCGGTCTGGGACGCCGATCCGCCCGCCGCCCCGGGCAACGCCGTGCAGGCGCTGGTGTCCCGGCTGCGGCGGACGCTGCCGGAGGCGCCGCTGCGCGCCCAGGCCCACGGCTACCTGCTCGACGTCCCGGCCGACGCCGTCGACGTCCACCGGTTCGAGACGCTGGTCGCCCGGGCCCGGGGTGAGCGCGAGCCCGGCCGGGTGGTCGCGCTGCTCCGGGAGGCCGAGGCGCTCTGGCGCGGCCCGGCGCTGGCCGACCTGCGCACGCTCGCGTTCACCGCGCCGTCGGCCACCCGCTGGAGCGATCTGCGGCTCACCGCGGCCGAGCTCCGGCTGGCCGCCGAGCTGGACCTCGGCCGGGCCGGGGCCGCGCTGGCCGAGCTGGAGGACCTGGTCGCCGAGCACCCGCTGCGGGAGCCGTTCTGCCTGCTGCTGGTGCGGGCGATGGCCCGGCTCGGCCGGACGGCGGAGGCGCTGGCCGCCTACGAGCGCTGCCGGCAGCAGCTCGCCGACTCCCTCGGCCTGGACCCGACGCCGGCGTTGCAGGCCGAGCACCTGGCGGTGCTCCGGGGCGAGAGCTCCGCCCCGTCGGTGCCTCGCGACGGGACCCCGTTGCGCACTCCGCTGACCAGCTTCCGCGGCCGGGAGGACGAGCTGACCGCGGTGGCCGGGCTGCTCGACGGCGGCCGGCTGGTCACCCTGCTGGGCCCCGGCGGGGCCGGTAAGACGCGGCTGGCCCTGGAGGCGGCGCACCGCCGCCGGGACGCCGTCGCCGACGGCGTCTGGTGGGTCGAGCTCGCGCCGGTCGCCGACGCCGCGCTGCTGCCCGCGGCGGTGCTCGCCGCGGTCGGCCAGCGGGAGGGCACCTCGCTGGAGCGGGTCCCCACCCTGGTCGAGGCGAGCGCCCGGCTGCAGGAGACCTTCACCGGCCGGCGGGCGCTGCTCGTGCTGGACAACTGCGAGCACCTGGTCGGGGCGGTCGCCGAGCTCACCGACGACCTGCTCGGGCACTGCCCCGGGTTGCAGGTGCTCGCCACCAGCCGGGAGCCGCTGGGCGTGCCGGGTGAGGCGGTGGTCCCGGTCGGGGCGCTCGCGGTGCCCGCGGACGGCGACGAGGCCGCAGCCACCGCGCCGGTGGTCCGGTTGTTCGCCGACCGGGCCGCCGCGGTCCGGCCGGACTTCGCGGTCACCGCCGCCACGCTCCCCGCCGTCCTGGAGGTGTGCCGCCGGCTGGACGGCATGCCGCTGGCACTGGAGCTCGCCGCCGCCCGGCTGCGCTCGCTGGGCATCGGCCAGATCGCCGCCCGGCTCGACGACCGGTTCTCGCTGCTCACCGGTGGCAGCCGGGTGGCCCTGCCCCGCCACCAGACGCTGCGCGCGGTGGTCGAGTGGAGCTGGGAGGCCCTCGACGACCGCGAGCAGGCGGTCGCCCGGCGGCTGTCGGTGTTCGCCGGCGGTGCCACCCTGGACACGGTCGAGCAGGTCTGCGCCGACCCCGGCTGGAGCGCCGGTGAGGTGCTGGACGCGGTCACCGGGCTGGTCGAGAAGTCGATGCTGCTCGCGGTCGAGGACGCCGAGGGCGTGCGGTACCTGATGCTGGAGACGATCCGGGCCTACGGCGCCGAGCAGCTCACCGCCGCGGGGGAGCGGGCCGAGGTCGAGGCGCGGCAGGCAGCCTGGTGCCTGGCCTTCGTCGACGAGCTGGACCCCCAGCTCCGCCGCGCGGGCCAGCTGGCGGCGCTGCAGCGGATGAGCGCCGAGCACGACGGGCTGCTCGCCGTCCTGCAGCGCGCGGTCGCAGCGGGGGACGGCGACGTGGCCGTCCACCTCGGCGCCCGGCTCGCCTGGTTCTGGCTGCTCACCGGGCGGCAGGTGGCCGCCGGTCGCTGGCTGCGGGAGGCGGTCGCCGTGCCGGGAGGCTCACCGGCGATGCGGGCGATGTGCTCGGCGTTCGGCGCCATGGGCCGTGCCGAGGTCAGCGACTGGCAGGCCTCGCTGCCGGCTCTCCGGGGGATCGGGGACCTCCCGCCCGAGCACACCTACCGGTCCGAGGAGCCGCTGGGGGCGCTGGCCTGGGCGATCGCCATGGTCTTCATCGGCGGGTTCCGGTCGGTGGCCGGGCTGGCACTGCTCGAGGACCACCCCGACCCGTGGGTGGTGGCCGCCGCGCACGGCATCCGGGCGCAGGTGGCGGAGAACCTCGGTGAGCTCGACCGGCTGGGGACCGGTCTGCTGCAGGCGCACGAGGAGTTCGAGCGGCTCGGCGACCGCTGGGGCCGGTCCTTCACCGCCGCCGCGCTGGGCCAGCTGAGCTCCGCCGACGGCGACGCCGCGGGCGCGGTCGCGTGGCTGACCGAGGCGATCGAGCTCTCCGAGCAGCTGGGCACCACCGACGACACCCCGATGCTGCGGACCCGCCTGGCGCTGGCCCACGCGCTGGCCGGTGACCTCCCCCGCGCGGAGGCGGAGGTCGCCGCGGTGCTCGCCGAGCTGGGTCCGGAGGGCGGCGGCCTGCACGTGGCCATGGCCGAGACGGCGGCCGGCGGGTTCGCCCTGCTGGCCGGGCGGCTGGAGGACGCCGACCGGTGGCACCGCCGCGCGCTGGACCGCGTCCGGGCCGCCGGCGGGGGACCGCCGCAGATCGGGGCGATGGTGCAGACCGGGGCGGCGGTCGTGCTGGCCGCCCGAGCCGAGGCCGAGGCCGCGCCCGGACTGCTCGGCGAGGCCCGCCGGCTGCTGGACGAGGCGCTGCACCAGGCGGGGGAGCTGGCCGGTGACATGCCCGTCACGGCCACCGTCGTCCAGGGGATGGCCGCGCTCGCCCGGGTGGAGGGCGACCCGCGACGGGCGGCCGACCTGCTGGGCAGGTCGGCCGCGGTCCGGGGCCGGCGTGACCGCGGTGACCTGGGGGCCACCGCGACCGAGCGGGCGCTGCGCGCCGAGCTGGGCGACGCGGAGTTCGAGCGGCTGCGGGACGCAGGTGAGGCCGTCCCCCGCGACGAGGTGCTCAGCCGTCTGGGGGTCGACGTCACCGGGAGCTGGCCCGCCACCGCGATGCCCGCCGCGGATCAGACCCGGCGCCGGTAGGCCCGCATCGCCAGCGGCACGAAGACCACCAGCAGCAGCGCCGCCCAGCCCGCCGTCCAGGCCAGCGGCTCGGCCACCGGACCGCCGAGCAGCAACCCGCGGATGGTGTCGATGAGGTGGGTGACCGGGTTGTTCCGGGTGAAGGCCTGCAGCCAGCCGGGGAGCGTGTCGACCGGCACGAGCGCGGAGCTGCCGAAGGTCAGCGGGAAGGTCGCCAGGAACCCGACGCCCTGCACGGCTCCGGCGGAGCGCACGGTGAGCCCGATCCAGACGAACACCCAGGACAGGCACATGGCGAAGCCGATGCCCACCAGCACGGCCAGGGCGGCCGCCGGCAGCCCCTGCGTGGTCCGGAAGCCGAGCGCGGCGGCGAAGGCCAGCAGCACGCCGATCGAGGTGACGTACCGGACGACGTCGGCGAGCACCGCGCCCACCAGCGGCGCCGACCGGGCGATCGGCAGGCTGCGGAACCGGTCGAAGACGCCCTTGGTGATGTCGTTGTTCAGCGCCACACCGATGCCGCCGGTGGCGAACATCAGCGTCTGCACCAGGATGCCCGGCACCAGGTAGGTGAGGTAGTCGTGCCAGTCGCCGGCGATCGCGCCGCCGAAGACGAACACGAACAGCACCGTGAAGATGATCGGCTGCAGGCTGACGTCCATCAGCGCCTCGGGCTGGTGGCGGATCTTCACCACGTTGCGCCAGGCCAGCGTGAGCGACTGCTGCAGCGCCGAGGCGCCGGCGGCCCGGCCGGCCGGGCGCGGGGTGGTGGTGGGG
>NZ_SJEW01000045.1 GCF_005930475.1 Modestobacter altitudinis
CGGGAGGCGGTGTGGTGGTCATGTCGGCCAGGCTCCTCGCGCCGCTGCCGCTCCACAACGGTGTGCGCCGCCGTTCGGCCAGGACGGCGCGTCCGGCGCAGTCGGAGGGTGTGGGACGGTCGGCGCATGACAGTCCTCGACAGCTTCAGGCTCGACGGCAAGGTGGCCGTGGTCACCGGCGGGAACCGCGGCCTGGGTCGTGCCTTCGCCCGGGCGCTGGGGGAGGCCGGTGCGGCGATCGCGATCGTGGCACGGGACGCCGCAGCGAGCAGCGCGGTCGTCGACGAGCTGACCGCGGCGGGCGTCCGGGCCGCGGCGTTCCGCGCCGACGTCGGTGACCGGGGGTCCGTCGTGGCGGTCGCCGGGGAGATCGCGGCGGAGCTGGGCCGGGTCGACGTGCTGGTCAACAACGCCGGTGCGTGCATCCACCGGCCGGCGCTCGAGGTGACCGAGGACGAGTGGGACGAGGTCATGCGGGTCAACGTCAACGGTGTCTGGCACGGCTGCCAGGTGTTCGGCGAGCAGATGATCGGCGCGGGCGGCGGCGTGATCGTCAACATCGGGTCGATGTCCGGGCAGATCGTGAACCGCCCGCAGTGGCAGCCGGCCTACAACACCTCCAAGGCCGCGGTGCACCACCTGACGAAGTCGCTGGCCGCCGAGTGGGCACCGCACGGCGTCCGGGTCAACGCCGTCGCCCCGGGCTACGTCCGCACCGACATGACGCCGATCGACCAACCGCAGTTCAAGCGGCAGTGGGTCGACGACGCACCGCTGCAGCGCGCGGCCGAGCCCGAGGAGATCGCCCCGGCGGTGGTGTTCCTGGCCAGCCCGGCGTCGTCGTTCATGACCGGCTCGGTCCTGGTGGTCGACGGCGGCTACACCGTCTTTTGAGCCGCGCTGGTCTCAGGCCGGTGTCCGGCCGGGAGCGGCGCCGGCGTCCCAGTCGACGTGGTGCTCGCGCACCCAGGCACGCGGGTCCCGGTACCGCAGCACCACCGGCATGACCAGGTCGCGGACGACCCGCCCCACTGCCGGCGGCGACTTGGCACTGCTGGTCCGGAAGCCCTGGGCGACGACCCGCTGGGCGCGGTCGCGTCGCGCGTGCTCGTACGCCGACAGCGCCTCGGGCACGGGCAGGTCGCGGAGACAGCGGGCGAGGACGACGGCGTCCTCGATGGCCAGCGACGACCCCTGACCGGCGGCCGGGGAGGTGGCGTGCGCGGCGTCCCCGATGAGCACCACGCGCCGCCCGTCGTGCCAGCGGCGCACAGAGGGGACGTCGTACGTCGACCACCCCCGCAGCTCGTGCGGCGTCGCGTCGACGAGGGCGACGGCGGGGGATCGGTCGACTCCGTGGAGGTCGCGCAGCAGGGCGCGCCACTCCGCGTCGGACCGGGCGGCGACCGCGCCGTCCGCCGGCTCCTGTCGCGCGGGCGGGTTGGCGAACCACCACGTCCGGCCGTCCGGTGAGGGGAGCCAGCCGAAGAAGGACCGACGGCCCATGACCATCGTCAGCCGGCCCACCTCCGCGCCGGCCGGCGTGTGGTCCGAGTAGCCGGCGGTGTTCAGCACCGGGACGAAGCGGGGCGGTGGGGCGTCCGGGTCGAGCAGTGCGCGCACCGACGAGCGGACGCCGTCGGCACCGACGAGCAGGTCGGCCGACTCGGTGGTGCCGTCGGCGAAGGTCGCGGTCACGCCGTCGGGGGTGCTGCGGGCGTCGACCAGCCGGGAGCCGTAGCGCACCTCGATGCCCCGGCGCAGCGCCTCCGCGTGCAGCGCCCGGTACAGCTCGGAGCGCTGCACGGAGACACCGACGACACCGTCGCGACCGGTCGGGAGCTCGCCCAGCCGCCTGCCGGTGCCGCTGCGGAACTCGATCACCGGCGTCGGGTGGCCGACCTCGCGGACCACCGTGTCCGCCTCGATCACCCGCAGCGCGTCCAGGCCGTTGACCTGGACGCCCAGCCACGCCCCGACGTCGCCGGCGGGAGCGGGGTGCGCCTCGTGGACGGTGGCCCCGATGCCCGCCTTCTGCAGGGCCATGGCGGCGACCGGTCCGGCCACCCCACCACCCACCACGAGTGCTCTCATCGCGTCCCCCCGATCCCGCGTCGAGTCCGCCCCCGAGGGAGCCGGGTGCATTCCCCCACACCCGGCCACCCGCTGCCAGCCCCTGCGGCGCGCCGTGCGGGGTGACACGCGGGCGAGCCTCTGCCAGCATCGCTCCTCTCCGCAGCGGGAGCAGGCAGCAGGGAGGCCGGACGATGACCGATCCCCAGGGTCCGCGACTGCAGGACGTCGAGCTGACCAGTGGCGCGGGCGGGACGCCGGGACTGCGGGGCGTGCTCGGCATCCCTCCGGGTCCGGGACCCTGGCCGGGCGTGGTGCTGGTGCACGAGCTGTTCGGCATCGACGACGTCATGCGCCGGCAGGTGCAGCGGATGGCCGCTGCCGGCTACCTGTCGCTGATGCCCGACCTGTTCACCGCCGGCGGGGTGCGGCGCTGCCTGGTGCCGACGTTCCGCGCGATCGCCGCCGGGTCCGGCCGGGCGTTCGTCGACGTGGAGGCGGCCCGCACCCACCTGGCGGCGCTGCCGGACTGCACCGGGCGGATCGGGGTGCTCGGGTTCTGCATGGGCGGCGGCTTCGCGCTGCTGACCGCGCCGCGAGGCTTCGACGTCTCCTCGGCCAACTACGCCCGTCTGCCGGAGGACCCGGACCGTGCCCTGGCCGGCGCCTGCCCGATCGTGGCGAGCTACGGCGGTCGCGACCCCGCGCTGCGCGGGACCGCGGCGCAGCTGAAGGGGGTGCTGACCCGGCTGGGCGTGCCGCACGACGTCCGCGAGTACCCGACGGCCGGGCACGGGTTCCTCGACGACGCCGACCCCGGTCCCCGGGTGCTGCGCCCGCTGCTGCGCCGGGTGCTGAAGTTCGAGCCCGACCCGGTCGCCGCCGCCGATGCCTGGACGCGCATCGAGGCGTTCTTCGCCGAGCACCTCCGCGATGACGCATCCGCAGCACGGGACGGCGACGCCCGGGGGGCCTGAGGACCGCGCGCCGTCGGGCGCGGCCGGTGCGGTCAGCGGTGACGCGGTGGTGACGCCTGTGCCGCTACACCTCGCCCAACTCCGAACGAGGCCGACCGCAAGCGTCCAGACCGAGGGGGGCCTCTGATGGCGGGCTTCACGCTCACCGGCTCCATGAGCGCCGGCCGACACCTGCGGTCCGCCGCGCTCCTCGCGGACGGGCGGGTCCTGGTCGCCGGTGGCCGTGACCTGCAGGGCCCGCCGCTCCTGACGGCGGAGGTCTACGACCCGCAGGCGGGCCAGTGGGCTCCGACGGGGTCCCTGCACCGCTCCCACGAGCGCGGGCTCCTCGTCGCGACGGCGGACGGAGCCGCCCTCGTCGGTGGGGACGAGCCGGGGGAGGACACGTTCCTGGAGACCTGGAGCTCGGCCACCGAGCTGTGGACGCCGACGATCGTGCCGCCGTTCATGTCCCGCGTCGACGGAGCGTGGCGCGACGGCGACCACCTGCTGGTCCTGTGCCTCCCGGAGGGGCTGCTGGACGACATGGAGTTCCGCGCCGTCGACCTCACGACCGGCCAGCTCGACAAGCTGCCGTCGCCGATCACCGCTCGCCACAACTCGCTGAACTGCCAGTTGTCCGACGGCCGGGTCCTGCTCACCGCGGGAGTGTCCTACGGGCTCGGCGGAGGTGGCGGGCCGGTCGAGTTCGTGACCCGTGAGTGCGAGGTGTACGACCCCGGGGCAGGGGGATGGGACGCGGTCGGCGACCTGACCGTGCCCCACATGAGCACCGACAGGTCCGGACAGAGCCTGGTCGCACTCCCCGACGGCGGCGCCCTGATGGTGGCCGGCAGCGGCCTGGGTGCCCCGAACTACACCGACGTGGTGGAGCGTTGGACGAGCGCCACGGGCGGGTGGGACACCAAGGAGCCGCTGACGCAGCGGCGGGACGCGCACACCACCACCGTGTTGCCGGGCGGCTCGGTCCTGGTCACCGGCGGGGAGGGTCCCAGCGGAGTGCGGTCCGACTGCCACACCTACGACCTCGACAGCGACTCCTGGAGCAGCGCCGACTCACTCACGCATCCCCGCCTGACCCACCTCGCCGTGGCCCTGACCGGGGGCAGGGTCCTGATCATCGACGGGGACGGGAGCTGCGAGCTGTTCGCCTGAACGCCGCCACGGGGCGAGTGGTCGGCGGCCCGGCCGGCTCGACGACGGGGGCCGATGACCCTGGTGGGACCCGCGCGGTCGGAGGACCATCCGGGTGACGGCACGCGGGCGGTACCCGTGAACCGTCGACGTGGTGGCCGGCCCGACGGCTCCGCCCCGGAGGCCCCCGTCCGACCCGACCGGTGCGGCGGAGCGGAGGAGGTGGCGTGGTGCACGACGAGGAGGAGTCCCTGTACGTGGACCGGCCCTCGGCCGGACACGAGGTCATGAGTGGGCCCCGGGTGGTGGTGGCGGTCGACGGCTCGGCGGGCTCGGAGGCGGCGATGAGGTTCGCCCTGGAGGACGCGGCGCGGCGCGGCGTGCCGGTCGTGGCGGTCATCGCCTACCGGGTGCCGGACTGGCAGGGGGAGTTCAGCGGACTCGGCGCGACCGAGGAGGCGCGGATCCGGGACACGCTGAGGAGCCAGTGCGTGGACAGGGTCCGCGTGGTGGTCGACGCGGCCGGGCGCGGGTCGGCCGACGCGCTGCGGGACGTGCAGGTCCGTGCGGTGCCCGGTTCACCGGCGGACGTGCTCGTCCGCGAGTCGGACGGCGCGGACCTGCTGGTGGTGGGCAGCCGGGGGCACGGTGGCTTCCACACCATGCTGCTCGGCTCGACGAGCATCCAGTGCGCGACGCACGCCACCTGCCCGGTCACCGTGGTCCACTCGCCCGAGGCCCGCCGCCACCGGCTGCGCCTGCACCGGCAGCGCCAGGACCAGCGGGAGCACCAGGACGTCGCCCGGGTGGCCGCGGACAGCCGCTGAGCCGGCGCGGGTCGCCGGTCAGGTCGGCAGGCCTCCGAGGAGGTCGGCGATCGCCTGCGGCTGGGAGAGGAAGGGGTGGTGCCCGGTGTCGAGCTCGACGACGGCGCCGGCGCGCCGCGCGAAGTCCCGCTGCGCCGAGGCGGGCGTCCCCCTGTCCTGAGCGCAGACCAGGTAGGTCGACGGCACGTGCTGCCACGCCGCCGCCGTCACCGGCTGTCCCACGATCGACAGGCTCTGCCGGGCCAGCCGCCTGCCGGCGTCGGCGGCCACCTCGGGGCAGTCCTGCAGGAACGTGTCGGTGAGGAGCTCCGGGCGGACGCCGAGGGTGCCGGCCCGGACGTCGATGTCGAGGAACGGCGCCGGTTCCGAGGAGCTGAAGGTGGACAGGCTCTCGCCGACCTCGGGCAGGTAGCTGGACACCAGGACCAGGTGCCGCACCGAGTCCACGCCCACCGCGGCCTCGGCGGTCACGATGCCGCCGTAGCTGTGCGCCACCACGACGGTCGGCTCGTCGCCGTCCCGCAGCACCTGCCGGACCGCGGCGACGTCCTCGCCGAGTCCTGGTCCGTCGGGACCTGGTGCCGAACCGGTCTCGCCGCAGCTGGGCAGCCCGGGCGCCACGCTCGCGATCCCGCGCCGGTCCAGCAGGGCGGCGGTGCGGTGCCACCACCACGCCCCGTCCCGGACGCACGCTCCGTGCACGAACACCACTCGCATCGGGACCTCCTCGGGAAGGGCGGCAGAACGCCCTGAACGCTAGACGTACCGGGCGTTACGCGAAAAAATCCCGCCATGGGGCGGGCCAAGCAGCCGGAGATCCGGGAACGCCTGCTGGACGCGTGCACCGACCACGCACTGGCCGGCGGCCTGCCCGACCGCCTCGAGGCGTTCGCCGTCGCCTCCGGCACCTCGCCCCGGATGCTGCTGTACCACTTCGGTACCAAGGAGGCGCTGCTCCGCGCGGTGCTGCAGCGAGCCCGAGGGCGCCAGCGGCAGGACTTCGAGGCGCTGCTGCGGGTGCAGCCGGACGAGGACTACCTGACGACGCTGAGCCGCGCGTGGGCCGGCATGACCAGCGCGCAGGGGCGGCGCTACCTGGACATGTTCGGGCGGTTGCGCGAGGACGCCGAGCAGCGGCTGTGGCCCGGCTTCCGGCGGGAGGCGACGACGGACTGGCTGGGACCGTTGGAGGACGGGCTGCGCACCCTCGGGCGTCCGGAGCTCGCGACGCTCGTCCTCGCCGTCATCCGCGGGTTGATCATGGACCTGGACGCCACCGGCGACACCGACCGCGTCGACCGCGCCTTCGCCGACCTCCTGGCGTCCCTGCGGGACCCGCTGTCCGGGTGAGGCATCGCACGGTCAGCCGACACGCCGGGACGACTCGCCAGGCGTGACCGGTCGGCGCCTCGCGAGGCTGCGTCCCGGACCAGCAGAAACGCCGCACGAGACGGAAAAGTGACGCGCATCACGACGACAGTCGACAAGTCGACTCATAACTTCTTGTGGCGCTCACCCAACACGTGAGCGTGGCGCCGGACCGCCGAGCTCTGCCCACCGGCCGCCTCATCAGAACCCAGGGCAGGGGTGGGGGACCCACGAACTCGGCGCGCATGCCCACGGCAGCGCGCCTCGGGGTGAAGCCGCAGACCGCGGCCGGGCACCGATCGCCCGAACCCGACAGCTGACCCCGCAGGCGGTGATCGGAGATCACCATGGCCAAGCACCGCGCACCCCGCTATGTCCGCACCAAGCACGCTCTCGCCGGCGTCCCCGTCGCCGCAGGCGCGACCGTCGTCGGGCTCAGCGTCCTGAGCACCCCGGCGGCACAGGCCGCCACCACCCACGACTGGACCGGGGTCGCCCAGTGCGAGTCCGGCGGCGACTGGGACATCAACACCGGCAACGGCTACTACGGCGGCCTGCAGTTCAGCCAGTCGACGTGGGCCGGGTACGGCGGCACCGCCCTCGCGCCCCGCGCGGACCTGGCGACCCCGGCCGAGCAGGTCCAGATCGCCGAGAAGGTCCTCGTCGGCCAGGGTGTCGGCGCCTGGCCCACCTGTGGCAAGCGCCTGACGGACGGCACCACCGCAGCCGCCGTCGCCGCGCCTGCTGCCGTGCCTGCTCCCGCGCCTGCCGCAGCACCGGTGGCGATCGCGGCCGACGCGGGCAGCTACACCGTGGTCCGTGGGGACACCCTCGCGAAGATCGCCGCCGCCCACGGGCAGTCCTGGCACGAGCTCTACCAGCTCAACGTCGGCGTCATCGGCAGCAACCCGAACGTGCTCGTCCCGGGTCAGGTGCTGGTGACCTCCGGGGTCGCGCCGGCCGCCGCGCCTGCCGCGGTCGCGCCCGCCGCCGTCACGACCCACACCCTCGTCGCGACCACCACCGACGCGCACATCACCAACAGCGCCGGTGCCGTGAAGCCGCAGGCGCAGGCCGCTGCCGACGCCGTCGTCAGCAACGTGCCGGGCGCCGACAGCATCACCCTCGGCGGCACCCGCGCCAGCGCCGTCGACCCGGGCGGCCACCCGTCCGGGCTGGCCGTGGACTACATGGTGCTCAGCAACGCCACCCTCGGCGACGAGATCGTCGCCTACCACCTCGCCCACTGGGACGAGCTCGGCGTGGACTACATCATCTGGGAGCAGCGGATCCTCACCTCGCCGACCGGCTCCTGGAAGCAGATGGAGGACCGGGGCGGCATCACGGCGAACCACATGGACCACGTCCACGTGAACTACGAGGGCTGAGCCACCCAGCTCCAGCACTGACAGCGACCCCCACCCGTCCGCGGGTGGGGGTCGCTGTCCGTTCGCCGACGTCCTGGACGCGCTCCCCCCGGCTCCTGCCGGGCCGGGCCGCTAGCCCGAGGGTCTCTGCAGGGCGGTGACGCAGCGGAGCAGGTCGCCGTGCAGTCGGCGTTCCTCGTCGGCGGAGAAGGCCGCGAGCATGCGCTGCTCCACCTCCGCGACGACAGAGCTCGCCTCCCGCAGGAGGGCGTGGCCGGCGGACGTGAGCTCGGTGGGCAGTGCGCGTCCGTGCAGTGCGGTCTGCGGTCGGGTCAGCAGACCGCGTGCGGCCAGCCCCTGGAGCACGCCCTGCATCGACTGCCGGGTGACGAAGGTGCGTCGAGCGAGCGCGGCGGCGGAGAGCCCGGGGTGTTGTCCGAGCACCTCCAGCAAGGAGTACTGCGGCACCGACAGGTCGAGCGGTCGCAGCGCGTCGTCCAGCGCGCTCCGCAACGCCGAGGCGGCCTGCTTGAGCGCATAGCCGACTGATTCCCCCAGGTTCCCCACTTGCTTCACGTCAGGATCCTGACATACGGTGTTGATGTCAGGATCCTGACATCAACACCGTGGAGGAACCATGCCCGTCACCGGACCGGACTTCATCGCCCTGCAGGTGCGCGACGTCGAGGCCGCAGCCACGTTCTACGAGGAGCGGCTCGGCCTGCGCCGCACGCCGGTCGCTCCACCAGGGGCGGTCGTCTTCGCCACCGAACCGATCGCCTTCGCGGTCCGGACACCGCTCCCGGGCACCGACCTGGATGCCGTCACCCCCCGGCCGGGCGCCGGGGTCGCGCTGTGGCTGGCTGCCGATGACGCGCAGGCGCTGCACGACGACCTGGTGGACGCCGGCGTGCCGGTCCTCGCTGCACCGTCCGACAGCCCCTTCGGGCGGACCTTCACCTTCGCCGACCCGGACGGCTACGCCGTCACCGTCCACGACCGGGGCTGAGGCGCTCCCGGCTGCCCATCACGACGTCTCCCGCACCGCGGCAGGCGTCGTGTGCAGGCTGTCGGGCTCATCCTTCCCGGACGTCGGCGCCCGGGCCGCCGGCCAGTGCCGCGGAGTCGGTGAGCCCAGCGACGAACTGCTCGGTCGCCCGCCGGAGGGCGCTGACGTAGAAGCGCCCGGTGCCTGGCACCTTCGGGACGAACGTCGTGTGCCAGCGGACGTCGGTCCCGCCGTCCGCACGCTCGGACAGGTCGACGTCGGCGCGGTAGTCGCGCACCGCCAGACCGGACAGCAGCGTGTAGCTCAGGCGCCGCAGGGGCCGGGACTCGATGACCTCCTCGCGGAGCGTGTACCGGCCGTTCCGGAACACGCGTACCTCGCCGCTGCCGTCGGCGCCGCCTGCTCGCTCCTGCCGGTGGGTGTCGATCGGCGTCCAGTCGGGCCAGGTGGCGCTGTCCCCGAGCAGTCGCCACACGGCCGTCGGAGAGGCGGCCGTCGTGCCGTTCACCTCGAACTCCCGCATGCGCATCTGGACGCTCCCTCGCTCGGTGACCAGATGGAGGCTGCCACCTCGCGGGCTCGGGGAGGGGGCACCGGAACACCCGTGCCTGCTCTTCCCGGTGTGCCCGCGGGGCGCCCGTGCGCTGCCCCAGGTGGTGTGGGTGCGCCCTTGACAGGCTAGCTGTCATGGCGACAGACTGCCTGTCATGAAGCTGACGACGGCGGATGACCCTGACGTCCTGGCCGGGGCGGGGACGCCCGGAGCGGAGGACGCCAGTGACGGCCCCGGCACCGGCGGCACCGCGTACCAGGTGCTCAGGCAGGTGCGCCCGCTCTACCAGGCCTCCGAACGCGCTGTGGACCATGTGCTGCGCGGCACCGACGTGACGGTGCCGCTGCGCGCGGTGCTGGAACTCGTGCTGACTCGGGGGTCGATGACCGTCCCGCAGGTCGCCCGGGAGTTCGGGATCACGCGGCAGAGCGTCCAGGCGCTCGTCGACACCGGTGCAGCCCGTGGGCTCGTCGGGTTCGAGGACAACCCGCAGCACCGGCGCTCCCGCCTGGTCGGGGCGACCGAGCGCGGCAGGCGGACCTTCACCGAGGTCCACCGACGCGA
Source organism: Modestobacter altitudinis (assembly GCF_005930475.1). Lineage (GTDB taxonomy): Bacteria > Actinomycetota > Actinomycetes > Mycobacteriales > Geodermatophilaceae > Modestobacter > Modestobacter altitudinis. The sequence goes on from NZ_SJEW01000045.1 coordinate 9,873, forward strand.
ACTCGCGAACCTCGACCGCGTCACCGCCGACTTCGACGTCGAGGACCTCGCAGCGTGCGCCCGCGTGCTGGCGGTCCTCACCGACCGCATCCGCCAGATCGACGACCAGGACCAGGAGCCCTCGTGAACCAGCAACCTGACCTCATCCTCCCGACCCGCCTCATCGATCCGGTGGACCACGGCGACTTCGACCTCTACCTGCCTGAGCGGGGCGGACGACCGCCCGTCGTCCTGCTGGTGCACGGCCTGTTCCAGCAACCACCGCCGGTGAGCCCGCGTTGGACGCCGTTCTTCCGTGCCTACGCCTCGCAGCTCGCGCACCGCGGCATGGCCGCCGTGGTGTTCGACCACGAGCTGACCGGCGGTGTGCGCTATCCCGAGGCCGCAGCGACGCTCGACCGGGTGCTGTCCGCGGTGCGCGGCAGCAGCGACGTCGACGGTGACACGGTGGCGCTCTGGTTCTTCTCCGGCGGCGGTCCGCTCGCCTACCCACCCCTCGCCGCCGGCCACGACTGGCTGCGTTGTGTCGCACTGACCTACCCCCTGCTGCCCACCGAGGACATCCCCGGCTGGCCGTCACTGTCCGACGCCGTGCGGGCGCTGGATGACACCCCTGTGGTGCTCACCCTGGTCGAGCACGAGCTCCCCGCGTTCGCAGCCGGTCAGCGGGCGCTGCTCGAGGCGCGGCCCGTCGGCCTGACGACCATCGACGTGCCGGCGGCACAGCACGGCTTCGACACCGGCCCGGACACAGCGCACGGCCGGGCAGCAGTCCTCCAGGCCCTGGACGCTGTCGCCGGCCACCTGGTCGCGGCGCAGGTCGGTGCCGACCGCGTCGAACGTCCCAGCGGTGTGCCGGGTCTCAAGCTCAGGTGACGACTGCTCCGGCGGCCTCGGGAACGGTGCCGCTCCCTCCAGCCAGGTCTCGCTACTGGTCCAGGCTGTAGTCGAGGGTCAGGACCCCAGCCTGCATCTCGCTGGCCTGGCCCCGGAGCCCTGCGAGCTCGTCCGTGCCGGAGGCGGGCACGACGGCGCCGAAGGTGGACGGTGTCCCCGCGTCCATCGAGCCGCCGTGCTGGATGACGAAGCTGCCCCGCCTGCCGTCCAGGCTGCCGACGACACGCTCGCTCGCGACGTACCCGGCGCCACCCTCGCCCTGGGCGGTGAGCACGTGCGCGACGCCGTGTCCCTCGATGACCCCGGAGTAGCGCTTGCGGATCGTGACCCGAGTGAGGCGCGGACCGGCCTCGGGCTGGTCGTAGACCTCCTCGGAGTCGTCCACGATCTCGAAGGTCGCCTCGATGCGCGCCATCGCCGAAGGGTAGCCATCTCGCAGACGCTGAGCAGGTTCCCGTGGTGTCCCTGGATGGGCCGCTCGGAGACGTCGCCCGTCGGGCGACCGGTCAGCGGGCCCGCACGGCGATGCCGGGGTGGGCCAGCACGAAGCCGGTCTCGCCGTGGACGAGTCGACCGGAGAAGCGGACGCGGGGGGCGGTACTCCTGGCGTTGGTGCCCGTCCCGGTCGCTGACCGCGTCGTCGATCACCGGCATCCCGGGGAGCGGCACGCGCACTGGTCATGGAGCCCTGCACCGCCGGTGCAGGCGGCGGTACGCATGAGCCACCGGACGGAGGCAAGCAGGTCCTCGAGCCGGAGCGGCATCCGCCGGAGGTCGGCTACAACCCACACCATCCCCAGCTGGGGTCACCGCCAGCGGACACCACCTGCGCCAGTTGTCGCGGTGATCGGTCCGCCGCGACTCGGCGCAGTGTGCCACCGTGGCTCATGAGGCCTCGCACGGTGGTCGTCGTCGCGGCAGCCTGGGGACTGGTGCTGCCAGCCGTTCCCGCTCAGGCGGCACCGGAGCCGTGTGCGGCCGGCCACGTCCGCCTGACCTTCGACGACGGTCCCCACCCCACCGCTACGCCGGACATCCTCGACACCCTCGCGGAGCACGGGGTGACCGCGACGTTCTTCGTGGTCGGCCGGATGGCCGGTGCCCATCCCGCTCTCGTGCGGCGCGAAGACCACGAGGGCCACACCGTCGGCAACCACTCGTGGGACCACCCGGACCTCACCACGCTGGACCGGGCCCGGGTGGTCACGGAGCTGCAGGAGACCAACGACGTGATCGAACAGGTGACCGGTACGACTCCGACGCAGTGGCGCCCGCCGTACGGGGCGACGAACTCTGCGGTGGAGGCTGCGGCCGCGGATGTCGGGCTGACCTCGATGGTGCTGTGGACGGTGGACCCGCGTGACTGGGCGGATCCGCCGGCGACGACCGTCCGGGACCGCGTGCTGCAGGCGGTGCGGCCGGACAGCACCATCCTGCTGCACGACGGCACCGGAGCACACACTCCCGAAGCACTGCCCATGATCCTCGCGGGGCTGGCCGACATGGGGTTGTGCGTCCGCTGACGGCGGATCGGTTCCCGCACGCCGCGGTGGCCCCGGGCGACCGCGGACAGATGCGTGCTGCGCCCGGTGGCCGGCACCCGGACCCGCGGCCCCGAACGGACGGACCGTGGACCCATCTGCTCCTCCACCCGGCCATCCCGGCGCACGAGCGGGTGGTGGTGTCAGGCGTCCTCGCTGGCCGGCATCTCGGCACGGCTCGGCTGCACCCTCATCGGTTCTCCCGGCATCTTCGGGGAGCGGACCCGCTGAGCGATGTGCATCCCCAGCACCGCTGTGGCAGCCGATGTGAGGTCACGCGTCGGGCGGAGCGTCGTTCCCCCTCGGACTGTCGACCCGGGGACCTCCTCACGGGTTGATGACCCTGCGTGACCTCGATGGGCTGAAGAACTCGCAGGGGTGTCACCCGATCGGCGAAGTGTGACGCTCGGTGGTGGGAAAGCGAGCACGCAAGTGGGTGGAACACCTGATCGGGGGGCGCCGGGGCTGCCTAGTCTCCGTCCACCGACCGTCGCCCTCGTGGGCGAGCGGTCACGACGAAGGAGGAGCGTTGCGCGCCTTGATCCGATGTACGAACGCCCGCCTCACCGCCGTCGCCCGGCGTGCGCTGGGCGACGACCCCGAGCGGGGCGACGTCCAGGGCTGGGCCGCGCTCGGTGGCCTGGCTGCGGTGAGCACCGTGGTGATGGTGGCGAAGTACCAGGAGCTCCTGGTCCAGGCCATGTCGAAGGTGGCGGACGCGACCCTCGGCGGGCCGCCTGGCGTGTGACGCCCTCGACTGCGACGGCGCCTCCCTCAGGTCGAGACAAGGGCCGTTGTGTGGGTCAGGAGCGCTGGGGAGTCTCGCAGAGCATGCGGTCGCTCACCGATGGGGAGGCGGGCCGTTGACCTTGGCAGTCGAGCGCGGTGTCGAGGGGGACGTCGCCATGGCGTCTCTACTATGAACGTAGTAGCGTCGGTGCATGACGCGTTCAGCTGCGATCGTGGGAGCGGGCGTGGGCGGCCTGTCGGCGGCGCTGGGATTGAGCCGTGCCGGTTGGCGGGTGTCCGTGCTGGAGAAGTGGCCACAGGTGGTCGGCACGGGCGCCGCACTGGGATTGTGGCCCGACGCCCAATCGGCGTTGGAGCGGCTGGGGTTGGGCGATGAGCTGCGGCGGACCGCTGTGCCGTACGAGCACGGCGAGATCCGTACCTCCGAGGGCCGACGACTGACGCCCCTCCCCGTTTCCCGCATCCGTCGCACGACCGGGAGGTTCGTACTGCTGCTGTCTCGGACGTCGCTGATGAACATGCTTTTGGGGGCCGTGACTCGGCACGGCGTGACGGTCGAGACCGACGTCCGCATCACCGACCCGCAGCAGCTCGCGACCGAGCACGATGTGGTCGTCGGCGCCGATGGCCTGCGCAGCGCCGTCCGTCGGGCGTACTTCGGCGATGCCACAGCGCCACGGGATGCGCAGTTCACGGCCTGGCGTGGCTCCGTGGAGACCGAGACGAACTGGTACGGAGAAACGTGGGGGAAGGGGCAGATCTTCGGCATCACGCCGATGGAGCCCGGGCGGACCAACTGGTACGCGGCCGTTCGGCACGAGAGTCCCCGAGACGACGCGGGTCTGGCGCTGCAGCACCTGCTGGCCTTGTACGAGGGCTGGCCGGCGCCCATCGAGGAAGTCCTGTCCTCGAGCAAGCCGGAGGCGCTGCTCCAGCACCAGGTCTTCGACCTGACGCCCCCGCTCCCGTCCTACGTCCGCGGCAACGCGGTCCTCGTCGGTGACGCGGCGCATGCCATGACGCCATCGCTCGGACAAGGGGCATGCCAGGCGGTCATCGATGGTGTTGCGCTGGCCGGCGCACTGGCCCAGGGGGATGACGTGGCAGCCGCGCTCCGCGCCTACGACGACGAGCGTCGTCGGCCGACGCAGCGTCTCGTGGTCGGCTCGGCCCGGGCCTCCCGCATCGGTCTGGCGGAGCAGTGGCTCGGCCTGCGATCAGCCGTGTTGCGCATGAGCGCTCCCGTCGCCCGCTGAACCCCGTCCATGGGCGCTGTGCCAGGGAGCGGTGGTGTGCTGCTGGTGTCCCGCTGCTCCGCTCAGCGGCTGTCCAGCGTCTCCGAGACCGAGCCGGCCAAGGCGGTCACGAGGGGCTCGAGTGTCGACCGGGCATCGAAGTCCTGCTGTGGCCGGATCAGCTGGTCGATGATGACCCCGTCGATGCAGGACAGCAGCGTGCGTGCCGCCGCCTGGGGAGTCGGCGCTCCGATGCTGGTCAACCGGTCAGCCAGCAGCTCCCAGAACGGGACGGTTGCGGCCAAGAGGCTCGGGCGGAGCTCTGGCCGCCACGCGGCCTCGAGGAAGATCGCGTGGCGGGCGAGAGTCTGCGTCCGCCCTGGGCCCAGCAGGAAGGCGACCATGCTGGCCGCCTCGTCCACGAGTGATGCGACCGATGATCCGCTGTGCTGATCGGTTCCCAGGGAGGCGATGAGACGCAGTTCCCGGCGCGCGAGGTGCTCCAGGACGCCGGACAACAGGGCGTCGCGGGTGCGGAAGTAGTTCGACGCAGTACCGGGAGGGAGTCCCCCGTGCCGGTCGACCGCTCCGTGCGTCAGGGCTCGGATGCCGGCCTCACCCAGGAGGTCCAAGGCGGCGTCGAGCACCTGTGCCCGCCGGCTCACGCTGACCCCACCCCGGCAACGCTACCTGCGCCCGGACAGCGGCATCCAAGTCAGTGCAGCGACGTGGCCAGGTGGCGCTGGATGGTGGGTCCCGACTCATGGCGGTGTCGCAGCTGCCTGCGCTGGGTCGACGGTGCGGGCACGTGTCCTCGACCAGCAAGCGACAGGGGTCAGCTCAGGTGGACGTGTCCCAGGCCCGCCGCCGCTGTCCGGCGGGGTCCGACTCGACCCGCGACGTCGCGTCGAAGACGGCGGTGCAGCGGGCGGCGGGCTCGTACGGTACCCAGTCCACCAGCTCACCGGTCGCCGGTGTGCCGGCGCGCACCATGCCGAGGACGGCGTCGTGCAGCACGGCGGTCACCGCCTGGTCGGCGTCGGTCATGTCCGCGGCGGGCCGGGCCAGCAGCGGGCGCTCCACGAAGCGCGGCGGGTGGGCCCACAGGCAGGCGTTGTCCGCGCCGTGCGTCGGGCCCAGACGGTCGTACGGCGGCAGACCGGGGGAGTGGTCCCAGCGGCTCACCCAGGCCCGGCCACCCGCCGACACCTGGGCCTGCGCCAGCTCCCACACCGGCTGCACCCACATCTCGTCGGTGAGCAGGGCCTGGACCGGGTCCTCTCCCGGCCGGGCGGTTGCTGCGTAGACCGCGTGCAGCCGGTCAAAGCGAGCGCCGCCCACCCGCGCCCGGGCGACCGCGACGGCGTCGCCGCTCCCGTGCTGCAGGAACATCGTCATCTCGTCGCGGCAGGAGCCGAACCACAACGCGGTGTCCCGCAGCGCGCCGGTGGCGACCGCCACGGCGGGCTGGACCGCCAGCACGGTGCCGTCGAGCACCGGGCCCCACACCACCCCGCCGAGCCGCTGCCGGCGCGACTCGCGAGCGACGGTCGCCGCCGCTGCCATGACCGCCTCGGCCGGCAGGGTCCGCAGAGCGGCCAGGTCGGTGCGCGGCACGCCGAGCTGGTGCAGCGTGCGCGCAGCGACGTCCACCGCCTCCGCGGGCTCCAGCACGGGGCCCCCGACCGAGAAGGCCACCGCGGCGCGCGCCCGTTGCCCGGCCGAGGTGGCGAGCAGGGCGCACACCAGGCTCGCCCCGGCCGACTGGCCGACCAGGGTGATCCGGTCCGGATCGCCACCGAAGGCGGCGATCTCCCGGCCGACCCAGTCCAGGGCGGCCAGCAGGTCTGTGAGGGCCGGGCTCGGGTCGGGCGCCTCGGCGGTGCCCAGCTGCAGGAACCCGAAGGGGCCGAGCCGGTAGGACACCGCCACGACGACCGCCGGCCCGGCGGCAGCGAGCACCGAGCCGTCGTAGTCGGCCGCCGCCCCGGTCTGGAACGCCCCGCCGTGCACCCAGAACAGCACGGGCAGCGGGCCAGGGACGTCGTCCGGCGCGTACACGTCGAGGGTCAGGCAGTCCTCGGTACCGGTGAGCGACCCGGCAGGTGTCCACTGCACGCCGACCGGGCCGGGAGCGGTGGCGTCGCGCGTGCCGGCCCAGCTCGGCGCCGGGCCGGCCGGCCCGAAGCGCTCGGCCGTGGCGTAGGCGATTCCGCGCCAGCTGCGGACGGTCCCGGCCACGCGGCCGACGACCGGTCCGGAGCCGGTGGGGACGAGGGACACGGGCTACCTCCGGGGATGGACGCGACTGCGGGCCCCGGCACGGCCGGGGCCCGCAGGGTGAGCGGTCAGGCGTGGGTCAGCTGCTGATCCCGGTCGGCGGCCCGGGTGCCCAGGTCGGCGAGCGGCACGTGCGCGGTCTCCCGGGCGGTGAGCGCGCAGAGGCCGGCCACGGTCGCCGCGCCCGCGGTCAGCAGGGCGACCGGCAGCCAGCCGTCCACGCCGTCGCCGACGATGGCAGCGGCGATCGTCGGGGAGAAGCCGCCCAGAGCGAAGCCGATCTGCGTGCCGATGGCGGTTCCGGAGTAGCGCACCTTCGTGTCGAACATCTCGCCGTACAGGGCCGGCCAGACTCCGTTGGCCGCGGAGTAGACGAGCCCGGCCAGCAGGATCCCGAACAGGAAGATGAGCCCGACCCGGCCGTGCTGCAGCGCCCAGAGGAACGGGAAGACCATCACCGCGGAGCCCAGCGCCCCGATGGCGAACACCGGGCGTCGGCCGATCCGGTCCGACAGCATCGCCCAGAGCGGGAGCGCGGCGAGCGCCAGCACGTTGGACAGGATGACCATCCACAGCAGCGTCGTCCGCTCCAGACCCACCACGTTGGTCCCGTGGGCGAGCGACCAGGTGCCGACGATCGTGCTCACGGTCGAGACCAGCGCGCAGAGGACCACCCGGATCACGGCCGGCGAGTGGTCGCGGAAGAGCACGGCGACGGGCAGCTTGGCGACCTCGTGGGCCTGCTCGGCCTTCTCGAACTCGGGGGTCTCCGGCAGCGAACGCCGCACCCAGTAGCCGACCGCGACGACGAGGGCGGACAGGAAGAAGGGGATCCGCCAGCCCCAGCTGAGCAGCTGGTCCTCGGGGAGCTGGGCGACGGCGAGGAACACCAGGTTGGCCAGGATGAGGCCGGCCTGGGTGCCCTCCAGGGTGAAGCTGGTGAAGAAGCCACGCCTGCCTTCCGGCGCGTGTTCCAGCGTCATCGAGTTGGCACCGCTCTGCTCACCGGCGGCTGAGAGCCCCTGGAGCACGCGGAGCAGCACCAACAGGATCGGCGCGGCGACGCCGATGGACTCATACGACGGGACCAGTCCGATGGCGAACGTGGAGACGCCCATCAGCAGCAGCGTCGCCACCAGCATCTTCTTGCGGCCCAGCTTGTCGCCGTAGTGGCCGATGATCACCGCGCCGACCGGGCGGGCGACGTAGGCGACGCCGAAGGTCGCCAGTGAGAGCAGAGTTGCCGTCGCCGGGTCGCTGTCGGGGAAGAACACCTCCGGGAAGACCAGCCCGGCGGCGGCCCCGTAGATGAAGAAGTCGTAGTACTCCAGCGCGCTGCCGACGAAACTGGCGAGCGCCGCCTTGCGTGGCACGTGCACGGGCGCGGCGCCGCCCGGCTCGGGGGTCGAGCTCATGAGTTCTCCTGGGGGCCAGCGGCAGGGACCGGTGTCCCTGCGGGGTGGGCGACCGGGGGGCTCCCGGTGCGGTCAGCGGTGCGGCGTTGCAGAGCTGTGCGTGCGGTCCGGGGTCCCCGGCTCGGCACGCCCGCCCTTCTCGGGCTGGTGCTCCCAGCGGTATGTACCAACTGGTTACGTACCAGATGGTGAGGTGATGGCGGTCACGATGTCAAGCGGGCACGGCCTGACCCGGATGCAACGGACGGAAAGGTGCAGGTGGACGGCGGTGCGCCGGCCGGGCGGGGTCAGCCGGCGGTCAGGTAGGCGACCACGAGGTCGCCGAGCATGCTCCGCTGGTGGTCCCGCCGGGCCGGGTCGAGCAGGTCGCGGCCGAAGATGGCACCGAACGTGTGCCGGTTGGCGGTCCGGAAGACGCAGAACGCGCTGATCACCTGGTGCACGTCGAGGGCGTCCACGTCGTCCCGGAAGAGCCCGGCGGTCCAGCCCCGCTCCAGGATGGTGCCGAGCACGTCGACCGCGGGGTTGGCCAGCCCGGTGAGGACCTCCGAGTGCGCGATGTGCTCGGCGTGGTGGATGTTCTCGATGCTGACCAGCCGGATGAACTCCGGGTGCGACTCGTGGTGGTCGAAGGTGAGCCCGGCGAGCTCGCGGATCGCTTCCACCGGGTCGAGGTGCTCGACGTCCAGTTGCTGTTCCAGGCTGCGGATCCGGCTGTACGCCTGCTCCAGGACGGCGACGTAGAGCTGCTCCTTGCCGCCGAAGTAGTAGTAGATCATCCGCTTGGTGGTGCTGGTCTTGTCCGCGATCTCGTTGATCCGGGCACCGGCGTAGCCCCGGTCGGCGAACTCGCTGGTGGCCACGGCCAGGATGTCGGCCCGGGTGCGGTCGGCGTCCCGGGTCCGCTCACCGGGACCGGCGGCGGCGGGGTCGCGGTGGACTGCCTCGGCGTCGGACGGCTGCGCGGTCACGCACGGAGCCTAGGACGGCGGCCCGGGTGCTCGGTCAGTACGCTCGCGGACCGCACCCGGGCGCCGCACGGCGCAGAGAGGCGGCACCGACGTGAACCGCATGGTCGTCCACCAGTCCGTCGTCCACCCGCTCGATCCACTGCAGTTGACCGAGCTGCTGCCCGGCACCGGCTGGGACTCCCTGGGCCTGCACGTCGGGGCCGCCGAGGAGGTCGAGCACTGGTGGTCGGGTGGGACGGGTGAGCAGAACCTCGCCCGCCTGGTGGACCTGCTGCTGCAGACCCGGGTGACGGTCCTCGACGTCGGCCGGGTGCGCCTGGACGGCCCGCTCCCGGCGGACGACGTGCACGCCGCACACGGCCGGGTCCTCGACCTCGGTGCGCGCTTCGGAGCGCGCTTCGTGACCGCCCGCTTCGGCGCCCCGAGCACGCCGGCCGGCCGCGGCCTCGCCGAGCGGGTGGAGCTCTTCGGGCAACTGGCCGACCAGGCCCGGCCCTACCGGCTGCGCCCGCTGCTGGCCCCGGTGCCGGCCGACCGGCTCGATCTGCTCACCGACGCGCTCGCGGTGGTGGCCCCCTCCCGGGGCGGGCTGGTGCTGGACGTCGCGGCGACGTCGACCACGGCCGACCAGGTCGAGGAGGCTGTCGAGCTGGTGTGGGAGCACCTCGGCTACGTCCGGCTGAGCGCCCGGGGAGTGGAGGCGGCCGCAGGGGCCGCCGCCGGTCTGCTGGCCACCCTCCCGCCGCACGTCCCGGTCGCGCTCGGCGGCGACGACTCCCAAGGGCTGCTGGCCGAGGACCCGGCACCACGGCTGCGCCGGCTGCACGCGCTCGTCGACGAGATGCTGGAGCACCCCCGGGCACGGGCTCGGCGGCTGGGCGGCTCGTGACCCGGCGTGTGGAGCGCGGCGCGTCGGGGCTGGCGCCGGCGCTCCGGGTGTGGTCCTCTGGAGACGCAACTCACCAACTGGTTACCAGTCGGAGGCCCTCGTGACCCCACCCTCCCGCAGTGTTCTCGTCGGCCTGGTCGGCAGCGGCATCGGCCCGTCGCTGACCCCGCCGATGCACGAGCGGGAGGCTGACCAGCTCGGCATCCGCTACCTCTACCGGCGGTTCGACCTCGACGACCTGCAGCTGCCCGCGGAGGCGGTCGGGGACCTGCTGGCCGCCACCCGGCTCGCGGGGTTCGACGGGCTCAACGTCACCCACCCGTGCAAGCAGCTCGTGCTGCCGCACCTCGACGAGCTCACCGCCGACGCCGCAGCGCTGGGAGCGGTCAACACGGTCGTCTTCCGGGACGGGCGGGCCATCGGGCACAACACCGACTGGTCCGGCTTCGCCCGGTCCTTCGACCGCGGGCTGCCCGAGGCCGCCCTCGACGACGTCGTCCTGCTCGGTGCCGGCGGGGCCGGCGCGGCCGTCGCCCATGCTCTGCTGACGCTCGGCGTCGGCCGGCTCACCGTGCTGGACGTCGACGGCGAACGCGCCCGGTCCCTGGTCGACGCGCTGTCGGCGCGCTTCGCCGCCGACCGGGCGGTCAGCGGCGACCTCGACAGCCTGGAGCCGTCGCTGGCAGCGGCGGACGGACTGGTGCACGCCACGCCCACCGGGATGGCCGCGCACCCTGGCCTGCCCGTGCCGGCCGCCCTGCTCCGGCCGCCACTGTGGGTGGCCGACGTCGTCTACCGACCGCTGGAGACCGAGCTCGTCCGCACCGCCCGGGCCGCGGGCTGCCGGGTGCTCGACGGCGGGGGCATGGCGGTCTACCAGGCGGTGGACGCGTTCCGGCTGTTCACCGACGTGGAGCCGGACGCCGACCGGATGCTCGCCCACTTCACCACCCTGGTCGGCGAGCCCGTTCCCGACGCACGGGTCGGCTGACCGGATGCCGTTCCGTCGGTCCGTCGCCACCGTCTGCCTGTCCGGCACGCTGGAGGACAAGCTCGCCGCTGCTGCCGGGGCCGGCTTCGACGGCATCGAGGTGTTCGAGCCCGACCTGATCGCCTCCCCGTGGCGCCCCCGCGAGCTGGCGGCCCGGTGCGCCGACCTCGGCCTGGGCATCGAGCTCTACCAGCCCTTCCGCGACCTCGACTCCACCGACCCAGCCACGTTCGCCCGCAACCTGCGCCGTGCCGACCGCAAGTTCGACGTCATGGCCGACCTCGGCGTGGACACCGTGCTGGTCTGCTCGTCGGTGTCCGACGACGCCGTCGCCGACGTCGACCAGGTCGCCGAGCAGCTGGCCATCGCGGCCTCCCGGGCCGGCGAGCGCGGGCTGCGGATCGCCTACGAGGCCCTGGCATGGGGCCGGCACGTCTCCACCTGGGAACGCTCCTGGGAGGCGGTCGCCCGGGCGGACCACCCGGCGCTGGGCTTGTGCCTCGACAGCTTCCACGTGCTGTCCCGCGGCGGGGACCCGGCCGGCTTCGCCGTCGTCCCCGCCGAGAAGCTCTTCTTCCTGCAGCTCGCCGACGCCCCGCACCTGCGGATGGACGTGCTGCAGTGGAGCCGCCACCACCGGCTCTTCCCGGGACAGGGAGCCTTCGACCTGCCCGAGTTCCTGCGCTGCGTGCTCGACGCCGGTTACGCCGGGCCGCTGTCGCTCGAGGTGTTCAACGACGTCTTCCGGCAGTCGGACCCGGCCCGCACGGCGGTGGACGCGCTCCGCTCGCTGATGTGGCTGGAGGAGCAGTTGCCCGGCCCGGCCGCCGTCCCTGCGGCCCCCGAGCTGACCGGCCACTCGTTCGTCGAGCTCGGCGTCGACGGGGTCTCCGGACCGCAGGTCGCGCAGACACTGCACGAGCTCGGCTTCGCACACACCGGACAGCACCGTTCCAAGCCGGTCCAGCTGTGGGAGCAGGGGCGCGCCCGGGTGCTCCTCAATGCCTCCGTCGTCCGCCCGGCTGCCGCCGGCATCGCCGCGGTCACCGCGCTGGGGCTGGAGAGCGTGGACCCCGGCGCGTCGGCTGCCCGCGCGGAGGCACTGCACGCGCCGGTCCTGCCCCGGGACCGTGGCACGGCCGAGGCCCACCTGTCAGCGGTCGAGGCGCCCGACGGCACCCAGGTGTTCTTCACCCGGACCGGCCCCGGCGGGTGGCCCGCGGACTTCCTGCCCACCGACGAGCCGGACGGGGGCGCCGCGGGGCTGGCCAGCATCGACCACGTCGGCCTCACCCAGCCCTTCGACGCCTTCGACGAGGCCGGGCTGTTCTACCGTGCTGTGCTCGGGCTGGCGCCTCAGGCGGTCACCGAGTTCGCCGCCCCGTTCGGACTGGTGCGCAGCCGCGCGGTCACCGGGCCCGAGCGCGCGGTGCGGCTCGCGCTGAGCGTCGCCACGCTGCGCCGCGGCGGCTGGTCGCCGGCGGTGCCGGACCCCCAGTACGTCGCCTTCGCCACCGACGACATCGCGTCCACGGCCGCCCGGCTGCGGGCAGCCGACGCGCCGCTGCTCCCGGTACCGGCCAACTACGCCGACGACCTGGAAGCCCGGCTCGAGCTCGCGCCGGAACTCCTCGGTGCGATCCGCGAGCACGGCCTGATGTACGACCAGGACGAGCGTGGCGGCTACCTCCACCTGGCCACCCTCGTGCTCGGTGACCGGGTGTTCTTCGAGGTGGTCCAGCGGCTGGGCGGGTACGACGGCTACGGCAGCGCCGACGCACCCGTCCGGATGGCCGCGCACCGGCAGGCACGGACCTCTCGAGCCGACTGACCCCGGCGGTGATGTGCGGACCACGACGTTCCTCGTGGACCGGCTCACGGTGGGCACGTCAGGTCGTCACCTCTGCCAACGCACGTCTGTGAGGAGTGCTGCTCCATGATCGACGCCGATCGGCTCCGGGTCCTCGTGCTCAACGGCCCGAACCTGAACATGTTGGGCACCCGTGAGCCAGCGATCTACGGGACGCACACCCTGCGTGATGTCGAGGAGCTGGTGGCGACGAAGGGCCGTGAGCTGGGGCTCGACGTCACCTGTTTCCAGAGCAACTCCGAAGGTGAGCTCATCGACACGCTGCACGCAGCCCGGGGCACGCATGCCGGCCTCGTGCTGAACGCCGCTGGGCTGACGCACACGTCTGTGGTGCTGCGCGACGCGGTGGCGGCCTCGGAGCTGCCCTTCGTCGAAGTGCACATCACCAACGTGCACAAGCGTGAGCCGTTCCGGCACACCTCCTTGCTCTCAGATGTCGCGCATGCCGTCATCGCCGGCGCGGGCATACGGGGATACGCCTTCGGGCTCGAGGTGCTCAGCGACCTCCTCGGGCAGCGGCGGTGAGGCCGGCGGTCGCGCCGAGTACAGCAACGCGCCCCGCACGACGGCTGATCGGGTCGTCGGTGCGTCGGGTTCGGGCAACACCCCGCCGGGGAGCCACCCGCTGGTCAGGACTGGCCGGCGCCCGTGGGCTGTTGACTGGCCCTCTCCTGCGCGTACCGGTCGGTCGCGGCCTGGATGGCGGCGCCGTTCTTGGCGTCGAGCTCGCTGTGCTTGCTGCGCGCCCACGCCTCCGAGGCGAGCAGCCGCTTCTGAGAGGGCTGGAAGGCCGGGATCACGTGGCGGGCGAACAGCTCGAAACTGCGCTGAGTGGCCTGCCAGTCTGCACAGCCGAGCTGCGCTCCCAGCTACGCGTGCGCTCGACGGCATGAGGTTGGCCTCAGTCACGCCGCCGCGGTCGTCGGCGATGAAGGGGGGTCGGAACGCGGGTCGGCATGGTCGTCGTCGACCGCGGCGTTGACCTGGTCCGCGCCGATCCGGTCACGCCGGTCCACGGCTTGCCGCCAGTGAGCGCGGCGACGGGTCCATCGCGCGTGCCAGTAGCGGTGCCTGTTCCCGAGCTGAGGTGACCCTGCCGAGGGGGAACGCGCGCGGAGCGTGCGCGGCCCGCTTCCGTCTGCCTGGGTCGCCGTGGCCGCGCGCCGGGGCACTTCCGGCCCCCTCCGGCGGTGAGGACAGTCGGCCGGGTCCGGTCGGGCCTCGACCGACGGAACGGGCACATCCCGTCATCGTCGTTTCGTCGCCCTCACATCTCGTAGGGGGAGATCGTCATGGCCATCGACTTCACGCTCACGCCCGAGCAGAAGGTCCTCCAAGAGGCGGCTCGCGACTTTGCGGAGAACGTCCTCCGGCCGGTGGTGCGGGAAGCAGACGAAGAGCCCGATCCACTGCGCGCCTTCAACCTCACGAAGCCGGCTTACCGCGAGGCGGTGGAGCGCGGCATCGCGTTCTCGATGCTCCCCAAGCAGTACGGCGGCGGCGGCCTCTCGAACGTGGACTTCGTCATCGCCGCTGAGGAGATCTGCGCGGTCGATCCCGGTTTCGCCACCACCATCCTGGTGAACGGGCTGGGGCTCATGCCCGTCTGGTATTACGGCACGGAGGAACAGAGAGAACGCTTCATCTCCCGGGCCACGTCGGACACCTCCGGTGAGTTCATCGTCGGCTATGCGGCCAGTGAGCCCCCCGGCTCGCCCGGCGGGACGGCCAACTTCGACGCCCCAGCGGTGAACGGCGCCGGCATGTCGGTGACCGCGACGCTGGACGGCGACGAGTACGTGGTGAACGGTCGCAAGTACTGGCCCTGCAACGTCGGCGGCTGGGACAACCAGGGCGCCGACCTGAACCTGGTCGTCGTCCGCACCGACCGGGAGGCCGGGGGGACCCGAGCCCTGTCGGCTCTCATCGTGGAACGCGGAACGCCCGGCGTCACCTACTCGTCGATCAGCACGTCGGGTCAGCGACTGGCTCCCAACTGCGAGATCGTCTTCGACAACGCGCGGGTTCCCGCGGGCAACCTGATCGAGGGGACGCGCGGCAACGGCGACCTGCTCATCAACCGAAACTTCGCGTGGTCCGGCCCTGTCGCCGGGATCGCGGCCGTCGGGGTGGCGCGCGCGGCCTACGAGGAGGCGCTGGACTGGGCGAAGACCTACACCGCAGGCGGTCCGCAGCCCATCGTCGAGTACCAGTACCCCGGGTACGTCCTCGGTGACGTGGCGACGAAGATCGAGGCGGCGCGGTACTTCTGCTGGAAGGGCGCGCACTACCTCGACGAGCACGACTATCACGGTGAGCTCATCGGGGCGATGAACAAGGTGCTGTGCACGGAGATGCTCTTCGACTGTGTCTACAAGTGCATGCAGGTCGTCGGGGTGAACTCTGTGGACCGCAAGCACATGTTCGAGCGTCACCTGCGCGAGGCGTCCATCCTGCCGCTCTACGACGCGGGGAACTTCGGCATGCAGCGCCGCCGCATCCACGGCGTCATGGCGCACTCCTCGTTCGATCCGCGAGCGCTCATGGACAACCGGGCAGTCGAGTTCAGCAAGGCCATGGAAGGGATTGACACCATCCCCACCCCGCGCGCCGCGACGGCCGAGTCGTTCCGACCGGCCGGGGCCGACATGTCCGCCGCGCCGGCGAGCTGACCCGACCCCTGCCGGAAGCGCGATCTACCAGGACGTCCTCAGCCGGCCGCGTCGGGCACGTACTGCTCGGTGCGGCCGGCGTGGCCCTGGCCCGTCGTCGGCGCGCCACCCGCAAGGAGGACGAGCCGGGCCCGAGGCGGTCCGCCGGAGGCACACGGCCGCGCTGGGGTGGTGGTTCCGGACCGGCTGCTCAGCGGCAGCGACGCGTCTCGTGACGTCCTGGCCGCCGGTCACGGTCCCCGGTACGGGAGTCTTCCGCGAGCCCGTGCCCTGTCGGTTGTCGAGTTGGTCTCCGTCTGCCCGTCCAGCGATGGCCGTCCGGACCGGTGTGGCGGTTGGTCGAGGTTCGCAGTGCCTTCTCGTTCCGGTCTACCGGGTCAGCCCTGTCGGAGGCACGGGGCTGTCCTGCTGGTGGCCTCCCGCTGGCCGGGCGAAGCCTTGGGTCGGTCAGTCCACCTGTGCACCGGAGGTCGCCATGTCCCGCACCGTCACCTGGGTCCAGCAGCACCGTCTGACCGCGTTCTTCCTCCTGGCCTACCTCGTCGCGTGGGCGCCGTGGCCCTTCTACGCCGCGAGGGTGCTGCCCGAGTCGATGTTCCTGACCTGCGGGCCGCTGGTCGCCGCGGTCGTGGTCATCGCCCTCACCGACGGCCGGGCCGGTTTCCGGATACTGCTGTCCAGGCTGCTCCACTGGCGCGTGGGCTGGGTCTGGTACGCCGTGGCGCTGGGATTCCCGGTGGTGCTCGTTGTCGTGACCGGAGTGGTCAACTCCTGGCTCGGCGCCCCCACGCCGGACTTCTCGTCGATCGTCTGGGTGGACGTGGCCCTCGTGCTCGCGGTGCGCTTGGTCAATCCGTTGGACGGGGCGCTCGGCGAGGAGCCGGGATGGCGGGGCTACGCCACACCTGCTCTCCAGTCCCGGCTGTCCCCGCTGGCCGCTGCCGCTGTGCTCGGCGTCCTGGTGGCCGGATGGCACGTGCCCCTCGTCGTGTTCGGTGACCTGGCGCTGGTCGGGCTGCCGTCGACCGTGGCGATCACCTTCCTCTACGTCTGGTTGTTCAACCGCACCGGCGGGAGTCTGCTCATGGCCCTCCTGTTCCACGCCAGCCAGGGCGCGTTCACCTACGGGATGCTCGGCTTCGAGGGGGTCGACGAGCGGCGCGCGGACGTCGTCTACCTCGGGGCCCTGGTGGTCGCCGTGGCCGCCACGATCTTGCTCGACCGGACGGCGTGGCGGACCCCGCCCCGGACGGTGGTCGAGGTCGAGCCGGCCGAGGCGGTCCGGCGCTGACGGGCACCGTTCCTCCTCCGCGGCCTCTGCCCATCCGGCAGGGGCCGCGGTTCGCCGCCTCGGCCAGCCAGTTGTCCCTGCACGGCTGTCGCACCGGATAGGGTTGCGCGGCCGACGTCGACGGGGGCGGGAGGGCACGCCGGCGAGGAGCCTGTCGAGGATCGTCCCGGGCGGCGTGATGACGAGCGAGCTGGTCGCGGGGCCGCTGAGTCACGGCAGCGCGCGGCTGGCGAACCGGTTCGCGACGCCGGTCCGGCGCCGTACCTTCTGGCTCGGGTTGTGGGCCGCTGCTGCGGCGGCGGAGTTCGGTGCGCTCGCGCCGGTCCTGTTCCGGCACGTGCCGTTCGAGCCAGTCGACGTCGTCTTCCGCCTCGTGGGCGGGTCGTTCGCGGCGTGCGGGCTCATCGCCTGGCACCGGCGCCCGGACAATCACAGCGGCAGGTTGATGACCGCCACCGGCTTCGCGTTGTTCGTGACCCCCCTGTTCAGCCAGCTCGGGGCGCCGCTCGCCCGGACCGTCGCGCTCTGGCTGCCCGACCTCTGGGTCCTCTTCTTCGTGCCGCTCGTGCTGACGCTGCTCACCGGCGGGCGGCTCCGGACCAGGTCGGACAGGGCGCTGGTCGGCGTGATCGTGTTCGAGCTGCTCGTCCTCGCTCCGCTGTGGCTGATGTTCTCCCCCGAGCAGGGCAACCTCTTCCTCGTCGCCCCGGATGAACGGATCGCCGGCGTCGTCGACACCGCCCAGCGCGCGGTGTTCGTGGCCGTACCGGTCGCCACTGCCGGGGTGCTCGCTGCCCGGTGGCGCGCGGCGTCGGCACCGGGTCGCCGGGCGCTGCTGCCGGGCGTGGCAGGGGCGGCCTGCCTGCTGCTGTTCGCCCTGCTGGTGGTCGTCGGCCTCGTCACCGGAGAGCGCTCACAGCTCCTGCTGTGGGTCGCAGCCTGCTCGCTCGTCAGCGTTCCGGCGGCGTTCCTCTGGGGGCTGCTGCGCTCCCGCCTGGCGCGCGGTGGCCTCGCCGACCTGTTCCGCGGCCTGCGCACCATGCGTCCAGGCGACCTGCAGGCGGCGCTGGCGCGCGCGCTGGGTGATCCGGCCCTGCTGATCGCGTACCCGCGTCACGGCGATCTGGGCTACGTCGACGGGGACGGTGCCTCCGTCGTCCTGCCTGATGCGGACGGGGAGCGGTCGTTCTCCAGGGTGGAGCGCGACGGTGACGTGGTCGCGGTCCTCGTCTACGACAGCTCTCTCGACGACGACCCTGAACTGGTGGAGGCGATCGGCGGCGCGGCGGCCCTGGCCCTGGAGAACGCCCAGTTGCACGCCGAGGCTCAAGCGCGGCTGGCGGAGCTCGAGGCATCGCGGGAACGGATCATCGCCGCCGCCGACGGTGAACGGCGCCGCATCGAACGCAACCTGCACGACGGCGCCCAGCAGCGTCTGGTCACCCTCGCCCTCCAGTTGTCGCTGATCCAGCGGCAGATCCGCCGCGACCCCGGGGACGCCGAGCTGCTTCTGACCTCGGCAGGCGACGAGCTGTCGCGGTCCCTGGAGGAGCTGCGGGAGCTGGCCCGTGGAATCCACCCGGCAGCTCTCGACAGTGGGCTGGAGCCCGCCCTCGACGCGTTGGTCCTCCGTTCGGCGGTGCCCACCACGCTGTCCGTCGTCCCTGGTGACCGGCTGCCGGAGCCGGTGCAGTTCGCCGCCTACCTCGTGGCGTCCGAGGCGCTCACGAACGTGGCCAAGTACGCGAACGCCACGGCCGTCACCGTCCGGGTCACCCGCGACGACGGCGGGGTCGTCATCGAGATCGCCGACGATGGCGTGGGTGGTGCCGATCCGACGCGCGGCTCAGGCCTGCGCGGTCTCACCGATCGCGTCGAGGCGCTCGGCGGACGGCTGCGGCTGGCCAGTCCGGTCGACGGCGGGACTGTCGTCACCGCCGAGCTGCCCCACCGGGACCAGGCGGACGTCTCGCACTAGCGCCGGTCGCCCGGTCACCGTGCGCACGGTGTGGATGAGCAGATCGGGGCGCCGCCGACGACGACCTGGGTCTCGGGACGGCCCACGGTCAGATCCCGCACTCGTCGCTGAGGTAGGTGTCCACGCTGTCACTGGAGGCGGTGAGGTCGCCCTCGGCCTCGTCCAGGGACTCCAGCGAGCCGAGGTCGGTGACGTCGACGTCGCCCAGCGCATCGGCCATCCGGTCGAGGCCGGCCGCCATCGCATCCCAATCGGAGGTGATCGCGGCTGGCGCGGTGATGCCGCGCAGCTCGACGGCGATCTGGTGGAACGCGTCGGAGAGCGACGCGTCGCCGTCGTCCAGGTCGGAGAGGGCGGTGTCGACTCGCTCGTCGATGGTGGCGGCCTGGTTGCAGAAGTCGGCTGCATCCGGCGCGGCGGTCGGGGCGGACTCGTTGTCACCGGCGGCGCTGGAGGTCTGCGGCGAGTCGGTCGCGGTGTTCCCGCTGTCACCGCCGCAGGCGGTCAGCAGGACGACGGCGACCGCGCCGGCTACTCCGGCTCGGAACAGCGTCGGGATCGGGCGCAGGGTGCGGGACATCAGAGCCTCCAGCAACAGCGGATCGGTTCGACGGTCTCGAGAGTTCGCCGTGCACCCGCCCGGGACCAGCAGGTGGTCCCTGCGGTCCTTACAGGGCTGGCCCCGTGGTCCCGCCCTTCACGGTCTGTTCGCCGTCACCTGCGCGAGCACCGCGCGGAGGGTGTTCCCGCTCACTTCCGCCTTGGCGACGAACCCGCGGGCGCCGCTTCCCGTGACCTGATCTCCGTAGTCGTCGCGGGAGCGGCTGGAAACCAGTACGACGGCCGGTGCCCCGGCCATCGCGGTGAGCGCTTCGGAGACGCGGAAGCCGTCGATGTCGGGGAGCTGCACGTCCAGGAGCACTGGTCGTCGACGATCAGCAGCCGCGGGTCCATGACCTCATGGTTCTCGGCCGCGCGCCGGGCGCGTAGGGGGCTGGCCTGCACCGGATCGTCAGTACCATTCGCGGACCGGCGCGGGAGGTCCCCAGATGCGCATTGCCGTGGCCGACGACGCCGTCCTGTTCCGGGAGGGACTGTCCCGGCTGCTCGCCGAGGCGGGATTCGAGGTGACCGCCCGGGTAGGGGACGGACCGTCGCTGCTCGCACAGGTGCGGGCCGATCCACCTGACGTGGTCGTCGTCGACATCCGGATGCCTCCGACGCACACCACAGAGGGGCTCGACGCGGCCCGGGCGATCCACGACGACCATCCCGCGATCGGCGTCCTGGTGCTCTCCGCGCACGTCGAGGCGGCCTACGCGCTCCAGCTGATCGAGGACGGCGCAGTGGGAGCCGGCTATCTGCTCAAGGAGCGCGTCTCCGACCTCGGCGAGCTCAGCGACGCCGTCCGCCGCGTCGCCGCGGGCGGCCTGGTGATCGATCCGTCCGTGGTGGCGAGCCTGGTGGCCCGCAAGCGGCTGCGCAATCCCCTCGACGACCTCACCGACCGCGAGCGCGACGTCCTGTCGGTGATGGCGGAAGGCCGCTCCAACCAGGCCATCTCCGAGCGGCTCCATCTGAGTCCCAAGACCGTCGAGGCCTACGTCCGCGGGGTCTTCACCAAGCTCGGCCTGCAGCAGGGCGCGGACGACAACCGGCGCGTGCTGGCCGTCCTGGCCTTCCTCGGCCGATGACCCGCAGGTCGAGGGCGGCGGTCAGCAGCCAGCGATGACTCCCCGATGGCGACCGTTCAGTCCATCCCCGAGCGCACCCCGCCGAGGTGCTGCGGCCGACGACCCGGCGATGCGCTCGTGCGTAGTCGTGCCGTCTGGTCCGGGATGGCGATCGGGGTGGAGAGGAGGCCTGGTAGTTCCACTGTGGGCCCCTCACCGCGCGAAGGAGGACGACGAGCAGGCGACATCAGCTGTGCGCGACGCGGTGGGTCCACGGTCGGCCGATGGATCCTCCATGAGTGACAGCGGATGGTCACCGTCACCCCTCGACTCCGCGCAGATCCTCGACGTCACTGGGCCGCTGGAGGTGTCTCCAGCACGAGCAGGTTCGTTCTCGCGGCCCAGTACGACACCCACCTGGCGAGCGCTGAGCCGACGGCTCAGTCCTCCAGCGAGCGGACGGCCAGGCCGAGGGCGGCGAAGATCGCGCTCGTGGTTGCGGCTCGCACCGCAGTGGTCCCCGTAGTGCGCGCCGCGGCGAGCCCGATCAGCACGTCGACGAGGTTCATGGCCGCCGCAACGCCCAGCACACGATCGGTCTCCTCCTTCGTCCGGGCGGTGAAGGTCCACGCGGCGAGAGCGAGCATGCGGCTTCCGAACAGGCGGAGCAGCTGCGTGGTGTGGGGCGACGGCGGGACGCCGTAGGCCGTTCCGAGCGCTTGCGGGGCGAGGACGCCGGCGATCCCGAAGAGGGCAGCGCTCGCGCCCATGGACTGCACCAGTGTTCGTTTCCGCATCCCCAGCGCGGTATTCGCCATGTCGGGCCCCTCTGTGACGCAGAGAACTGCTCGGTGGCGCAGCAGCATCCTCTCGACCGTGCCAGCCGTACAGGGGCACTGTCGTACCTTCGAGCCGACCGCTCGCGGGCGGGTTGCACACGTGTTCAGCGCGTTTTCGCATCGCACTCGAGGGGCCGGTGCCCGACGTGGTGGCGATGTAGACCCAGCGCCCGGACGTGGAGGCGTCGGGAGATCCGCTGCGGCGCGGGTGACGGAGCCGCAGCAGTTCTCGGCCCTGCGGACGGGGCTGCTCCCACTTCGATGGAGACGGTCGACGCCGATCGCAACACTCACCGTTCTGATGCCCAGCGTGACAGGTCGGTGACGGCCGAGGCGTTGACTTCCCGCCGATCACCGAGACGAAGGGCGAGGGGGTGAGCGGATCCGCTCTTGCGCCGTTCGCCGCGGTGGGAGGCATGAGCCACACGGCACGAGGAGAATCGAGATGGGCCTGCACGTCACGTTCTATCGCGGTGACGACGGAACATCGTCCGTCGGTCACATCGACGGCTCGGTGCTCCTCCTCGAGGACCAGAGCGGCGGCGCAGCCCCCGACCGGACACACATCGTGACGATCGGCTCCGACGTCCTGTTCTACCGCAGCGACGACGGGACCTTCTTCGTCGCGCACATCGACACTTCTGGGCATCTCAGCGGGAGCCAGAACGGCAGCACAGCTCCGAACTGGACGCACATCGTGACGATCGGCTCGAATGTCCTGTTCTACCGCAGCGACGACGGGACCTTCTTCGTCGCACACATCGACAGTTCTGGGCACCTGGTCGAGACGCACAGCAACGTCGCAGCCCCGAACTGGACGCACATCGTGGCGGTCGGCCACAACGTCCTGTGTTACCGCAGCCACGACGGGACCTTCTCGGTCGGGCACATCGACAGTTCCGGACATCTGGTGGAGCGGCACAGCAGCGGCGTCGCTTCGAACTGGACGCACATCGTGGCGGTCGGCTGACATGTATGGCTGTACCTCGCCCTGCGAGTCGGGCGGGCCCGGATACTGGCTCGCTGAAAGCGGCCCTGCCACGCAGTCACCCTGTCGCTGATGGACCGCTGCGAGACACCGCCCGCGGGGCGGCAGTGGAGACATCTCCCGTCCGATGCGCCCGCTCCTCTGTTGGGCTGACGTGAGCACTGGGCGCCAGCACCTGCCCTTCGGTCCGTGGGCGCACAGGACCATGCAGTCACCATGCCCTCCGCGGCCGAGGCGCGGTCACGGTGGCAACTCCTCGCGCCCCGGCACCCTGCGCCCCGGTGTTCCCGGTCAGGGGTCCGTCCCTGTGGTCCAGCTGATGCCCGTTCAGCAGTTCCGGATTACCTCCGGTTGGGACCGGTACCGCGACGACTGGGCGCGCCTGGACTGCTGGCCAGCTTCGACCCCGGTCGGGCGCGCCATGTGCTCGCCCGGCGCGCCATCCCGACAGGCTTTGACGAGCCGGCCGAACTGGCCTGTTGCGTCTGCGCCGGGCTGGCCGGGACCACCCTCGAGCAGCTGATCGCCGTGGCCGGCGGTCGCTGGCGCATCGAGGAGTGTTTCCAGGCGGCCAAGAACGAGGCCGGCTCGGCCACCTTTCAGATGCGCGACTACACCGCCTGGTATCGGCACATCACCTTGGCCATGTTCGCCCACGCCTGTCTGAGTGCCACCCGCGCTACCGCAGAAGAGGGGGCCCCGCAGCCGGAACCGAGCAGCTCATTGCGCTGACCGTGCCCGAGCTCCGGCGGTTGCTCAACGGCTCATCCGCGCCCAACGACCCGATCCAGACGACACCGCGGACTGGTCGTGGTGGCGCCGCCGACAGTCACGATCAACATTCGTTAGTCTGCGGGCTCGGCTTTCCTGGCGAGGAGATGTCATGCGCGCGCTGCTGACCAGCTTCAAGAACTTCGCCTTCTCAGGCAGCTTGGTCGACCTCGCCGTAGGACTCGCCATCGGCGTCGCCTTCGCAGCCGTCGTGGAGTCCTTGGTTGGCGACGTCATCCTCCCTCTGGTCGCCGCCATCTTCGGCGCGCCGAACTTCGATGCCTTGGTCCTGACGGTGAACGGTTCTCAGATCCGCTACGGGGCATTCCTGACGGCGTTCGTGTCGTTCCTCCTACTGGCGTTCACGATCATGCTCCTGGTGCAGGCGATTCGTCGCGCGACCGGCAGGGAGGCGGCCGGGGCGCAGGGCAGTCGCGAGTGCGATCACTGCAAGAGCTTCGTCCCGGTCGATGCCTCGGTTTGCATGTTCTGCACCCGCGACATCGAACCCATCGCCTCCTGACCCAACCGGCTGCTCGGCACTGGGGATCCGCTCAGCACGCACTGCAGTCTGATGTTGGAGAAACTCGGTACCTGCGTACCTGAATGGTGACTTCACCTGAGGTCGCCTGCAACGCCCGGCCCGCGTCACGCGCTGCCGTGGCGACCATCGCCGCCCTGGCCGACCCGTCGGCCAACTCATGTCAGTTCGCACAGATGTCGCTGGTCGGAGCAACGGCTGGGTGCGTGCGTGGACATCCGCGACCGGAAGAAGCTCGGTCGATTCAGCCACCATCGGATCGACCCGCCCTATCGGCTGTGGGTGTGGGTGTGGGATCTCGACGAGGCTCGCCGCGTACTTCACCTCGTCGACGCGTAGGGCCACATACGTCCGATAGGTGCCGCGCCCCCGGCGGCGGTGAGGGGATTCCGGGCGGCTCCCAGGGTGACGGCGAAGCTGCTGCAGCTGGGCGGAACGGGGTGGCGTCGTAGATGGTGATGCGCAGCGCCGGATGGGCCACGAGCGAGGCGTAGATGTCCCGTTCACCGACACCGTCCGCGGGAGCGGGGCACAGCAAGGCATCCCGCTGACCCCGCACGAGGTCGTCAGTCGCACACCCCGCCCTTCCTCACTGGAGGACGGGAGGGCTCGGCGGCGTCGGACGAGGGCCATTGTCAGACTCCTGTGGCCTTCCTATGCTTCCGGCACGCTCTGGACCCCCCGGGGGGTCGCTGCTTCAAGGGGGAACAGCATGAGAGTGCGACCTGTGACCACAGCCGCCGTCGCGGCGATCCTGTGCCTGTTGTTCGCGGCACCGGCCTCGGGGGTGACGCCACTGCACGCACGTCCCGCGGCGGCATCGCAAGACTCCGGTGCGGCGCCGTGGGTGGGGTCGTGGACCACCTCGCCGCAGGGCGTCTACCCGATCGGCTACGCGGTGGGGCAGCCCGGGCCGCTCGGGGAGGTGGCGCCCGGGATCGAGCAGCCGCTGCTCGAGTACGCCTTCCCCGACGAGCAGGCGCACGACCAGACCCTGCGCATGGTCGTGCACCCGAGCATCGGCGGTGACGCGTGGCGGGTGCGGCTGAGCAACAGATTCGGCACCCAGCCGGTGACCTTCGGCCCGGCGACGGTCGCCCTGCAGCAGAGCGGCGCCACGGTCGTCCCGGGCAGCAGCCGGCGGCTCGCCTTCGACGGGCAGCCGTCGGTGACGCTGCAGCCGGGTGAGGAGCTGTACAGCGACCCGGTCGCCATCACACTCAGCGACGAGGAGGCGCAGCGGTCCAACCTCGCGGTGAGCCTCCACGTGCAGGGTGACAGCGGACCGATGACCTGGCACGCGGCGTCCTTCACCACCTCCTACGTCTCCGACCCGGGTGCGGGCGACCACACCGACGACGTGACGGACGAGGCGTTCCCGCACTCCACCACGAGCTGGTTCTTCCTGACCGGGCTGGAGGTCCAGCGGGAGGACGCCGCGACGGTGGTCGCCCTCGGCGACTCCATCACCGACGGGTTCTTCTCCACCATCAACGGCAACGACCGCTGGCCGGACGTGCTGCAGCGCCGCCTGCTGGCCGAGCGTGACGACCGCGTGCTCTCAGTGGTCAACCAGGGCATTGCCGGCAACATGGTCACCCGGGTGGGGCGTCTTCCGGGCGGATGTCAGCCGTGCGACGGCCCTCCGGCCATCGACCGGCTCGACGAGGACGTGCTCAGTCAACCCGGCCTGGGCGCGGTCATCCTCTTCGAGGGCATCAACGACATCGGCGGCGGCGGCGCGACCGCCGACCAGGTCATCGCCGGCATGCAGGAGATCATCGACCGGGTCCACGCCCGCGGGATCCCCATCATCGGCGCGACGCTGACGCCCTCGGGCGGCGCCGAGGAGGGGCTGGCGAACTACGGCACGGCCGAGACCGACGCACGGCGACGCGCGGTCAACGACTTCATCCGGACCAGCGGGATGTTCGACGCGGTCGCCGACTTCGCGGCGGCCACCGAGGACCCGGCCAACCCCGGCCGGCTCCTGCCGTCCTACGACACCAACTCGTCGGTGGGTGGACCCGGCGACCACCTGCACCCCAACCGTGCCGGGTTCCTCGCGATGGGCCACGCGTTCGACCTGGAGGAGCTCGAGCGGCTCGTCGAGTCCGCCGACCCCGTGGAGCAGGAGGCGGCGTGACGCGGACGGACGCCGATCGGATCTCGTGACACCCCGCTCCTCCACCGGGGGCGGCGGCACATCCGCTGCCCCCGGTGAGGAGGCGGCCCGTCTCGGTGGTCCGCGCAGCCGCGCGTCTCGCCCGGTCAGACGGGCGACCCGATCGTCTTCCCAGCGTGCCCGCAGTCGCGCACAGTGGACTCAGGAGGTGGCCGGCGACCGACACGAGCAGGGACGCTGGTGGATGGCTCGCCTGGAGCTCAAGGTCAAGGGTCGCAGGCCCGAATCCTGTCAGTCGACGGGAAAAACCCCAGCTCAGAGGCTTGCGTGGGAGGAATCCAAACGAGCTTCTCTGCTTCGTGCCGCGATTTGGCCACCATTGGTCGACCCTCACCCACTCCAAGCCGGTGCCCCGGGTGGGTCAGTGCCTCGCCGCGCCGAACTGATGGCGGGGGACCTGCGTCTGCTCCACTCGGCGTGGCTGGTCCAGGTCGGCAACCGTGAGGTCGACGAGAAGGCGGTCGAGCCACTCGTCCCCTCCGGGACCGGGCCAGTCGAGCGCCGCCCTGCGCATGGTCGTCGACTTCCCGCGCATCGACGCCGACCGGCCTGCCGTGGCCGCGGACGCAGCGCTCCCATGGCCGTCGACGACAGGCTCACGGAGCGCTCCGTCGGGTTGGCGCAGCTGCCGGTGGGAACAAGGGAGCGTTCCTGCTGCGGGTCGCCCGGAGTGACGAGGCGAGGGTGCGCGCCGAGCTCTTGGCCGGCTGCTGGCCGGTGACCGCGCCGGTCCCGGTGGACGACGTCGACGACGTCCAGCGGGGGTGCAGCCGGTGGCGTCGGGTCGGTCGGCGTCGGAATCGGCGTGGGACACGAGGACGGACCTCGGGGTCGTGGGTGGATGCCTTCGGGAGCTCCAGTCCACGCCCGGAGGTCCTCCCCGGACAAGATCTCAATCAGATCCTGTCGTCACAGCTCCTCGACCAACGTCCCCGGTCAGTACAGCTAGCCCTCGAACCACGACTTCAGGTGCCGTTCTCGCTGTCAGGACGCTTGGCACGGCTGGGTTGCACCCGCATCGGCTCGCCCGGCATCTTCGGGTAGTCCGGGGGATAGGGCATCTCGCCCAGCCCGAGGTCGCGTTCCTGCTTGTCGGCCAGCTCGATGAGCGGCTCGATGCCGAAGGCGTGGTCGGCCAGCCCGGCGTGCTTGTCGCCGACGGCGGCGAACCGGGCCGGCATGGTGAGGACGTCGAAGTCGAACGGTGAGACGTCGGACAGCTCGTCCCAGTCGAGCGGGGCGCTGACCGGGGCGTGCGACTTCGCCCGGATGGAGTAAGCCGACGCGATCGTCCGGTCCCTGGCCATCTGGTTGTAGTCGATGAAGATCTTTTCGCCGCGCTCCTCCTTCCACCAGTTCATCGTCACGCGGTCGGGGATCCGCCGTTCCAGCTCGCGGCCGAACGCGATCACCGCCCGGCGCACCTCGGGGAAGGTCCACCGCGGCTGGATGGGCACGTACACGTGCACGCCGCGGCCGCCGGAGGTCTTGGGCCAGCCCTCCATGCCGAGCTCGTGCAGCAGTTCGCGCACGTGCGGGGCCACCCACACCGCGTCGGAGAAGTCGGTGCCCGGCTGCGGGTCGAGGTCGATGCGAATCTGGTCGGGGGACTCGACGTCGGTCTTCGACACCGGCCACGGGTGGAAGGTCAGCGTCCCCAGGTTCGCGCACCACGCGACGACGGCCACCGAGTCCGGCGCGATCTCGTCGGCGGTCCGCCCGCTGGGGAAGGTGATGTGCGCCGTCGGCACCCACTCGGGCGCGTTCTTGGGCACCCGCTTCTGGTAGAACGCGTCGCCGGTGTTGTCCATCCGGGTGGAGAGCCGGGCACCCTCGAACACGCCACCGGGCCAGCGCTCCAGCGTCGTCGGCCGGTCGCGCAGCGCGAACAGGATGCCCTCGCCCACGGAGACGAAGTAGTTGACGACGTCGATCTTGCGGATGCCCTTGTCGCCGAAGTAGGGCTTCTCCGGGCTGCTGACCCGCACCTCGTGCCCGGCGACGTCCAGGACCACGGCGTCCTTGCTGCTGGCCACGAGGGGCTCCGTTCTCTCCGGCGGGCGGGGCGTGCCCGGGGAGAGCAGTCTGCCCCGCCGTCGGCCGCCGCGGCAGCACCCTCCCCTCAGGGGGTGAGCAGCTCCTGCAGACGCCGGACCACGCCGGAGAACCCGGGCGATGCCGCCAGCCGGTCGACCCCAGGACGCGATCAGGCCGGGCAGGTCAGTCCGTCCTGTGGGACGACGAGGTCGATCAGGTAAGCGTTGACCGCCGCGGTGACGCACTCGGTCCTGGGGTAGGCGGTGTGCCCGGTGCCCTGCCAGGTGAGGAGCACCCCGCTGGTCAGGTCCGCGGCCATGTCAGCGGCGCCGACCGCGGGGGTCACCGGGTCGCCCTGCGTGCCGACCACCACGATGGGCGCACTGCCCGCGGCGTCCCGGTCCGGCAGCGGGGTGCGCGGGGCGTCCCAGGCCGAGCAGGTGTACAGACCCAGCGCGGCGTCCGCCCCGAACAGCGGGTAGCGGGTGGCCCAGTCGGTGACCAGCGCGCTCACCTGCTGCTGGGTGAACTCCTCGTCGGTGTCCGCGCACGTCACCGCGACGTTGGCGTCGACGACGTTGGTGTAGGTGCCGTCGTCGTTCCGGCCGGTGTAGGTGTCGGCGAGGGTGAGGACCCCGGCGGCGTCGCCGTTGCGGGCGTTCGCCAGCGACTGGGTCAGCTGGGGCCAGGCGCTGGGCTGGTACAGCGCCGACCGGATGCCCTCAAGGACGAGTCCGGGCGTGGCCTGCCGGGTCTCGCCCGGTCGGCTGCTGGGGATCGGGGCGGCCGCGGCCTGGTCGAGCAGGTCGGTGACGAACAGCCGCGGGTCGAAGCCGAGCGGGCAGCCGCTGACCAGTGCGGTGCAGTTCGCGGCGAAGGCGTCGAACGCTGCCTCGAAGGCCTGCGCCTGCCCCTCGGCGAACTGCTGCTGCCCCACATCGGGGTCGACGGCGCCGTCGAGGACCATCGCCCGCACCCGGTCGGGGAACAGCTCGGCGTAGGTCGAGCCGAGCGTCGTCCCGTACGAGTAGCCCAGGTAGGTCAGCTGCTCGTCGCCGAGCGACTGGCGGACCAGGTCCATGTCCCGGGCGGTGTCCACGGTGTCGAAGGCGCCGAGTGCGTCCTCGTACTTCTCCGTGCAGCCAGCGGCCACGGCGTCCACCCGGCCGAACGCGGTGGCCAGCGAGGCCGCATCGGTGGCGCGGGGGTCGGCGGCGAACAGCTCGTCCTTCTGCTGGTCGCCGATGCAGGTGACCGCGGGGTCGGAGAGCCCCACGCCTCGGGGGTCGACGCCGACGACGTCGAAACGGCCGAGGACGTCGGTCGGCAGGGTCAGCGCGGACTGGATGGCCTCGAAGGTGGCGGGCTGGCCCGGCCCGCCCGGGTTGACCACCAGTGAGCCGATCCGGTTGGCCTGGCCGGCCAGCGTGGCCTTGACCAGGGAGAGCGTCAGCGTGCCACCGGTCGGGTCGGCATAGCTGACCGGGACCGTCGTCGTACCGCACTGGAAGGACAGCGGTCGGTCGGCGCCGGGACGCCCAGCGATCAGGGCGGCGATGTCGCTGCTGCAGTCACGCCACTCGATCGGCTTGGCCGCGGCCGCCTCCGCGGAGCTCGCGGCCGCCGCGGAGGAGCTGGCGGCGGCCTCCTCCGCGTCGTCCCCGGACGACGTGCAGCCCGCGAGCGTGAGGGCGAGTGCGAGGAGGGCTCCTCCGGTGGCGGCCAGGCGGCGGTGCACGGTCATGATCAACCAGAGTAGGAGCCCAGCCGGGATGCGGCAGCCCGCGGGACCGTGAGGAACCGCTCAGCGAGTCCCGGGAACCCGCCAGGCCCGGCCCGGTCAGCCGCCCAGCACCTCGGCGAGGTCGTACTTCACCGGCACCTCGAGCTGGTCGTACGTGCACGACCGGGCGTCCCGGTCGGTCCGCCAGCGCTGGAACTGCCCGGTGTGCCGGAGCCGGCTGCCCTCGAGCTGGTCGTAGCGGATCTCGACCACGAGTTCCGGACGCAACGGCACCCAGGACAGGTCCTTGCCGGCATTCCAGCGGCTGGTGGCGCCGGGCATCCGGTGCTCGCCGTCGGCGTCGGTCTGCGCGTTGGCCCAGTCCTGCCAGGGGTGCCCGTCCAGCGCCTCGGCCCGGTAGGGAGCGAGCTCCTCGACCAGCTCCGCCCGGCGCGCCATCGGGAAGGAGGCGGCGACGCCGATGTGCTGCAGGCTCCCGGCGTCGTCGTAGAGCCCGAGCAGCAGCGATCCGACGATCGGGCCGCTCTTGTGCCAACGGAACCCGGCGACGACGCAGTCCGCCGTCCGCACGTGCTTGACCTTGGTCATCAGCCGCTGGTCGGGGGCGTAGACCTGGTCACCGCGCTTGGCGATGACGCCGTCGAGGCCGGCGCCCTCGAACTCGGCGAACCAGCGCTGCCCGACCTCGGCGTCCTCGGTGACGGTGGAGACGTAGACCGGCGCCCGGACGCCGGCCAGCGCCTCGCGCAGCCGGGCCTGCCGCTCGGCGTAGGGGGTCTCCAGCAGCGACTCATCACCCAGCGCGAGCAGGTCGAAGGCGACGAAGGAGGCCGGTGTCTCGGTGGCCAGCTTGGTCACCCGGGAGGCGGCCGGGTGGATGCGCTGCAGCAGCGACTCGAAGTCCAGCCGGTCACCGCGGGGGACGACGATCTCGCCGTCGACGACGCACCGTTCGGGCAGGTGGGCCTTGACCGCCTCGGCGACGTCGGGGAAGTACCGCGTCAGCGGGCGCTCATTGCGGCTGCCCAGTTCGACCTCGTCGCCGTCCCGGAAGACGATGCAGCGGAACCCGTCCCACTTCGGCTCGTAGAACCAGCCCTCGCCGGTGGGCAGCTTTGCCGCGGGCTTGGCGAGCATCGGCTTGACCGGGGGCATCACGGGCAGGTCCATGACGGTCAGTCAAGCAGCCCGGCTCGCTGGTGTGCCGGCAGGCAGCGGGTTCACAGCGCCATCAGCCCTGCTGGGGTGGGGCGGAAGCCGCAGGCGTCGAGGTAGAAGGGCGCCAGCTCGTCGGCGAAGTCGACGTGGAGCCAGTCGCAGCCGGCCGCGCGAGCGCCGTCGCGGGCGGCGTCGACCAGCCGGCGTCCGACGCCCTGATGCCGGCTGGCTGCCGCGACCATCACGTCCTGCAGCCAGGCGTGCACCTCGCCGTCCCAGAGCACGTTGACGAAGCCGACCAGCGCCTCGCCGTCCCGGGCGGTGACCCAGCCGAGGCTGTGCGCGGCCACCTGGTCGGGCCAGTTCCACTCGGCGTCACTGAAGACCCGGGTGCCGAAGGCCTCCGCGTGCAGCTGGTTGGCCTCGCTGCTGGTGAACGGCCCACGCCACTGGATCTCCACGCCGCGCAGGGTAGGGACGCCGCCCGTGCCGCAGCCAGCGACTTCCTGCGGAGGACTAGAAGGGCGGGGGGTCGTCGTCCGGTGGTGGTTGGGGTGCTTCCTCTGTTGGGGGTGGTCGCATGC
>NZ_SJEW01000046.1 GCF_005930475.1 Modestobacter altitudinis
GCGCGGGGCAGCACTGGCCCGGTCCGACGTCGCCGGCCGGCCCAGGATCGCTGGTCGGCCGCTGCGAGCGTACACAGACCGGGGACGTCCGCGACATGTCGACCTGATGTCGCACATGTCTCTCCCCGGCACGCCGTCCAGGGCTCGCCGGGGGTCAGCCCCCGGCCGGACGGTCACCCTCGTCGGGAGGCGTCCGCCGGCCGGCAGCGCCGTCGGCCGGCGTCTCCACCGGGTGCCCACCGGACGGCTCGGTCGACGGGTCGGCGCCGGCGCCGTCCTCGCGGGCACCGGCCTCCTCCGCGCCGCGGGTGATGACCTCGCGGGGGCGCCCGCGCTGGGCGACGAGGTAGGCCACCGCCAGCAGGCCGACGACGATCGAGGTGAACACGTTGAGCCGGACGCCGAAGAAGTGCTCGGCGGTGTCGATCCGCAGCGTCTCGATCCACAGCCGGCCCACGCAGTAGGCGGCCACGTAGAGCGCGAACGCCCGGCCGTGCGAGAGCCGGAAGCGGCGGTCGGCCCAGATGACCAGCAGCGCGACGCCGACGTCCCACAGCAGCTCGTACAGGAAGGTGGGCTGGAAGGTGCCCAGCACCTCGGCTCGGCCGTCAGCACCGGTGAGCGCCCGGCCCGCCGAGGAGTCCCACTGGTGGATGGTCAGCCCCCACGGGAGGTCGGTGGCCCTGCCGTAGAGCTCGTTGTTGAACCAGTTGCCCAGCCGGCCGATCGCCTGGGCGAGCACGATCCCCGGGGCGAGCGCGTCGGCGAAGGCCGGCAGCGGGATGCGCCGGCGGCGGCAGCCGATCCAGGCGCCCACGCCGCCCAGGGCGATGGCGCCCCAGATGCCCAGGCCGCCCTCCCAGATGGCCAGGGCCCGGATCGGGTCCCCGCCCTCGCCGAAGTAGGGCTCCGGGGTGGTGAGCACGTGGTAGATCCGGCCGCCGATGATCCCGAAGGGCACCATCCAGACGGCGATGTCCAGCACGTCGCCGGGGGCACCGCCGCGGGCGACCCAGCGGCGGTTCCCCAGCCAGCAGGCCACCACGATGCCGGCGATGATGCACAGCGCGTAGCCGCGCAGCGGGAAGGGGCCGAGCTCCCAGACCCCCTGGGTCGGGCTCGGGATCGCGGCGAGCACGGTCATGTGCGCACCTTCGCACGCCGGACGCCCGCCGCGAGCTCCGCGGACAGGACACGCACGCCGTCCGCGCCCTCGCCGGCGAGCAGGGCCCGCACGTAGGCCGAACCGACGATGACCCCGTCGGCGAAGGCCGCGACCTCCGCGGCCTGGTCCCCGCTGGAGACACCGAGCCCCACGCAGACGGCGGTGTCGGTGACCGAGCGGGTCCGGGCGACCAGCCGCTCGGCGGCGTCGCCGACGGTGGCCCGCGTACCGGTGACCCCCATGGTGGAGGCTGCGTAGACGAAGCCGCGCGAGGCCGCGGCGGTGGCGGCCAGCCGGGCGTCGGTCGAGCTCGGGGCGACCAGGAACACCCGGTCCAGGCCGGTGCGCTCGGTGGCGGCCAGCCAGGTCGAGGCCTCGTCGGGGATCAGGTCGGGGGTGATCGCGCCCGCTCCCCCGGCGGCGGCCAGGTCGTCGGCGAACCGGTCGACGCCGTAGCGCTCGATCGGGTTCCAGTAGCTCATCACCACCGGGACGGCGCCGGCGGCGGCGACCGCCTCGACGGCCCGCAGCACGTCCCGCATGCCCACGCCGGCCCGGACGGCGACGTCCACCGCCTCCTGGATCACCGGCCCGTCCATGCCGGGGTCGGAGTACGGGACGCCGACCTCGACGACGTCCGCCCCACCCTCGACGGCAGCGACCATGGCGGCGATCGAGGTGTCGACGTCGGGGTAGCCGACCGGGAGGTAGGCGATCAGCGCCGCCCGGCCCTCCCCCTTGGCGGCCGCGATGGCCGTCTCCAGGGCGCTCACGCCTGCTCCCCAGCGTCCTGACCGGCGACGGCCTCGTCATTGGTGACCGCGCCCTCGGTGGGCTGCTGGTCCTCGTCCAGCCCCGGGCCGGGCTCGGCGCCGCGGCCGGCCTCGACGGCCCGCTCGTCGGAGTCGGTCGGCGCGGTGTGCTCCCCCAGGCCGAACCAGGCGCTCGCCGTCTCGACGTCCTTGTCGCCGCGGCCGGAGAGGTTGACCAGCAGCAGCGAGTCCGGGCCGAGCTCCCGGCCGACCACCATCGCCCCGGCAAGGGCGTGCGCGGACTCGATCGCCGGGATGATGCCCTCGGTGCGGCAGAGCAGCGCGAAGGCCTCCATCGCCTCGGCGTCGGTGACCGGCCGGTACTCCGCGCGCCCCATGTCGTGCAGGAAGGCGTGCTCGGGGCCGACGCCCGGGTAGTCCAGGCCGGCCGAGATGGAGTGCGACTCGATGGTCTGCCCGTTGTCGTCCTGCAGCAGGTAGGACCGCGCGCCGTGCAGCACCCCGGGGTCGCCGCCGGTGATCGTGGCCGCGTGCCGGCCGGTGTCCACGCCGTCCCCGCCGGCCTCCAGGCCGACCAGCCGGACGCCGTCGTCGGGCACGAAGGCGGTGAAGATGCCGATGGCGTTGGACCCGCCTCCGACGCAGGCCAGGACGACGTCGGGCAACCGGCCCTCCCGCTCGAGGACCTGCCCGCGGGCCTCGTCGCCGATCACCCGCTGGAAGTCGCGGACCATCGCCGGGAAGGGGTGCGGGCCGGCGACGGTGCCGAAGACGTAGTTGGTCGTCTCCACGTTGGTCACCCAGTCGCGGAACGCCTCGTTGATGGCGTCCTTGAGGGTGCGGGACCCGGTCGTGACCGGGATGACCTCAGCGCCCAGCAGCCGCATCCGGGCGACGTTGAGGGCCTGCCGGCGGGTGTCCTCCTCGCCCATGTAGACGGTGCAGGACAGCCCCATGAGCGCCGCGGCGGTCGCCGTCGCCACCCCGTGCTGCCCGGCGCCGGTCTCGGCGATCACCCGGGTCTTGCCGATCCGCTTGGTGAGCAGCGCCTGACCCAGCACGTTGTTGATCTTGTGGGAGCCGGTGTGGTTGAGGTCCTCGCGCTTGAGCAGCACCCGGGCCCCGCCGCAGTGCTCGGCGAACCTGGCCACCTCGGTGACCGGGCTCGGCCGACCGGTGTAGTCCCGCTGCAGCCGGCCGAACTCCGCGATGAACTCGGGGTCCACCCGCATCGCCTCGTAGGCCTCGGTGAGCTCGTCCAGCGCGGCGACCAGCGCCTCGGGGACGAACCGGCCGCCGTAGACGCCGAAGTGCCCGGTCGCGTCCGGCCACTCCGGGCGCGCGGGGAGGTCGCGGACGTCAGGGGCGGCGGGGTGGAGGGCGGTCACGCGTCAAGACTAGGACCGCCTCCACCCTCGGCCCTCCTGCAGGGGCCCGCCGCTAGCTCGCGAGTGGCGGGGGGCAAGGGTCCTTCCCCTCAGCGGGCGGCGCGCGGGGTCGCCGGGTGGGACCCGGCCGTGACCAGGTCGGCGACCGCCTGGCGCGGGTCGCCGGCGGTCACCAGGCCCTCGCCGACCAGGACGGCGTCCGCCCCGGCGCCGGCATAGCTGATCAGGTCGTGCGGGCCGCGGACGCCGGACTCGGCGACCTTGACCACGCCGCTGGGCAGCCCGGGGGCGATCCGCTCGAAGGTGCTGCGGTCGACGTCCAGCGTGGTGAGGTCGCGGGCGTTGACCCCGATCACCGAGGCCCCGGCCGACAGGGCCCGGTCGGCCTCGGCCTCGTCGTGCACCTCGACCAGCGCGGTCATGCCGAGGGACTCGACCCGCTCCAGCAGTCCGGTGAGCGTGTTCTGGTCCAGCGCGGCCACGATCAGCAGCACCACGTCGGCGCCGTGCGCCCGCGCCTCGTGCACCTGGTAGCTGCTGACCACGAAGTCCTTGCAGAGCACCGGCACGTCGACCGCGGCGCGGACGGCGGCCAGGTCGGCGTGCGAGCCACCGAACCGGCGCCCCTCGGTGAGCACGCTGATCACCCGGGCGCCGCCGGCGGAGTACTGGGCGGCGAGCGCTGCGGGGTCGGTGATCTCGGCCAGCGAGCCCTTGCTGGGGCTGCGCCGCTTCACCTCGGCGATGACCCCGACACCGGGTGCGCGGAGCGCGGCGAGGGCGTCCAGGGCGGGCCGGGCGTCGCGCGCGGCGGCCTGCACGTCGGCCAGCGGCACGGCGGCCTGCCGGGCGGCGACGTCGTCACGGACGCCGTCCAGGATGTCGTCGAGGACGCTCACGAACCCTCCTCGAACCACTCAGCATGTGTCATGACCGCGTCCCCTCACCACTCGGATCGGTGAGATCACTCTAGAGACGTACCGGTCCGGTTCCCCCCGGGGGTCGGGGAGCCCACCCGACCCGCCGCGCGTCAGACTGTCGGGTCGTCGCCGCGGTCCAGGGCCTTCCACGCCGCCTGGTGCCTGTCCTCGGGCGACTCCGGCCGGCGGGTCCGGGCCGGTGCGGGGCTCGTCCGGGTCGGGGCACCGGTGCGCTCGTAGCGGCGGGCCATGCCCGGCCAGGAGCGCCCGCGCAGCACGACCAGCACCCCGGCGAGGACGGCGAGCACACCGGCGACGAGCGCGAGGGCGGCCCAGCCGACGACCGGGTCGCTGGTCACCTGCGCGCGGCCCAGGCCCACGGCGGAGGTGACGTCGGTGGCGTCCAGGTCCAGCCCGCCGGTGACCCCGCGCAGGCCCGACCACCCCAGGACTCCCCCGGCGACCGCGACGACCAGCCCGACGGCGAGCCGGCCGGCACCGCGGACGGCGATGACCGCGACCGCGGCGGCGAGCAGCAGCAGACCGCAGGCACCGACCAGCGGGGCGGCCTGGCTGCCGCTGAGCACCTCCGACGTCGGCGGCAGCGGCGCCTCGCGGGTGATCGTCACGTCCGCCCACGGCTGGGAGGACGACGAGAGCGCCAGCGCCCCGGCGAGCGCGGACAGCAGCACCGCGACGGTGAGCTCCCGCCGTGTCGAGGGCTCGCTCACCGTGCTCACCGGAGCTCCCGCAGCCCCTCCGCCGTGGCGATCGCGGTCAGCACGGCCCGGGCCTTGTGCCGGGTCTCCGCCTCCTCGGTCGCCGGGTCGCTGTCGGCGACGACCCCGGCGCCGGCCTGCACGTACGCCCGACCGTCGTGCAGCACCGCGGTGCGGATGGCGATCGCCATGTCCATGTCGCCGCTGGCGTCGACGTAGCCGACGGTGCCGGCGTACAGCGCGCGGCGGGTCGGCTCCAGGGACTCGATGACCTCCATCGCCCGCGGCTTGGGGGCCCCGGAGACGGTGCCGGCCGGGAACGTGGCGTCGAAGACGTCGAGCGCGTCACGGCCGGGCTCGAGCTGACCGCCGACGGTGGAGACCAGGTGCATGACGTGGCTGTACCGCTCGACCCGCATGAAGTCGGCGACCTCCACGGTGCCCGGCACGCTGACCCGGCCGAGGTCGTTGCGGGCCAGGTCCACCAGCATCACGTGCTCGGCCCGCTCCTTGGGGTCGGCGAGCAGCTCCTCGGTGAGCCGGACGTCGTCCTCCGGCGTCGCACCGCGGGGTCGGGTGCCGGCCGGCGGGTGGACCACGGCCCGGTCACCGGTGACCGTGACCAGCGCCTCCGGGGAGGAGCCGACGACGTCGAACGGGGACTCCCGGCCGGCGAAGCGCAGCAGGTACATGTACGGCGAGGGGTTGGTGGCGCGCAGCACCCGGTAGAGGTCGAGCGCGTCGACCGCCGTCTCGAGCTCGAAGCGCTGGCTGAGCACGGTCTGGAAGACGTCGCCGGCGCGGACGTGCTCGCGCACCCGCTCGACGCCGTCCTCGAACACCCCGGGCGCCATGTTGCTGGTGACCGGCGGGACCGCGGCAGCCGACACGGTGGCCACCGCGGGCGGCGCGGCCTTGGTCAGGTCGGCGGCCATCGCGTCCAGCCGGGTGACCGCGTCGTCGTACCCGTCGGCTCCCCGGCCGACCACGTTGGCGATGAGCAGCACGGTGCCGTCGGTGTGGTCGAGCACGGCCAGGTCGGTGACCAGCATCAGCGCCAGCTCGGGCATGCCGAGGTCGTCGGTCGCGGTCTGCGGCAGCCGCTCGAGCCGGCGGACGACGTCGTAGCCGAGGTAGCCGACCAGTCCTCCGGTCAGCGGCGGGAGCCCGGCCGTCCGCGGCGAGCGCAGCCGGCGGGCCAGCGTGCGGACGGCGGCCAGCGGGTCCGCGGGGAGGTCGTCGGTCAGCCCGGGCAGGGCGTCGCCGAGCCACACCGTCGTCCCGTCCCGCTCGGTCAGCACCCCGGCGCTGCGCACGCCGACGAAGCTGTACCGCGACCACTGCTTGCCCTGCTCGGCGGACTCCAGCAACACCGTGCCGGGCCGGTTCCCGGCCAGCTTGCGGTAGATGCCGACGGCGGTCTCGCTGTCGGCCAGCAGCCGGCGGGTGACCGGGACGACGGCGGCGTCGAGGGCGCCGAACTCCTCACGGGTCGGGGTGGTGGCACCCAGCTCCAGGCTCACGCCGGGGCCCCGGCGACCGCGGGCAGCGGGCGGTGGAAGCAGCTGCGCTCGCCGGTGTGGCAGGCCGGTCCCTCCTGGTCGACCCGCAGCAGCAGGGCGTCGCCGTCGCAGTCCAGCCGGACGTCGCGCACCCACTGCCGGTGCCCGGAGGTCTCCCCCTTCACCCAGTACTCCTCCCGGCTGCGGGACCAGTAGGTGGCCCGGCCGGTGGTCAGGGTGCGGCGCAGCGCCTCGTCGTCCATCCAGGCGACCATGAGCACCTCGCCGGTGTCGTGCTGCTGGACCACGGCGGCGACCAGCCCGGCCGGGTCACGGTGCAGCAGCGCGGCGACCGCCGGGTCGAGCTCGGTGTCGGGAGCGGGGGCGGACATGCCCCGATCGTCCCACCCGGCCGGTCCGCCCCGGTCAGCCGCCCGCGTCCGGACCGCCGTCCGCTGCGGGGCCTGGACGCCGCGCGGCCCGGGCACGGGCGTCGGGCAGGACGAGCAGCCCACCGGCGACGAGGGCCAGCGCGCCGTAGAGCACGGGCAGCACGGCGACGCTGCCGTTGACCGTCGACGGCGCGATGCTGACCAGCACGACCAGCCAGTAGACGCTCATCGCCAGCTGCGCGGCCGCCGCGACCAGCAGCCAGCGGCGGTCCCCGCCCAGCGCCCGCACGCCGCCGACGACGAGCAGCGCGGCGAGCGCGAGCTGGACGACCGCCACCCAGGTGCCGACGCCGGACCCCGGGCCGCGGGACAGGCTGAGCAGCGCGCTGAAGGCCATCGCGTACACGGTGCCCAGCAGCACCAGCAGCGTGGAGGCGAAGGCGATCACCGCGGCGGCGATGACCGAGCCCGGGAGCTGCGGCGGGCGGGGCGCCCAGCCCCAGCCCGGCGGCGGGTACCCGGGCGCCGCGTACGGCGGCGGTCCCCAGGAGGGCGGGGTGCCGAACTGCGGCGGGTACGGGCCGGCCGGGTACTGCGGGCCCAGGTACTGGGGGCTCCCGTACTGCGGGTTCCCGTACTGCGGGTCCCCGTACTGAGAGCCCGGGTACTGGGGCGGGCCGGCGTAGGGCGGGGCGGCGTCCCACTCGGGTGTGGTCACAGCGCGGCCGCGAGCGCCCTGCCGGCGACCCGGCCGGAGAAGATGCAGCCACCGAGGAAGGTGCCCTCCAGCGAGCGGTAGCCGTGCATGCCGCCACCGCCGAAGCCGGCGACCTCCCCGGCGGCGTAGAGCCCCGGGAACGGCGCCCCACCGGAGCGCAGCACCCGGGCGGAGAGGTCGGTCTCCAGCCCACCGAGGCTCTTGCGGGTGAGCAGGTTGAGCCGGACGGCGATCAGCGGACCGGCGTCCGGGTCGAGCAGCCGGTGCGGCTGGGCGACCCGGATCAGCTTGTCACCGAGGAAGGTGCGGGCCTGCCGGACAGCGGTGATCTGCAGGTCCTTGGTGAAGGGGTGGGCGATCTCCCGGTCCCGGGCGACGACCTCGCGCTCGACGGTGGCCAGGTCCAGGTGCGGGGTGTCGCCGGTGACCCGGTTCATCCCGGCGACCAGCTCGGGCAGCGTGCGGGAGACGACGAAGTCCTCGCCCGAGTCCAGGAACGCCTGCACCGGGGCGGCCGCGCCGCTCCGCACCCGGCTGAGCAGCAGCTTGAGGTCCTTGTTGGTGAGGTCGGGGTTCTGCTCGGAGCCGGAGAGGGTGAACTCCTTCTCGATGATCTTCTGGGTGAGCAGGAACCAGGTGTGCTCGTGACCGGTCGTGCCGATGTGCGCGAGCGTGCCCAGCGTGTCGAAGCCGGGGAACAGCGGCACCGGGAGCCGGGTGCCGGTCGCGTCCAGCCACAGCGAGCTCGGCCCGGGCAGGATCCGGATGCCGTGCCGGGCCCAGATCGGGGAGTGGTTGGCGATGCCCTCGGTGTAGTGCCACATCCGGTCGGGGTTGATCACCCGGCCGCCGGCGTCCTCGGCGATCTGCAGCATCCGGCCGTCGACGTGCGCCGGGACGCCGGACAGCAGCCGCTTCGGCACCGGCCCGAGCCGGGCCGGCCAGTTCTTGCGGACCAGGTCGTGGTTGCCGCCGATCCCCCCGGAGGTGACCACGACGGCCTGCGCGGCGAGCTCGAACCCACCGACCTCGACCCGGCTGCTCGCCGTCCCGCGCTCGGCGTCGCTGACCTCCAGCACCGCCCCCCGGACGCCGGTGACGACCCCGTCGGTGACCACCAGGCCGTCGACCCGGTGCCGGTGGCGGACCTCGACCAGCCCGCGGGCGACGGCGTCGGCGACCCGGCGGGCGAAGGGCGCGACGACGCCCGGCCCGGTGCCCCAGGTGACGTGGAAGCGCGGCACCGAGTTGCCGTGCCCGGTGGCCGTGTAACCACCGCGCTCGGCCCAGCCGACCACCGGGAAGAACCGGACGCCCTGGGCGTGCAGCCAGGCCCGCTTCTCCCCCGCCGCGAACTGCAGGTAGGCCTCCGCCCACCGGCGCGGCCAGTGGTCGTCGGCGCGGTCGAACCCCGCGGTGCCGAACCAGTCCTGGCGGGCGAGCTCGAGGGAGTCGTGGACCCGCAGCCGGCGCTGCTCGGGGCTGTCGACGAGGAACAGCCCGCCGAAGGACCAGTGCGCCTGGCCACCGAGGGAGGCAGCGGGCTCCTGCTCCAGCAGCAGGACCCGCTTCCCGGCGTCGGCCAGCTCCGCGGTGGCGACCAGTCCGGCCAGCCCCGCTCCCACCACGATGACGTCAGCGTCGGTGCTCACGCCGGGGACGCTAGCGGGCGCGGCGGGCCCCGGTGACGACCTGCCGACGTCGGCCTGGTCGCGTCCACGCCCGGACCGGCCGCCGGGATCCCAGCGACAGCGCCCCGATCGGGCCGACCAGCAGCAGCAGCGCCCACCAGACCGCCTCCCCGCCACCGAGGACGGCGAAGAAGCCGGCCAGGCCGAGCAGCCCGAGCAGCGGCAGCACCGAGAAGACGACGAGCACCGCCGACCCGCTGGTCCACCGGGTCAGCGCGCGGCCGCGCAGCACCAGCACCGCGCCGGTCAGCGCACCAGCGGCCAGCACGAGCGGCGCCAGCAGGTACCAGCCCCAGCCGGGATCGGCGTCCCACAGCAGCCAGCCCAGGTAGCCGTCCTCGACGGCGACGAGCAGGCCGAACACCGCCGCGAACGGCGCCTGCAGCGGTCGGGGCGGGGCGGTCGGCGCGCGGGTGGAC
This sequence comes from Modestobacter altitudinis, assembly GCF_005930475.1. Lineage (GTDB taxonomy): Bacteria > Actinomycetota > Actinomycetes > Mycobacteriales > Geodermatophilaceae > Modestobacter > Modestobacter altitudinis. Next base: position 9,688 of record NZ_SJEW01000046.1, read on the forward strand.
CCGCGGCGGGACGCAGCCGGGGCAGCTCGGGGACTGCGACGCTGGAGGGACGACGTCATGGTCCGCAGGCTAGGGACGGCGCCTCGGGCCCAGCTGGCCGCCGGCTGGGAGACCGCTGGGCGTGCCGCCCCGCCGCCCGCCGCCGCGGCGCGGGCCAAGGTGAGCGCATGCCGTTCCTCCCGCTGCCGACGAGTGCCGCCTGGCTCCACCAGGACGCCCGATCGGGTTTCGAGGTCGTCCACTTTCGATCCGTCGACGACGGCCACCTGCTCACGGGCACCACCGCTGCGGTCGAGGACGGGCAGCTCTGGGTCGTCGACCACGAGATCCGGCTCGACCACGGCTGGCGCACCCGCAGCGCGCGCGTGACCGGCCGCTCGGACGCCGGGCTGCGCACCCGGCTGCTCGAGGCGGACGGCGGCGGCCGGTGGCGCATCGACGGGGACCCCGCGCCGTTCCTGGACGGTTGTCTGGACGTGGACCTCGAGTCCTCCGCGATGACCAACACCCTGCCGGTGCACCGGCTCGCGCTCCCCGTCGGTGCGGTGGCGCACGCTCCGGCCGCCTATGTGCGTGCCCTCGACCTGGACGTCGAACGACTCGACCAGGAGTACGCCCGGATCAGCGACCAGGACGGGCACCAGCGCTACGAGTACAGCGCCCCGCGGTTCGACTTCTCCTGCCGGCTGGTCCATGACGAGACGGGCCTGGTCCTGGCGTACCCCGGGATCGCCGCGCGAGCCCGCTGACCGAGCCCGCGGACCCAGAGCACGCCGTTCCCGTCGGGCAGTCACGTGCCGGTGCGGCGGACCAGCCTGCGCGCGTCGACCCACTGCCGGACGCCGGGCAGCGAGCAGAGCAGGGCGGCGACCGCCGGGACGACCGCCACCAGCGCGAGCTCGACCGTCGCGCCGCCACTGGTGCCCACCACCAGCAGGAAGACCGCGATGCCGGCCGCGGGCAGCAGCAGCGCCAGCCACGACCGGCCGGTCAGCAGCAGCGCGGCGCCGGCGACCAGTGCGACCACGAGCAGCAGCGGGACGGTGACCACCACCCAGCCGCCGTCACCGAACTGCCCGTTGGAGAACGCCAGCGCGATCAGCTCGAAGAGCCCCACGCCCAGCACGGTGAGCAGCGCGAGCAGGGCGGCGACGAACGCGACGGCCGGTGGGCGGCGACGCACGGGTGCGGACATGCCGGGCAACCCAGGGCGTCGTCGTGGCACGGCGCGCTCAGACCACCGGTTCGGGCTGGCGGCCGGAGCTGCGCCGCCAGGAGGCGTGCAGCCCGGCGTACGGGCCCGGCGCCTCGACCAGGTCGGCGTGCCGGCCGCGCTGCACGACCCGGCCGGCGTCCACCACGAGCACCTCGTCAGCCCGCTCGGCGGTGGAGAGCCGGTGGGCGATGGTGAGCGTGGTGCGCCCGGTGGTGAGGGCGTCCAGCGCGCGGGTCAGCCGCATCTCGGTGGCCGGGTCGACCGCGCTGGTGGCCTCGTCGAGCACCAGCAGGTCGGGGTCGGCCACGTAGGCGCGGGCGACGGCCACCAGCTGCCGCTCCCCCGCCGACAGCGACTCACCCCGCTGGCCCACCGGGGTGCCGACGCCGGCGGACAGGGTCTCCAGCCAGTCGCCCAGGCCGAGCTCGTCGAAGGCGGCGGTGATCTCCGCGTCGGTCATCCCGGGCCGGCCGTAGCGGACGTTGTCGGCGACCGAGGCGTCGAAGAGGAAGCCGTCCTGCGGCACCATCACCACCCGCTCGCGCAGCGAGGCGAAGGCGACCTCGGTCAGCGGCACCCCGCCGACCAGCACCCGGCCCTCGGTGGGGTCCATCAGCCGGGTCACCAGCTTGGCGAACGTCGTCTTGCCCGAGCCGGTCTCCCCCACGATCGCCACCCGGGTGCGCGGGACGATGGAGAGGTCGACGTCGTCGAGCGCCTTGCGCGCGTCGGGCGCGTAGCCGAACGAGACGTGGTCGAAGGCGACGTCCAGCGGTCCGGGCGGCAGGGTGCGGGCCGAGGCGGGGTCGGCGACGGCCGGGTCCTGCACGTCGGGTTCGGTGTCCAGGACGTCGAGCACCCGGCGGAACCCGGCGACGGCGTTCTGCGCCTCGTTGAGCACCTCGCTGGCGGTCTGCACCGGGGCGACGAACAGCGTGACCAGGAAGAGGAAGGCGACCAGCGTGCCGGCCGAGATGTGCCCGCCGATGCCGAGCCAGACGCCGACCACGACGACCGCGGCGTTGGCCACGGCGGCGACGAACTCGCCGCTGACGTAGACCGCTGCCGTCGTCTTCTGCGCGTCGACCGAGGCCCGGTAGTGCCGGTCGATGGCGCGGTCGAGCCGGGCCGCCGTCCGGGCGCGGATGCCGTAGGCACGCACCGTCGGCGCGCCGACGACGGCCTCGCCCACCGCGGCGAGCACGTCACCGATCCGCTCGCGCACCACCCCGTAGACGGTGGCCAGCCGGCGGGCGAAGAACTTCACCGCGAAGCCCAGCGGGATGAAGCAGACCAGCACGAGCAGGGTCAGCTGCCAGGAGTAGACCGCCATGACGACCGTGGCGACGACGAGCTGCCCGAGGCTGACCAGTCCGAGCACACCGCCCCACTGCATGAAGACCGAGAGCTGGTCGACGTCGCTGGTGACCCGGGAGACGAGCGAGCCGCGGCGCTGACCCTGCTGGTGCAGCACCGACAGGTCGTGGACGTGCCGGAAGGCACGCACCCGGAGCCCGGCCAGCGCCGTCTCGGTGGTGCGGAACAGCCGGACGTTCATCCGGTACACGGCGAAGCCGGTGACCAGCACGACGACCGCGCAGATCACCACGAGCTCGCGGACCAGGCCGATGTCCGGCCCACCGGGGGCGCCGAGCCCGCGGTCGAGGGTCTGCTGGACGGCGATCGGGACGACGACCCGGCCGGCGGTGGCGACCAGCGCGAGCAGGAAGGTGAGCGGGAGGCCGTGGCGGAACTCCGGCATCATCCGCAGGCCGCGGCGCAGCGTGGCGGTGGCGCTCTCCGCGCCCCGGTCCATCGGCAGGACCGGCTCGGTGGCAGGCGCGCTCATGCCTGTGCTCCGGCGGTCTCGCGCTCGGCGGGGTCGGCCTCGGGTGGCTGGTAGGCGTGCACGAGCCTGGCGTAGCCGGGGACCTGGGCGAGCAGCTCGGCGTGCGAGCCGCGGGCGACCAGCCGGCCGTTCTCGATCCAGACGACCTCGTCGGCGAGGGCGATGGTGGCCTGCCGGTAGGCGACGACCACCACGGTGGCCGGGTGGTCGGTGGCCCGCAGGGCGTCGAGGATGCGCGCCTCCACCGACGGGTCGACCGCGCTGGTGGCGTCGTCGAGGACGAGCAGCCGCGGTGTGCGGATCACCGCCCGGGCGAGGGCGAGCCGCTGGCGCTGGCCACCGGAGAGGCTGGCCCCGCGCTCGCCGACGTGGGTGTCGAGCCCCTCGGGCAGCCGGGCGACGAAGTCCTCGGCGGCGGCCGTGCGCAGCGCCTCGTGCACCTGCTCGTCGGTGAAGTCGCCGCCGAGGGTGACGTTGTCGCGGACGGTGTCGTCGAACAGGAACGTGGACTGGGCGACGAAGGCGACCTGGCTGCTGACCTCGCCCTCGCGCAGGGTGCGCAGGTCGACGCCGTCGAGCTCCACGGTGCCGCGGTCGGGGTCGACGAGCCGGACGAGCAGGCCGGCCAGCGTCGACTTGCCCGAGCCGGTGGGGCCCACGACCGCCAGCGTGCGGCCGGCGGCGACGTCGAAGGTGATGCCCTGCAGCGTCGGCCGGGGGGCGCCCTCGTGGCGGAACTCGACGTCGCGGAGGGCGACCGCGGCGCCGCCGTCCCCGGTCGGGGCGGCGTCCGGGCCGTGCGGGATCTCCCCGGTGGCCAGCAGCACCGGGGTCACCCGGTCGAAGCCGGCCATCGCGCGCGGCAGGTCGGCGAGCACCCAGCCGATGGCCCGGATGGGGAGGGCGAGCAGGGTGAAGAGGTAGGCGATGGAGACCAGGTCGCCAGCCTGGGTGGCGCCGTCGGCGACCCGTTCGGCGCCGACCAGCAGGACGGCGAGGGTGCCCAGGTTGGGCAGCGCCTCCATCATCGGGTCGAACAGCCCGCGGACCCGGCCGACGGCGACCAGGCCGTCGCGCAGCTCGTCGGCCTTGACCGCGAAGCGCCGCGCCTCGTCGTCCTCCCGGCCGAGGGTCTTGACGACCAGGGCGGCGTCGAAGCTCTCGTGCGCGATCTCGCTGACCTCGGCGCGCAGCTGCTGCGCGCGCTCCATCCGCGGGGACATCACCTGGCTGTAGACGGCGTTGATCACGAACACCAGCGGGAAGACCACCAGCCCGACGACGGCGAGCAGCGGGTCGGTGAGGACCAGCGCGACCACGGTGATCCCCACCATGACCAGCGCGCCGCAGGCGAAGGGCAGCGGGGCGACGAAGAACCAGCTGGCCTCGACGTCGGAGTTCGCGTTGGACAGCAGCTGCCCGGTGGGGTGCCGCTGGTGCCAGGACAGCGGCAGCCGCAGGTACTGGCCGGTGACCCGGCGGCGGTAGTCGGCCATCAGCCGGTAGCTCATGATCCCGGCGAACAGCCGCCGGCCGATGATGCCGACGATCTTGAGGACGGCGACGACGAGGATCGCCAGCGCGGCGAGGCCCAGTGCCGCACCGGTGGTCGCGCCGTCGTCGAAGGACGGCAGCAGCACGCGGTCGGTGATGCCCCCGATGACGTAGGCGCTCGCCACAGTCATGCCGGCGTACAGGCAGCTGCCGAGGACGGCGAGGGTGAACATGGCGCGCTGCTCGGAGACGGCGCGGCCGATGTGGCGGAGTCCGCGCCGGACCACGGCGTCTCTGCGGCGCGGCACAGGTGTCCTCCTCAGCGGGTGCAAGCGGTGCGCACAACCCTACTCGCGCTCCTTACCCCGTCTAACGGATTGCCGGGCGGGCTGCCGAGGGCCGCTCGACCCGGGAGGCGGGGCGCCCCGGTCGGGTTAGCCTCGAGGCGTGCCGACCTCCGCCGTGCCCGTGTCGCAGTCGGAGCGGGCGGCGCTCGCCGACCTGCTGGAGCACCTGGGACCGGACCAGCCGACCTGCTGCGAGGGCTGGACGACCCGGGACCTGGCCACGCACCTGGTCGTCCGCGACCGGCGGCCGGACGCCGGCCCCGGTCTGGTGCTGGGCGGGCCGTTGCGCGCGTGGACCTCGCGGGTGCAGGACCGCACCCGGTCGCGCCCGTTCGGCGTGCTGGTGGCCGAGGTGCGGTCCGGCCCGCCGGCGTGGGCGCCCACGGCCTGGCCGGCCGTCGACCGGCTGCTGAACACCGCGGAGATGGTGATCCACCACGAGGACGTCCGCCGGGCCCAGCCGGACTGGGCCCCGCGCGACCTGCCCCGCTCGGTGCAGGACCAGCTGTGGCGGTCGGTGCCGTTGCTGGCCCGCGGCCGGGCGGCGACCAGTACGGGCGGCGGCCTGTTCGTGCGGCGCAGCGACGTGCCGGACGGGGCGCCTGGCAGCGAGCGGCGACTGCGGGACGGCCAGCCGACGACGACGGTCATCGGCGCCCCGCTCGAGGTGCTGCTCTGGGTGAGCGGCCGGACGACCGTCGCCTGCGTGGACCTCACCGCCGAGTAGCCGCCCGCGCGGTCGATGAGTTCGCCGTCGCCGGCCGGTCCTCCTGGCCATGGACACGACGAACCTGGCCGAGCTGTACGGGACACCGCTGGTCGACTGGGGCCAGGTCGAGGGGCGGCTGTCCCGCGGGCTGTCGCAGGCGCCCGAGACGGGTGGGCCGGGTCGGCACACCTGCTGGCTGGCGACGAGGAACGCCGACGACACCCCGCACCTGACCGGCATCGGCGCTCTGTGGACGTCGGGCACCTTCTGGTTCGAGACCGGCACGACCACCCGCAAGGGCAGGAACCTGGCGCGCGACCCGCGGTGCTCGCTGAGCGTGGCGACCGACGAGTTCGACCTGGTCGTCGACGGGACGGCCACACTGGTGGAGGACCCGGCCGTGGTCGCCGAGATGGCTCACCTCTGGGCCGCTGACGGCTGGCCCGCGCGCGTCGACGCGACGGGCACGGCGCTGACGGCGGAGTTCAGCGCTCCCTCGGCGGGGCCACCGCCCTGGCACGTCTACCGCATCGAGGTCCGGCAGGCCACGGCGCTGCTCACCGTCGACCCCGGCGGGGCCACCCGCTGGCGGTTCTGAGCCGGCGGGAGACGGCTGCCGTGGAGCGGGCGCTGCGCCGCCGTCGCCGGGCTCCGGTGACGTGCGTCCGGCCGGGGTCCCGGCCCCTCACAGCGGGCCGGCCCACCGGTGCCGGACAACCGGGACCACCGGGCCCGTGCCCGACCTGCGGCTGCGTGCGCTGACCTGCCGGTGACTGCCGCCGTCGCGGGATCCCACGGCACCGCCTGGTCCGGTCAGAAGGGCGGCGGGTCGTCCTGCCCGACGTCCGCCGGCGGTGCGGCACCGGCCGCCGCGGGTGGCCGGGCCGGCGGCGGTACCCCCTCGCCGGCGCGGGGTAGATCGTCGCCGGCGCGGGGCACGTCGTCGCCGGCGCGGGGCACGTCGTCGCCGGCGCGAGGCGCGTCGTCATCGGCGCCGAAGCGCGGCGGGTGGGTGGTCGCGACGATCCCGCCGGGGGTCGTCCACTCCAGGCCACCGCCGGCCAGCCCGCGCAGTCGCCAGCCCGGGGCCTGGTGGCTCAGCCGGTGGTGGTGCCGGCACAGACAGCAGAGGTTGTCGTGGCTGGTCGGACCCCACGGCCACGGGACCTCGTGGTCGAGGTCGCAGCTGACCGGCCGCGCCCGGCAGCCGGGGAACCGGCACCGTCGGTCGCGCAACCGCACGAACCCGTCGAGCAGGCGCTCCGGCCGGTAGCCGGACGACTCCGGCGGTGGGCCCAGCCCCTGCCCGCGCCGCAGGCCCACCGCATCGGTCAGCGCCACCAGCTGCCCGCTCAGCTCGTCGACCAGCCCCACGTGCGGCCGGCGCGCGAGGGCCGAACCGGCGAGCGACCGCGAGCGGAGGAGGCGGGCGAGGGCCTGGACGGTCCGCTCCCCCGCGCGGCCCGGCTCACCAGGCACCCGCTCCCCCTCGACCGACTCGCCGGACCGTGGCTCGTCGGACAACGGCTCGTCGGACAACGGCTCGTCGGACAACGGCTCGTCGGACAACGGCTCGTCGGACTGTGGACCGTCCGACAGCTCGTCGGACCGCGGCTCGTCGGCCGGTGCGGCATCCTCGGCACGGGGCAGCAGGCCCAGCGCCTCCGCCAGCTGCCGCACCATCTCGGCGGGAACCAGGTCGCCGTCCACCTCACCCGGCTCGTCGGAGCCGAGCAGCGTCTCCACCGCGGCCACCAGGGTCAGCCGAGCCTGCACCGGCGGCATGCCGTGCTCGCCTGGCCGCAGCACCAGGTCGACCAGGCAGTCCACCATCCGCTGGGCCAGCGTCCGCTCGTCGTCGTCGACGGCCTCGGCGTACTGCCGCAGTGCATCGAGCACCGCACGGGCGACGGGGATGGGCAGGACCGCCGAGAGCGTCGCCATCCCGTCGTCCCCGGGGTGCAGCACGACCCGCCGCCCCCGGACGGCCTCTCGGACCCGCTCGACCAGCGCCTCGGCGTCCAGCCTCATCACCACCCGGCGTGCAGCGACCCGCAGCTGGCTGTGCGTCTTGCCCCCGACCCGGCTGAGCAGTCTCGCCTCGGCGGTCGGCCGCAGCTCGTCGGGCAGCCGGGACACCAGATCGGTCATGACCTGGGCGTGCCGCCAGCTGATCCGCCCCTCGTGCAGCGCGGCCAGCGTCGCCGGGAGCCGATCGACCAGCAGGACGGAGTCGACCAGCAGCGCCGACGCAGCCGCGGAGGTCAGCTGCAGCGCCACGGCGACCTCGTCGACCGCCCACTCGCTGACCTCGGTCAGCGCCGCCGGCCGGCCCGCCCGGGCCGCCCGGGTCCGCGCCGCCGCGGCGCCGATCTCGGTGTCCGGCCGGTCGAGCGAGGAGGGGCGGCAGCGGGCGAAGGCCGCCAGCGCCTCGGCCTGCTCGGCCGCGGCCCGGGCCGCGGCCAGGTGTGCCGCCGCCGCGCGGCCGAGGTGGTCCCCGCCCTCGTCGAGAAGCCGCTGCAGCCGGGCCGCACCGGGGACCTGCTCCGCACCCGGACAGGGCGGCGAGCCGTGCGGGAGGAACCCTGCCGCCAGCTCGAACTCGGCGCCGTCCAGCAACGCGCGGAGCTGCGACTCGAACCTCGAGTCGTGGTCCGGTGTCAGCGTCGCCAGGCGTTCGAACACGTGTTCGACAATACCGGTTCAACGGTCTGCTGACCAGGCATGATGCCGCCTGTGGACAGTCAGCCGAGCGGGTGGTCGGTATCCTGCCGGACGGGCACCCCGGCGGCGGCGAGACCCGCCTTGACGTCGCCGACCCGCAGCTGGCCGAAGTGGAAGACGCTGGCGGCGAGCACCGCATCGGCACCCGCCTCCACCGCGGGCGGGAAGTGCTCGACCGCACCCGCACCCCCACTGGCGATCAGCGGCACGCTGACCTCGCGGCGCACGGCCTGGATGAGGTCGGTGTCGAAGCCGGCCCGGGTCCCATCGGCGTCCATCGAGTTCAGCAGCACCTCACCGACGCCGAGCTCGGCAGCCTGCACCACCCACTCGACGGCGTCCCGGCCGGTGCCGCGCCGCCCACCGTGGGTGGTGATCTCGAAACCGGAGTCGGTGACCGCACCGTCGCGCACCCGCCGCGCGTCCAGCGACAGCACCAGCACCTGGTTGCCGTAGCGGTGCGCGATCTCGGCGATCAGCTCCGGCCGGGCGACGGCGGCGGTGTTCACCGCGACCTTGTCCGCGCCGGCGCGGAGCAGCTTGTCGACGTCGTCGACGGTGCGCACCCCGCCGCCGACGGTGAGCGGGATGAAGACGCTCTCGGCAGTGCGCCGGACGACGTCGTAGGTCGTCTCGCGGGACCCGGAGCTGGCGGTGATGTCGAGGAAGGTGAGCTCGTCGGCGCCCTCGGCGTCATAGACCCTCGCCATCTCGACGGGGTCACCGGCGTCGACCAGGTCGACGAAGTTCACGCCCTTGACCACCCGGCCGGCGTCGACGTCCAGGCACGGGATCACGCGGACGGCCAGGCTCATGCCCCGGCCCCCCGGACGGCGTCTGCCTCGACCTCGACCAGCATGTCCGGGTGCAGCAGGGCAGCCACCCCGATCATCGCGGTGACCGGCCGGACGTCGCCGAAGAACTCGCCGTGCACCCGCCCGACCTCCTCCCAGCGGCTGGTGTCGGTGACGTACATCCGCGTGCGGACGACGTCGGAGGCGGCGAACCCGGCGCTCTCCAGCGCCGTCACCAGTCCCGACATGGCCACCCGTGCCTGCGCCGCCATGTCACCGACGTGCACGACCTCGCCGTCGACGGTCGCCGTGCAGCCGCTCACCCAGGCCTGGTCGCCGACCGCGACCACGCGGCTGTACCCGACGACGTCCTCCCACGGACCGCCCGAGCCCAGCCGCAGCGCCGTCATGCCAGCTCCTCGGTGACCGCGAGCGCCTCGGGCAGGGTGAACTGCCCGGCGTACAGCGCCTTGCCGACGATCGCGCCCTCGACGCCGACCGCCGACAGCCCGGCGAGGGCCCGGATGTCGGCCAGCGAGCTGACCCCGCCAGAGGCGATCACCGGCCGCGGGGTGGCGGCGCAGACCTCGCGCAGCAGGTCCAGGTTCGGACCGCGCAGCGTGCCGTCCTTGGTGATGTCGGTGACGACATAACGGGCGCAGCCCTCGGCGTCCAGCCGGGCCAGCGTCTCGTACAGCTCCCCGCCCTCCTTGGTCCAGCCACGCGCGGCCAGCCGGGTGCCGCGCACGTCGAGGCCGACGGCGATCCGGTCACCGTGCTCGGCGATCGCCCGCGCGCACCACTCCGGCGACTCCAGCGCCGCGGTGCCGAGGTTGACCCGTCGGCAGCCGGTGGCCAGCGCGGCGGCCAGCGACTCGTCGTCGCGGATGCCGCCGGACAGCTCGACGTCGACCTCCAGGGCGCCGACCACCGAGGCGAGCAGCTCCCGGTTCGAGCCACGACCGAAGGCGGCGTCGAGGTCGACCAGGTGCACCCACTCGGCGCCGTCGCGCTGCCAGGCGAGCGCGGCCTCGAGCGGGTCGCCGTAGGAGGTCTCGCTGCCGGCCTCGCCCTGCACCAGGCGGACGGCGAGACCGTCGGCGACGTCGACGGCGGGGAGCAGCTGCAGCTTCGGCACGGGCCAAGCCTAGGGAAGCCCTCCGGGCGGCTCGTCGGACCGGTGCGGCAGGGTGCCGGCATGGAGTTCGCTGACGTCGTCCGCCGGCGGCACATGGTGCGCGACTACGACCCCGACCGCCCGGTGCCGGCCGAGGTGCGCGAGCGGCTGCTCGAGCACGCCATCCGCGCACCCTCGGCCGGGTTCAGCCAGGGCTGGGCATTCCTGGTGCTGGAGACGCCCGAGGAGCGCGACCGGTTCTGGGCGGCGACCACCGGCGCGGGCGCGCCCGACGGCTGGCTGACCCGGATGCGGCGGGCGCCGCTGCTGGTGGTGCCGCTGTCGCACAAGGCCGCCTACCTGGACCGCTACGCCGAGCCGGACAAGGGCTGGACCGACCGCGACGAGAGCCGCTGGCCGGTGCCGTACTGGGACGTCGACACCGGCATGGCGTCGCTGCTGATGCTGCTGACCGCGGTCGACGAGGGCTTGGCCGCTTGCTTCTTCGGCATCCCGCCCGAGCGGGTGCCGGCCTTCCGGGAGGCCTTCGGCGTGCCCGAGGCGTACCGGCCGATCGGCTGCGTCTCGGTCGGCTACGCGGGCACCGAGGACAAGCGGTCGCCGTCGCTGCGGCGTGGCCGGCGCGGGACCGCCGACGTCGTGCACCGTGGTCGGTGGTGACTGGTTGACTCAGCGGGTGACCGACGAGAACAACTCCCGCGCCGTCCTGGTGACCGGCGCCTCCCGCGGCATCGGCCGCGCCATCGCCCTGGCCTTCGCCGCACAGGGCGACCGGGTGGCGGTGCACTGGGGCGGGTCCCGGGAGCGGGCCGAGCAGGTGCTCGCGGAGCTGCCCGGCGACGGGCACGTGCTCGTGCAGGCCGACCTGGCCGACGCCGAGGCGGTGGGCCGGATGGTCGACGACGCAGCGGCGCAGCTCGGCGGGCTGGACGTGCTGGTCAACAACGCGGGCGTGTTCACCGCCCACCCGCCGCTGGAGACCAGCTACGCGGACTGGCAGCAGGCCTGGTCGACCACGCTGGCGGTCAACCTCCTCGGCCCGGCCAACGCGACCTTCCGCGCGATCCCGCACCTGGTCGCCGCCGGCGGCGGGGTGGTCGTCAACGTCTCCAGCCGGGGTGCGTTCCGGGGTGAGCCCGCCAACCCCGCGTACGGCGCCTCCAAGGCCGGGCTCAACGCCTTCGGCCAGTCGATGGCGCTCGCGCTGGCACCGCACGGCATCTCGGTGGGCACCGTCGCGCCGGGCTTCGTGCAGACCGAGATGGCCCGGGAGGTGCTCGACGGTCCCGGTGGGGACGCCGTCCGGGCGCAGTCGCCCTACGGCCGGGTGGCCCGTCCTGAGGAGGTGGCGTCGGCGGTGCTCTGGCTCGCGAGCCCCGGCGCCCGCTTCTCCACCGGCACGATCATCGACGTCAACGGGGCCAGCTACCTGCGCTCCTAGGAGAAGGACCGGATCCTGCAGGAGAGTGCGTTCACATCACCCGGGACGTCGCCACCAGCAGCAGGTCGGAGGTGTGCGTCCCCGCGACGCCGACGTCCTCCGGCCGGGGCGTGAAGCCGGGCAGGTCGGCGAGCCCGTCGCTGCCGTCGAGTGCCCGCACGGTCACCGGCCCGCCCCCCTCGACCACGAAGGTGGCGGCCACCCCGGCCTCCGGGGGTGCGTGGAAGGTCACCGACAACCGGTCCTCCCCCAGCACGTCGGCGGGCACGTCCCGGCCGGCCACCGTCGCGCCGGTGACCCGGGCGCCGGTGACGTCGAGGACCAGCAACCGGGCCGCCCGCCAGGACTGCACCTGCACGGTGACCTCCCGGCGCCCGTCGCCGAGGTCGGTTGCGGTCGTGGTCAGTGTCGGCGCGGGCAGGTCGGCCGGCTCGGCCCCGCCGGTGGCCAGGTCACCGGCGAGGACCGGGAAGGTCTCGGACAGGTCCTGGTGTCCGTCGAGGTACGCCGCGGTCCAGGCGACCGGGTCGTCCTCGGTGCTGATCCACCAGGCGTCGCCGGTGTCGGCGTCCAGGGCGTACATCAGCTGGGTGGGGGCCGGGTGGGCGGCGTCGAACCGGTCGACGGCCAGGCCGGTGCCGAACAGCGCCAGCGTCAGCAGCACGGCCACCCCCGGCACGACCGCGCGCGACGCCCGCCCCGCGCCGGCGGACCCGAACAGCGGTTCGAGCACCGGCAGCAACACCAGACCGAGCAGGACGGCGAACAACGCGGGCGCCGCCCCGGTGGCCAGCCCCAGCGCCGGGAAGAACAGCGCGATGGTGGGCGCCAGGACCAGCACCGCCACCGCACCGGCGACCAGCCCGGCCAGCGGCCGCGCCCACGCCGGGGTCGCGAGCAGGCCGACGACGCCCGCCAGCGCGGCTCCCAGCGCCGGCACCGCGGTCAGGTAGGAGCCGCCGGGCGCGGCGGCCGCCAGCACGACGCCGAGCACCGCCAGCCAGCCGAGCGCACCGACCGCGAGGGCGTCCGCGCCGACCCGGCGGCGGACCAGCGCGTACCAGACCAGCAGCACGGCGACGACGAGCGCGACCACCCCGAGGCGGTACCAGCCCGGCCGCCAGGGGTCGATGAGGCCGGCGTACCCGGGCCGGACGGCGACCAGCAGCGCCCAGGCCGCCTGGGCGGCCAGCGGCGCCAGCACCACCGGCACCACGGCCAGCCCGAAGCCCGCCAGCGACCGGCGCAGCGACGTCCCGGTCCGCCGCCGGGTGACGACGGCCAGCGCGCCGACGGCGACCACCGCGAGCCCGGCGACCGGCCAGACCAGCCAGCCCGGGTACCGGAGCAGCCCGCCGAGCACCGGGAAGTACACCGCGTCACCGGAAGCGGGGTCGGCGAGCGCGCCGAGGTCGTCGGCCCCCAGCGCCCGGGTCAGGGCCAGGGTGTTGTCGCCCATCGCCTGCAGGCTGCCGCGGTCCATCCGGTCCGGGGTGTCCTCCGGGGTGTGGTACGCCGCCGACCCGTCGATGTAGGCGGTGTTGAGACCGGTGAAGCCGGCGCCCAGCAGCGGGCTGAAGTCGGTGTCGTTGGGCAGCGCGCGGTACACCTCGACGGCGAAGCTGGTCGCCACCGGGTGCGGGGCGGCACCGGCGTAGACCCCGGCCAGGCCGGCGTTGCCCCGCGCCGTCTCGAACATGATCGGCGGCCCACCGGTGCCCCGGGCCTCCAGATTGAGCACCACACCTCCGTCGGCGGCCAGCGGGTCGGAGTCGGCGAACGCCTCGGCGCCGCACAGGCACGCCTCCTCGGCGTCGGTGAGCACCACGACGACGTCGTTGCGCAGCCGCGGCCCCTCGCGCAGCGCGCGCACGGTCTCCAGCACCGAGGACACCCCCGCGGCGTCGTCGTTGCCGCCGGGCCCGGTCTCGACCGAGTCGTGGTGGGCGACCAGGAACAACCGGCCGGTGGGGTCGGTGCCCGGCAGCACGGCGACGACGTTGCGCACCCGGGCCATCTCGACCCGGCCCGGGTCCCCGGGGTCGGCGCCGACCGCGTCCTGCACCCGGGTCTGCAGCCCGAGCTCGGTGAGGGTGTCGACCAGGTAGGAGCGCACCCGGTCGTTGGCCGCGCTGCCGGTCACGTGCGTCCCGGCGGCGATCTGCTGCACGTGCTCGAACGCCCGACCGGCACTGAACTCCCCGGCCGGGGCGTCGACCGGGGCGGGGGCCGGCGGCTGCAGCACCACGACGCTCAGCGCCGCGAGCGCCCCGAGCAGGAGCAGGGCGGCGAGCCCGAGCAGACGACCAGCACGCACCGAGGACCTCCGGGAGGCGAGAGCCGGATCACCCTAGGGGTGGGCCGGCCGCCGCCCGGGGGCGGTGCTCAGTCGAGCGTGTCGAGCCAGTTGGTCAGCAGCTGGGCACCGGCGTCGCCGCTCTTCTCGGGGTGGAACTGGGTCGCCGACAGCGGCCCGTTCTCCACCCCGGCGACGAACCGGTCACCGTGCTCGGCCCAGGTGACCGACGGCGGCGTCAGCCGGCCGGTGACCCCGGAATCGGCGAGCGGGAACTCGCGGACCCCGTAGGAGTGCACGAAGTAGAAGCGCTGGTCGGCCAGCCCGGCGAACAGCGTGGAGTCCTCCGGCGCCTGCACGGTGTTCCAGCCCATGTGCGGCAGCACGGGCGCCTGCAGCTGCTCGACGACGCCGGGCCACTCGCCGCAGCCCGCGGAGTCCTGGCCGTGCTCCACGCCGCGCTCGAAGAGCACCTGCATGCCCACGCAGATGCCGAGCACCGGGCGACCGCCGGCCAGCCGCCGACCGATGACCTTGGGGCCGTCGACGGCCCGCAGGCCGTCCATGCAGGCGGCGTAGGCGCCCACCCCGGGGACGACCAGACCGTCGGCGGCCAGCGCGGCGTGCGGGTCGTCGGTCACGGTCACGTCGGCGCCGACACGGGCCAGCGCCCGCTCGGCCGAGCGCAGGTTGCCCGATCCGTAGTCCAGCACGACGACCTTCTTCACAGCTGCCACGCTACCCATCAGCCGCGGGAGGCCCCGGACTGTTCCCGGGTGGCAGCACCAGCTCCCCGACCACCTCCCCGAACAGCTCCGCACCGGTCGGCCGGAAGCCCAGCCGCAGGTAGAAGCCCTCGGGGCCGTGCGGGTGCCGTTCCCACAGCACGGTGATCCGGTCGTTCCCGCGGCGCCGGGCCTCCTCGACCACCGCCTGGACGGCGAACCGGCCGACGCCCAGCCCCTGGGCGTCGGCGGCCACGTTGAGCCGCCAGATGCCGCAGCGGAACGCCTCGATCTCGTTGTCCGGGTCGAACGCCGCCATGACGAAGCCGAGCACCTCGTCGTCGGCACCGACCACCAGCCGGGGCCAGGCGACGTCCGGGCTGGCGTAGGCCTCGGCCAGCGAGACGGCGACGGGTGCCACGACGCCCTCCTGCTCCGGTCTCATCCGCAACCGGCAGGCGGCGTCGACGTTGTCCGGCGTGACGGTGGCCAGGCGCAGCTCCATGCCGGGAGGATGCCGCACCGGTCCGACGGTCCAGGCCGGCCAGCCCTACAGTCCTACTTCAGACCAGGTAGAGGACGCCGGCCACCGACGACAGCAGCGCCGCGACCAGCAAGACGACAGCGAAGGCGACCTGCGGGCCGGTACGCCCCTGGGTGTCGGAGTCGGCCTTGAAGATGCTGTACGAGCCGCCGAGCAGGAACCCGCCGATGACGAGCAGTGCGACCCCGAAGGTCACAGAGCTCCCTTCGTGGAGGGCACGTCGGGAACCCGCGGGTCCAGCGCGACGGCGGTGCGCAGCGCCCGGGCCAGGGCCTTGAACTGCCCCTCGACGATGTGGTGGGCGTCGCGGCCGGCGTAGAGCACCCGCACGTGCAGGCTGATCCGCGCGTTGAACGCGAAGGACTCGAGCACGTGCTTGGTCAGCGAGGTCGGGTAGTCCGGCCCGATCATCGGCGTCATGCCCTCGGGCTCGGCGTGCACGAAGTACGGCCGGCCGGACAGGTCGACGGCGGCCTGCACCAGCACCTCGTCCATCGGGATGGTGGCGTCGCCGTAGCGGGTGATGCCGCGCTTGTCGCCGAGCGCCTCGGCGAAGGCGTGCCCCAGCGCGATCGCGACGTCCTCGACGGTGTGGTGGGCGTCGATGTGCAGGTCGCCGTCGGCGTGCACGGTCAGGTCGATCCCGCTGTGCTTGGACAGTGCGGTGAGCATGTGGTCGTAGAAGCCGACCCCGGTGGCGACGTCGGCCTTGCCGGTGCCGTCGAGGTCGACCTCGACGACCAGCTTGGTCTCGTTGGTCGCCCGCTCGACGCGTGCGGTGCGGTGCCCAGACAGAGCGGTCATGACGGTGATCCTCCCAGGCCCGGTGCCGGCGTCCCAGCCACCTCACCCAGCGCGGCGAGGAACGCATCGGTCTCCTCGGTCGTGCCGGCGGTCACCCGGAGCCAGCCGGGCAGTCCGACGTCGCGCACCAGCACGCCGCGGTCCAGCAGCGCCTGCCAGGTGGTGGCGGCGTCGGCGAAGCAGCCGAACAGCACGAAGTTCGCGTCGCTGGGCACGCTGGTCAGCCCCAGCCCGGGCAGCGCGGCGACGATCCGGTCGCGTTCGGCCTTGACCGCGTCGACGGTCGCGAGCAGCTGCTCGGTGTGCGCCAGGGCGGTGCGCGCGGCGGCCTGGGTCAGCGAGCTGAGGTGGTAGGGCAGCCGCACGAGCTGGAGCGCGTCGACCACCGCGGGGTCCGCGGCCAGGTAGCCCAGCCGCAGCCCGGCCATGCCGAAGGCCTTGCTCATCGTCCGGCTGACGACCAACCGCGGGCGCCCGGGCAGCAGGGTCAGCGCCGACGGCGTGCCCGGCCGGGCGAACTCGGCGTACGCCTCGTCGACGACCAGCACGCCGGCGGTTGCCTCGTACAGCGCGGCGATCGTGTCGAGCTCGACCGCGGTGCCGGTCGGGTTGTTCGGGCTGGTCACGAAGACGACGTCGGGCTGCACCTCGCCCACCTGCGCGGTGGCCTTCTCGCGGTCGATGGTGAAGTCGTCCCGGCGGTGGCCGTCGACCCAGGAGGTGCCGGTGCCGGCGCTGATGATCGGGTGCATCGAGTACGACGGGGTGAAGCCCAGCGCGGTGCGCCCGGCGCCGCCGAAGGTCTGCAGCACCTGCTGGAGCACCTCGTTGGACCCGTTCGCGGCCCAGACCTGCTCCGGCGCGACCGGCTCACCGCTGCTGCGGGACAGGTACGCCGCCAGGTCCCGGCGCAGCGCCGTGGCGTCGCGGTCGGGGTAGCGGTTGAGCCCGGCCGCGGCGTCGGCGAGCGCCACCTGCAGGTCGGCGAGCAGCGCCGGCGGCAGCGGGTGCGGGTTCTCGTTGGTGTTGAGCGCGTACCGGACCGCCAGCTGCGGGGCACCGTAGGGCGTGCGGCCACGCAGCTCCGGCCGCAGCGGGAGCTCCTCCAGGCGGGTCCTGCGCGGCGCGGTCATGCGCGCTGCCGGGCCCGGACGGCGGCGGCGTGCGCCGGCAGGTCCTCGGCGTTCGCCAGGGCGTCGACGTGCCCGGCGACCTCGGCGAGTGCCTGCTCGTCGTACTCCACGACGTGGATGCCGCGCAGGAACGACTGCACGCTCAACCCGCTGGAGTGCCGGGCGCACCCGCCGGTGGGCAGCACGTGGTTGGAGCCGGCGATGTAGTCGCCCAGCGAGACCGGCGCCCAGGGGCCGACGAAGACGGCGCCGGCGTTGCGCACCCGCATGGCCACCTCCCGCGCGTCCCGGGTCTGGATCTCCAGGTGCTCGGCGGCGTAGGCGTCGACGACGGCCAGGCCGGCGTCCACGTCGTCGACCAGGACGACGCCGGACTGGGTGCCGCCCAGCGCGGTGAGGATGCGGTCGCTGTGCTTGGTGGCGGCGACCTGCCCGGGCACCAGGTCCAGCACCGCGTCGGCGAGCTGCTCGCTGGTGGTCACCAGCACCGCGCCGGCCAGCGGGTCGTGCTCGGCCTGGCTGATCAGGTCCGCGGCCACGTGCACGGGGTCGGCGGTGTCGTCGGCCAGCACGGCCACCTCGGTCGGCCCGGCCTCCGAGTCGATCCCGATCAGGCCGCGGAGCAGCCGCTTGGCCGCGGTCGTGTAGACGTTGCCGGGGCCGGTGACCAGGTCCACCGGGACGCACGGCCCGGCGCCGTAGCCGAACACGGCGATGGCCTGCGCCCCGCCGACGGCGTAGACCTCGGTGACGCCGAGCAGCGCGCAGGCGGCCAGCACACCCGGGTCGGGCAGCCCGCCGTTGTCCCGCTGCGGAGGGCTGGCGACGGCGATGGACTCGACCCCGGCCAGCTGCGCGGGGACGACGTTCATCACCACGGAGCTCAGCAGCGGCGCGAGGCCGCCCGGCACGTAGAGGCCGACCCGCCGGACCGGCACCCACCGCTCGGTGACCCGGCCACCGCGGACCACGTCGGTGGTCACGTCGGTGCGGCGCTGGTCGGCGTGCACCCTGCGGACGCGGGCGATCGACTCCTCGAGGGCGGCGCGCACCGCCGGGTCGATGGTGGCCAGCGCCTCGTCGAGCGCGGCCTGGGTCACGGCGATCTCCGGGACGTCGACGCCGTCGAGCCGGGCGGTGATCTCGCGGACCGCCTGCGCGCCGCGGAGCCGGACGTCCTCGCAGATCGGGCGGACGACGGCCAGCACCGAGTCGATGTCGGTGGCGGCCCGGGGCAGCAGCTGCGCGAGCTCACGCGGCCCGGGCAGCGCGGACCCTCGCAGGTCGATGCGGGACAGCACGGAGCACCTCCGGGTACGAGCGGGAGAACACCCCACGGTAGACGCCCGGGTGGTCCGCCCTCGCTGCCCGTAGGCTCCCGGCGTGGGCGAGGCGGAGAGAACCGGTGGTCAGGAGGTCATCCCGCTGTTCCCGCTGGAGACCCCGCTGTTCCCGGGGGTCGTGCTCCCGCTGCACGTCTTCGAGCCGCGCTACCGCCGGCTGGTGGCCGACCTCACCGCCATCCCCGACGGCGCCCAGCGCCGGTTCGGGGTGGTCGCGATCCGGCAGGGCTGGGAGGTCGAGCACGTCGCGCCCGCCGAGGCGCTCTACGACGTGGGCTGCACCGCGGCGCTGCGGATGGTCGCTCCGCAGCGGGACGGCGGTTACCGGGTGGCGGCGGTGGGCGCCGACCGGTTCCGGCTGCTCGACGTGCTGCTGCCGACCCGGGGCGCAGAGGACGACGAGGTCGGCGAACCGCCCTACCTGCGGGGGCTGGTCGAGTGGCTCGCCGAGGAGGAGGCCGCCGAGGAGGCGGCCGGGGACGTCGACGGGCTGACCGGCGCCGGGACCACGGCCGGGGTGGTCCCCGACGACGTGGCGAGCGACGTGGCCCAGGGTTCCCTCGGCCTGCTCGCCGAGAACGTGCGCGACCTGTTCGCCCGGTACGTGGCCGACGTGGCCGTGCGCCAGAGCGGTGCCCCGGAGGGGCTGCCCGACGAGGTGCTCGACGCGCTCTCCCCCGACGACCTGCCCGACGACGACGCCGCCGGTGAGGTGGCGGCCACGGCGGCGCTGCTGCGCGAGGTGAGCGACGACGCCCGCGGGCTGTCCTACCTGGTCGCGTCCTCGGCGCTGCTCACCACCGAGGACCGGCAGGCGCTGCTGGCCGAGTCCGCCACCCGCCGGCGACTGGCTCTGGAGTCCCGGCTGCTGCGGCGTGAGCTGACCCTGCTCCGCGCGCTGGGCGCGGTGCCGGTCCCGCTCCGGGAGTTCGCCACCCCGATGACCGCCAACTGACGAAGGACCTCCTCGCCCCTGGCCCCGTCCCGAGGCTCGCCCCGAGCGCGCGAGGGATGAGGAGGACGGGGTCCTCCCACTCGCGGCGGGCCCCTGCGAGGGGGCCGTTCAGGCGCGGGTCACGGGCGGCGGGACCGGCGGGAGCGGGGGTCGGCGCGGGAGGTCGGCCGGCTCGTCCTCGGTGCGGCCCAGGTCGTCGCGGGAGGTCAGCGCGGTGGCCACCAGGTAGATGAGGACGGCGACGAACGGCCCGACCGCCAGGGCTGCGGTGGCGCCGAGGGAGAGCGCGGTGGTGACCGTCCGGCCGACGTCGGCCAGCTCGGCCTTGGTCGGACCCGGTCCGGCCCACTGACCGAGCTGCCAGGCCACGACCCCCGCCGCCAGCATCCCGGTGGCCAGCGCGACCAGGGTCAGCGCCCCGCGGCGCCGCCGGCGCAGCCAGACCGCCAGCCCCGCCACCAGCCCCAGCGCGGCCAGGATGCACACGAACACCCCGTCGTCGGCCATGAAGAGCTCCGCGGACGGCGCCCGGCCGATGGGCTCGACGTCGTTCGCGGTGACCCGGTAGTCCGCCCGCGGGGCGAGCCAGGTCCACACCCCGCCGGCGAGCAGCCCGGCAACGGCCAGCGCGAGCACGGTGAGCAGCGCGCTGCGCAGGTCCTGGCGGCTGCCCCGCAGCCCAGGCACCCCGGCCCGCCGGGCCGGCTGCCACTGCGCCACCGGCCCGGTCGACACCGCCGGCGCGGGCGGGAACGGTGCCGCCGGGCCGGGCGGTCGTGCGTCGGTCACCGGCCCAGTGTCGCTGGCCCGGCTGTGCAACCGGCAACCACCCGACCCGCAGGCAGCGTGCCCACCGCCCGGCCCCTCTGCAGCGTCCCGCCGCGAACTCGCGCGTGGCGGGGGGCAGAGGGGCCCTTCGTCACAGCAGGGCGACGCTGGTGGGGCCGAGCAGCGCCTTGATGTCGCCCATCAGCGCGGTGCTCGGCCGGACCCGCAGGCCCTGGTCCAGCCGGAGCACGGTCTCCCGGCCGCCGTTGAGCAGCTTCAGCTGCACCTCGGTGGTGCCCGGGTGGCTGCCCAGCACCTCGCGCAGCCGCTCCACGACCGGCGGCGTGCACCGGGCGGCGGGCAGCGAGACCAGCACCGGTCCGCGGGGCCCCTCCGTCAGCTCGGGGACGGTGACCTCGGAGGCGAACAGCGACGGGGTGTCGTCCCGGCGGCTGATCCGCCCCTTGACCACGATGATCTGGTCCCGGACGACCTTCTCCGAGACCTCCGCCCAGGTCTTGGGGAAGAACAGCACCTCCAGGCCCGCCTCGAGGTCCTCGAGCGTGGCGATCGCCCACGGGGCGCCCTGCTTGTTGGTGCGCGGCCCGACCGCGGTGAGGATGCCGGCGATGGTCACGTTCGCGCCGTCCTCGACTCCCCCGGCGAGGATCTCGGCCAGCGCGGTGTCCGCGTGCGAGGTGAGCACGTGCTCGACGCCGTGCAGCGGGTGGTCGGACACGTACAGGCCGAGCATGTCGCGCTCGAAGACCAACCGCTCGGACTTCGACCAGTCCGCGGTCGGGATCGGGATGTTCAGGGCGGCGTTCAGCGGGTCGCCGAGCCCACCATCGCCGTCCTCGTCACCGAAGCTGCCGAACAGGTCGAACTGTCCCTCGGCCTCCTTGCGCTTGAGGCTCATCGCGGAGTCGACGGCCTGCGCGTGGATCGCGGCGATGCCCTGCCGGGAGTGGCCGAGGGAGTCGAAGCCGCCGGCCTTGGCCAGGGACTCGATGACCTTCTTGTTGCAGGCCACGGTGTCGATCTTGCGCATGAAGTCGGCGAAGTCCTTGAACGGGCCCTTCTCCTCACGCGCCTTGACGATCGAGGCGACGACGTTGTGCCCGACGTTGCGCACCGAGGCCATCCCGAACCGGATGTCCCCGCCGACGGCGGTGAAGTCCCAGGAGGACTCGTTGACGTCCGGCGGCAGCACCTTGATGCCCATCCGGCGGCACTCGGCCAGGTAGACCGGCCGGCGTTCCTTGTCGTCCTGGACGCTGGTGAGCAACCCGGCCATGTACTCGGCCGGGTAGTTGGCCTTGAGGTAGGCCGTCCAGTAGGAGACCAGCCCGTAGGCGGCCGAGTGCGCCTTGTTGAAGGCGTAGTCGGCGAACGGCACCAGGATGTCCCACAGCGTCTTCACCGCCGCGGCGGAGAAGCCGTTGGCCTTCATCCCGGCCTCGAAGCCGACGTACTCGGCGTCCAGGACCGACTTCTTCTTCTTGCCCATCGCCCGGCGCAGCAGGTCGGCCTTGCCGAGGGAGTACCCGGCGACCTTCTGCGCGATCGACATGACCTGCTCCTGGTACACGATCAGGCCGTAGGTGCCGCCCAGGATCTCCGCGAGCGGCTCGGCCAGCTCCGGGTGGATGGGCGTGATCTCCTGCTGGCCGTTCTTGCGCAGTGCGTAGTTGGTGTGCGAGTTCGCGCCCATCGGGCCCGGCCGGTAGAGCGCGCCGACCGCGGAGATGTCCTCGAAGTTGTCCGGGCGCATCAACCGCAGCAGCGAGCGCATCGGGCCGCCGTCGAACTGGAAGACGCCGAGGGTCTCGCCCCGGGCCAGCAACGCGTAGGTCGCCGGGTCGGTGAGGTCCTTGCTGATCTCGTCGAGGTCGACCGGCGCCTTGCCGTTGATGACGATGTTGCGCAGCGCGTCGTCGATGACGGTGAGGTTGCGCAGGCCCAGGAAGTCCATCTTGAGCAGGCCGAGCGTCTCGCAGGTCGGGTAGTCGAACTGCGTGATGATCGCGCCGTCGGCCTCGCGCCGCATGATCGGGATGCTGTCGATCAGCGGGTACCGGCCGATGATCACGCCGGCCGCGTGCACGCCCCACTGCCGCTTCAGGCCCTCGAGCTTGCGCGCCTGGTCGACGACCTCGGCCGCGCCCGGGTCGGACTCGTAGCGGGCCCGGAACTCGGCGGCCTCCTTGTAGCGGTCGTGCTTGGGATCGAAGATCCCCGACAGCGGGATGTCCTTGCCCATCACGCCCGGGGGCATGAGCTTGGTCAGCTCGTCGCCCACCGAGTAGGGGCGGTCGAGCACCCGGGCGGCGTCCTTGATCGCGGCCTTGGCCTTGATCGTGCCGTAGGTGACGATCTGGCTGACCCGCTCCTCGCCGTACTTCTGCGAGACGTACTGGATGACCTCGCCGCGGCGGCGGTCGTCGAAGTCGATGTCGACGTCGGGCATGGACACGCGCTCGGGGTTGAGGAACCGCTCGAAGAACAACCCGTGTGCCAGCGGGTCGAGGTCGGTGATGCCCATGACGTAGGCGGCCATCGAACCGGCGGCGGAGCCGCGGCCGGGGCCGACCCGGATGCCGTTGTCCTTGGCCCAGTTGATGAAGTCGGCGACCACGAGGAAGTACCCCGGGAAGCCCATCTGGACGATGATCCCGACCTCGTAGTCGGCCTGCTTGCGCACCTTGTCGGGGATGCCACCGGGGTAGCGCTTGTGCAGCCCGAGCTCGACCTCCTTGATGAACCAGGAGGTCTCGTCCTCGCCCTCGGGCAGCGGGAACCGGGGCATGAGGTCGGCGCCCTCGGTGAACGTGACCTCACACTGCTCGGCGATCAGCAGCGTGTTGTCGCAGGCCTCGGGGTGCTCGCGGAACAGCGCCCGCATCTCGGCGGCGGACTTGAGGTAGTAGCCGTCGCCGTTGAACTTGAAGCGGTTGGTCTCGTTGAGCCGGGAGCCGGTCTGGATGCACAGCAGGGCGTCGTGCGCCTGCGCGTCCTCGCGGTGGGTGTAGTGCAGGTCGTTGGTGCCCAGCAGCGGGATGCCGAGGTCCGTGGCGATCTCCAGCAGCGCGGGCTTGGTCTTCTTCTCGATGGACAGCCCGTGGTCCATGATCTCGGCGTAGAAGTTCTCCCGCCCGAAGATGTCCTGGAAGTCCGCCGCCGCCTGCCGGGCCCTGTCCACCTTGCCGGCGCGCAGCCACATGTTGACCTCACCGGACGGGCAGCCGGTGGTGGCGATCAGGCCCTTCCCGTAGCGCTCCAGCAGGTCGCGGTCGAAGCGCGGCTTGCGGTACTGGCCCTCCAGGCTGGCCAGCGAGGAGATCCGGAAGAGGTTGTGCATCCCCTCGGTGGTCTTGGCCAGCAGCGTCATGTGCGTGTAGGCGGCCTTGCCGCGGTTGTTGCCCCCGTCGCCCTCCTCGTCGATCAGCTTGTCGCCGAAGTCGAACGGGGCGCGGTCGAACCGGGAGCCGGGCGTGTAGTACCCCTCCATGCCGATGATCGGCTTGACCCCGGCGGCGTTGGCCTGCTTGTAGAAGTCGTAGGCGCCGAACACGTTGCCGTGGTCGGTCATCGCCAGCGCCGGCATCCCCTCGGCAGCGGCGGCCTTGGTGACCTCACCGAGCTTGGCCGCCCCGTCGAGCATCGAGTACTCGGTGTGCACGTGCAGGTGCACGAAGTTCTCTGGAGCCGGGGTGCTCATGGTGCGGGGTGCTCCTCACGGGTCGTGCGGCCGGCTGTGCACCGACAGGTGCGCAGGGGCGGCAGGTGCTGGGTGACCGGCGGGGAAGGCCGTTCGAGGTCGAGCTGGCACTACGGGTGGCACTGCCGGGGCACTGCCCTCACCACGGGCGGTGTCGTCCGGGGTGGGGGCCGTTCGCGGTGTCCCGATCCTCGCACCTCCGGAGGTCTACCCGAAGGGTCTGACGGAACGTGTCCCGCGATCCCGACCACCCGGTCACGCACCGCGCGGCGGGCTCCTGCCGAGGCCGGGATCAGAGCCGACGGACCATCGTCACATGGGCGATCCCGGCCTCCTCGTACTGGTCGCCCACGACCCGGTACCCCGCCCGCTCGTAGAACCGCCGGGCGGTGACCTGCGCGTGCAGCTCGACCTCGGTCTGACCTCGGGCAGCCGCCTCGCGGTGCAGCACGGCGAGCACCGCGGCGCCGTGGCCGCGGCGCCGCACCGCCGGGTCGGCGGCCATCCGTCCGATCACCGCGCGTCCCGGGCCGGCCGCGTCGAGCAGCAGCCGGCCGGTGGCCAGCACCCGCCCGGCCACGTCCCCGGAGCGGCCACGGCTGAGCGCGTGCACCGCCGTGGCGTCGGCGTCGTCCCGTTCCAGCTCGGCGGGGACGCCCTGCTCGACCACGAACACCCGGTGCCGCAGCTCGGCGACCTCCGGCCAGTCGGCGGCGGTGGCGGTCGTCGCGGTCGGCCCGGCCGGCTCGCTCACGCGACCGCCCTCGGCAGCGCGGACGACGGGACGAGCAGGAACCGCAGGTCGATGGCGGCGTGCAGCAGCACCGGCAGCAGCAACGACCCGGTGGCGAGGTACACCCCGGCGAGCACCGCACCGAGCACGCCGGTGGTGAGGACCCCGGACAGGCCCTGGTAGGCGTGCGCCAGACCGAACCCGACGCCGGCCACCAGCACCAGCCCCGCGGTGGGCAGCGCCGGGAGGAGCGCGCCGACGACGGCGAGGAAGAACCCGCGGTACAGCCACTCCTCGCACACCCCCGCCGTCACCCCGACCAGCGCGAACAGGTGCCGCTCCGACCGGCTGCGCGGCAGCAGCGCCAGGGTCGCGTGTCCCGGGGGCTCGGCGTGCCGGGCCTCCCCGGGGCGGGTGCGGCGGAGCACCTCCGGCGGCGGACCGGCCAGCGCCCCCGAGCGCAGCGCCCGGGTGGACACCAGCACGAGGAGCAGCAGCGCCGCCACGGCCAGCCAGCTCAGCACGCCCGGCCAGCGCTGCGGCAGCACCAGCCCGACCTGCGCGGCCCCGACGTCGGACGCGGAGACCCAGACGACCAGGCCGACCAGGGCCAGCCCCCACTCCAGCACCAGCAGCCGGCGGTAGAAGGAGCGCCGGGCCGCCGGGTCGGTGCGCAGCCGGCCCTCGAACCGGCGGTGCAGCACGTAGCCGACGACCGGCTCCCCCACCACCAGGTAGGCGGCGATCACCGCCGCCGACAGCCGCGCCGGACCGAAGTCGGCCAAGGCCGTGGGCAGGTCGGTCACCGCCGCAGCTCAGTTCTCGGCGCGCAGCACAGCGAGGGCACCGGCCAGGTCGGCCGGGTAGTCGCTGGTGAACTCCACCCAGCGCCCGTCGGCGGGGTGGGCGAAGCCGAGCCGGACGGCGTGCAGCCACTGCCGGGTGACGCCGAGCCGTTCAGCCAGCGTCGGGTCGGCGCCGTAGGCCATGTCGCCGACGCAGGGGTGCCGCAGCGCGGAGAAGTGCACCCGGATCTGGTGGGTGCGCCCGGTCTCCAGGTGGACGTCGACCAGGCTCGCCGCCGGGAACGCCTCCGTCACCTCGTAGTGGGTGACCGAGGGGCGGCCGCCGGAGACGACGGCGAAGCGCCAGTCGTGCTTGGGGTGCCGGTCGATCGGCGCGTCGATCGTGCCCTTCGACGGGTCCGGGTGCCCCTGCACCAGGGCGTGGTAGCCCTTGTCGACCGTGCGCTCCTTGAACGCGGCCTTGAGCAGCGTGTACGCCCGCTCGCTCTTGGCGACCACCATCAGCCCGGTGGTCGCGGCGTCGAGCCGGTGGACGATGCCCTGCCGCTCGGCCGCGCCGCTGGTGGAGATGCGGTAGCCGGCCGCGGCCAGGCCGCCGGTGACGGTCGGACCGTCCCAGCCGGGGCTCCCGTGGGCCGCGACACCGACGGGCTTGTCCACGACCACGACGTCGTCGTCGTCGTGGACCACTCGCAGCCCGGCCACCGGCTGTGGGGCGACCGGCTCACCCGGTGGGGGCGGCAGCTCGACCTCCAGCCAGCTGCCGCCGGTCAGCCGGTCGCCCTTGCCGCGGGCCCGGCCGTCGACCAGCACGTGCCCGGCGTCGGCGAGGTCGGCGGCCACGGCGCGGGAGATCCCGAAGAGCCGGGTGAGTGCCTGGTCGACGCGCTGCCCCTCGAGCCCGTCGGGCACCGGCAGCGAGCGGAGCTCGCCGGGGCGGCCGCCGGAGGTGGTCGGGCCGGGACTGCTCATCACCTGTCCATTGTGACGGGTGTGGCCCACGGGGCCGGCTGCGCCGGGCCGGGCCCGGCTACTCGCCGACGCCGGCGCTGTCGTTGGCGTCGGCCTCGCGGCTGCCGCTGCTGCGTCCGCCGTCGAACTCGACGCCGCGGAAGGCCAGCACCGCGCCGAGCACGCCACCGCAGACGATCGCCGAGTCCGCGACGTTGAAGATCGGCCACACCTGGCCGTAGGGGTCGAACAGCGAGACGAAGTCGACGACGCCACCGCGCAGGAAGCCGGGGTCCCGGAAGACGCGGTCCAGCAGGTTGCCCACCGCCCCGCCGAGCACCAGCGCCAGGGCCACCGCCCAACCGGTGGAGAACAACCGCCGGGCACTGCGCACGATGACCACCACGACCGCGACGGCGATCAGCGTGAAGACCACGGTCGCGCCCTCGGCGAAGGAGAACGCGGCGCCGGTGTTGCGCGCCTCGGTGAGGTAGACCGCGCCGCCGAGCAGCCGCAGCGGCTCGCGGTCGGACAGGGTGGCGACGACGAGCAGCTTGCTGGCCACGTCGAGGGCCAGCACGACAGCCGCCAGTCCCAGCAGCAGCCGGGCCCGCGACCGGCGGGGGCGCACCGGGGGATCGGCTTGCTCGGTCACCGCGCCGTCCTCCTGCTCGTGCGGCCGGTCGGCCACGTCGGGCACGACGATAGCCGTGGCCACCCGCCTGCCCGACCGGCCGTCCTGCGGTACGGCCGCGCGACGGGCACCCTCGACCTGTGACCCATCTCATCACCCCAGAACGGAGGTCGACCGCCGTTCGGCGCGTGCCGACCCGGAGACGGGACGACGATGGTGCCCAGACGTTCCGAGTGCACGGAGGCAGATCTTGACCACGGGTGGTCCTTCCAACCCCGACGTAGTCCTCGTCGGTGGCGGCATCATGAGCGCGACGCTGGCCGCACTGCTGGGCATCGTCGCACCGGACTGGACCGTCGAGGTGTTCGAGTCCGGCTCCGCGGTGGCCGAGGAGAGCTCCGGCCCGTGGAACAACGCCGGTACCGGGCACTCCGCGCTCTGCGAGCTCAACTACACCCCGGCCCGTCCCGACGGCACCGTCGACCCGGCGAAGGCCGTGGGCATCAACGAGCAGTTCCAGGTCTCGCGGCAGTTCTGGTCGCACCTGGTGCGGGCCGGCCTCACCGACTCGCCGAAGACCTTCATCACCTCGGTGCCGCACATCAGCTTCGTCACCGGCGACGACGGCCACAGCTACATGCGCAACCGCTACGAGGCGCTGGCCCCGCAGCCGCTCTTCGCCGGCCTGGAGTACTCCGACGACCCCGCCGAGCTCGACTCCTGGGTGCCGCTGATGATGGCGGACCGGTCGAAGAAGGAACCCGTCGCCGCGACCCGGTCGCTGGCCGGCACCGACGTCAACTTCGGCGCGCTGACCCGGCTGCTGCTCGACAACGCTGTTCGCCGCGGCGTGCAGCTGCACCTGCAGCACCGGGTGCTGAAGGTGCGCCGGGAGAGCAACGGCCGCTGGGCCACGACCGTCCGCGACCTCGCCACCGGCAAGCGGCGCACCGTGCGCAGCCGGTTCCTCTTCGTCGGGGCCGGCGGCGGCGCGCTGCCGCTGCTGCAGGGCGCCGGGATCCCGGAGATCCGGGGCTTCGGCGGGTTCCCGGTCAGCGGCCAGTTCCTGCGCACCCGCAACCCGCAGTTGGTCGCGCAGCACCAGGCGAAGGTCTACGGCCAGGCGAAGGTGGGTGCCCCGCCGATGTCGGTGCCGCACCTGGACCTGCGGCTGATCGACGGCGAGCAGGCGCTGCTGTTCGGCCCCTATGCCGGCTTCTCCCCCAAGTTCCTCAAGTCCGGGTCGCTGTGGGACCTGCCGCGCTCGGTGCGGGCGGGCAACCTCGGCTCGATGCTGGGCGCCGGCTGGGCGAACATCCCGCTGACCCGGTACCTGATCGGTCAGGTGCTGCAGTCGGAGAAGTCCCGCTTCCGGGCGCTGGAGGAGTTCGTGCCGACCGCCGAGCACGGCGACTGGGAGCTCATCACCGCCGGCCAGCGGGTCCAGGTGATCAAGCAGGACACCGCCGGCCGCGGCGTGCTGCAGTTCGGCACCGAGCTCATCGTCGGCGCCGACGGGACCGTCGCCGGGCTGCTCGGCGCCTCGCCGGGCGCCTCCACGGCCACCTCGGCGATGCTCACGCTGCTCGAGCGCTGCTTCCCCGACCGGATCGAGGCCTGGCTCCCGCTGCTCCAGGAGGCGATCCCCTCCTACGGCCACACGCTGTCCGAGGAGCCGGAGCTGCTCGCGCGGGTCATGGCCGACACGACCAGGACCCTCGAGCTCCACGGGTGAGCGGAGGATGAGCCGCCGATTCGTCGGTCGAGCCGCGTCGTGATGGGGCTCCAGCGGCGGTGAGGCGGCTCAACTTGGGCACTCCGCTCAGTCCGTCTCGGAGGGGCTTCCGGCCTCGCCGCGCCAGGTGGCGAGCCGGCCGGCCCGGCTGACCGCGCGCAGTCGGCGCTCGGCCTCGGCCCGGGAGCCGCGTGCGGAGACCAGCAGCGCCTGGTCACCCCGCATCAGCCGGGTCTCCCGGTCGGGCACGAAGGGCCGCCCGTCCCGGACGACGAGCACCACCGCGGCGTCCTCGGGCAACCGCAGCTCGGGCAGGTAGACGCCGTGCAGCCGGGACGTGTCCGGCACCCGCAGCTGCATCAGCTCCGCACCCAGCTCGTCCAGCGGCGCGGACTCCACGTCGATGTCCCGCGGGGTCACCGGGGTGGCGATCCGCAACAGCCGGGCCATCGCGGGCAGCGACCAGCCCTGCACCACGGTGAAGACGACGACCAGCACGAACACGGTGTCGAAGACCTGGGTGGCGCCGGGCACGTCCAACGCGATCGGGAAGGTGGCCAGGACGATCGGCACCGCGCCGCGCAGCCCGGCCCAGGCGATGAACGCCTGCTGGGAGACGGGCACCCGGAACCAGACCAGGCTGGCGGCCACCGACAGCGGCCGCGCCACCAGCAGCAGCACCAGGCCGATCAGCAGGGCGGGCCCCAGGGCGTCGACCAGCCGGGACGGCGAGACGAGCAACCCGAGCAGCACGAACAACCCGATCTGGGCCAGGCTGGCCAGCCCCTCGGCGAAGCCGATCGTGCCGGCCCGGTGCGGCAGCGCGGCGTTGCCGAGCACCAGCCCGCACAGGTAGACGGCGACGAAGCCCGAGGTGTGCGCCAGGTCCGCGGTGGCGAAGGCGAGCACGCACAGCGCGAGGGTGACCAGCGGGTAGAAGCCGACCAGCGGCAACGCGAGCCGGCGCAGCAGCCACGCACCACCGAAGCCGATCCCGATGCCGATCACCGAGCCACCGGCCAGTTCGCCCACCACCTCGGCGAGCACCAGATACCAGGGGTGGGTCCCGTCGCCGGACCCACCGCTCACGCGGGCGCCCCTGCCCGGGGGCCGACGGGCCCGGTCGCCCCGACCTCCCGGGGCTCGGGCGCGCCGGGCCGCCGGCGAGCCGCGCGCTTGAGCA
>NZ_SJEW01000047.1 GCF_005930475.1 Modestobacter altitudinis
CGCCCGTGCCGCCACCCCCACCCATGCCGTCCATGTCGCCGGCCGCCGCCTCACCGGCGGTGACGGTCCCGGCGTCGGCGCCGTCCACGGTCACGCTGTACGACTCCCCCGCGGTGACGTCGGCCGAGGAGTACACGACCGACTGCGCGTCCTTGGTCACGGTGGCCGAGGCGACGACGGTCCCGTCGGCGGAGACGACCTCCACGGAGTCGCCCGCCGCGGCCGCCGTCGTCAGGACGGCTGAGATCCAGCCTTGCGTCGGGTGCACCGCCCGGGCCGGGCGCGACGGGCGCTGCGGCTGGGGATCGACGCCGTGCGCGGCGATGACGTCGACGCGCTGGTGGCGGCCGTGTCGAACGACACGGCCAGCCGGTCACAGAGGGCTGCCAGCCAGGCCGACGACCACAGCACGGGTTGGCTTGTGTCCACGTCACTGGCCCGAGGCGGCTGGCGTGGTCAGGGACGGATGACGGCCGTCAGGCGGGCATCGGGTCGACGCCGAGCCGACCCGTCGCGATGGAGAAGACCCACCGGCGCCCGGGCCACTCGGAGACGCACCAGAGCTCCTCTCCGGGCCGGGACCAGTCGAGGTCCTCCGGCCCGCTCGGCAACACCCCCCGGTGGCGGTGCCACCCGTGGGGCGTACCGCTGTACAGGTCGCCGGCCGACCGCTGGCCATTGCTCGCCGTGACGAACCAGGTGGACCCGTGCACGGCCACGCCCTGCATGCGGCTCGGTTGGTCCTCGTAGACCTCGAGCGGAGCGCATCGGCCATGGTCGTCAGCACGCGGGAGACCGGTCCGGGGGTCGATGGGGTAGCGCGCGAGCCGGGGCCGCCGGTCGCCGTTCCGGCGGTACTCCCCCACGACGAGGTTCGGCTGGCCCTCGACCTGCCCGATGGACAGGAACGAGTAACTCGGTCGACCTGGGCCCCAGCGCAGCGGAGCGCGGAACGCCATGAACTGAGGGAGCACGTAGGCGCACCCCCCGGCCCGAGAGCCGCCGACAGCGGAGCGCTGCAACAACCCGTTCCTGCCGCCCGATGAGTTCCGGTCTGCGCCGGGCGGTCGCCCAGGGAGAGCCATGACGTCCCCGAGGCGGAAGACGCGCACGCCGAAGTACGTGTCGGGGACGAAGAGGAAGCGGTCGTGGACGGCGATGCCCCCAGCGTGCACCGGGACGGTGCCCATGGTGAGGACTCCGAGACGCCGCCGCGGCACGACCAGCAGGACGTGCCGGTAGCGGGGACCCTCCGGCTGCGTCCGGTCGACGACCGAGATCCGCGCGCCCGGCGTGCGCAACAGCCGACTGCGCTTGGCGTACCAGCTCACGAGCAGCAGTGCGCCGGACCGGACGCTCACCACGCCCTGCGGCCACCACGTGGGGTCGTTCCGGTCGACGTCGTCCCAGGTGAATCCCTCACCCGCGGCCTCGCCCGGGACCGAGCACACGTGGGCGGCGCGGTCGAGGTCGCCGAGGACGCCCTCGAGGCCGACCTCCCGTAGTCGGGCGCCCAACGTGCCGACGAGGTCGGCCCGAGGCCGTGTCGCCGTCAGCGTGAACGGCGGTCCAGTGCCCATGGAACCCATCCTCGATCGGCCGATGCCGGTCGGCGACCCGCCTGCGACGCGTGGTCGGCAGAAGATCTCGCCGGGAGGGGCCCGGAAGTGCTGCTGCTGTCCAGCCAGCGGCTCAACCCGGGCATGTCCAGGCTGGTGCCCAGCTGCGCTGGACGAGCCCTCCTCAGGCGATGCAAGTGCAGCCGTGGCAGCACCATCGCCGGGGAGCAGCCCGGACCTCATCGACCTCCTCGATTGGCTGGCCTCGACCGATGACCAGTAGCGTCGCTCTCGATGGCTCGGACCGACCCGCTGACCCGGGGCCTCGGCCGGGCCGCGCGCTGTAGACCCGCGGGGATCACGCGCCGTGTCCGGCGCTCCCGCCACACGGGGAAGGAACACGACGTGGGTCCCGTCCGGTCTCCGGCTCGTCAGGAGCGCACTGCGGCACACGCCCCGAGCAGTCTTCCGCCTGCTGCCGGTGTGACCCCTCGAACGGTGGCACAGCCGCGACGTGGTGGAGCCCTCGGCAAAGAGGCCTCCGGATTCGCGGCCGTGGGCGCGGTCGGCCTGGCCGTCGACATCGGGGGCTACAACGCGCTCGTGCACCTTGGCGGGCACGGTTGGCTGGCCGAGCAGCCGCTCATCGCCAAGACGGTCTCGCTCATCGCGGGAACGACCGTTGCCTACGTCGGCAATCGGTTCTGGACCTACCGGGACCGGCCACGCGGCCGGGTTGCCCGGGAGTACACGCTGTACCTGGTCCTCAGCGGCGTTGCCCTCGGGATCGCGCTCGGCTGTCTCGCGATCTCGCGCTACGTCCTGGGTCTCACGAGCCCGTTGGCCGACAACGTCGCGGCCAATGGCGTCGGCCTCGCGCTGGGCAGCCTCTTCCGCTTCGTGTCCTACCGGCGCTACGTCTTCCCACCCGAGCCGCCGGACTGATGCAGTGACGGGCGGCACGAACAGCCACCGCCGGCGTCAGGAAGCGGACGGGGACGCCTCCCGAACTCGTCGGGATCGCGCGGTGTGCGGCCAGCTCCGGCTGCGCTCGCGCGCCGCGGCGCCTCGCCACGTTGTCGATCTCCGGAACTGACCCGTTCCCCAGCCGGCCAGCAGGACCGCTGCCACGCCGATGCCGAGCCCGGCGATGTCGTCCACGATGTAGTGCCAGCCGAAGTAGATGGTCGCTGTCACGGTCAGGACGAAGAAGACCCAGAGGAGCGTCCGCACTGCGACCGAGCGGAGCGTGAGCTGGGCGATGAGCGCCGCGGTGAAGATGATCGACACGTGCAGCGACGCGAAGGCGGCGATGCTCTGCATGCGCTCGGTCGCGTGCGGGTCGATGAGGACGATCGAGCGTGACACCAGCAGGCTGTCCTGCAGCCGGGAGACGCCGGTCTCGGGAAGGCTCCAGAACAGCTGCGGCTCGGCGTACACCGGACCCCTCGAGGGCAGGACGTAGTAGCTGGCGGCGCCGAGCGCCCAGTTGAGGCACAGGGCCGTGACGTACCAGCTCGCATGGACCGATCGACGGATCGAGACGAGGGCCAGCCCGAGTGACACCGGGACGAACATCAGGAACGCCAGGTAGACCCAGGACAGGACGTGCGCGGTGACGCCGGTGCCGAGGACGTCGTGCAGCAACTCAGCCGGCGCGATCCCCCCGGCCATCGCCCGATCGAGTCTGAGCAGCTCCTCGTCGACGAGGTGCGGCCTCAGCATGGGGAGGTAGTGCTTGAGATTGCGGTACGACACGTACGTGCCGTAGAAGGCTGCGAGCCCGATCAGCGCTGGGCGAAGGCGCCGCCAGGGCCAGCGCTCGCGGGCGATGAGGACCGTCTGCTCCGCGAAGGCGCGGGCCGAGCGCGCACGGAGCAGCGCACGGGGCAGCACGTCCGCCGCCAGGAGCAGCGCCACGATCAACGGCAGGCGCACGTAGGTCGGCCCGAGGAAGCCGTCCGGGTCGCGCAGCGGGAGCCCGAGGTACACGGCGCAGATGACGGCCGCAGCGCCCGAGACGAGGGCGACGACCACGGCCAATGCGTAGGCGCCGTCGCGGACACCACGCACGGCAGGTTCGTCCATGTTCGGCTAGTTTTCTCCCAGTCGTCGGCCAGAACACGTCGCCGTCCCCGACTCGGCGTCGAGTCATCGAAAGCGGAGTGCCGTTGCGGACGATCAGCGTACCTGTCGAGGCGACGCCCTCCCCTCGAAGGTCCTCCGACCCGGCGAGGGCGATCGGATGGGCCGTCGTCGCGCTGGCCGCCCTGGTCCACCTGGCACTGTGCTGGCTCTACCGCGACTTCCTCACCGATGACGCCTGGATCTCCGTTCGTTACGCCGAGAACATCGCGGCCGGAGAGGGACCCGTGTGGAACCCGGGCGGCCCCCGGGTCGAGGGCTTCAGCAACCCACTGCTCGTCGCGATCGAGGCGCTCGCCCACGCGGTCGGCTGGTCGGCGCCGGGGGCAGCACGCTCGCTGGGCGTGGTCAGCGGCCTCGCGTGCGTGGTGCTCGTCTACGTCCAGGGCCGAGCCGTCGTGGGCGAGTGGACCGCCCGGATCGCCTCGTTGCTGACGGCCTGCAGCGCGCCCTTCGCCCTCTGGGCGGTCGGCGGCCTCGAGACGCTCCTGGTCGCTCTCGCCGTAGCCGCAGGCACGCTGGAAGTCGCCCGGCGCGATGGCGGCAGGGTGCTGCCCGCCGCGGCGGCGTTCGCCGTCCTGCCGTGGCTCCGCCCGGAAGGGCTCGCCGTCGCGGCCGCTGTGGTGGCGATCGGCGAGGTCCCCGGCCTCTTCCGGGCAGGGACGCGCCGCCGCGCGGTGCGACGGGTGGCGGTGCTCGGGGGCGTCCCGCTGTGCTCGCAGATCGTCCTCGAGGCCGTCCGGGTCGGCGTCAACGGGCACCTGCTCCCCAACTCGGTGCTCTACAAGTCCGGCGCCGGGGAGGGGTTCACGGTGCTCGCCAAGTTCCTCGACCAGGCCCTGCTGCCGACGGCGCTGGCTGCTCTCGGTGCCGTCCTCGTGACCGGCCGGGCGCGGCTGCTGGCGGTGCCGCCGGCCGTGTACGCGCTGGGATCGATCGGCACGCTGGACAGCGCGAACGCCTACAGCCGGTTCTTCATGCCCGTCTGGCCGCTCCTCGCCCTGCTGATGGCGGTGGTGATCGGCTACGTCGTCACGACCCGGGTGGAGGCGCGTCGCGCGGTGTGGGCGGGTGTTCTCGCGGCTGCAGCCGGGCTCGCACTGCTGGGGGTGCCCCCGGCCGACGTCCGGAGTGTGGAGGCCACTCAGCAGCGGTACACGGACTGCAGGGTCGGGGCCAGGGAATCGGCGCTCGAGTGGTTGCGGACCACTCCGCCGGAGACCTCCTTCGCCATCTCCGACGCCGGCCTGGTGCCGGCTCGCGCCGGGGGACGGCCCGTCGTCGACGCCTTCTTCCTGAACGAGCCCCTCATCCAGGAGACCGGCCGGCTGCCGTTCCGCGAGCGCGCAGCGCTCGTGCACGAGCGCGCCCCTGACGTCCTGGTGCTGGCGAGTCGCGACGCCCGGGGGTTCGTCGGCTACTACCCCACGGACCAGGCGATCTTCGACCATCCGGCCATGTCGGACTACCGCCTCGTGCACGTGGCGAGGGGCCGCGGCGCCGCCTGCGGTTACACCCTCATGGTGTTCCGGCGATGATCCACATGACCTGGACCCTGCCGAACGTCCTCACCGTCCTGCGCCTGCTCGCCGTCCCGTTCCTCGGCGCGGTGTTCGTCGTCGCGGGCAACACCTCCGCAGGCCGCTGGACGGCTCTCGCGCTGTTCGTGGCGGCGTCGCTGACCGACATCGCGGACGGCTGGATCGCGCGACGTCGCAACCAGTGCACCGAGTTCGGCGCCCTGATCGACCCGATCGCGGACAAGGCCCTGATGGCCACGGCCCTGATCTGCTTGTCCGCCGACGACCTCCTCTCCTGGTGGGCGACCGCGCTGATCCTCGCCCGCGAGGCAGGCGTCACAGCGCTGCGGCTGGCTGTCCTGCACCGCGGTGTCATCCCGGCGAGTCGCGGCGGCAAGGTGAAGACGGTCGCCCAGACGACGATGATCGTCCTCGCACTGGCCGCGCCCGGGTGGACAGGAGTGCTGGCGGCCGTGGTCACGGTGACCGTGTGCTGGACCGTGGTCACCGGCCTGGACTACGGCGTGAAGGCGCTGGCGCTGACGCGGTCCCGGGCATCCTCACTGCCGCCGTCGGCCGGTCCACGATGGCTCCTGCGCCGCTGATCGTCGATCCGGCGGCGAGCGGAGGCCCGTCCTGGTCAACAGGGCGGTGATGGAGCCAACGCCCGGGTCAGGTCCTGGCGCAACCACACCGGGTGGCCGCAGATCTCGGCGACGATCCGGTAGCGCTGGTGGAGCAGCTCGCGAAGTCGTGACCGGTCATCGATGCCCCACGAGTCCAGGCCGGTGACCTGGACGATCCACGCTGGTGCTCCCGGACCTCCCAGCGTCGCCCGTAGCCGGGTCTGTTCGGGGTCGAGCGTGCGCATCGGCACGCTCCACAGGTGCGGGTACGGCGATGGCATGTCGGCGGTCTCCAGGACGGCGGCATTCCCGTACGCGACCAACCCCGTGTCGCTCGGTGCCTTCGAGTCCGCCAGCCACTCGCCGATCCGCTGGCTGTACGAGACCTGCGGGACGGTCGCGTGGACCACGCCGGAGACCAGGGTCCCCAGCACGGCAGCGGCGACGACCGTCCTGCTGCAGCCCCTCATCCACGCGCCGGCCACGGAGACGGAGGGAGCCATCGCACCGGCGGCCAGCACCGCCGCCGGAGCGAGTTGCAACAGGTAGGGAGGCCAGTAGCTGCCACCGGCCACGATGGCGCCGACGCCGAAGACGAGCAGCGCGGTGATCGTCCGCACTCCCGGCTGCCCGTGCCGGGGGAAGCGGCTCGCGGCGAGGAACCAGGTGAGCACGACCGGCAGGAGACCTGTGACGAGGCCCAGACCCACCAGCAGCCACGCCCTCCGGATCGAGGCGTCGGGACTGCTGGCCCAGATGGTGTCGAAGGCGGCACCACGGAAGGCGACGAGATCACGCCATGCCGCGGACAGCCCGCTCCGGGCCGCCGTCAGCCACACCAGGGCCAGGGCACAGGGGACCAGCGCACCCACCAGGGCCGCCGGCGCGATGCGGAGAGCGCGGTGGCGAGCCGCACCGTCGTGGCTCCAGCACCCGTACAGGACCAGGCCCGCCAGGAGGACCAGTCCCTCGAGCAGGTTCTGCTTGACCAGCGGCGCGGCCGCAGCGGCCACGCCGGCGGCGCCGGCCCAGCACAGCCGGCCCGTGCCGGAGTCGGCGTGCCACGCAGAGAGGGCCAGCGCGATGGCTGCCATCACGAATGCGGCCCCGAACAGCTCGCCGTCCGCCTGCTCCGCCGCCAACCCCGGGGAGCACATCACGCCCGCAGCCACCACGGCGGCCCACCGTCCGCCGGCCGGGCCCCCGAGGAGGGTGCCCGCACGCCAGCCGGCGAGGACGAACAGGAGGACGAACGGGATCGCGAGGACGCGGATGGCCTGGTCCCACTCCACCAGTGACGCGAGCCTGAAGATGAGCATCAGCAGCGGCGGGCGGTCCACGAAGTAGTCGCCGTACAGGAACTCCCCGCCGGTGTGCCACTGCCGCGCGACGAGCAGGTAGCCGCCCTCGTCGTTCCGCAACGGCCGGGGCACGTACGTGGCACGAACCACCACCACGACCGAGCACAGCAGCGCGAGAGAGCGCCGCGCCGTGCTCAGATCGAGGATGGCCGGCTCGGCGTCCCTGGTCGACATCGAGGCCACGCCGCATTCAACCCCCGAAGCCCCCTGGGCAGGCCGTATAGTCCGCCTCGTGGTAGCCCTGGTCGCCGCGGTCGTCGTCGCGATCTTGCACATGGGCTTTCTGGTCTACATGGTGTTCGGTGGGTTCCTGGCTCTGCGCAGGTTGGCGTGGATCTGGCCGAGCATCGTCTCGACCCTCTATTCGGTCTATGTCACGGTCACGGACTTCAAGTGCCCGGCCACCGCCCTCGAGAAGTGGCTCCTCGAGAGGAGCGGGAGGACGCCGTACGAGGGCAGCTTCACCGCTCACTACCTGCGCGACGTCCTCTACCCCGCGCAGTACGAGACGGCCATCTGGTTGTGCGGGATGGGCACCGCCGTCCTGTCCTACACCGTCGTACTGGCGCGGCAGCGGCGTTCCGTCGTCCTCTGGACGACTGATCCCAAGGGGCAGTGGTCGTAGGCGATCGGTGACCGTGGGGTCGGTGCGCCGATGTGGTCGTCGTGCCAGCTGGCGGCGGTGAGAGCCAGGCTCCGCTGCGGGATGCGGCCCAAGACCCCGAGGGTTGCCGGCCGTGGTGGTGCCGGTCGGCGGTCACGCGGAGTCGGCCGTGAGGATGCCCAGCAGCACCTCGCGCTCGTCAGTCTTGGCGCCGGAGACGGCGAAGCCGACCGGCAGTCCGTGCAGCGTGCACCGCAGACGCAGCCGCAGTCCCCGAAGTAGCGGGAGTGGCTGGCGCAGCAGCCGTACCGAGCCCTGCCCCGGTGAGATCGGTCGGCTGGAACGCTCCTGGGCGGCCGGGCTCCCGGAGCGGTCAGGGAGGATGGGGCGGTGAGCGCCGAGACGATCTTGCTGTTGGTCCTCGGCGCGGTGGCGGTGATCGTGGGGATCCGCTGGGTCGCCGACCGCACCGGGCTCCCGGCCGCCGCCCTGCTCACCCTGGCGGGGATCGGCTACGCGCTGCTGCCCGGGCCGAACGTGAGCCTGGACCCGCACCTGGCGCTGACCCTGGTGCTCCCGCCGCTGCTGTACAGCGCGGCGCTGGACTCCTCGCTGACCGCGATCCGCCGCAACCTGCGCACCGTGGTGAGCCTGTCGGTGCTGCTGGTCCTGGTCACCGCCGTGCTGGTCGGGATCGGCTTCGAGCTGTTCGTCACCGGTGCCACGCTCGCCGCGGGGATCGCGCTGGGCGCCGCGGTGGCGCCCCCGGACCCGGTCGCCGCGCTCTCCGTCGGCCGGAAGGTGGGCCTCCCGCCGCGGCTGATCACCCTCATCCAGGGCGAGGGGCTGCTCAACGACGCGACCGCGCTGACCCTGCTCACCGTCGCAGTCGGCGCGGCGCAGGGCGAGGGGTTCTCCACCCCCGCGGCCGTGAGGGAGTTCGTGATCGCCGCCGCCGGTGGGGCGGCCGCCGGGATGGCGGTCGCCTACGGCGTCCGGCCGCTGCGCCGGCTGCGCCGCGACCCGCTGTCGTCCAACGCGATCTCGCTGGCCACCCCGTTCGTCGCCTACCTGCTCGGCGAGGCGGTGCACGTCTCCGGGGTGCTCGCCGTCGTCGTCGCCGGGCTGGTGATCGGGCACAACACCCCGTACTGGACGTCGGGGGCCAGCCGGCTGCAGACCGACGCGGTGTGGCGGCTGGTCGACTTCCTGCTCGAGGGCATCGTCTTCCTGCTCATCGGCCAGCAGCTGCCCACCGTCGTCCGCGGGCTGGGCCAGTACGAGACCTCGACCATCGTCATCGCGGCGTCGATCACCGTCGGCTGCGTGCTGCTGATCCGCCCGCTGTGGCTGCTGCTCACCGAGTCGCTGCCGCGGTCGCTGCACACCCGGCTGGGGGGTCAGGACGTGCGCGAGGAGGGCGAGGAACCGGCCGAGAGCGAACGGTTGACCATCCGCGAGATCGTGGTGCTGAGCTGGGCCGGCACCCGCGGCGTCATCAGCCTGGCCGCGATCTTCACCCTGCCGCTGGTCACCGACAGCGGCGCGCCGTTCCCCGACCGCGACCTGCTGCTGTTCTGCGCGTTCCTCGCGGTGCTGGTGACCCTGGTGGGCCAGGGACTGACCTTCGCCCCGCTGGTGCGGGCGCTGGGCTGCCGCGCCGACCAGGCCGACGAGGCGCGGCTGCGCAACCAGGCCCGGATCGCCGCCGCGGAGGCCGGCCTCGCCCGGTTGGACACCATGCAGGCCGAGGAGCACGACGACGTGGACGACCGGGCCATCGCCTCGCTGCGCGCCGTGCTGAGCACCCGGGTGGACCGCTACCGCACGCGGCTGGACGTGCTGGAGACCGCCGAGGGCGGCGACATCCCGCTGTCCCCCACCTACGAGGCGGCGCTGCGGCTGCGCCGGGCGGTCATCGCCGCCCAGCGCGAGGAGCTGCTGCGCTGGCGGGACGGCGCCCGGCTGCCCGACGAGGGCCTGCGGATCCTGGAGCGCGAGCTGGATCACGAGGAGGGCCTGCTGCCCGCCCGCGGCCGCTGACCGGGCCGGCGCGCAGGGCCATCGACACCCGGCGTCGCGACCGGCAGGCTGGCCCGATGGCGGCACCCGAGGGCTCCACCGGCACGACGATCCTGGTCCGGCCGGCGACGAGCGAGCGGTTCGACGACGTCGCGACGATGCTGGGCCCGCGGAACCCGACGTCCAACGTGTGCTGGTGCCTCAGCCACCGGGTCGACGCGCGGACCAACCGGGAGCTGGTCGGCCCGGCCCGCCGGCAGTACGTCCGCGAGCTGACCGGCCGTTCCGTCGCCCCCGGGGTGCTCGCCTACGACGGTGCCGAGGTGGTCGGCTGGGCGGCGGTCGCCCCGCGCGCGGAGCTGCCGTTCGAGCACTCGACGAGGATCCCGCACGTCGACGGGCTGCCGGTGTGGTCGCTGTGGTGCATCCGCGTGCGCCCGGGTCACCGCGGCCAGGGCATCGCGCACGCGCTCGTCAGCGGGGCGGTGGACTACGCGGCGTCCCAGGGCGCCCCGGCGGTCGAGGGCTACCCGGTGGACAACGAGGGCCGGCGGGTCGACCTCACCATGGCCTACGTCGGCACCCGCAGCCTGTTCGAGAAGGCCGGCTTCAGCTGGGCGGCCGACACCGCGTCGGTGTCGGGTGGCATCCGCCGGGTCCTGATGCGCCGCGCCCTGGACTGAGCGCGACGGGACCCCTGGACACCACCCCGCCGGGGCGCCCAGCATGGACGGCGACCCTCCGTCGACGATCCGAGGAGTGGTGGTCGTGCAGGCGCGAACCGGTGAGTGGCTGGTGGTGCACGGGCGGGTCACCGACCAGCCCGAGCGGGTGGGCGAGATCGTCGAGGTGCCGCACGGCGACGGCTCCCCGCCCTACGTCGTCCGCTGGCTCGGTGCGGACCACACCTGCGTGGTGTTCCCCGGCCCGGACGCCGGGGTGGTGGCGCAGCGGCCACCCGGCGTGCACGTGCCCGGCTGAGCCGGCTCAGGCCACCCGAGGATGGCGACCCCGGCCATCACCGCGGAAGTCGTCGGCGAGCGGGGTGGTCACCGGGCGCCCGCCAGCGGGGGCAGACCCAGGTTGTCGCGCAGCGTCGTCCCCGTGTACTCGGTGCGGTACGCCCCGCGCTCCTGCAGCACCGGGACGACGGCGTCGACCAGCGGGTCCAGCCCGCCCGGGGTGATGTGCGGGACGAGGATGAAGCCGTCGCTGGCTCCCGCCTGCACCAGGTCGATCATCTGCTCGGCGATGGTGGTCGGGCTGCCGATGAAGTCCTGGTGACTGCTGATCTCGATCATCAGCTCGCGGATCGACAACCCCTCGGCCTCGGCGCGCTCCCGCCAGTCCTTCGCCACGGCGATCGGGTCGCGGTTCATCCGCACGCTGGCTCGCCCCTTGGCCACGGTGTGCTCTCCGACCAGCGGGTCGACCTCGGGCAACGGGCCGTCGGGGTCGTAGCCGGACAGGTCCCGGTTCCAGACCTCCTCGAGCTTGCGCAGCGCCGTCTGCCCGGACACCTGCTGCCTGCGCACCTCGGCGGCGAGCTCGACGGCCTCGGCGTCGGTCTCGCCGACGACGAACGTGGCGGCCGGGAGGATCAGCAGGTCCGCCGGGGTCCGGCCGTACTCCGCCAGCCGGCCCTTGACGTCGGCGTAGAAGGCCTGCCCGGCCTCCTTCGTGCCGTGCCGGCTGAAGATCGCGTCGGCGGCGGAGGCGGCGAACTCCCGGCCCTCCTCGGAGTCGCCGGCCTGGAAGACCACCGGCCGGCCCTGCGGGCTGCGCGGGACGTCGAACCGGCCGGCGATGTCGAAGTGCGCGTCGGAGTGGGCGAACGTCCCCGCCGCCGGGTCGGCCAGGAAGGTGCCGGTGTCCTTGTCGGCCGCGATCTCGTCCCCACGCCAGGAGTCGAGCAGCTCCTGGACGGTGGACAGGAAGGTCCGGGCCCGGTCGTAGCGCTGGTCCTGGGCCAGGAACCCGCCGCGGCGGAAGTTCTCCCCGGTGAACGCGTCCCAGGAGGTGACGACGTTCCAGGCCGCCCGGCCACCGGACAGGTGGTCCAGCGAGGCGAACTGCCGGGCCACCTCGTAGGGCTCGTTGAAGGTGGAGTTGATCGTGCCGGCCAGGCCGAGGTGCTCGGTGACCGCCGCCAGCGCGGCGAGCACGGTGAAGGTGTCCGGGCGGCCGACGACGTCCAGGTCGTAGATCGCGCCGTTCTGCTCGCGCAGCCGCAGCCCCTCGGCAAGGAACAGGAAGTCGAACTTCCCGCGCTCGGCGGCCTGCGCGAACCGGACGAACGAGGAGAACTCGATGTGGCTGCCGGCCGCCGGGTCGCTCCACACGGTGGTGTTGTTGACGCCGGGGAAGTGCGCGGCGAGGTGGACCTGCTTGGTCATGTCAGCTGTCCTCAGACGGTGGTGTAGCGGTTGGCGGGGCGCGGCAGACCCAGGTGACCGCGCAGGGTGGTCGCCTCGTAGGCGGTGCGGAACAGGCCGCGGCGCTGCAGCTCGGGCACCAGCCCGGTGGTGACCTGCCGCAGGTCGTGCGGCAGGGTCGCCGGCCGGAGCCGGAAGCCGGTGAGCCCGGCCTGTGCCCACTCCGCCAGCTGGTCGGCGAGCCCGGCCGGCGTCCCGACGACGACCGTGGCGTCGCTGGTGTACTCGGCACCGGCCCGCTCGTCGAGCCGGTCCTTGCGCGCCCGGGCGGTCGCCTCGTCGTCGTCGAGGAACACGACCAGGTCGCCGAAGACGTGCACCGTCTCCTCCGCCCGAGCGGCCGCGGCCTGCGCGTCCCGGACGGCGCCGACGATGCGGGTCGCGTCCGCGGCGTCGGTGGGGGTGACGAAGCCCAGGTCGGCGCTGCTGCCGACCAGCTCGAAGGGCGCCTGCTGGTGCGCCAGGGCGGCGACGATCGGCTGACCCTGCGGCGGGCGTGGGGTGATCGAGGGGCCCTTCACGGACAAGGACCGGCCCTCGAAGTCGATGTAGTGCAGCTTCTCCCGGTCGACGAACCGGCCGGTG
Source organism: Modestobacter altitudinis (assembly GCF_005930475.1). Classification (GTDB taxonomy): domain Bacteria; phylum Actinomycetota; class Actinomycetes; order Mycobacteriales; family Geodermatophilaceae; genus Modestobacter; species Modestobacter altitudinis. The sequence continues at coordinate 12,858 of NZ_SJEW01000047.1, forward strand.
GCGACGTCGCGGATCTCCGCGTCGTCCTCCCAACTGTCCCAGAGCCGGCGGAGCACCTCGACCCAGTCGGCGGCCTCGGCGAAGAGGTCCTCGAGGCTCAGCACCTCGCGGCGGCCGACGTGCGCCGCCTCCGCTGGGCTGCCGCTGACCTTGACCCGGACACCGGCCCGGCCGGTGCTCACGTAGTCCAGCGTGGCGATCGCCTTGGACAGGTGGAACGGCTCGGTGTGGGTGACGACAGCGGTCGGCACCAACCCGATGTTCGCCGTCAGCGGCGCCACCCGGGCGGCGACCTGGACGGCGTCCAATCGGCCGCGCACCTGGTCGGTGCGGTCGTCGGGGCCGTCGCGGTCGGTGGACTGTAGGGACAGCGCGTCCTCGAGGGTGACCAGGTCCAGCAGGCCGCGCTCGGCCTCCTGCACCAGGTCGACCCAGTAGCCGGGGGTGAGCAGGTCGGCGGGGCGGGCGTCGGGCTCGCGCCAGGCGGCGGGGTGCCAGCCGGCGCCGTCGAGGGCGACAGCGAGGTGGAGGGGGGTGCTCATGGGGGGATCTCCGGGTTCAGGCGGCGGCCGCGACGGCGGCGCGGCCGGCGAGGGTCTGCCACAGGCGGCGGGCCAGGGCGTCGTTCTGGCGGAAGAAGGGGGCGTTGGTGCGGGGGCGGGCGAAGGCGGCGACCTGGGCGCCGGAGGTCCAGAAGCCGACCGCGAACAGCCGCTCCTTCGGCAGCCCGGTCGCGCTGACCACCCGCTGCTCGGCGTCGACGTGCAGCCGGCCGGTGCCCGTGCCGTCCGGGACGGTCTTCTCCGCGGCGACCCCGCGGGTGACCAGGGAGCTGACCAGCCGATCGGGGGTCGCCGACACCGCCGGGGCGGGCAGCCGGGCCTCGACCATCGTCCGGGCGCTGACCACGGAGTCGACCGAGGACGACCGTGCGGTGAACACGCCGGTGACCTCGTCGAGGTCGAAGCGGGTGTCGGCGCCGAGGAACCGGACGACGCCGGCCTCCGACAGCGCGAGCAGCTCGGCCAGCCGCGGCGCCGGCGGGCCGCTGGCCAGGTAGCTGAACAGGTTCATCCACCAGCCGGCGACGTCCTCGGCCTCCGACCGCGGCGTCAGCCGCCCGGCGGCGACCAGCCCGGCGATCGTGCCGTGGCAGGACAGCAGGGCGGTGAAGACGGCGGCGTCGGTGCTGTGCGCCGGGTCGGCGGACCGGGTCAGGTCCGCCCGCACCAGCCCGCGCACCGCCTCCTGCAGCTCGGCGGTGGAGCCGAACCGCGCACCGGCCAGCGGCCGGTCCCGCGCCGCGAGGTCGAACCGGTCGGCCGGGTCGGGAACGGCGGCGTCGAGCAGCGCGGTCAGGTCGCCGCCGGCCGCGTAGGCGTCGGCGAACTCCGGCCAGGGCAGGGCAGTGCGCTCGGGGTGGGCGCGGAACAGCTCGGTGTAGTGCGCCCAGCCCAGCTCCCGGGCGATGACGGGGGCCAGGTCGGCGCGCAGGTCGAGCTGGCGGTCGGTGGGCAGCGCCTCCGGGGTGAAGAAGCGCAGCAGCACCGGCGGGCCGGGCCAGACGTACCCCAGCTTGGCCCGGTAGGGGACGCCGCGCCGCGACCCGACGTGCAGCACCGGCTCCTGCCCGGAGGGGAGGTAGCGCAGCCCGTCGCCGGCCGGCTCGAACCGGCCGCCGCGACCACTGGTCAGCAGCACCATCAGGTCTATGAACGCCAGCCCGGCGCCGCGGACGAGCACGTCCTCCCCCGGCGCGAGCCGCCCGAGGTCGAGGTCGGCGGTGTAGCCGGTCGGGAGGTAGCTGAGCCCGGCGTCCGCCGCGCGCTGCGCGACGTCGCGCTCGGCGGCGGTGGCGTGGGCGTCGAGGTGGCCCTGGGCGAGCACGGCGAGGTCTGCGGGGAGCACCCCGCCGTCGGCGAGCTCGACGTCGACCCCGTCGGCGTGCACCCGGACGTCGACGACCGTGCTCTCGTGCAGGTGCACGTCGGCCCACGGTCGGGCCGCCGCGACCACCTCGCCCAGCACCCAGCCCAGGTAGGCGTTGACCAGCGGGCGGGACGGGAAGGACGTCGGCGTCACCGCGCGCGCCTCCTCCGCCACCGGGTCACCGGCCGGGAGGTGTCGCCCCACGGCCTCCACCCACTGCCACAGCGTGGTGCCCTCGCCCACCGGTCCGTCGACGGTCACCGACGGGTCGGGCAGCACCGTGACGTCGGCGGCCAGCGAGTTCGCCCACAGCAGCGCAGGCTGGGCGGCGCGCCAGACGCGCCCTCCGCCGGGCGGGTGCGGGTCGATCAGGTGTACCTGCAGCCGGCCGGTGCCGCTCAGCTCAGGCGCGCTGGCGACCAGCCGTTCGAGCAGGCCGATGGCCGTGGGTCCGGCGCCGACGACGGCGATGGACGGGCCGGCGGGGACGGGATCGTGCGGGGGTGACGCGGACATGCGGACTCCGTTGAACGGAGGGTCAGGGGCGCGGGGTCCAGACCGTGCGCCGACACTGCGCGCTCGCCGTCCGCAGGAGGTCGACGTGCCGGCGGCAGACCAGCGGGGTGCGGGGCACGTGCGTCTCCTTCCGGTGTCCGGGTGCCTGGGGCAACTCCGGCCGGGGGGCGGGCTGTTCCCCTTCGGCGGGTGCGTCAACTCACGATGTCCCATCAAGTCGATCGTGATTGACGCGTGGCCGGGCGTGTCCCTATCGTCCCCCCAGGTCCTGAGCGCCAGCGACGAGCCCCGGCTCGCTGGCCGGCAACCCTCCCTGCGACGGGGTGCACCGGGTGACGACCTGGCCGTGGCGCATCCGCGCCCGGCAAGCAGAGGACTCCCCTCCCCGAGGGGACGAACGAGGAGCAGCACCCGTGGGACAGACCGGCATCCGTGCCGCCACCACCGACCTGGTCGATCGGCCGGCCGTCGACCCTGCTGCGCACCGACAGCGCGCTCTGTCGCTGACCTGAGCAGCCCTCTCGTCCCTCCCCTGCGCGGCCTCCTCCGGGCGCGCCCCTCCGCACAGGAGTTCCTCCTCGCATGTCCACGTCCCAGTCCTCGCACGCCCTGCAGGTCGTCCGCGTGCACCCCGACGACCCGCTGGCCGCACCGCTGTTCACCGACCTCGCCGTCGAGTACGACACCCGCTACGGCGACCTGTTCGGCGGCGCGTCGGAGGAGCTGACCCGCTACCCCGCCGAGGCGTTCCTGCCCCCGGACGGCGACTTCCTGCTGCTGGTCGAGGACGGCGTCGCGGTCGCCGGCGGCGCGTTCATGCGGCACCCCTCCGGCTCCGCCGAGGTCAAGCGGATGTGGACCGCCGCGTCGCACCGCCGCGGCGGGCTGGCCCGCCGGGTGCTCATGCTGCTGGAGCAGCAGGCGGCCGCGGCCGGCTACGCCCGGATGTACCTGACCACCGGCCCGCGCCAACCCGAGGCGCGCGACCTGTACCTCGCCGCCGGCTGGACGCCGCTGTTCGACCCGGCGGTCCCCCGCCCCACCGACACCGACGCGCTGCGCGCCCTGCCCGTCGACCAGCGCCTCTACGCCTTCGAGAGGCAGCTCCCGGGAGACCGCTCATGACCACGGTGGAGACTCGTGCCGCTGCCCGGGCCACCGCCCCGCCGCCGGGCACGCCCACGGCCAGCTGACGGTGGTGCAACCCGGCACCGCGGCCGCTGGGTCGCCACCGCCGTCGTAGCCTGCCGCCGGCCATGGTGCTCAACAGCCTGGGCACCGACCCGCGCTGGAAGTGGGACGTCGTCGGCGCCGACCTCACCGAGGGGGCGATCGTCGCGGCGTGCTGACCACCGTCCAGCTGACCGCGATCACCGCGTGCTCTGCTCCCCGCTGGGCACGGTGCCGGTGTTGATGCGGCTGAGCCACTCGCCGCTCGTCCGACGACGGCAGCTGCCCGGGACACTGGAGCGCTGGTGGCCGTCGGACGGGGCCGTCGACGCACCGGTGATCAGGCCGGGCACGTCCGCTGCCCGTCGTCAGCCGTGACCGGTTGTCCACAGGACCTTGTCCGCGCTGGTCAGCGGCTCGCTCGACGACCATCATCGTCGAACACGTGTTCGACTACGTGTACGTCACTGAGCCGCCCGACGGCGGAGCGTGCGCGGCCGACACCGGGGGCGACCACGACGCCGTTTCCAGCCCCGGGCCAGCACCCGCCTCCACTGCGGAAGAGGGGTGGCCGGACGAGCTCTTCACTCCTCTGCGAGAGTCGCTGGAGGACGGCGGGCTGCTGCTCGACCTGCTTCGTGAGGAGCAGCAGGCCATCGGAGCGGCGGAGGCGCTGCGCGCTCGCTGGATGGTCGACTTCTGCCGGTCCCGCCCCTCTTCGAACGACCGCGCGGACGCCGAGATCGGCATCAGCGCATGGCCGACTGCCTCGTCGACCTGGTGCTGCGGCCGGGCGCCCACGGGCTCGCCCCGGTCCAGGCGCAGCTGACCATCATCGCCACCGTGCGCACCCCACCACCCCGACCGGCCAGGTGCTCGTGACCCACCCCGGGGGGCTGACCGACGACGACCCACCGCCCGGACGCAGCGACGGGCCGCCACCCGGGGTGGCTCCCCCGGCCGACGACCCGCCACCGTTCTGATGACGGCTCGCTCAGCCGACCGGCTTCTTCTCCCCCGCCTCGACGGCCACCGGCAGGTGGTTCTCTTCCGGCGGCAGCGGGCAGGTGGCGAACTCCGTGTAGGCGCAGGGCAGGTTGGTGGCCCGGTTGAAGTCAAGGACCACGGCGCCGTCGGCGTCCGGCGGGTCGACCTTCAGCGACCGGTTGGCCGCGTAGGTGGTGACGCCCGAGGTCTCGTCGGTGAAGAGCACGAACAGGCTGCCCTCGCTGGCACCGTTGAACGCGGTCAGCGACAGCGTCTGCCCGTCGAGCTCGAACTCGATCCGCCCCGGGGCGTCGTAGACGTGCTGCAGCCCCTCGACGACCGCACCGACCGTGGTCGGCCGCGGCTCGTCGAACGGCAGGTACCGCCCAGGCACCGTCCAATGGGGGTCCGCCGGGTAGGCCGGCGTCCCCGGGTACCCCTGCAGCACCGGGTTGTCCGGGTGCCGTGGCCGGACGACGTCCGAGCCACCGCGCCGCGCGACCTCGATCACCGCGTCGCCGGACCCGACGGTCACCCCGCCGCGCTCCGGGATGACGCCGAACGCGTGCTCACCGCGCACCGGCGCCCCGTCGACGACCAGCTCCTCACCGTCGGCGAGGCGGACCAGCGGGCCGTCGTCGCCGGTCCACCACTCCCCCGGCGCGTCCGGGAACCGCTGGGCCGCCCCGGTGAGCCAGTGCAGCCCGGTGATCGCCAGGAAGCCGTGCGGGTCGGCGCGCACCCGTTCGTGCCCGGCGTGCCACCGCTCCCACTGCTGGGCAAAGGTGTCGTTCTCGACGACGGTCATGGTCAGGCCACCTCACTGAGCCGGCCGGTGGCGACGTCGAAGACGACGCCCCGGACGCTGTCCTCGTTCGGGATGTACGGGCTGTCCAGGATGCGCCTGGGGGAGGCACGGACGTCGTCCTCCAGGTCGGCGAACGCCTCTGGGTGCCACTCGGGTCACCGGCCGACCTCGGTCTCGATGCCGGACCGAAGTCCTCGTCGTCGGGGTGAGCATCCCGCAGTACTCGTGACCTGTCCCGAGAGTGGCGGACGACCGATCTGCCGTCGAAGTGCATCGACATGGTGGGATCCGCAGTGTGAGCACCATCGCCGTCGTCGGCAACCCGAGGCCCCGCTCCCGCACCCGGTCGGCCGCCGAGCTCGTCGTCGAGCGGCTGACCGGCGCCCCGCCGGACCGGGTCGTCGACGTCATCGACCTCGGCGCCGGCCTGCTGAGCTGGGGCGACCCGGATGTCGCTGACGCGGTGACCGCGCTGCGCGAGGCCGAGGTCGCCGTCGTCGCCAGCCCGACGTACAAGGCCACCTACACCGGGCTGCTCAAGCTGTTCCTGGACCAGGTGGGCACCGGCGACCTGGCCGGGGTGGTGGCCGTCCCGCTGATGCTCGGCGGCGGCCCGGGGCACGCGCTGGCGCCGGACCTGCTGCTCAAGCCGGTGCTGGTCGAGCTGGGCGCCACCACCCCGACCAGGGGCCTGTACCTGATCGACAACGCGTGGGACTCCCCCGGTCCGCTGGAGGACTGGCTGGTCGCCGCCGGGCCGCAGGTCAGCGCCGCCCGCACCGCCGGACGCCCGACCCTAGGCTGAGCCGGTGATCCTCATCGTCGTGAAGTGGCCCGTCCGTCCCGAGTTCGACGACCGGTGGCCCGAGCTGGTCCGCGAGTTCACCGAGGCCGTCCGGGCCGAGCCGGGCAACGTGTTCTTCGAGTGGTCCCGCAGCGTGGAGGAGCCGCACACCTGGGTGCTCGTCGAGGGCTTCCGGGACGCCGAGGCGGGCTCCGTGCACACCGCCTCCGACCACTTCACCAAGGCGATCGGCGAGATGCCGGACTGGGTCTCGGCGACCCCGTCGATCATGTACGTCGACTCCCCCGACCTGTCCGGCTGGGGCCCGATGGGCGAGGTCCAGCCCCGCGGCTGACCGCTCGGATCAGCGGCGGTCCAGGACGGCGCCGAGGACGTCGGCCAACCAGGTCCGGGCCTCCGCCGCCGAGGCCGGGGCGCCGGCGTGCCGGCCTGCGACGTAGAGGTCCGGGCGGACCAGGAGCACCCCGGCGTCACCGATCTCCCGCAGCTCGGCCCAGCTGCCGTAGGGGTCCTCGATCGGCTCGCCCGGCCCGATCGAGACCGGCGTGATCGCCAGTCCCCACGTCGACGTGAGCTCGGCGGCCGCCGCCAGCCAGGCCGCACCACCGATCCCGGTGACCACGGTGAAGGAGCCGTGGCCGGCCAGGTCCAGAGTGGACACCCGGTGCCCGGCCCGGGTCACCCAGGTGTGCGGCAGCTTGGCACCGGGCCAGGTCGTCGGCTGGGCGTACAGCGTCGGGTCGCGGCGGTACTCCGGCATCGGGGTGCCGTCGGGCACGACCGCCGAGGACGCGTAGCGCTGGTTGTGCTCGACGCCATGCGCGTCGAACTCGTGCGCCTTGTAGGCGATGGCCTCGCGCAGTGCGGCGCGCACCGCCTCCCCCTCGGGCCCCGGGGCCTTGCGCAGCGCCAGCGCCGCCTCGAGCTTGTCGACGTCGGTGGTGTCGGAGAGGTCCAGTGCGGTGAGGATCCGGCCGGTGTCGGCGATGCTCTGGTTGGCCCGCTCCACGATCTGCCGGGCGATCGGCGCCCGCTCGGCGTCGTAGCTGTCCAGCAGCGCCGGACCGGCGGTGCCGGCGACGACGTGCGCGAGCTTCCACGCCAGGTTGTAGGCGTCCTGGATCGAGGTGTTCGAACCCAGCCCGTTGGTCGGCGGGTGCCGGTGCACCGCATCGCCGGCGCAGAACACCCGACCGCGGGCGATCGTGGTGGCGAAGTGGTGGTTCACCGTCCACGGCGAGGCGGACGTCACCCGCATCTCGAAGTCCTCGGTGCCGACCAGGGCCACGGCCAGCTCGCGGACCACCTCGTCGGTGAACGTCGGCGGGCCGGCCGCCACCTCGTAGCCCCACATGAGCATCCACTCGGTCCAGGGCTTGATCATCCGCAGCACGCCCAGGCCGACGCCCTCCCGCTCGGCACCCGGCTGGAGCATCCAGTAGAGGACCGACGGGCGGTGGGCCACCAGGTGGGTCAGATCGGCCTCGAAGACGATGCTCATCGCCCCGGCCACCGCGCCGGGGCCCTCGAAAGGCAGGTCCAGGTCGGCGGCGACCGCGCTCCGCGCACCGTCGGCACCGATCAGGTACCGGGAGCGGATCGTGTACTCCGCACCGGTCAGCCGGTCGCGGACGCTGGTGGTGACCCCCTCGTCGTCCTGCACGTGGCCCAGGTACTCGGTGTCGAACCGGATCCGGGCACCGCGCTCCTGGGCGGCCTGCACCATGACCGGCTCGGTGATGGTCTGCGGGGCGTCGAGCATCGTGCACGGGCTCTGCAGCTCGTAGTCGGCGTGCCGCACGGTGTCGGTGCCCCAGGAGGGAATCCGGCCCAGCTCCTCACCGGTCAGGCTGGTGCAGAACGTGGTGTTGCCCATCGACTCCCACGGCGTGGCCAGCGCCAGCAGCGTCTCCTCCACGCCCATGTCGCGCAGCGCCTCCATCGTGCGCTGGTTGGTGATGTGCGCCCGAGGGGTGTCGGAGAGCCGTCCGTACTTGGTGATCAGCAGGGTGCGGGTGCCGTACGTGGCGAGGAACAGCGCCGCGGACGCACCGGCCGGACCGGAGCCGACCACCAGGACGTCGGTGTCCAGGGTCGCGGCGGAGGCAGGAGGGGAGGCGGGGAGCTCGGCTGCGCTCATGGGGTCCTCGTCGTGGGCCGTGCGCAGGTCCGCACCGCGGGCGCCCAGGAGTACCCGCGCGGGCACAGCTGTGTCAACCGTCACACCCGGGGACTAGTCGGACGGCGCCGTCGAACGGTGTGGAACGGTTCCGCCATGGTGAACGTCCTCTCCATCCAGTCGCACGTGGCCTACGGGCACGCCGGCAACGCCTCGGCGGTCTTCCCGCTGCAGCGGCTGGGCGTCGAGGTCTGGCCGGTGCACACCGTGCAGTTCTCCAACCACACCGGCTACGGCGCCTGGACCGGCCGGGTCTTCGACGGGCAGGCCGTCGAGGAGGTCGTGCAGGGCATCCAGGACCGCGGCGTGCTGGGCAGCTGTGACGCCGTCCTGTCCGGGTACCTGGGCTCGGCCGACATCGGGCACGCCGTCCTCGGCTCCGTCGGCAAGGTGCGCGCCGCCAACCCGGCCGCGGTGTGGTGCTGCGACCCGGTCATCGGCGACGTCGGGCGGGGGGTGTTCGTGCGGCCGGGCATCCCGGAGTTCCTCCGCGAGGTCGCCGTCCCCGCCGCCGACCTCGTCACGCCCAACCACTTCGAGCTCGACCTGCTGTCCGGGCAGCAGACCGGCTCGCTGGGGTCGGTGAAGGACGCCGTCGCCGCGGTCCAGGCGCTGGGCCCGCGGGTGGTGCTCACCACCTCGCTGGTCACCGAGGACACCCCGGACGACGCCGTCGACCTGCTCGCGTCCGAGGGCGGCCGGCACTTCCGGGTGCGCACCCCGCGGCTGGACGTGTCGGTCAACGGCGCCGGCGACGCGATCGCCGCGCTGTTCCTCGCGCACTGGCTGTCCACCCGCTCCGCCGGCGAGGCGCTCGGCCGCGCCGCCGCGTCGGTGTTCGGGCTGCTGCGACTCACCGCGGAGGCCTCCTCCCGCGAGATCCTGCTGGTCGCCGCGCAGGACGAGTACGTCACCCCCACCCGCACCTTCGACGTCACCGAGGTCTGACCATGACCGACTTCCCGGCCCTCGCCGAGCTCGCCGCCGAGGAGGTGGAGCTGCAGCTGACCAGGTTCACCAACGACGACGCCTGGGCCCTGGGCTCCGCGCTCGTCGCCCGCGGGCGGGCCGAGCAGCTGCCCATCGCGATCGAGGTGTCCCGGCACTCCCACCAGCTCTTCCACGCCGCGCTGACCGGGGCGACCCCGGACAACGACGAGTGGATCGCCCGCAAGGCCCGCACGGTGCACCGGTTCGGGCACAGCTCGCTGGCCGTGGGCCAGCGGTTCCGCGAGCTGGGGACGACGTTCGAGGCGGGGTCCGGGCTCGACCCGGAGCTGTACGCGGCGCACGGTGGCGGCTTCCCGCTGCTGGTCCGCGACGTCGGGCCGGTCGGCGTCGTCGTGGTGTCCGGGCTGCCGCAGGTGGAGGACCACCGGATGGTCGTCGCCGCGCTCCGGGACCTGGTCGCCCAGCAGGCGGGCTGACCGCCGGTCACGTTCGGGGCCGCGGCGACCGGGGTAGGAGTGGGGCACGGTCCGTACGCGCCCGTCCCCGACGGCCGTCGGGGACGAGGTCCTCCACCCCCGCCGCGCCGTCGGCGGAGTCAGGCCACCGCCATGACCGCCCCCACGTACTCTCCCGGCACCGTCCCCGGCACCGCGCCCGCGGACGCCGTCGGCGCCGAGGAGCGGTGCCCCGCCTGCCCGCACCCGATGACCGCGCACGACCCGATCGGCGTCCGGTACTGCCAGGCCACCGCCGCGGCCGGCACCGAGGGCCGGGGCTGCGTCTGCCGCGTCGGCTGAGCCCGGCAGCGCGGGGCACACTGCCGGTGTGCCTTCCGACGAGCTGACCGCGGCCCGGCAGGACCTGACCGCCGACTGCGCGCGCTGCGTCGGCCTCTGCTGCGTCGTGCCGGCCTTCACCGCCTCCGCCGACTTCGCGATCGACAAGCCGGCCGGGACGCCGTGCCTGCACCTGCTGCCGGACTCCCGGTGCGGGGTGCACGACCAGCTCCGCGAGCGCGGCTTCCCCGGCTGCGTCGTCTTCGACTGCCTCGGTGCCGGCCAGCGGGTCACCCAGGACGTCTTCGGCGGCGCCGGGCGGCGCGACGACCCGGCGATGGCCGTCGTCTTCACCGTGATGCGGCAGCTGACCGAGCTGCTCTGGCACCTCCGCGAGGCACGCACCCTCGTCGCACCGGGCCCGTTGCGCACCGAGGTCGAGCGGCGGCTGGCCGGCGTCGAGGCGCTGACCACCGGCAGCGCCGACGAGCTGGCCGCACTGGACGCCGCGGCGCACCGCCGCGAGGTGGGCGACCTGCTGGGCCGGGTGAGCGAGGCAGCCCGGCGCGACGTCCCCGGCCGGGCCCGCGACCGCCGCAACGCCGACCTGATGGGAGCGGCGCTGCGGGGCGCCGACCTGCACGGCGCCAGCCTGCGCGGGACCTACCTGATCGGTGCCGATCTGCGCGGCGCGGACCTGCGGCGGACCGACCTGCTCGGCGCGGACCTGCGCGCCGCCGACCTCCGCGGCGCGGACCTGACCGGCGCCCTCTTCCTCACCGGGCCGCAGCTCACCGCGGCCGTCGGCGACGACACCACGGCGGTGCCAGCGGCGCTGTCCCGACCGGCTCGGTGGGGTCCGCCCCCCACCGGGCAGCGCCGCCGGTCTCGCTGATCGTCGGGCTCGAGCCGGCCACCTTCGGGATCGGCGGGGTGCTGACCGCCGCGGCCGTCGTGTTCTTCGCCTACACCGGCTTCGAGGCCGTGGCGAACCTGTCGGAGGAGACCCGCAAGCCCTCCCGGGACATCCCGCTCGGGCTGCTCGGCACGCTGGGCGTGGCCACCGCGCTGTACATCGGCGTGGCCTTCGTCGTGGTGGGCATGGTCGAGTACACCGACATCGACGAGGGCGCCCCCATCGCGGACGCGTTCGACCAGGTCGGGCTCGGCTGGGCGTCGTCGCTGATCTCCATCGCCGCCATCGCCGGGCTGACCTCGGTCATCCTGGTCGACCTGATCACGGTCAGCCGGATCGGCTTCGCGATGGGCCGGGACGGCCTGCTGCCGCAGTCGGTCGCCGCGGTCAGCCCGCGCACCGGCACCCCGGTGCGGATGACCCTGCTCTACGCCGCACTCGTGCTGCTGACCGCGACGTTCGTCCCGCTGGAGAGCCTGGCGAACCTGGTCAGCATCGGCACCCTGTTCGCCTTCGTGCTGGTGTCCGCCGCCGTGCCGGTGCTGCGCCGCACCCGACCGGACCTGCCCCGGCCGTTCCGGGTCCCCTTCTCCCCCGTCGTCCCGGTGCTCTCCGCGGCCGCCTGCCTCTACCTGATGCTGAACCTGGAGGTGGAGACCTGGTTGCGGTTCCTCGCCTGGATGGTCCTCGGCCTGCTCGTCTACGCCGGCACGGCTACCGGCACTCCCGCCTCGGCAACGCCGACCGGGCGGAGGCCGCGGCCCGGGCCGACTGAGCCACCCGGCACGATCAGCGCATGCCCCACCACGCAGACAGCACCCGCTACGACTCGATGCCGTACCGGCGCACCGGCCGGAGCGGCCTCGACCTGCCCGCCGTGAGCCTGGGCCTCTGGCACAACTTCGGCGACGACGTCCCCTTCCACCGCCAGCGCGACGTCCTCCGCCGGGCCTTCGACCTGGGCGTGACCCACTTCGACCTGGCCAACAACTACGGCCCGCCCTACGGCTCCGCGGAGACCAACTTCGGCCGGCACCTGGCCGAGGACTTCCGGCCGTACCGGGACGAGCTGGTCATCTCCTCCAAGGCCGGCTGGGACATGTGGCCCGGCCCGTACGGCCAGGGCGGCGGTGGCCGCAAGTACGTGCTGGCCAGCCTCGACCAGTCACTGCAGCGGATGGGGCTGGAGTACGTCGACGTCTTCTACAGCCACCGGCCCGACCCGACGACGCCGCTCGAGGAGACGATGGGCGCGCTGCACACCGCGGTGCAGTCGGGCAAGGCGCTCTACGTGGGCATCTCCTCCTACTCCCCGGCGATGACGGCGGAGGCGGCCCGCATCCTCGCCGGCCTGGGCACGCCGCTGCTGATCCACCAGCCCTCCTACTCGATGCTGAACCGCTGGATCGAGACCGAGGGCCTGCTGGACACCCTCGCCGACGTCGGCGCGGGCTGCATCGCCTTCTCCCCGCTGGCCCAGGGGATGCTCACCGACAAGTACCTGGACGGGGTCCCCGAGGGCTCGCGCGCGAGCCAGGACAAGTCCCTGGACCGCGGCATGATCACCGAGCAGTACCTCACCCACGTCCGGGCGCTGGACGAGATCGCCCGGTCCCGCGGCCAGAGCCTGGCCCAGCTCGCGCTGTCCTGGGCGCTCCGCGACCCGCGGGTCACGTCGGTGCTGATCGGCGCCAGCAGCGTCCGGCAGCTGGAGCAGAACGTGGCCGCGACCGAGCGCCTGGAGTTCACCGCCGAGGAGCTGGCCGCGATCGACCAGCACGCGGTCGACGGCGGCATCGACCTGTGGAAGGGCGCCCGCGAGGGCACCCTCTGACGCCTCCGGGAGGGGCCATGGTGGCCAACATGGCCCCTCTCGCGGGTCACTCGGCGGCCGAGCCCGCCGGGTCGCCCTGCTCCTGCTCGCTGCTGGGCGCGCCGACCCACACCGTCTTGGCGTTCATGAACGCCCGCATGCCGACCTCGGTGAGCTCCCGGCCGTAGCCGCTCTGCTTGACCCCGCCGAAGGGGAGCTCGGGGTAGCTGGTGGTCATCCCGTTGATGAACGCCATGCCGGATTGGATGTCCCGGACGAACTGGGCGCGCTCCCCCTCGTCCTCGCTCCACAGGTTCGAGCCCAGGCCGTAGGGGTGGCTGTTGGCGATCCGGATCGCCTCGTCGAGGCTGTCGACGGTCCACAGCGCGGCGACCGGGCCGAAGACCTCCTCGGCGTACAGGTCCATCTCGGGCGTGATCCCGGTGAGCAGGGTCGGCTCGTAGAACCAGCCCGGCCGGTCGACCCGCTTCCCGCCGACCACGACGGTCGCGCCCTTGGCGACGGCGTCCTCGACGTAGTCCGCGACGTCCTGGACGCCGGACTCGGTGGCCAGCGGCCCGACCTGGGTGTCGGGGTCCATCGGGTCGCCCACGGTCAGCGCGCCGATCTTCTCGGCGAAGACGCGGGTGAACTCCTCGGCGACGTCGCGGTGCACGAAGAACCGCTTGGCGGCGATGCAGCTCTGCCCGTTGTTCTGGTTGCGCGAGGTCACCGCGACCCCGGCAGCGGTCGCCAGGTCCGCCGAGGGCATCACGATGAACGGGTCCGAACCGCCCAGCTCGAGCACGGTGGGCTTGAGGGCGTCACCGGCGATCGACGCCACCGACTGACCCGCCGGCGCGCTGCCGGTGAGGGTGGCGGCCATCACCCGGTCGTCGCGGAGCACCCGCTCGATGGTGCCCGAGCCGATGAGCAGGGTCTGGAAGACGTCGGCGGGGAAGCCGGCCTTGCTGAACAGCTCCTCCATGTACAGCGCCGTCTGCGGCACGTTGCTGGCGTGCTTGAGCAGGCCCACGTTGCCGGCCATCAGCGCCGGCGCGGCGAACCGCATCGCCTGCCACAGCGGGAAGTTCCACGGCATGACCGCCAGCACGACACCGAGCGGCTGGTAGGTCACGTAGGCCTCGACCGCCTTCACTGCACCGGCGTCCTTGCGCTCGGGCTCGAGGTAGGCCGGCCCGTGCTCGGCGTAGAACCGCAGCGCGGTCACGCACTTGGTGGCCTCGGCCTTCGCCGAGGCCAGCGTCTTGCCCATCTCGGTGGTCATCAGCTCGGCGACGGAGTCGACGTCGGACTCCAGCGCGTCGGCGGCCGCCCGGAGCCAGCCGACCCGGTCCTCGACCGAGGTCAGCCGGTAGCTCGCGTAGGCGGTCGCGGCCCGGGCGAGCGCGTCCTCGAGCGCCTCGTCGGACAGCGGCTCGTAGGTCTTCAGCGTCTCGCCGGTCGTGGGGTTGATGGTGGCGATGGCCATGGGGACTCCCGTCGTCGGACCGATCGCGGGTCGGGGCCGGACGGCGGCGCTCCCGGGGGCGCTCGGGCGGTCCGGCTCGGCTCGCCTGCACTCCTCACCTGCCCGCTGACCCGCCGGTGAAACGACCGACCCGCGACGTCGGTCGTCCACCCGACTGCCCGCGCACCGCCACCGGCGCACCGGGCGGGGGCGGTCGCGGCCGTCCCCGATCGGCCGAGCGCGGCTCCCGGCCCTAGCGTGTACCGGACGCGGTCGTCTGCGTGGACCGCGCAGCCGACGAGGAGGTCCGCTGATGACCGGAACCGGACGCATCCAGCACGCCGGGATGGCCGCCAAGGTGATGTCCGCCGACGCGGCCGTCGAGCACATCCGCCACGGCGACACCGTGGGGATGAGCGGCTTCACCGGCGCCGGCTACCCCAAGGTGGTGCCGCAGGCGCTGGCCCGCGAGATCACCGCCGCACACGACGCCGGGCAGCCGTTCCGGGTGAACGTGTGGACCGGCGCCTCCACCGCACCCGAGCTCGACGGCGCCCTCGCTGCGGCCGACGGGATCGAGCTGCGGCTGCCGTACCAGTCCGACCCGGTCAGCCGGCAGAAGATCAACGACGGCCTGATGGAGTACATCGACGTCCACCTCTCGCACGTCGCCCAGCTGGCCTGGGAGGGGTTCCTCGGACCGCTGGACGTCGCGGTCGTGGAGGTCAGCGGGATCACCGCGGAGGGGGCGCTGGTCCCGTCGTCCTCGATCGGCAACAACAAGACCTGGCTGGACCGCGCCGACCGGGTGGTGCTCGAGGTCAACTCCTGGCAGAGCGCCGACCTCGACGGCATGCACGACGTCTACTACGGAACCGCGCTGCCGCCGCACCGCCGGCCGATCCAGCTGGTGGAGCCCGGTGACCGGATCGGGGAACCGTACCTGCGGGTCGACCCGGACAAGGTGGTGGCCGTCGTCGAGACCGACAGCCCGGACCGGAACACCGCCTTCGCAGCACCGGACGACACGGCGCGGCGGATCGCCGGGCACCTCATCGAGTTCCTCGACCACGAGGTCTCGGTCGGCCGGGTGCCCTCCCAGCTGCTGCCGCTGCAGTCAGGGGTGGGGAACGTGGCCAACGCCGTGCTCGCCGGGCTGCAGCACAGCCGCTACGAGCAGCTGACTGCGTACACCGAGGTGATCCAGGACGGCATGCTCGACCTGCTGCGGTCCGGGAAGCTGGCGCTGGCCTCGGCGACCGCCTTCTCGCTCAGCCCGACCGCCGTCGAGGACTTCAACGCCAACGCCCGCGAGTTCCGCGACCGGATCCTGCTGCGGCCGCAGGAGATCAGCAACCACCCGGAGGTCATCCGGCGGCTGGGGGTGCTGGCGATGAACGGGATGATCGAGGCGGACCTGTACGGCAACGTCAACTCCACGCACCTGATGGGCAGCCGCATCCAGAACGGCATCGGTGGGTCCGGCGACTTCGCCCGGAACGCCTTCATCTCCTTCTTCGTCACCCCGTCGACGGCCAAGGGCGGTGCGATCTCCTCGATCGTCCCGATGGTGTCCCACGTCGACCACACCGAGCACGACGTGCACGTGATCGTCACCGAGCACGGGCTGGCCGACCTGCGCGGGCTGGCGCCGCGGCGGCGGGCCCAGGTGGTCATCGACCACTGCGCCGCACCCGAGTACCGGCCGATGCTGGCCGACTACGTGGAGCGGGCGCAGACCGGCGCCTACGGCCGGCACACCCCGCACCTGCTGGCCGAGGCGCTGAGCTGGCACACCCGGTACCTGGAGACCGGCTCGATGCTGCCGAGCTGAGCGGCGCCGGCAGGCGGGCCGGCACGCCGCCCGGTCGGCTACCTTCCTGGAGATGGCGCGTCGCCTCGTCTGCCTCCTCGCCGTCCTGGTCGTCACCGGGTGCTCCGCGACGCCGGAGCCCGGGTCGGCTGCGGGTGGGTCCACGACGAGTGGAGCCCCGCCGCGGACGTCCGCTCCGGCCCCCGTCAGCACCTCCTCGGCGCAGGGCCCGGCCACGTTGAGCTTCGCCGGGGACGTGCACACCGCCGGACGGCTCACCGAGCGCTTCCAGCAGCCGGAGACCGCCCTGCTCCCGGTGGCTCCCCTGCTGGCGGCCGCCGATCTCACCGTCGTCAACCTCGAGACCGCCGTGACCGACCGCGGCACCGCCGAGGACAAGTCCTTCACCTTCCGAGCGCCGCCGTCGGTGTTCGACGCCCTGCGCGTCGCCGGCGTCGACGTCGTGAGCATGGCCAACAACCACGGTGTCGACTTCGGGCCGGTCGGGCTCGCCGACAGTCTGGACGCCGCCCGGCAGCGGGGCTTCCCGGTGGTCGGGCTCGGCGCCGACGACACCGCCGCCTTCGCCCCGTACCTGGTGACGCTGCGGGGCGAGCGCATCGCGGTGCTGGCGGCGGACCAGGTCGCCGACTCCACCGTGCGGCGGTACTCGGCCGGGCCCGGCCAGGGCGGCGTGGCCTCGGCGTTCGACACGGACCGGCTGCTGCAGGCCGTCGCATCGGCCCGGCAGCAGGCCGACACGGTGGTCGTCTACCTGCACTGGGGGCAGGAGGAGCAGAGCTGTCCCACGGCGCTGCAGCGGGACCTCGCCCGGCAGCTGTCCCAGGCCGGTGCGGACATCGTCGTGGGGACACACGCGCACCAGCTGCAGGGAGCCGGCTGGCTCGGGCGGACGTACGTCGCCTACGGACTCGGCAACTTCGTCTGGTGGCGCTCGATCTCGGAGGTCTCGGTCGAGACCGGCGTCCTCGAGCTCAGCGTCGACGACGGGCAGGTCCTCCAGGCCGAGTTCACCCCGGCGCGGATCGACGACACGGGCATCCCCCGGCCCCGTGGGGGTCCCGACGGCGAGCGGGCCGCGGCGGCCTTCACGGCGCTGCGCGTCTGCGCGGGACTCAGCGATTCACCCAGCTGATCACTGGCGCACGCATGGCCCACGCTGGAGCGACCGGCAGGTGCCCACCGGAAGCGGTACCGGCCCTCGGTGCCCTCGCTCTTGCCCTGGTCCGGCGTCGATCAGCTCCCGCGTGCGCGACACCGGCCTCGTTGACCTCGTGGTCAGGCCCGAGGCTCCGCTGCCCTCGCCGGCCGGTCGTCAGCCGGCCGGCGGGGGGACGACCCTGCGCTCGGCGAGCTGGTCGAACAGCTGCAGGAACCGGTCCTCGGTGTCCAGGCAGTCGGCGAACCCGGCCTGGCGCAGCTTGATCGTCGAGCTCACGTTGTCGAAGCCCGAGGTGAAGATGAACTCGCCGAACCCCCAGCCGACGAGGTCCTCGTAGGGCGTGGGCACCAGACCGTGCCGGGCGACCAGCCGTTCCCAGACGTCGCGCCGGTCGGCCATCGCCTCGGCCAGCGGCACCGGCTGCGGCTCCGCGCTCTCCATGCCCAGGTGCCGGGCGAAGGCGGGGAACAGGTGCCGCCAGCGCAGCTGGTCGCCGTTGGTCACGTTGTAGACCTCGCCGTCGGCGGCCGGCGCCCCACCGGCCCACACCGTCGCCCTGGCCAGCAGCTCCGCGTCGGTGACCTGGTACAGGGCGTCGTAGGCGGCCAGGCTGCCCGGGAAGCGCAGCGGCTGGCCCAGCTCCTTGCTGATCGCGGCGTAGACGGCGATCACCATGAGCAGGTTCATCGGGTTGCCGACGGCGTAGCCGATGACGCCCTCCGGGCGCAGCACGGTGAGCCGGAACCCGCGCTCGGCGGCGACCTCGCGGAGCAGGTCCTCCTGGTCGTAGTAGAAGTTCGGCTGGACGATCCGCGGGTCGGTCTCCTTGGCCGGCGTGTTGAAGAACCCCATGTGCGCGCCGTAGGCCTTGCCGCCCTGGTACAGGGTGACGTGCTCCAGCGGGGCGCCGGCCGCGGCCAGCCCGTCGAGGGTGTGCCGCAGCATCCCGACGTTGACCGCGGACAGCTCCCGGGCGGTCGGGCGCTCCGCGTACGCGCCGAACACCAGGTGGGTGACGTCGCCGGCCTCGGCGAGCCCGGCCCGGGCGGTGTCGGCGTCGAGCAGGTCGACGGCGAGGTGCTCCCAGCCGGCCTCCCGCGGCGCCCGGCGGCTCAGCCCGCGCACCCGCCACCCGGGGGCCTTCGCGTACTCGGCGGCGGCGTGCGCGCCGATCACCCCGCCCGCTCCCGTGACCAGCACACTGCCCTGCTCGGTCATCCCGCGGTTCTCCTCAGTCGGCTCGGCCACGGGGTCTCCATGCCCGGCGACGGGGAGGCGAACCGGTCAGCGGCTGTGGCGCTCGATCAGTTCAGCGCCGATCCGGGCCAGCTCGGCGCGCACCTCGTCCGGCGCGACCACCTCGACCGCCCCGCCGAGGCCGGCCAGCTGCTCGGCGACCGACCGCACCGTGTGCGCAGCGACCTGCACCTCGCGCCGGTCGTCGTCCCCGGCGTCGCCGACCGTGCAGTGCCGGCCGAAGAGGCCCTGCAGCACCGGGACCAGCCGGGCCGGCGCGAGCACCGTCGCCGCGACGGTGGAGCGCCGTCCCTCCAGCTCAGCCACCACCTCCTCCCAGACGGCGGCCAGCTGCAGACCGGCCGGCCGGTCGGCGACCTCGTCGGTGAGCTCGGCGGTCAGCACCCGGTCGACCCGGAAGGTGCGCCGCCCGGCGGGGGTGCCGGCGAGCAGGTACCAGACGTCGTCCTTGTCGACGAGGCCCCACGGGTCGACGAGCCGGTCGGTGGGCTCCTGGCCCCGGCCGCCGTAGCGCAACCGGACCCGGCGCCGCCGGACGACCGCCCGCTGCAGCAGCTCGACCACCGGCGGCCGGGCCCGGCCGGTCGCACCCCACCCGGCCGGGTCCACCACCACCGCCTCGGTGGCGGCCAGGGCCTCGGCCCGGAACGGCCCGGGCAGCGCCCGCACCAGCTTGCGGAGCGCGGACCGGACCTCCGGCCCGCCGTCCGCCGCCGGACCGATCAGCAGGAACAGCGCGGCCGCCTCCGCCGAGGTGAGCCCGGTCAGGTCGGTGCGGGCACCCCCGACGAGCGACCAGCCACCGCCCCGGCCCGGCTGCGGGTAGACCGGGATGCCGGCCGCCGACAGCGCCTCCAGGTCGCGGCGGGCGGTGGCCACCGAGACCTCCACCTGGGCGGCGAGCTCCGCGGCGGTGACCCGGCCGCGGGCCTGCAGCACCAGCAGCTCCGCCACCAACCGGTCCGCCCGCACGCGGTCCAGGATGCCGGGCAAAGTGCTCAGGAGGTGAGCACTTCAGCGCGGATGGTGGTCGGTGTACCCACCGGCGGCACCGCCGCCCGACGAGAGGACACCGCCGTGCTGCGAGAGCTGGCCACCGTCTCCTGCTACGCCACCGACCTGGCCGCGGCCGAGCGCTGGTACACCGAGCTGCTGGGCATCGAGCCCTACTACCGGGTCCCGGGCGGCGGCTACGTCGAGTACCGGATCGGGGAGAGCGAGGACGAGCTGGGGCTGATCGACGCCCGGTACCGCCCCGGCGGCCCCGTCGCCCCGGCCCCCGCCGGTGCGGTGGTGTTCTGGGACGTCGACGACCTGCCGGCCGCGATCGACCGGCTGGTGGCCCTGGGTGCGACCGTGCACGAGCCGCTGCGGGAGCACGGCGACGGCGAGGGGTTCGCCACGGCCTCGGTGATCGACCCCTTCGGCAACGTCCTCGGCGTGATGGTCAACCCGCACCACCGCGCCATGCGCGCCCGCCGGACGGCCGCCGCCGCCGGCTGAGCGGCCGGCCGCCGGGGTTCAGCCGAAGAGCTCGCTGATCAGCGACTTCTGCTTCTTCGGCTTGTGCCCGTACCCGTGCGAGCTGGAGCTGCTGCTGCGCACCTGCCCGAGCACCTCGCTCACCACGGAGCCCAGCGACGCGGCGGGCTGCTGGAGCCCCGGCTGCTGGTGCGCGGGCTGGTGGGTCGACTGCTGGGAGGCAGGCTGGGCGGCCGGTCCGCCGTGCCAGGCGTTCTCCGCGTCGACCAGCCGCTCCAGCTCGCCGCGGTCGAGGAAGATGCCGCGGCACTCCGTGCACTGGTCGACGTGGACGCCGTTGCGCTCGTAGGTGCGCATCGTCCCCTGACACTTCGGGCAGACCAGGTCCATGTGCAGGGAACGGGGCCAGCCGGCTGACGGTTCCCGCCGGCCCGGTCAGCCCGTCGTCCTCCGGCGCCGCCGCGGGGCGCCCTCCGGCGGCGCCAGCCGGAACGCGAGCTCCTCCGTGCTCGGCGGGACCGGCCGGGGTCCCGGAGCGGCCGCACGGAGGTGCTCCGGCCGGGGCCGTGCCGCCTCGTCGCAGCGCTCCCGCGACCGGGACTGCGCCAGGTAGAGCGCGATGTCACCAGGCGTCGCCCGCGACCCGCGGGCGGCCACGTCGTGCCGCGCCTCCCACTCGCAGATGGCCTTCTCCTCCGCCGTCATCTCGTGGACGGCGCGCGCCGGCCGGCCGGCTCGGCCCGTCGGGTCTGGGGTCACGGAACTCGTCATGGCACGGTCCCTCCGAGGTGCAGGTGTGCCCCTCCATGGTCACCCCGCGGGCCCCCGGACGGAAGTGCCGACGGGACGGGAGCCACGTGCCAGGGTGGTCGGCGTGAGCATCGAGCGCACCGTGCGGTTGTCCTTCTCGGCCCGGGCGCGGGCGTCGGGGACGCACGCGAACCTCTCCGCCGTCCGCAGCGACGGGCCGGTGCTCTGGGTCGCCGGTGACGAGACCGCGACCATCGAGCGGCTGGTCGCCGACGACCCCGACCGACCGGAGGTGTACGCCGACCAGGCGAGCACCCGGCTGGCCGACCTGGTGCGGCTGCCCGGGGAGGACGCCGACGAGGAGGCCGACGTCGAGGGGCTGGCGCGGCACGGGCACTTCCTCTGGGCGGTCGGCTCGCACAGCCTGCGGCGCCGGCGGGTGAAGGCGCGACACAGCGGGGAGAAGGCGCTGCGGCGGCTGGCCCGGGTCACCGGGCAGGCCAACCGGCAGGTGCTGGTGCGGCTCCCGGTCGCCGAGGTCGACGGCCTTCCCACCCCCGTCGGCGAGCTGACCGTGGACGGCCTCGTCCACCGGGCCGCGGTGTTCGGCGCGCACGGCCGGGACCTGCGGGACCTGCTGGCCGACGACGAGCACCTGGCGCCGTTCCTGGCGATCCCCGGGAAGGACAACGGCCTGGACGTCGAGGGCATCGCGGTGACCGGTGACCGGGTCTTCCTGGGACTGCGCGGCCCGGTGCTGCGGGGCTGGGCCGTGGTGCTGGAGCTGCGGCCCGACCTCGACCCCGACGACCCGACCCGGCTGGAGCTGGGCGCGTTCGAGGACGGCCGCCGGTACCGCAAGCACGTGCTGCGCCTGGACGGCCTCGGCGTCCGGGACCTCTGCCCGCATGGCGAGGACCTGCTCGTGCTGGCCGGGCCCACCATGGACCTCGACGGCCCGGTGCACGTCTTCCGGTGGCGCCACGCGCTGACCGCCGACACGCCGCAGGTGGTGCGCGACGACCTGCTCGTCCGTGAGGTCGACCTGCCCTTCGGCGTCGGCGTCGACCACGCCGAGGGGATCGGGTTGCTCGACCCGGACCCGGCCGGCCCCCGGCTGCTGGTCGTCTACGACAGCCCGGCGCCGGAGCGGTTGCACGACCACGGGGTGACCGCCGACGTCGTCCGGCTGCCGGGCACGACCGGCGGACGCTGACTCACACCCCCGGGCCGAGGGCGGCGATCGTGGCGCGGACCTCCGCGGCGGTGAGCGGTTCGACCGGCAGGTGCCCCAGCAGCGCCGGGACCTCCTCGGGCAGCAGCCCCTCGGCGAGCAGCAGGTCCAGCAACCGGTCGGCCTGGGCCGGCGGCACCGGCAGCGTCAGCCCCGAGCCGGTCAGCGCCGCCTCGGCGAGGAACAGCGCGCCCGCCAGCTCGTCGGGCCGCCCGGGCTCGGCCGGCCGCGGCGGCGGTGGCGCGGCCGCCCGGGTCACCGCCTCCGCGGCCCGCACCAGCGACAGCGGCAGCCCCTCCGCCTCGACCTCGACCAGCGGCACCGCCCCTAGCGCGGCGAGCACCAGGTGCTCGGCGTCGATCCGCAGCGGCGCCTCCCACTCCCCCACCCGGACGACCTCGACCAGGTCGCTGCCGTCCTCACCGAGCTCGTCGAGCAGCTCCGCCCATCCAGCGGCCCGGGTGTCCCGGGCACGTTCGGCGGCGCGGACGCAGGTGTCGAGCACGAAGGGCTCGACAACCTCGCGGTCGAAGTGCTCGGCGATCAGCGAGCCGTCGGGGGTGACGGCGTTGAGCACGTCCTGGAAGGTCCCCGGGCGGGCGTCACCCAGCTCCAGCCGGCCGTCCTCCTCACCGCCGAGGGACTGCCCGGTCGCGGCCCGGGCGCCGATGGTGAGGCCGGTGCGCACCACCCGGCCACGCAGCCGCAGGTGGTGCGGCTGGTCGGAGAGGCCGACCGCCCAGGCGCACGCCTCGGCGATCAGCTCGCCGGTGCGCTCGCGGAGCACCTCGCGGGTGAGCAGGGCCATGGGGTCGGGGCCGAAGTCGCTGCCGAGCACGCCACCACGATCCCCCGTCGCAGCCGCGCCGTCCTCTCGTCCGGGCGAGGACTGCGTCACCTGTGCGGGAACTGTGCGGTGGCTCGGTGCTCACCCAGCGGTCGCCCAGCGAACGGCCTAGCGTGCACGGAACGCCGCAGCCGCACCGACACCCGGAGAAGCCCATGCGCGTCGCCGCCCCCTCTCGTCAGCTCCCTCGGAAGGCCGCGGTGACCGCCGCGGTCGCTGCGGCCCTGCTGGTCCCGGCCAGCACCGTCTCCGCCGCCCCGCCCGCGGGCGCCGCGGTCGGGGCCCCCGACCGCGCGGGCTCCGGGACCCTGCCGCTGCGCGGCCTGGACCTCGACGCGCTCACCATCCCCGAGCTGCAGCAGCGGATGGACGCCGGGAACCTGACCGCCGTCGCGCTCACCGAGGCCTACCTGGCCCGGATCGAGGCGCTCAACGACGACCTGGGTGCGGTGCTGAGCGTCAACCCCGACGCCCTGGACGACGCCGCGGCCAGTGACCGGGCGCGCGGCCGGCACTCCGCGCGCAGCCCGCTCGAGGGCATCCCGGTCCTGCTCAAGGACAACGTGGGCACCGAGCAGATGCCGACCACGGCGGGGTCCCGCGCCCTGCTGCACAGCGAGCCGGACGACGCCACGATCACCCGCCGGCTGCGCGAGGCCGGCGCCATCGTGATCGGCAAGGCCAACCTCTCCGAGTGGGCCAACTTCCGCGGCTCGGCGTCGACCAGCGGCTGGAGCGGGGTCGGCGGGCAGACCGCGAACCCCTACGTGCTGGACCGCAACCCGTGCGGCTCGTCGTCCGGGTCCGGCGCCGGGGTGGCCGCCTCGCTGGCGCAGGTGGCGATCGGCACCGAGACCGACGGCTCGATCGTCTGCCCGGCCGGGCAGAACGGGGTCGTCGGGCTGAAGCCGACGCTGGGGCTGGTCAGCCGGGACGGCATCGTGCCGATCTCCGCCGAGCAGGACACCGCCGGCCCGATGGCCCGGCACGCCGTCGACGCGGCGATCATGCTGGACGTCATCGCCGGCACCGACGACGCCGACGCGGCGACCGCCGAGATCCCCGGTGAGCTCCCCGCCTACGCCGACCTCGATCTGGACACGCTGCAGGGTGCCCGGATCGGCGTGTGGACGCTGACCCCCGAGCAGGCCGCTGCCGTCGACGACCAGACCGAGGCGGTCTTCGCCGCCGCGGTGAAGCAGGTGGAGGCGGCCGGGGCCACCGCGGTGCCGGTGCAGCTGGCGTACCAGGAGGAGATCGGCGCCGGAGAGACCCCGGCGCTGCTGGCCGAGTTCAAGCGCGACCTGAACGCCTACCTGGCCGCGACGCCGGGCGAGCACCCCGCCGACCTGGCCGGGCTGATCGCGTTCAACGAGCAGGACCCGGTGGAGCTGGCCTACTTCGGCCAGGAGCTCTTCGAGCAGGCGCAGGCGGCGACCGTGCCGGCCGACGACCCGGCGATCCGGGCGACCCGGGACCGGATCCGGCAGCTGGCCCGCGCCTCGATCGACGAGGTGCTCGCCCAGGGGGCCGGACCCGAGGACGACCTGGACGCCATCGTGGGGCTGACCAACACCCCGGCCTGGCAGACCCGCTACGAGTTCCTCGACGGGGAGGCCGACGCGTTCGTGTACAGCACCTCCGGCCCGGCGGCGGTCGCCGGTTACCCGAACGTGTCGGTGCCCGCCGGCTTCTCCGGTCCCCGGGAGACCCTGCCGGTGGGGGTGTCCTTCTTCGGCGGCCGCTGGTCCGACGCCCTGATGCTGGACATCGCCGCGGACTTCGAGGAGCAGGCCGCGGCCCGTGAGGCGCCGGGGTTCCTGCCCACCGTCGGCGCCGACCCGCAGCCGGACAACCCCGAGCCGGGCACCTGAGCCGGTCCGGCCGCGGTCGTCCCCGACCGCGGCCGGACGGGGGCGGGCCTCAGGCCGCGCGGCGGGTCAGCGTCCCGTCCACCGCGGCCTGCACGGTGGCCCGGGCGCCGTGCTCGTGCAGCGAGGCCAGCGCGGCCCGGTAGACCGAGGTGAACCGCTCGTCGTCGACCAGGTCGGCGAACAGCCCGCGGTCGGCCACGAGGGCGAGCGGGTCCTCCCGCTGCCGCCGGGCCCGGGCCATCAGCTCCTCGCGCCGGGGGTCGACCACCTCGATCGGGTCCCCGGCATCGTCGACACCCTCGGCGTACCGGGCCCAGGCGGCGACCACGGTGACCGCCCGGACGAGCTCCCCGCCGGCGCCCAGGGCGTCCCGGATCACCGGATCCGGTCGGAGCTCTCCGCGCAGAGCCGGGCGAGGGTGTCCCGGACGTAGGGGTTGGAGAACCGCCCGAGGAGCTCGGCCTGGTAGTCGGCCAGGTCGATGCCGGGCACGGGGGGGCAGCGCGGGGGCCGCCTCGTCGTCCATGTAGCCGCGGAGGAAGGCCCGGAACAGCGGGTCCTGCGCCGCGTCGTGCATGAAGACGGTGCCCGCCAGGCTGCCCAGGTAGCCCAGTGCCTGGTGGCTCCCGGTGAGCAGGCGCAGCTTCATCAGCTCGTAGGGCTCGACGTCGACCACCAGCTGGACGCCGACCTGCTCCAGGGGTGGTCGCCCGCAGGTGAAGTCGTCCTCGAGCACCCACTGGGTCCACGGCTCGCACAGCACCGGCCACCCGTCCTCGACGCCGAAGCGGCGGGCCACCTCGGCCCGGTGCAGGTCGGTGGTGGCGGGGGTGATCCGGTCGACCATCGAGTTCGGGAACGCGACCGCGGTGCGCACCCACTCCCCGAGCTCGGGGTCACGCAGGGCGGCGAAGGCGGCGAAGCTGCGCCGCGCCACGTGCCCGTTGCCCGGCACGTTGTCGCAGGACATCACGGTGAACGGCGGCAGCCCGCGGTCCCGCCGGCGGGCCAGCGCCTCGACGACGAGGCCGAACGTCGTCCGCGGCACCGCCCCGGGCTGCAGGTCCGCCTCCACGTCCGGTGCTGCGGGGTCGAACTCGCCGGTCACCGGGAGACGTTGTAGCCGCCCTCGGTCACGGTGAGCGAGACGATCCGGGTGGCCGGGTCGGCCATCTTCGCCACCACGGCCTCGGGGTCGTCCGGGGCGAGCAGGTACTCCGTGATCGAGCCGATGACCTGGGCGCCGAGGTACCCGTCGGGATGGGCGACGACCAGCGTGTAGAGACCGTCCTGGGCGGCCATGACGTCGCGCATCCGCCGGTCCCCGGGCAGCACCCCGACCCCGCAGTCCCCCAGTCGGAGGCCGCGCCGCGGGCCAGCAGCCGGTCCAGGTACATGGCCTGGTGCGACCGGTGGAAGCCCCCGACCCCCAGGTGCACGATGCCGGTCCGCACGGCGCCCCGGTCGTAGCGCGGGATCTCGACCTCCGCACCGAGCGTGGCCAGCGTGGTCGCGTCAGCTGGGTCCTGCGCGGACGCTGCCCATTCCCAGCACCCCGGCAAACCCGTCACCCCGCCGGCCGGCCGTCAGCCGAGGAGTGCGGTGCGCAGTTCGTCGGCGTCCTGCCGGACCTGCTCCAGCACCCCGGCGACGTCCCCCCGCGGAGCTGCGCATCCCTGCGCCCTGCCTGCACCCTCGGCGCCGCGGCGACGGTGCTGCACCCCCGGCGGCGGTGGATG
>NZ_SJEW01000048.1 GCF_005930475.1 Modestobacter altitudinis
GCGCGACAGGGCTCAGTACGCTGGATCGGTGACACCCGAGCAGCTCAGCGACGTCGTCCGGTCCGCACTCGCGGCGGCCGTGGAGCGCGGCGTGCTCGCGGTCGACGTCCCCACCGAGGTCGTCATCGACCGGCCGAAGAACCCCGAGCACGGCGACTACGCGACCAACGTGGCGCTTCGGCTGGCCAAGGCGGCGGGTCGGCCGCCGCGCGAGGTGGCCGAGGTGCTGGCCGCCGAGCTGCGCGCCGTGGACGGCATCGCCGGTGTCGACGTCGCCGGACCGGGGTTCCTCAACATCACCCTGGCCAAGGACGCGCTGGGCGCGATCGCCGTCCGCGCGGTCACCGCCGGCGAGGCCTACGGGCGCACCGACACCCTCGCCGGCCAGCGGCTCAACCTCGAGTTCGTCTCGGCGAACCCGACCGGACCGGTGCACATCGGCGGCACCCGCTGGGCCGCCGTCGGTGACGCGCTGGGCCGGCTGCTGACCGCCAGCGGCGCCGAGGTGTCCCGGGAGTACTACTTCAACGACGCCGGCGCCCAGATCGACCGGTTCGCCCGGAGCCTGATGGCGGCGGCGCAGGGGCAGCCCGTGCCCGAGGACGGCTACGCCGGGGACTACATCGGCGACATCGCGGCCGAGGTGGTCGCCGCCGAGCCGGGGGTGCTGGAGCTGCCCGCCGAGGAACAGCAGGAGCGGTTCCGGGTGCGCGGCGTCGAGCTGATGTTCGCCGAGATCAAGCGCAGCCTCGCCGGGTTCGGTGTCGTCTTCGACACGTACTTCTCCGAGAAGACGCTGCACGACAGCGGCGCGCTGGAGAAGGCGGTCGCCCGCCTCCGCGAGCAGGGGCACGTCTACGAGGCCGAGGGTGCGGTGTGGCTGCGGACGACGGACTTCGCCGACGACAAGGACCGGGTGCTCGTCAAGCGCGACGGCGAGCCGACCTACTTCGCCGCCGACTGCGCCTACTACCTGGACAAGCGGGAGCGCGGGTTCGACAAGGTCGTGATCATGCTCGGCGCCGACCACACCGGGTACGTGGGGCGGTACAAGGCGCTGGTCGCGGCGATGGGCGACGACCCGGGGGTGAACCTGGAGATCCTCATCGGCCAGCTGGTGAACCTGGTGCGCAACGGCGAGCCGGTGCGGATGAGCAAGCGGGCCGGCACGGTGGTCAACCTCGAGGACCTGGTCGAGGCGATCGGTGCCGACGCGGCCCGGTACGCACTGGCCCGGGCCTCGGTCGACCAGCAGATCGACCTGGACCTGGACGCCTGGACGCGGCAGACCAACGACAACCCGGTCTTCTACGTCCAGTACGCGCACGCCCGGATCTCCTCGCTGCTGCGCGGCGCGGGGGACCTCGGGCTGGTGCTGGGCGAGGCCGGCGACGTCGACACCTCGCTGCTGGCGCTGCAGCGGGAGGGCGACCTCCTGCGGGCGATCGGTGAGTTCCCCCGGGTGGTCGCCTCCGCCGCCGAGCTGCGGGCCCCGCACCGGGTGGCCCGGTACCTGGAGGAGCTGGCCGGCACCTACCACCGCTTCTACGACTCCTGCCGGGTGCTGCCACGCGGCGACGAGGAGGCGACCCCGCTGACCACCGCCCGGCTGTGGCTGTGCGCGGCGACCGCCACCGTCCTGCGCAACGGCCTGGCCGTGCTCGGGGTCTCCGCGCCGGAGCGGATGTGAGGGCGCACCCGGCCGGGCCGCTGCACGGGAACATCGCGCCGCCGCCCGCCGCCGGTCCCGCCCCGGCCGACCTCGGCGCACTCGACCCGCAGGTCTGGCCACGGTCGGCCCGCCGGGTCGACGGTGAGCTGCAGCTGGCCGGCCGCCGCGTCACCGACCTGGCCCGCGAGCACGGCACCCCGCTGTTCGTGCTGGACGAGACGGACTTCCGCAGCCGGGCCGCGGACTTCGCCGACGCCTTCGCCGGCGCCGACGTGCACTACGCCTCCAAGGCGTTCCTCTGCGGTCAGGTCGCGCGCTGGATCGCCGACGACGGCCTGCACCTGGACGCCTGCAGCGGCAACGAGCTCGCCGTCGCGCTGGCCGCCGGGTTCCCCGCCGAGCGGATCGCGCTGCACGGCAACAACAAGTCGCTGGTGGAGCTGCAGCTGGCGGTCGACGCCGGCATCGGCCACCTGGTGCTGGACTCCTTCGACGAGATCGACCGGTTGGTGCCGCTGGCCGAGGCCCGGGTCGCCGCGGGCGGTCAGCCGGTGCCGGTGCTGATCCGGTCGACGGTCGGCATCGAGGCGCACACCCACGAGTTCATCGCCACCGCCCACGAGGACCAGAAGTTCGGCTTCTCGCTGGCCACCGGTGACGCGCTGACCGCGGCGGTCCGGGTCATCCGGGAGCCGGCGCTGCGGCTGGCCGGCCTGCACAGCCACATCGGCTCGCAGATCTTCGACACCGCCGGGTTCGAGGCCGCCGCGCACCGCGTGGTCGGCCTGATGGGCCAGGTCCACCAGGCCACCGGTGAGCTGCTCGGCGAGCTGAACCTCGGCGGCGGCTTCGGCATCGCCTACCTCGCCGAGGACGACCCGGTCACCCCCGGCGACGTCGCCACGAAGCTGCGCTCGGTGGTCGCCGCGGAGTGCGCGGCGCTGGGCCTGCCGGTGCCGCGGCTGGCGGTCGAGCCCGGCCGGGCCATCGCCGGGCCCGGCACGGTCACCCTGTACGAGATCGGCACCATCAAGCCGGTCCGGCTCGGCGCCGGTGGCACCCCCGGCGCCCCGCTGGTGCGCAACTACGTGTCGGTCGACGGCGGGATGAGCGACAACATCCGCACCGCCCTCTACGACGCCAGCTACACCTGCGTGCTGGCCAACCGCAGCTCCGACGCCCCGCCGGCGCTCTGCCGGGTGGTGGGCAAGCACTGCGAGAGCGGCGACGTGCTGGTCCGCGACCTGTGGCTGCCCTCGGACGTCGTCCCCGGTGACCTGCTCGCGGTGGCCGCCACCGGCGCCTACTGCTGGTCGATGGCGAGCAACTACAACTACCTGCTCAAGCCGCCGGTGGTCGCCGTGCGGGACGGGGTCGCCACCGAGATCGTGCGACGGCAGACACTGTCCGACGTGTTCGCCCTCGACGCCGTCCTCGCCGACGTCCCCGCCCCCTCGCCGGCCATCGACCAGCCGGCGCCCGAGCACGCCGCAGGAGCCACCTCGTGAGTGATGCGCTGAAGGTCGCCCTGCTGGGCTGCGGGACGGTGGGGGGTGCGGTGCTGCGGCTGCTGACCGAGCAGTCCGACGACCTCGCCGCCCGGATCGGCCGGCGGGTCGAGGTGGCCGGGGTCGCCGTCCGCCGTCCCGACCACCACCCCGAGGTGCCCGCCGAGCTGCTCACCACCGACGCGCACGGCCTGGTCACCCGGCCCGACGTCGACCTGGTGGTCGAGGTGATCGGCGGCATCGAGCCGGCCCGCAGCCTGCTGCTGGCCGCCATCGGCGCCGGCAAGTCGGTGGTCAGCGCCAACAAGGCGCTGCTGGCCGAGGACGGCGTCGCGCTGCACGCCGCGGCCGGGCAGGCCGGGGTCGACCTGTACTACGAGGCCGCGGTCGCCGGGGCGATCCCGCTGCTGAGGCCGCTGCGCGAGTCGCTCGCCGGGGACCAGCTGCGCCGCGTCGTCGGCATCGTCAACGGGACGACGAACTACATCCTGTCCCGGATGGCGGAGACCGGCGCCGGCTTCGGCGAGGCGCTGGCCGAGGCGACCGAGGCCGGCTACGCCGAGGCCGACCCGACCGCGGACGTCGACGGCTTCGACGCCGCCGCCAAGGCCGCGATCCTCGCCTCGCTGGCCTTCCACACCACGGTCACCGCGGCCGACGTCCACCGCGAGGGCATCTCCGCGGTCTCCGCGATCGACGTGGCGCGGGCCGCGGAGATCGGCTGCACGGTGAAGCTGCTGGCCATCTGCGAGCGGGTCGCGGGGCCCGACGGCGCGGACGACGGGGTGGCCGTGCGGGTGCACCCGGCGATGATCCCGACCACCCACCCGCTGGCCGCGGTCGGTGGCGCGTTCAACGCCGTCTTCGTGGAGGCCGAGGCCGCCGGCGAGCTGATGTTCTACGGCCGCGGGGCCGGCGGGGAGCCCACCGCCAGCGCCGTCCTCGGCGACCTCGTCGCGGTGGCGCGCAACCGGCTGGCCGGTGCGGCCGGCCCGGGGACGACGGGTTACGCCGGGCTCACCGTCCGGCCGATGGCGGACACCCCGACGCGTTACCACGTGAGCCTCGACGTCGCGGACCGGCCGGGCGTGCTGGCGACGGTCGCGCACGAGTTCGCCGCCCACGGGGTCAGCATCGCCACCGTCCGCCAGGACGGGCACGGCGAGGCCGCCACGCTGGTGATCGTGACCCACCGGGCCCCGGACGCGGCGCTGTCGGCGACGGTGACCCGGCTGCGGGAGATGTCGGCCGTCCGGGCGGTGACCAGCGTGCTGCGGGTCGAGGGACTGGCCTGACCGACGTCGCCGTCGTGCCGCGCGGCGGGCACGGAGGTGCGAGGGGCCGAGACGGCCGCCCGTAGGATTCCCGTCGCTGTGCCGGGCCGCCCGCCGACCCCGGCCCGACGACCGTGCCGGGAGGGGCTGTCATGACCGGAGCACACACCCTGCGAGGTGCCGTCTCGCCGTACTGGCCTGGCCTGATCGAGGCCTACCGGGACCGGCTGCCGGTGAGCGACGCGACGCCGGTGGTGACGTTGCAGGAGGGCGCCACCCCGCTGGTGCCCGCGCCGGAGGTGTCCCGCCGCACCGGCTGCGACGTGTGGCTGAAGGTCGAGGGCGCGAACCCGACCGGCTCCTTCAAGGACCGCGGCATGACCATGGCCATCACCAAGGCCGTGGAGGAGGGCGCGCAGGCGGTGATCTGCGCGTCCACCGGCAACACCAGCGCCAGTGCCGCGGCCTACGCCGCCCGCGCCGGGCTGGTCTGCGCCGTGCTGGTGCCGCAGGGGAAGATCGCCACCGGCAAGCTCGCCCAGGCGCTGGTCCACGGGGCGAAGCTGCTGCAGGTCGAGGGCAACTTCGACGACTGCCTGGCGCTGGCCAGCAAGCTCGCCATCGACTACCCGGTGAGCCTGGTCAACAGCGTCAACCAGTACCGCATCGAGGGCCAGAAGACGGCGTCGTTCGAGGTCGTCGACGTCCTCGGGGACGCGCCGGACATCCACTGCCTGCCGGTCGGCAACGCCGGGAACATCACCGCCTACTGGCAGGGGTACCGGGAGTACTGCGACACGTCGGAGACCCCGGGCCCGGCCACCCGCACGCCGAGGATGTGGGGCTTCCAGGCCGCGGGCGCCGCGCCGATCGTCTCCGGCCAGGTCGTCCCGCACCCCGAGACGATCGCCACCGCCATCCGGATCGGGAACCCGGCGTCCTGGACCAAGGCGCTGGCCGCCCGGGACGACTCCGGCGGCCGGATCGACGCCGTCACCGACCGGGCGATCCTCGCCGCCTACCGGCTGCTCGCCCGCACCGAGGCCGTGTTCGTCGAGCCGGCGTCGGCGGCATCGGTCGCCGGGCTGCTGCAGGTCGCCGAGGCCGGCGGGCTCGAGCCCGGCCAGCGGGTGGTCTGCACCGTCACCGGCAATGGCCTCAAGGACCCGGAGTGGGCGATCTCCGGCGCCCCGGCGCCGGTCACCATCCCGGTGGACTCCGCCGCGGCCGCCGCGCAGCTGGGCCTCTGAGTGGTGCAGGCGGTCCGCATCCGGGTGCCGGCGACCAGTGCCAACCTCGGGCCGGCCTTCGACTGCGCCGGGCTCGCGCTGTCCTGCTGGGACTCCGTCGACGTCGCGGTGACCGACGGCGGGCTGGACGTCACGGTCACCGGGGCCGGCGCCGGCGAGCTGCCCACCGACGAGCGGCACCTGGTCGTGCGGGCCTTCCGCGCGGCCAGTGCCGAGCTGGGCTGGACGCCGCCCGGCCTGCGGCTGTCGGCGCGGAACGGGATCCCGCAGGGGCGGGGGATGGGCTCGTCGGCCGCGGCGGTGACCGCCGGCGTGCTGGCGGCCTGGTCGCTGTGCCCGGACGTCGCGGGCGTGGACGACGCGGCGGTGCTGCGGCTGTGCTCGGAGATCGAGGGTCACCCCGACAACGTCGCGCCGTGTCTGCTGGGCGGGGCGACCCTGTCCTGGACGACGCCGTCAGGTGCGCGGGCCGAACGGCTCACCGTCGACCCCCGGGTGGCGCCGGTGCTGTTCGTGCCGAGCGGGACGTTGTCCACCCACGTCGCCCGCGGGCTGCTGCCCGACGCGGTGCCGCACGCCGACGCAGCGCATGCAGCGGGACGCTCGGCGCTGCTGGTGCACGCGCTGACTCGCGAGCCCGGGCTGCTGTTCGAGGGCACCGAGGACCGGCTGCACCAGGCGCAGCGGGCACCGGCGATGCCCGAGAGCGCCGCGCTGCTGGCTGCCCTGCGGGCCGACGGTCACGCCGCCGTCGTCTCCGGGGCCGGGCCGTGCGTGCTCGCGCTGGCCGTCCTCGGCCACGACGAGCACGCCGGTGACCCGGGCTCCGCCGCCGAGGTCAGGGCGCTGCGGCGCAGCACGCCCGAGGGCTGGGAGTGCCGGGCGCTGCGGGTCGACCACACCGGGGCGGTCGTCGCACCGCTGGCGTCCGATCACGATCCTGTATCGTTCTGACCGTCCGGAACACACCTGCGAGGGACTGTGTTGTGGACGACGTCGGCCTGTGTCTAGGCTGGCTTCCGTAGCCGCCTCCGGGCGAGCCTCACGCGGGGAGTCCGCCGCGATCCGTCGCCGCTGGCCTGCCCCGCATCCACAGACCCGCCACTCCCGATCGCCGCGCCGAGTCCTCATCCGGGCTCTCGCCGTCCGGGAGCGGGTCACCTCCTGCGCTGGTAGGCGCAGGTCACCGCAGGGAAGGACCTGTACGTGAGCGAGACCACCGACCTCATCGACGGCGCGACCACCGCCCCGTCCGACGAGGCAGCTGCCGCCGCCGGGACGGCACCCCGATCCCGCCGCCGTGGCAGCGGACTGTCCGGGATGCTGCTGCCCGAGCTGCAGCGCCTGGCCGGCGAACTCGGCATCCCGGGCACCGGGAAGATGCGCAAGAGCGACCTCGTCGCCGCCATCTCCGAGCGGCAGGTGGGCGGGTCCAACGGCTCTGCCGACGCCCCGGCCGCGCCGGCTCCCCGGACGGACGACGCCGCGTCGTCCGCGCCGCTGGAGGCCCCGGTCTCCGGTGGTGCCAACGGCACCCCGGTGACACCGCCGGCCACCACCGGTCCGGCCACCGACACCCCGGCCGCCGAGCCGGCGGCCTGCTAGCCGGCGGCCGCCGTGAGCCCCGCTGCCCCGGCCGGGGCCGCGCCGACCGGCCGTCGCCGCCGCGGCGCGAGCCGCCCCGCCGGCGCCCCCACCGCCGACGCCGTGGTCGAGACCCCGAGCACCGACGCGTCCGCTGGTGCTGCTGAGCCGGCCGCCGAGACCCCGGCCGAGACCCCGGCCGAGACCCCGACCCAGACGTCGGACCCGGCCGAGGGGCGGCCGGAGGGTGAGCGCCCGCAGCGCAGCCGGAACCGGGATCGCGCCGAGCGGGCGCCCCGCGAGACCGCCGAGCGTCCCGCCCGGGACGGCGCCGAGCGGGCGCCCCGCGAGACGGCCGAGCGTCCTGCACAGGACGCCGCCGAGCGGGCTCCCCGCGACGCTGCCGAGCGCGAGGAGCGCCCCCGCGACGGGAACCGGGCCGAGCGGGACGGCGAGGAGCGCAGCGGCCGCAACCGCGGCGACGGTGACTCCGCCGGGAACCGCGGCGGCCGCAACCGCAGCGACGGTGCCCGCGACGGCAACCGCAACGACGGTGTCCGCGATGGCAACCGCAGCGACGGTGCCCGCGATGGCAACCGCAGCGACGGTGCCCGCGATGGCAACCGCGGCGACGGTGTCCGCGACGGCAACCGCAACGACGGCAACCGCAGCGACGGTGCTCGCGACGGCAACCGCAACGACGCTGTCCGCAACGAGCCCCGTCCCGACGCGCGCACCGACGAGGACGACGACGACTTCGAGGGTGGCGGCCGCGGTCGCCGGGGTCGCCGCTACCGGGACCGCAACCGCCGTGGCGGCAACGCCCCCGCCGGTCGCGAGCGCTTCGAGCAGGGCGAGCCGACCGTCAGCGAGGACGACGTCCTGCTGCCGGTGGCCGGGATCCTGGACGTGCTGGACAGCTACGCCTTCGTCCGCACGTCGGGGTACCTGACCGGCCCGAACGACGTCTACGTGTCGCTGTCCCAGGTGCGCCGGTACGGCCTGCGCCGCGGCGACGCCATCACCGGCGCCGTCCGCCAGCCCCGTGAGGGCGAGCGCAAGGACAAGTACAACGCCCTGGTCCGGCTGGACTCGGTCAACGGCCTCGACCCCGAGCAGGCCCGCAACCGGCCCGAGTTCACCAAGCTCACGCCGCTCTACCCGCAGGAGCGCCTGCGGCTGGAGACCGAGTCGCACCTGATGACAACCCGGATCATGGACCTGGTCATGCCCATCGGGAAGGGTCAGCGGGCGCTGATCGTCAGCCCGCCCAAGGCGGGCAAGACGATGGTGCTGCAGTCGATCGCCAACGCGATCTCGACGAACAACCCCGAGGTCCACCTCATGGTCGTGCTCGTCGACGAGCGCCCCGAGGAGGTCACCGACATGCAGCGGTCGGTGAAGGGCGAGGTCATCGCCTCGACCTTCGACCGGCCGCCGGCCGACCACACCACGGTCGCCGAGCTGTCGATCGAGCGGGCCAAGCGCCTGGTCGAGATGGGCCACGACGTCGTCGTCCTGCTGGACTCGATCACCCGGCTGGGCCGCGCCTACAACCTGGCGGCCCCCGCCAGCGGGCGCATCCTCTCCGGTGGTGTCGACTCCACGGCGCTGTACCCGCCCAAGCGCTTCCTCGGCGCCGCCCGCAACATCGAGAACGGCGGCTCGCTGACGATCATCGCCTCGGCGCTGGTCGAGACCGGGTCGACGATGGACACGGTCATCTTCGAGGAGTTCAAGGGCACCGGTAACGCGGAGCTCAAGCTGGACCGGCGGCTGGCCGACAAGCGGGTCTTCCCCGCCGTCGACGTGAACGCCTCCAGCACCCGCAAGGAGGAGATCCTCCTCTCACCCGACGAGCTGGCCATCGTGATCAAGCTCCGCCGGGTGCTGTCGGCGCTGGAGCCCCAGCAGGCGCTGGAGCTGCTGCTCGACCGGATGCGGAAGACCCGCAACAACATCGAGTTCCTCATGCAGGTGCAGAAGACGACGCTGGGCGTGGGCGACAAGGAGTGACCCGGCCGGTCGCGCCGGTCTCCCGTCTGGGAGACTGGTCGACCGAGCCTCCGCTGCCGGGTCACGCCCCAGCTCCCGGCGGCGTCCGAACCGAGCAGGTCCCGAGACCAGAGAGAGGGTGTACCGGCATGAAGGCCGACATCCACCCGGACTACCACGTCACCACCGTGACGTGTGGTTGCGGCAACACGTTCACCACCAAGAGCACGGCGCCCGGCGGCACGATGACCGTCGAGACCTGCTCGGCCTGCCACCCGTTCTACACGGGCAAGCAGCGCATCCTGGACACCGGTGGCCGCGTCGCCCGCTTCGAGAAGCGGTTCGGCAAGCGCAACGCCGGCGCTCCGGCCGACAAGTAGCACCTCCGACGGCGTCCGCCCGCACCCCCGCGCGTACTCGTGCGCGCGAAACCACGCGTACTCGTGCGCGCGAAACCACCTGGAGGGATGCCCGTGAGCAGTGCCGAGACCGGCAGCGACCGGCTCGCCGGCCTGCTCGCCGAGCACCGCGAGCTGGAGGCCGAGCTGGCCGACCCGGCGGTGCACGCCGACGCCGCCCGCGCCCGCCGGCTGGGGCGGCGCTACGCCGCGCTCGCCCCGGTGGTGGAGACCGTCCGCGCGCTGGACGCCGCCCGCGACGACCTGGGCGCCGCCCGCGAGTTCGCCGCCGAGGACGCCTCGTTCGCCCGTGAGGCCGAGCAGCTGGAGGCCACGGTCACCGACCTGACCGCCCGGCTGACCGAGCTGCTGCTGCCCAAGGACCCCGACGACGACAAGGACGTCATCCTCGAGATCAAGGCGGGGGAGGGCGGCGCGGAGTCCGCGCTGTTCGCCGGGGACCTGCTGCGGATGTACCTGCGCTACGCCGAGCGGCGGGGGTGGTCGACCGAGGTGCTGGACGCCGTCGACGCCGAGCTGGGCGGGTACAAGGACGTCGCGGTGGCCATCAAGTCACGCACCGACGAGGGCATCTTCGCCCGGCTGAAGTTCGAGGCCGGGGTGCACCGGGTGCAGCGGGTGCCGGTCACCGAGTCGCAGGGCCGGATCCACACCTCCGCAGCCGGGGTGCTGGTGCTGCCCGAGGCCGAGGAGGTCGACGTCACCGTCGACCCCAACGACCTGCGCATCGACGTCTTCCGCTCGTCGGGGCCGGGCGGGCAGAGCGTGAACACCACCGACTCCGCCGTCCGGATCACCCACCTGCCCACCGGCATCGTGGTCAGCTCGCAGAACGAGAAGAGCCAGCTGCAGAACCGCGAGTCCGCGCTGCGGGTGCTCCGGTCGCGGCTGCTGGCCGCCGCCCGCGAGGAGGCCGCCGCGACCGCGTCGGACCAGCGGCGCAGCCAGGTGCGCACGGTCGACCGCAGCGAGCGGGTGCGCACCTACAACTTCCCGGAGAACCGGATCTCCGACCATCGGGTCGGCTTCAAGGCGCACAACCTGGACGCCGTGCTCGACGGCGACCTGGACCCGGTGCTCGACGCGCTGACCGCCGCGCACACCACCGAGCTGCTGGCAGCCGGGTCCTGAACGCGCGCACGCTGCTCGCCGACGCGGCCCGCCGGCTGGCCGACGCCGGCGTCGAGTCCCCGCGGGTGGACGCCGAACTGCTGCTCGCGCACGTGCTCGCGGTGCCGCGCGGCCGGCTGCTCACCCTGGACGAGGTGCCCGCCGACGTGGCCGGCCGGTTCGCTGCGCTGCTGGACCAGCGGGCCTCGCGGGTGCCGCTGCAGCACCTCACCGGCACCGCTGCGTTCCGGCACCTCGAGCTCGCCGTCGGCCCCGGCGTCTTCGTGCCCCGCCCGGAGACGGAGCAGATCGCCGGCTGGGTGCTCGAGCGGATCGCCGGGCTCAGCGCGCCGACCGTCGTCGACCTGGGCACCGGCTCCGGCGCCATTGCCCTGGCGGTCGCCTCCGAGCACCCCGGTGCCCGGGTGGTCGCGGTCGAGCGGGACGCCGCGGCGATCGAGTGGACCCGGGTCAACGCCGGCACCCGGGCCGCGGCCGGCGACACCCCGGTGCAGGTGCTCGCCGGGGACATGACCGACCCGGGCCTGCTGCGCGAGCTGGACGGCTCGGTCGACGTCGTCGTCTCCAACCCGCCCTACGTCCCCGACGACGCCCGGCTGCCCCGCGAGGTGGCCGACCACGACCCGCCGCTGGCGCTGTGGGGTGGCCCGGACGGCCTGGACGTCGTCCGTGGGCTGCTCGTCACCGCCGCCCGGCTGGTGCGCCCGGGCGGCTGGCTGGGCATCGAGCACGCCGACCAGCAGGGAGGTGCGCTGCCGGCCCTGGTCCGCAGCGCCGGCGGCTGGACCGACGTCGCCGACAACGCCGACCTCGCCGGCCGACCGCGGTACACGACGGCCCGGCGGGCCTGAGCCGGTCCGCCGAGCCGGGGCGGGGGAGGGCAGGTGACAGACTCACGCCCCGTGGCCGACGTCTTCGACTGCAGCGACCCCGACCAGCGCGAGGCCGGCCTCACCGCCGCGGCCACGGCGCTGTCCCGCGGCGAGCTGGTCCTCCTGCCCACCGACACCGTCTACGGGGTCGCCGCCGACGCGTTCACCCCCGCGGCGGTCACCAAGCTGCTGGCGGCGAAGAACCGCGGCCGCAGCATGCCGGTGCCGGTGCTCATCGGCGAGGCCACGACGCTGGCCGGGCTGGTGGCGGTGGTCCCGCCGGTCGCCCACGAGCTCGCCGAGGCGTTCTGGCCCGGCGGGCTGACCCTGGTGGTCGAGCACGCACCGTCGCTGGCCTGGGACCTGGGGGAGGCGGAGGGCACGGTCGCCGTCCGGCTGCCCGACGACGAGGTCGCCCGGGACCTGCTGCGCCGCACCGGACCGCTCGCCGTCTCCAGCGCCAACCGCTCCGGCCGGCCGGCCGCCACCTCGGCCGCCGAGGCGCAGTACCAGCTGGGCGACCACGCCGCCGTCGTCCTGGACGGCGGCTCCCGCACCGGCTCGGCAGCCAGCACCATCGTCGACTGCACCGCGCCGACCCCGCGGGTGCTCCGCCTGGGCGCGATCGACCTCGACCGCCTCCGCGAGGTCGTCCCCGGCATCACGGACTGAGGCGGGCAGCACCGCCGGGAGCCCGGGGACGGGACGGACCCGCGGTGCGGAGCGCCGCTGTGCGGGGCCGGCGCGGGCCCGGAGGGTCCCAGCCGGCAACGCACGAAACAGCTCAGCGTGAGCCAGGGAACGGCACGTGGCCGCGGTGCGATCCGGAGGATCGCCATGTCACCGCGATACCGTGGTGCGACAGCCGCGCACCCGTCCAGTCCCGGCGCGCGGGTACCCGCACCGAGCTGCAGGAGTGCACCTCCGATGAGCACCCCCGCCACCACCCCGTACTGGGGACCCGACTTCGACGCCCTCGCGGCGTTCGACCCGGAGATCTCCGGCGTCGTCGTGGACGAGCTCGACCGGCTCCGCAACGGCCTGCAGCTCATCGCCAGCGAGAACTTCACCAGCCCGGCGGTGCTCGCCGCGCTGGGCAGCACGCTGTCGAACAAGTACGCCGAGGGTTACCCCGGCCGCCGGTACTACGGCGGCTGCGAGGTCGTCGACCGCGCGGAGGAGCTGGGGATCGCCCGGGCCAAGGAGCTCTTCGGCGCCGAGCACGCCAACCTGCAGCCGCACTCGGGGGCCAGCGCCAACCTGGCCGCCTACGGCGCCTTCCTGCAGCCTGGCGACACCCTGCTGGGCATGGCGCTGCCGCACGGCGGGCACCTGACGCACGGCACCAAGGTCTCCTTCTCCGGCAAGTGGTTCAACGCCGTGCAGTACGGGGTCGACCCGCAGACCGAGCACATCGACTACGACCAGGTCCGCGACCTGGCCCGCGAGCACCGCCCGAAGCTGATCATCGCCGGCGGCTCGGCGATCCCGCGGCTGATCGACTTCGCCGCGTTCCGGGAGATCGCCGACGAGGTCGGTGCCGTCTTCATGGTCGACGCGGCGCACTTCATCGGCCTGGTCGCCGGGAAGGCGATCCCCTCGCCGGTGCCCTACGCCGACGTCGTCACCTTCACCACGCACAAGGTGCTGCGCGGCCCCCGCGGCGGCGCGATCGTCTGCAAGGCCGAGCACGCCAAGGCCATCGACAAGTCCGCGTTCCCGATGATGCAGGGCGGACCGCTCATGCACGCCATCGCGGCCAAGGCGGTGAACCTCAAGGAGTGCCTCGCGCCTGCGTACCAGGTCTACGCCCGGCAGGTCGTCACCAATGCCCAGGCGCTCACCGAGGGCCTCGCCGCGGAGGGGCTGCGCCCGGTCGCCGGCGGCACGGACACCCACCTGGCGCTGCTGGACCTGCGCGAGGTCACCGACACCGCCGGTGAGCCGGTCACCGGCAAGGTGGCCGAGGCCCGCTGCGACGCCGCCGGCATCGTGCTGAACAAGAACGCGATCCCGTTCGACCCGCAGCCGGCGTCGGTCGCCTCCGGCATCCGGGTCGGCAGCCCGTCGGTCACGACGCAGGGGATGGTCGAGAGCGACATGAAGACGATCGCCTCGCTGATCGGCACCGCGATCCGGGACGCCGAGGGCGCCCGCACCGCGGAGGTCGCCGCGGGTGTCCGCGAGCTGGTGACCGCCCATCCGGCGTACCCCGAGCCCACCCGGACCGTCTGACCCCATGCGCGAGTACGCCGTCGTCCTCCTCGCTGCGGCGCTGGTCACCTTCCTGGCCACGCCGGTCGTCCGGGTGGCGGCGGTCCGGTTCCGGGTGATGGCCGAGGTCCGCGACCGGGACGTGCACGTCATCCCCACGCCCCGCGGCGGGGGGGTGGCGATGTACCTCGGGGTCGCAGCCGGGGTGCTGGTCGCCTCCCAGCTCCCCTCGCTGCAGCGCAGCTTCGAGTTCAGCACCCAGACCATCGCCGTCCTGGTCGCGGGCGGGCTGATCTGCCTGCTCGGGGTGCTCGACGACCGGTTCGGCCTGGACGCGCTCACCAAGCTGACCGGTCAGATCGCCGCAGCCGGGGTGATGGTGCTGCTCGGCGTCCAGCTGGCGTTCCTGTTCCTGCCGGTCGCCGACATCGGCACCCTGTCGCTGGGGCCGGACGTCGGCGTGCCGGCGACGATCCTGCTCACCGTGTTCACCGTGAACGCGCTGAACTTCATCGACGGCCTGGACGGCCTGGCCGCGGGGGTCTCCGCGATCGCCGCGCTGGCCTTCTTCGCCTACAGCTACCACCTGGGGCTGGTCGGCTACGACGACGTCGCGAGCGCTCCCGCGCTGATCACCGCCGTGCTCGCCGGTGCCTGTCTGGGCTTCCTGCCGCACAACTTCAGCCCGGCCCGGATCTTCATGGGCGACTCCGGCTCGATGCTGGTGGGGCTCATGCTGTCGGCGGCCGCGGTCTCGGCGACCGGCCAGACGGACTCCCAGACGCTCGGGTCGGCGGCCAACCTGCTGCCGCTGACCCTGCCGCTGCTGGTGCCGTTCGCCGTCCTCTTCATCCCGTTCATCGACCTCGTCATGGCCGTGATCCGGCGGACCCGACGGGGTCAGTCTCCGTTCAGCCCGGACAAGCTGCACCTGCACCACCGGCTGCTGTCGATCGGGCACTCGCACCGCCGGGCAGTGCTGATCATGTACTTCTGGGCCGCCCTGCTCAGCTTCGGCGCCGTCGCCCTGTCCATCACCGGGGGGACCGTCGAGGTGCTCGTCATCATCGGCGCCCTGCTGGTGGTCGGGGTCGTGGTCGTGCTGAGCCCGCGGGCCCGCCGCGCGGCGATCGCCGCCCGGGAGGCCGAACTGGCTGCCCTCAAGGAGCGCAGCCGCGCCGCGCACCCGGCCAGCCGGACGTCCCGCGGCCCGGCGTCGCCACCCGCGGCACCGGACGCATCGGCCGGCCCCGGACCGCTGCCCGGTCCGGTCGCAGGTCCGGTCGTCACGAGCCGGACGGCGGGGGTGCGGCGATGAGCAGCGCTGCCCCGGCAGCCGCCGGCGGCCCGGTGTGGGACCTCGCCTTCCTCCGGGCGGGACTGCTGGCCACCCTGCCGGTGGCCGCGGTCGGCGCCCTCGTGGTCGGCGTCGTGCTGGGCTGGGCCGCCGCCGTCAGCGTGCTGGTCGGCGCAGCCGTGGTGACGGGCTTCTTCTGCGTCTCCGGGGCGGTGATCGCCTGGGCCGGCCGGGTGGGTGACGCGTTCACCCTGCCGGCTGCGCTGGGCACCTTCGTCCTCAAGGTGGCCGTGATCGCCGCGGTCTTCCAGTCCCTGCCGACCGACGGCTGGCTCGACCTCGCGGTGCTCGCCTGGACGGTCATCGCCGGTGCGCTCCTCTGGAGCGTCGTCCAGGGGCGCTGGGTTTGGACCCGCCAGCTCTATTACGTCACGCCACCTGCACCGCCCGCAGCAGCCGCGGAGGAACGCACAGCGACCGCTCAGCCACCGGCGACCGGTCCTGCGGCGGACCCGGAAACCCGCACGACACGCGGCTGATAGGGTCCGATCCGATGGCCGAGGACAGTCCCGCACATGGGGGCACCCGACCGCGACCCGAGAAGCCAGACGCACGCCAGCCCAGTGGGGCTGATGTCGGCTGGGGGATCACCGGCACGATGCTGTCGGGGATCATCGTCTGGGGTGGCGCAGGGTTGGCGCTCGACCGCTGGCTGGGCACGCAGTTCATCGCCCTGATCGGCGTCCTCCTCGGCCTCGGTGTCGCGATCTACCTCATCATCGTGAAGTACGCCCCACCCGTGCCGCCGACCGGCACGGGAGCACGACGAACCCCCAGGGGTGGCCGACCGAGTCAACCCAGGACGCAGAAGGGACAACGGTGACCTCCAGCGCCCTCGCGCTCGTCAACGTCCTCGCCGCCGAGGGCGGCGATGGCAGCGGCTTCGAGTCGCCGACCATCGAGGAGTTCTACCCCGAGTCGCTCGTGTCGTTCTCGGTGTTCGGCATCGACTTCGAGTTCACCCGCATCACGTTCATCCTGATCATCGCGACAGCGCTGATCCTGGCTCTGCTGGTGGCCGCCATGCGCCGGCCGGGGATCGTGCCGGGCAAGATGCAGTGGCTGGCCGAGAGCGGTTACTCGGTGGTCCGGGACGGCATCGCGCGGGACGTCATCGGCCCCAAGGGCCTGCCGTTCGCACCGTTCCTCGGGTCGCTCTTCTTCTTCATCCTCGCGAACAACGCGATGAGCATCGTGCCGTTCCTGCAGATCTCGCCGATGAGCCGGTTCGCGTTCCCGCTGGTGCTCGCCGTGTTCGTCTGGATCCTCTACAACTACGTCGGCATCCGTGAGCAGGGCGCCGGCCGGTACTTCAAGGACGCTGCCGTCCCGCCGGGCGTTCCCGCGGCGGCGCTGATCCTGGTGACCCCGATCGAGCTGCTGCAGGTGTTCATCATCCGGCCGTTCACGCTGGCCGTCCGGCTCTTCGCCAACATGTTCGCCGGCCACATGCTGCTCGTCGTCTTCTCCCTCGGTGCGGTCTACCTGATCCAGGTCGGCAACTTCTCGGCTGTCTTCGCCCCGCTCTCGCTGCTGATGGCGATCGTGATGACCTTCTTCGAGCTGCTGGTCATCGTGCTGCAGGCCTACGTCTTCACCGTGCTGACGGCCACCTACCTCAACGGTTCGGTCGAGCCCGCTCACTGATCCACCGCGCCACCGCACGAACCCTTGATCTGCACCACCCGCAGGACCCCGCCAGCCGCCCGGAACTGTCCGGGCGACCGACACAGGAGGAACACCCCGAAATGGACGTTCTGGCAGAACTGACCGGCAGCATCGGCTCCGTCGGTTACGGCCTCGC
Source organism: Modestobacter altitudinis (assembly GCF_005930475.1). Lineage (GTDB taxonomy): Bacteria > Actinomycetota > Actinomycetes > Mycobacteriales > Geodermatophilaceae > Modestobacter > Modestobacter altitudinis. The sequence continues at coordinate 17,081 of NZ_SJEW01000048.1, forward strand.
CGCGATCGGCCCCGGCATCGGTGTCGGTGTGGTGTGGGCGGCCTACATCCAGGCCACCGCCCGCCAGCCCGAGTCCGCCGGTCTGACCCGTACCTACGCCTTCCTCGGTGCCGCCCTGTCCGAGGCGCTCGCGCTCATCGGCCTGGTCGTCCCCTTCATCTTCGGGCAGTGACGTCCCCTCTCCGGGCCGTTCTCAGCTGACGTAGGGACGTGCAGAACATGAACATCCTGGCCGCAGAGGAGCACAACCCGCTGATCCCGCCGGTCGGCGAGATCATCGTGGGCATCATCGCCTTCGCGATCCTCTACTTCGTGCTGGCCAAGTTCGTCTTCCCGCAGATGGAGAAGACGTTCGTGGCCCGGCGTGAGGCGATCGAGGGCGGCATCGAGCGTGCCGAGGCCATGCAGGCCGAGGCGAAGGCGGCGCTCGAGCAGTACCGCGCCCAGCTCGCCGAGGCGCGCACGGAGGCGGCGCAGATCCGCGACGCCGCCCGCGCCGAGGGGCAGCAGATCATCGAGGAGCTCCGCGCGCAGGCGCAGGAGGAGTCGGCCCGCATCGTCGCCCGCGGCGAGGAGCAGCTCGCTGCTTCCCGCCAGCAGGTGGTCACCGAGCTGCGCGGTCAGATCGGCACCCTCGCGGTCGACCTGGCCGGCCGGGTGGTCGGCGAGTCCCTGGCCGATGACGCCCGCCGCAGTGGGACCGTGGACCGGTTCCTCGACGACCTCGACGGCATGACCGCGGCCAGCAGCAGCAGCGACGGCCGTGGGGGCAGCTCGGTGTACGTCCCGCAGGACGCCCGCTGATGCACGCTTCCAGCCGGGCGGCGATGGAGCAGTCGCGGCAGGCACTGCTGGCGCAGACCGGTGGCGCCCGCAGCCGCGCCCGCGGCGAGGCGCTGCTGACGCTGGCCGACGAGCTGTTCGCCGTGGCGCACCTGCTCGACGGTCAGCTCTCCCTGCGCCGGGCCCTGTCCGATGCGTCGATGCGGCCCGACGACCGCGCCGGACTGACCCAGCGCCTGTTCGGCGGCAAGGTCGGCGACGCCACGCTCGACGTCCTGCAGACCGTGGCCCGGCAGCGTTGGTCGCGCCCGCTGGACCTGGTCGAGGCGACCGAGACGCTGGCCACCGAGGCGGCGCTCGACGCCGCCGACGCACGAGGTGAGCTGGCCGACGTCGAGGACGAGCTGTTCCGGTTCAGCCGGATCGTGGCCGGCGACGACGACCTGGCCCGGATCCTCGGCAACCGGTCGGCACCCCGTGAGGGCAAGACCGCGCTGCTGGACCGGCTGCTGTCGGGCAAGGCCAGCCCGGTCACCGAGCGGCTCGTGCGGAACGCACTGACCAGTTCGCACGTCCACAGTGCGGAGAACGAGATCGAGCGGTTGTCCACCGCGGCGGCCCGACGGCGCGGCCAGTCGGTCGCGCACGTGGTCAGCGCGGTGCCGCTGTCGAGCAGCCAGGAGCAGCGGCTGGTCGGCGTGCTCGAGCGCATCTACGGGAGGACCATGGGCCTGCAGGTCCAGGTCGACCCCGAGGTGCTCGGGGGTCTCGTCATCCGGGTCGACGACGAGGTCATCGACGGCTCCATCGCCCACCGACTCGAGGCCGCCGGCCGGCGGCTGGCCGGCTGACCCCGGCCGCACCGACCGACCGACTCACCACAGCCACACCAGCAGAAGAGGACGCGAAGCCATGGCCGAGCTGACGATCTCCGCGGACGAGATCCGCAGTGCCATCCAGAACTACGTCACCGACTACACCCCGGACGTCTCCCGCGAGGAGGTCGGTGTCGTCACCGAGGCCGGCGACGGCATCGCCCGGGTCGAGGGCCTGCCCTCGGTGATGACCAACGAGCTCCTCGAGTTCGAGGGCGGGGTGCGCGGCCTGGCCCTGAACCTCGACGTGCGCGAGGTCGGTGTGGTCATCCTCGGTGACTTCGCCGGCATCGAGGAGGGCCAGACGGTCCGCCGCACCGGTGAGGTGCTCTCCGTCCCCGTCGGCGACGGCTACCTCGGCCGGGTCGTCGACCCGCTGGGCAACCCGATCGACGGTGCCGGCGAGATCGCCACCACCGGCCGTCGCGCGCTGGAGCTGCAGGCGCCGACCGTGGTGCAGCGGCAGTCGGTGCACGAGCCCATGCAGACCGGCATCAAGGCGATCGACGCCATGACGCCGATCGGTCGTGGCCAGCGCCAGCTGGTCATCGGTGACCGGCAGACCGGCAAGTCGGCCATCGTGCTGGACACGATCATCAACCAGAAGCAGGCCTGGGCCACCGGCGACCCGAACCAGCAGGTGCGGTGCATCTACGTGGCGGTCGGCCAGAAGGGCTCCACCATCGCGGCCACCCGGGCCGCCCTGGAGGACGCCGGCGCGATGGAGTACACGACCATCGTCGCCGCGCCCGCGTCCGAGGCCGCCGGCTACAAGTACATCGCCCCCTACACCGGCTCGGCCATCGGCCAGCACTGGATGTACGAGGGCAAGCACGTCCTGATCGTCTTCGACGACCTGTCCAAGCAGGCCGAGGCCTACCGCGCGGTGTCCCTGCTGCTGCGCCGTCCGCCGGGCCGCGAGGCCTACCCCGGCGACGTCTTCTACTTGCACTCCCGCCTGCTGGAGCGCTGCGCGAAGCTCTCCGACGAGCTCGGCGCCGGCTCGATGACCGGTCTGCCGCTGATCGAGACCAAGGGCAACGACGTCTCGGCCTACATCCCGACCAACGTCATCTCGATCACCGACGGGCAGATCTTCCTCGAGACCGGTCTGTTCAACTCCGGTGTGCGCCCGGCGATCAACGTCGGCGTCTCGGTGTCCCGGGTGGGTGGCTCCGCGCAGATCAAGGCCATGAAGTCCGTCGCCGGACGGCTCCGCCTGGACCTGGCCCAGTTCCGCGAGCTCGAGGCCTTCGCCTCGTTCTCCTCGGACCTGGACGCCTCCAGCCGGGCCACCCTGGACCGCGGTCAGCGCCTGGTCGAGCTGCTCAAGCAGGGGCAGTACTCGCCCTACCCGGTCGAGCGCGAGGTCGTCTCGCTGTGGCTGGGCACCACCGGCAAGCTGGACAAGGTGCCGGTCCCCGACGTCCGCCGCTTCGAGTCCGAGTTCCTCGAGTTCATCGGCCGCGGCGACAACCCGATCTTCGACACCATCCGTGAGTCGAAGAAGCTCGACGACGACACGGTGGGCAGCCTGGAGCGGGCCGTCGAGACCTTCTACGGGCAGTTCACCACCTCCGACGGTGAGTCGCTGCAGGTCAACGACCCCGAGGTCGAGGCCCTGGACGCCAGCCAGCGCGGCCAGGAGACCGTCCAGGTCAAGCGGAGCGCCTGACCATGGCCGGTTCCCTCCGCGCGTTGCGGCGCCGGATCCGCTCCACCCAGTCGACGAAGAAGATCTTCTCGGCCCAGGAGCTGATCGCCGGTGCCCGCATCGTCCGCGCCCAGAACCGGGTGGAGGCCTCGAAGCCCTACGCCAGGGAGATCACCCGGGTGCTGTCCGCGCTCGCCGGCTCGGCGAGCCTGGACCACCCGCTGCTCACCGAGCGGACCGATGCCCGCCGGGTGGCGGTCCTGGTGATCACCTCTGACCGCGGGTTCGCGGGCTCCTACAACGTCAACGTCCTGCGCCGCACCGAGGAGCTCCTCGGGCTGCTGCGCAACGAGGGCAAGGAGCCGGTGCTCTACGTCGTCGGCCGCAAGGGGGAGACCTACTACCGGTTCCGCGACCGCGAGTTCGCGGAGTCCTGGACCGGCTTCTCCGAGCAGCCGAACTACTCCGATGCACAGGAGGTCGGCCGCGCGCTCATCGACGCCTTCACCGCCGGTGAGGACGACGACGAGGGCGGCGCGGGTGCCGACGGCATCCTCGGCGTGGACGAGCTGCACATCGTGTTCACCGAGTTCCGCTCGTTGCTCTCGCAGGTCCCCGTGGCCAACCGGATGGCTCCGTTGGTCGTCGAGGAGGTCGAGGAGTTCAGCGACGAGCAGCGCGCGGCCCAGGACGGGTCGGGGCGCAGCAGCGAGGTCCCGACCTCCTACGAGTTCGAGCCGTCGGCCGAGGCGCTGCTGGACGCGCTGCTGCCGAAGTACGTCACCACCCGCATCTACGCGGCGATGCTCGAGGCAGCCGCCTCGGAGTCGGCCTCGCGGCGGCGGGCGATGAAGTCGGCGTCGGACAACGCCGAGGAGCTGGCGAAGAACCTCGCACGGCAGGCCAACCAGGCCCGGCAGGCGGAGATCACCCAGGAGATCAGCGAGATCGTCGGCGGCGCCGACGCGCTGGTGTCCGCAGGCAGCGACGACTGAGACGCGGCACGCACCACTGAGCACGGCCCCGCTCGCGGCAGCAACGACCGCGGGCGGGGACACTGAAGACGTAGGACCACCGAGCCCCAGGGCAGGAGAGCAACACAGATGACCGTCACCGAGGACCGTCCGAGCACCCAGGAGACCACCGGCGCCGGCCGGGTCGTCCGGGTCACCGGGCCGGTCGTCGACGTCGAGTTCCCCCGCGACGCGATGCCCGACCTGTTCAACGCGCTCAGGGTCGAGGTCACCCTGGCCGACCTGGGCAAGACGCTGACCCTCGAGGTCGCCCAGCACCTGGGTGACAACGTGGTCCGCACCATCTCCATGGCCCCGACCGACGGCCTGGTCCGCGGCGCCGAGGTCCGGGACACCGGGTCCGCGATCTCCGTGCCGGTCGGTGAGGCCGTCACCGGGCACGTGTTCAACGCGCTCGGCGAGTGCCTGGACACCCCCGGCTACGGCACGGACGCCCCGCACTGGACGATCCACCGGCACGCGCCCAAGTTCGACCAGCTCGAGGGTCGCACCGAGCTGCTCGAGACCGGCATCAAGGTCATCGACCTGCTGACGCCGTACGTCAAGGGCGGGAAGATCGGCCTGTTCGGTGGGGCCGGCGTGGGCAAGACCGTGCTGATCCAGGAGATGATCCGCCGCGTCGCCCAGGAGTTCGGTGGCGTCTCGGTGTTCGCCGGCGTCGGTGAGCGCACCCGCGAGGGCAACGACCTCATCACCGAGATGACCGAGTCCGGCGTCATCAACTCGACCGCGCTGGTCTTCGGCCAGATGGACGAGCCGCCGGGCACCCGGCTCCGGGTCGCCTTGTCGGCGCTGACCATGGCCGAGTACTTCCGTGATGAGATCGGGCAGGACGTGCTGCTCTTCATCGACAACATCTTCCGGTTCACCCAGGCGGGCTCCGAGGTCTCCACGCTGCTGGGCCGCATGCCCTCCGCCGTGGGCTACCAGCCGACCTTGGCCGACGAGATGGGCGAGCTGCAGGAGCGGATCACCTCCACCCGTGGCCGGTCGATCACCTCGCTGCAGGCGATCTACGTGCCCGCCGACGACATCACCGACCCGGCGCCGCACACCACGTTCGCCCACCTGGACGCGACGACGGTGCTCTCCCGGCCGATCTCGGAGAAGGGCATCTACCCGGCCGTCGACCCGCTGGACTCCACCAGCCGGATCCTCGACCCGCAGTACCTCGGGCAGGAGCACTACGACACCGCCCGCGAGGTCCAGCGGATCCTGCAGCGCTACCAGGAGCTGCAGGACATCATCGCCATCCTCGGCATCGACGAGCTCGGTGAGGAGGACAAGGTCACCGTCAACCGGGCCCGTCGCATCGAGCGGTTCCTCTCCCAGAACATGTTCGTCGCCGAGGCGTTCACCGGGCAGCCGGGGTCCTACGTCCCGCTGACCGAGACGCTGCAGGCGTTCAAGGCGCTGACGGTCGGCGAGTACGACCACGTGCCGGAGCAGGCCTTCTTCATGTGTGGTGGCCTCGAGGACCTCGAGCGCAACTACGACAAGCTGAAGAAGAGCTGACGAAGCACCCCTTCGTCCGGCCGGGCACCCCTCACGGGGTGCCCGGCCGGTTTCGTCTCCGGACCCGGGGCGGGCCGGTCGACGGCTCTGGAGCGTGGGGGCTCGGGCACGGGCCGTCCTGAACCGCCATCCCTTCGGGTGGTGGTGAGCCGCGGGGTGTCCACACCGGCCGCGGAGCGACCGATCATGCTCGTAGTGCGTCCGAGCAGCGGACGCCCCGTCCAGGAGCAAGGGCGCGTGCACAGAACAAGGACCTCCCTGCCCCCCGCCACTCGCGAGCCCGCGGCGGGGCCCTGCAGCGAGGCCGAGGACCCACCGCGCCCGGACGCCGCACTCGAGTGGAGCTGGCCGCCCTACGCGCCGGTCGAGGCCGACGACGAGCCGTTCGACACCCAGGAGTGGGCGCCGTCCTCGGTGGTCTCGCACCCACGGCTCCGGGTGGGGCGCTGGACGTTGCTGTACCGCCGCTCCGCCTGACGGAGCACCCCGCTGCCGCACGGCACGGCCGGGCTGCGGGGCGGCGTGTCCCGCCCCGCCGCTAGAGTGGGCACTGATCCGTCGCCGAGTCCGTCCGGGCCGGCGACCCCGCACTGCCGGCCTGACCGCCGGCCGGTGGAACCCGAGGAGTGTCGTGGCGACCCTGCAGGTCGAGCTCGTGGCCGTGGAGAAGATGATCTGGTCCGGAGAGGCCAGCATGGTCATCGCCCGCACGACCGAGGGCGAGCTCGGTGTGCTGCCCGGTCACGCCCCGCTGCTCGGGGAGCTCGCGCCCGGCGGTGTCGTGCGGATCCGCCCCGAGTCCGGCGAGGACCTCGTCGTCGCGGCGCACGGCGGCTTCCTCTCCGTCACCGAGCGGGGCGTCTCGATCCTCGCCGAGACCGCGGAGATCTCCACCGACATCGACGTGGAGCGCGCTCGCGAGGCGCTGCGCCGTGCCGAGCAGGACGGCGACGACCCCGACGCCGTCGCCGCCGCCCGCCGCGCGCAGTCCCGGCTCCGCGCCGCCGGCCAGGACGCCTGAGCCCCGCACCTCGCTCCCGCCGACAGCAACCTCCCGGTGACCACCGCTCTCCTGGTCCTCGTCGGGTTGTTGCTCGTCGCCCTGGTGGCCGCGTTCCTGCTGCGCCGGCGGTTCCTGCTCTCCGGTCTGGGCGCGGTCACCATGTGGTTGCGGCCCCCGGGGGCAGCGCGGTGGGCCGTCGGCGTCGCCTGGTACTCCGGTGAGACCCTGCTCTGGTACCGGGCGCTGTCGCTGTCGGTCCGGCCGAACCGGCGGCTGTGCCGCTCGCAGTTCCAGATCGACGCCCGCCGCCGCCCCACGGGTGAGGACCTCTCCCTGCCCGCCGACAGCGTGATCCTCACCTGCCGCACCGGCGCCGGCCCGCAGGAGCTGGCGATGGACTCCTCGACCGTGACCGGCTTCCTCTCCTGGATCGAGTCGGCCCCGCCCGTCGACCGTTGAAGGACCCTGTCCTCCTCATCCCTCGCACGCTCGGGACGAGCCTCTGGACAGGGCCGTTCCAGGTGTCGGTCGAGATCAGGCCTTGCGGTTCGCGGTGCGTTGGGCGTGGGCGCCGCTGTGGGCGCCGGGCTCCCAGAGCACGTCACCGTCGGGGTTGGCGGCCCGGGCCAGGATGAAGAGCAGGTCCGACAGCCGGTTGAGGTAGCGCGCCGTCTCCGGGTTGGTGCGCTCGCCGTCGGCCTCCAGCAGGCTCCACACGCTGCGCTCGGCCCGCCGGGCCACGGTGCGCGCGGTGTGCAGCAGCGCAGCGAGCGGGGTCCCGCCGGGCAGCACGAACGAGGTGAGCGCGGGCAGCGCGGCGTTCTGCTCGTCGCAGGCGGCCTCGAGGCGCTCGGTGTAGGCGGCGGTCACCCGCAGCGGCGGGTGCTCCGGCGCCTCCTGCACGGGCGTGGAGAGGTCGGCGCCGACGTCGAACAGGTCGTTCTGCACACTGCGCAGCAGTTCGGTGACCGCTGCGGACGGAGCGCCCAGTGCGATCGCCACCCCGAGCGCGCTGTTGGCCTCGTCGACGTCGGCGTAGGCCACCAGCCGGGGATCGGTCTTGGCCACCCGGGACATGTCGCCGAGGTGGGTCTGCCCGGCGTCACCGGTGCGGGTGTAGATGCGGGTGAGCCGGACCGTCATGGGCCGAGCGTAGGAGAAGGACCCCGCTTCCCCCAACCGCTCGCCGCCTCGCAGTCGGGTCCTCCAGCCGGGCCGCCGTAGGGTGGCTGCGTGGATTGCTTCGAGGTGACCGGTGGAACGCCGCTGCGCGGCCGGGTCCGGGTCACCGGCGCGAAGAACAGTGCGTTGAAGCTCATGGCGGCCGCACTGCTGGCCCCCGGGCGGACGACGCTCGAGGAGGTGCCCGACATCCTCGACGTCTCCATCATGAGCGAGGTGCTGCGCCGGCTCGGGTGCGGCGTCAGCTTCGAGCGCTACGCGCCGACCGCGGGCGGCAGCCCGAGCGGTGGCGGCCGGGTGCTCATCGACGTGCCCGAGGAGCCGTCGTCGGAGACCGACTACGACCTGGTCCGCCGGATGCGCGCCTCGATCAGCGTGCTCGGTCCCCTGGTCGCCCGGCTCGGGACGGCGAAGGTGGCGCTGCCCGGCGGTGACGCGATCGGCTCCCGTGGTCTGGACATGCACATCGCCGGTCTCGAGCGGCTGGGCGCAACGGTCGTCAACGAGCACGGCTTCCTGATCGCCACCGCGCCCAAGCTCGTCGGGACGTCCATCTGGCTGGACTTCCCCTCGGTCGGGGCGACCGAGAACCTGGTCATGGCCGCCGCGCTGGCCCAGGGGACGACGATCGTGGACAACGCCGCCCGCGAGCCGGAGATCGTCGACCTGTGCCGGATGCTGGTCGCCATGGGTGCCCTGATCGAGGGCGCCGGCACCTCGACGATCACGGTCGAGGGCGTGCAGGACCTGCGCCCGGTGGAGTACACGACCGTGCCGGACCGCATCGTGGCCGGCACCTGGGCCATCGGCGCGGTGATGACCCGCGGGGACCTGGTGATCGAGCGCGGCGTCGCCGAGCACCTCACCGTGCCGCTGGAGAAGCTGGTCAGCGCCGGCGCGACGGTCGAGCCGCAGGCCGACGGCGTGCGGGTGACCATGACCGACCGGCCCCGAGGGGTCGACGTCGTCACCCTGCCGTTCCCCGGCTTCCCGACCGACCTCCAGCCGATGGCCGTGGCGCTGGCCGCGGTCTCCACCGGCACCGCGCTCATCACCGAGAACGTGTTCGAGGGCCGGTTCATGTTCGTCAACGAGCTGGTCCGGCTCGGTGCCGACGTGCGCATCGACGGCCACCACGCGGTCGTCCGGGGGCGGGAGCGGCTCTCCAGCGCACCGGTGCTCGCGACCGACATCCGGGCCGGGGCCGGGCTGGTGCTGGCCGGGTTGCTCACCGACGGGGTCACCGAGGTGCAGGACGTGCGGCACGTGGACCGCGGCTACCCGGACTTCATCGAGCAGCTGCGCGGCGTCGGCGTGCAGATCGAGCGGACCGAACGACCCGACTGAGCCGGGCAGCCGGCCCGGCCGTCACTTCCCGCCGAAGGAGAGCGCCAGCGCCCGGGCCCGGTCCAGGTCCTCGGGGAAGACCAGCACGTCAGCGCGGTGGGCGGCCGGCTCGCGGATGGTCGACCGGATGCCGGCATCGGAGAGCACAGCCCGCAGCGCCAGGGCCGACTCCTTGCGGGTCAGCGTGGCCACCGGGGTGAGCAGCTCCTCGCGCTGCCGCGGCGCCGAGGAGCCCGAGGCGAACGCCCAGCGCAAGAACACCCCGATCAGGGCGATGGCCAGCAGCGCGATGGCGGGCCCCACGAGGAAGTGCAGGCTCCCGGCGTTGATCGGCACAGCACACCTCCTCGCGCTCGCAGGGTCGTGCAGCCGAGTGTGCCACCGTCGCTCGACGGAGTCCCAGCGCATCGTCTCCCGAGCGCTGGGACTCCACTACAGCTCGACGACGACGCCCTCGGTGGCGCTGCGGCGGGCGGCGTCCAGGACGGTCAGCGAGGCGACCGCGTCCCTGCCCTCGACCGGGAGCGGACCCTCGCCGCGCACCGCGGTGGCGAACGTCGGGTAGAACGCCGACCACGCGCCGGGCACGGTCGGCTCGGTGCTGCTCTCGTCGCCGCGCTGGACCCGGCCCCACCGCTCGGGTGGCTCGGCACCCCAGCCGGCGCCCAGGGTGGCCGGCGTCTGACCGGCGATCAGCGCGGCCTCCTGCCCGTCCATCGGCCCGCCGACGACGTAGCTGCCGGTGGTGCCGGTGACCCGGAACCGGTCGCCCGGCGCGCCCTCGCTCCAGCTGCCGTAGAGGTGCGAGGTCGCACCGGAGGCGTGGGTCAGCGCGACGAAGACGTCGTCGTCCAGGCCGCTCTCCCGGACCCGCCACTGCGCGTAGACCCGCGCGACCGGACCGAGCAGCACGAGCGCCTGGTCGACGAGGTGGGCGCCGAAGTCCAGCAGGGTGCCACCGCCCGAGGCGCCGGGACCGGGGTCGGGGGTGAACCGCTCGAACCGCGACTCCAGGCGGGTGACGGTGCCGAGCTCGCCGCGGTCGACGAGCGCGCGGACGGTCAGGAAGTCGGAGTCCCAGCGGCGGTTCTGGTAGGGCGACAGGGCCAGGCCGAGGCGCTCGGCCCGCTCGACGCTCGACCGGGCCGAGGCGGCGTCCAGCGCGAACGGCTTGTCGCAGACGACGGCCAGGCCCAGGTCGAGGGCCTGGTCGGTGAGCGGCGTGTGGGTGCCGGCCGGCGTGGAGATCGACACCGCCTCGGCACCGGCCTCGGCCAGCTCGGCCAGCGAGTCGAAGGCGCGGGCGCCGGGGTGCTCCCGGGCGAGCAGCTCGCGACGCTCCGCCGACGTGGTCACCACCCCGAGGAACGCACACTCCGGCGCCGCGGCGAGCAGGGGGGCGTGGAACCAGCGGCCACCGAAGCCGTACCCCACCAGTCCGAACCGAACGGGTTCCATGCCGTTGCTCCCTGCCTCGACGACGCCGTGCCACCGATCATGTCGGTCCGCCCGACGGGTCACAGCAGCGGGGCGGGCCGCCCGTAGAGGTGCCCCTGGGCGAACTCCACGCCCAGCTCGCGCAGCGTGGCCGCCTCGGCGGCCTCCTCGACCCCCTCGGCCACCAGCCGGGCGCCGGTGGCCGCGGCGAAGCCCACCATGGCCGCCACCAGCGCCCGCCGGGCCAGGTCGGTGTGCACACCGGCGACGAGGGCGATGTCCAGCTTGATGACGTCGGGCTGGAGCCGCAGCACGTGCCGCAGGCTGGCGTACCCGGCACCGGCGTCGTCGACGGCCAGCAGGACGCCCGCCGCCCGGAGGACCCCGAGGACGGCCACCAGGGCGTCGTAGTCCTCGACCGGGCTGTGCTCGGTCACCTCGACCCCGAGGTCGAGGTGCCGGTGGGCGAGCAGCAGCTCGGTCACCGACGGGCGGAGCAGGGCCTGCGGGGAGAGGTTGACGCCCAGCGGACGACCGGCCGGGAGGCGGGGCGCCACCGCCAGCGCCGCCCGGGCGGCCAGCTCCTCCAGCTCACCCCCGAGCCCGGCGAGCGCCGCGTCGCTGAACAGCTCGGCGGGCCCGCCCGCCACGTCGGGGAACCGGGCGAGCGCCTCGTAGGCGACGGTCGCGCCGGTGGCCAGTTCGACGACCGGCTGGACGTGGGTGACCACCGCGCCCTCGGCCAGCACCGCGCGCACCCGCTCGCCGGGGTCGGCGGGGGGCGGGGGTGCCGGTTCCGCGAGCCGGTCGCTGATCAGGTCGGCGAGCAGCTCCAGCGTCCGGGAGGCCGCGCCGTCCAGCTGGGCGCCGTCGTCCCGGCTGAGGCAGCAGAGCATCCCGATCGGCCGGCCGTCCGGTGCCCGGACCGGCGCGCCCACGTAGGACCCGATGCCGAGCTCAGCGGTGACCGGCAGGTCGCGGGTGCGGGGGTTGCGGCGGGCGGCGGTGACCACCGGCGGCAGCTGGCCGCTGAGCACCCGGACGCAGTAGGAGCCCTCCAGCGAGGGCTCCATGCCCTCGCGCACGTGCATGGCGTCGAGCTCGCCGCTCGCCGCCCGGATCCGCTGGGTGCCCTCGGCGAACGTCGACATCCAGGCCACCTCCATGCCCAGCCTGGTGCGGGCCGAGTCGAGGACGCGGTGCAGCCAGGTCGGGGAGAGGGTGATGGACGGCGGAGCGGAGGACGGCGGGATCCCGTTCACGCCGGGATTGTCGCCCAGCCGGGGCCGCAGCGGAACGTCTGCGACCAGATGTCGCCGCGGCGGCCCTCAGCTCCCGGTGGACCACCGCTGCGGCGGACCGAAGCGGACCGCCACGCCGTCCGAGAAGAGCACGCTGTCCGGCGCCCCGGTGACCGAGGGCAGGCCGGCCGCGGCCAGCAGCGACTCGTCGAGGGTGAGCAGCTCGGCGCGGTGCAGCGGCCACTCCGCGTGCTCGTTGGGCCAGTAGACCGGGCCTCGTCGGCCGGGGCGGTGCAGTCCCCAGCGGGCGGTCAGGAACGTCCCGAGGGGGTCGCCCGGGGGCAGCTGCTCGCCGACCCGCACGTCGATCCGGCTGTGCGCGCCGCGGGGCCCGGGCCAGCGCCGGGTGGAGGTGTAGCCGAGCCGGTCGCCGTCCCGGGTGACCCGCATGCCGGCCCACGTGTAGGGCAGCCGCGCGACCCAGCGGGCGGCGAGCACCGGCAGCAGCCGGGAGGCCTCCAGCGACCGGAAGACGACGCCCCGCCGGCCCTGCTCGTCGACGGAGTACAGCCGCACGTTCGTCTCCGGGAACGACCCGAGCCAGGGCAGACCGGGGGCTCCGAAGAAGCCGATCCGCCGCATCCGGAAGGGGATCAGGCCGACGTGGGTGACACCGTCGAGGAGGTCGGGTGTGGTGCCCGGTGGGAGCAGGGGTGCCACCACCGCGGGGTCCACGGCCCAGTGGAGGAAGGTCAGGTCCCGCCACTGCTGGGTGAAGACGGTGCGCCCCACCGGCCGCGGGGCGGTCGCGGTCAGGGGCTCGGGAGCGGTCACCTGACCAGTGTGGCTCCCGCCCGGGCGTTGCCCGCCGGGCGGCGACGTGGTGGGGTCGCGGCATGACCAGCGACGGCGCACCGCGGACCGAGCGGGACGGCGACACTCTCCGCCTCACCATGACGAGGGGACCCAAGCGCAACGCGCTGTCCCGGGAGCACCTGACCCAGCTGCTGGCTGCCGTCACCGCGGCCGGGGAGAGCGACGCCACCGGGATCGTGCTGGCGGGGGAGGGCCCGGTGTTCAGCGCGGGGCACGACTTCGCCGACGTGGCCGGCCGGCCGGTCACCGAGGTGCGCAGCCTGCTGGCGCTGTGCACCGAGCTGATGGAGACGCTCCAGTCGGTGCCGCAGGTGGTGGTCGCCCGGGTGCACGCGCTGGCGACGGCGGCGGGATGCCAGCTGGTGGCCTCCTGCGACCTCGCCGTGGCCGCCGAGTCGGCCGGCTTCGCCGCGCCCGGCGGCAAGGGCGGCTGGTTCTGCCACACCCCGATGGTCGCCATCGCCCGCAACGTCGGCCGCAAGCGGGCGATGGAGCTGGCGCTCACCGGTGACGTCATCGACGCCCGGACGGCGCTGGACTGGGGCCTGGTGAACCGGGTCGTCCCCGACGACGAGCTGGACGACGCCGTCGCGGACCTGATGGCCCGGGCGACCCGGGGCTCGCGGGCGAGCAAGGCGTGGGGCAAGACGACGATGTACGCGCAGCTCGACCGCCCCGAGCGCGACGCCTACGGGGTGGCGGTGGAGGTGATGGCCTCGGCCAGCCAGCTGCCGGGCGCGGTCGAGGGCATGACGTCGTTCCTGGAGAAGCGCCGGCCGGTCTGGACCGACTGACGGAGGACCCCGTCGGCGCAGCCCGACGCGCCGGTGGCCACCGCGGTCCCACCCGGTAGCGTCGCCGTCCGTGCGTCTGGTCATCGCCCGCTGCTCCGTGGACTACATCGGACGGCTCACCGCTCATCTCCCGCTCGCCACCCGGCTGCTGCTGGTCAAGGCCGACGGCTCGGTGTCCGTCCACGCCGACGACCGTGCCTACAAGCCGTTGAACTGGATGAGCCCGCCGTGCTCCCTGAAGGAGGAGCTGGTGGACGGCGCCGGCACCTGGACGGTGACCAACAAGGCCGGCGAGCAGCTCGTCATCACCATCGAGTCGGTGGAGCACGACCACCGGCACGACCTGGGCGTCGACCCCGGTCTGCAGAAGGACGGCGTGGAGGCCGAGCTGCAGCGCCTGCTGGCGCTGCACGTGGAGACCTTCGGCGAGGGCTGGTCGCTGGTGCGCCGGGAGTTCCCGACCGCGATCGGCCCGGTCGACCTGCTCTGCCGGGACGCCGCCGGCGCATGCGTTGCCGTGGAGATCAAGCGCCGCGGGGAGATCGACGGCGTCGAGCAACTGACCCGGTACCTGGAGCTGCTCAACCGCGACCCGCTGCTGTCGCCGGTCAAGGGCGTGTTCGCCGCGCAGGAGATCAAGCCGCAGGCCCGGGTGCTCGCCGCCGACCGGGGCATCGAGTGCGTGACCGTCGACTACGCCGTCCTCAAGGGCACCGACGACCCCTCGGCCCGCCTCTTCTGACGCAGGGCGCTCCTGCGCCGCCCTGCAGCGGGGCCGGGGTCAGCGGGGGATGGGAGACTGCGCGCGTGGCCAGAGAACTGAGCGAGGTCGGCGTCGTGGGGCTGGGCACCATGGGTGCCGGCATCGCCGAGGTGCTCGCCCGGGCCGGGTTGTCCGTGACGGCCGTCGACGTCAGCGACGACGCGGTGGAGCGCGGCCGGGGCCACCTCGAGCGGTCCACCGGCAAGGCGGTGGCCCGCGGCAGGCTGGCGGCCGCCGAGCGCGACGAGGTCCTCGCCCGCATCCGCTTCTCCACCGACATGGCGGACCTCGCGGTCGCCGAGCTCGTGGTCGAGGCGATCCCGGAGCGGATGGAGCTCAAGGCCCGGGTGCTCACGGCGCTGGACGCCATCTGCCCGCCAGACACCATCCTGGCCACCAACACCTCGAGCCTGTCGGTCACCGAGCTGTCGGTCACCACCGGCCGCCCCGGCAAGGTCATCGGGATGCACTTCTTCAACCCGGCGCCGGTGATGAAGCTGGTCGAGATCGTCCGCACGGTGGTCACCGAGCCCTCCGTGGTGGACGACGTCGAGGCGCTCGCCGCCCGGCTGGGCAAGGTCGGCGTCACCATCGGCGACAAGGCCGGTTTCATCGCCAACGCGCTGCTGTTCGGCTACCTCAACCACGCCGCGTCGATGGTCGAGGACCGCTACGCCAGCCGCGAGGACGTCGACGCGGCGATGCAGCTGGGCTGCGGCCTGCCGATGGGCCCGCTCGCGCTGCTGGACCTGATCGGCATCGACACCGCCCACCAGATCCTCGTGACGATGCACCAGGAGTCGGGCAACCGGCTGCACGCCCCCAGCCCGGTGATCAGGCAGCTGATGACCGCGGGGCTGCTCGGCCGCAAGTCCGGCCGCGGCTTCTACACCTACGCCGGCCGCGACTCCGCCGAGGTCGTGCCCGACGCGCAGACCCCCGCCGCCGGTGACGTCACCGCGGGCGCCCGTCCCGTCCAGCGGGTCGTCGTCGTCGGCGCGACGGCCGAGGCGGCCGACGCACTGCTCGCGGGGCTCCCGGACGGCGGTCGCGACGTCCCGGTGCTGCTGGCCCAGCGGGTGCCGGAGGGCGGGCGCGGGGTGCGCTGGACCGGGGAGGTCGACGAGCTGGCCGACGCCGAGCTGGTGCTGGTGGCCGGGGCCGAGGAGCCGGAGCTGGCGCGCGACGTCTTCGCCGCGGTGGGGGAGGCGACCGGCGCCGGCGCGGTGCTGGCGACGACGTCGGCCACGCCCCCGGTCGTGATCTGCGCGGCGGCCAGCGGTCGGCCCGCCGACGTGATCGGACTGCACCAGGCCGGCCGGACCAGCACGGCCACCCTGGTCGAGGTCGTGTCCTCGGTGTCGACGCGACCTGATGCCGCAGCGACCGGGCACGCGTTCTGCGCAGCCCTCGGGGTGCCGACCGTCAGCAGTCCCGACCGGGCCGGCCACGTCGTCGACGCGCTGCTGTTCCCCTACCTCAACGACGCAGTGCGGATGCTCGAGGCGCACTACGCGACCGCGGACGACATCGACGCGGCGATGGAGCTCGGCTGCGGCTACCCGATGGGCCCCTTCGCGCTGCTCGACGCGGTCGGCCTGGACGTCGCGCTGGCCGTCGAGCGGGAGCTCTACGCCGAGTCCCGGGAGCCCGGGCTGGCCCCGGCGCCGCTGCTCGGCCAGCTGGTCACCGCCGGCCGCCTCGGCCGCACGGCCGGTCGCGGGTTCCGCGACCACCCGAGCCGGTAGGTCGTGGGGCGCCGAGGCGGCTCCCGCCGGGGCCGGACCGGTCCGCCGCCGGCCCGGCGGGCGGCCCAGCCGGTCGAGGAGGCCGCGGACGGCGACTGGGTGGTGCGCCCGCTCACTGGCGCGGCCACCGACAAGACCTACCGGTGCCCGGGCTGCGACCAGGAGATCCGGCCCGGGACGCCGCACGTGGTGACCTGGCCGGCCTACACCCGGGACTCCGACCTCGACCCCTGGGACACCGAGTCGGCCACCGACTGGCGACGGCACTGGCACACCGCCTGCTGGCGCGCCCGCGGCACACGTCACTGAAGGCGGGCGTACACCACCACGTTGTCGGTGTAGCTGCGGCGGGAGCGGTCGAACGCGCCTCCGCAGGTGATCAGCCGGAGCTCCGGGCCGGCCGTGGGGCCGTAGACCTCGGCGGTGGCGAAGTCGGTCTTGGGATAGGCGGCCACCCGGGTCACGCGGAAGGTGTGCGCCTGCCCGTCGCCGTCGGTGACCACCACCCGGTCCCCGGGCGCGAGGTCCTCGAGCCGGGAGAACACCGCCGGGCCGCTGCGGTCGTCGACGTGCCCGGCCAGCACCGCCGGGCCGACCTCGCCGGGGACCGGGCCGGCGGTGAACCAGCCGGCCTGCGAGTAGTCAGCGGGCGGGACCAGCGCTCCGGTCGCGTCGACACCGATGCCGGTCAGCGCGCTGTCGACCCCGATCGCCGGGATCGTCACCCGCACCGGTGCGGCCACCGTCCGCGCCGCCGGTGCGGCGACCACGACCGGTGCCGGCGGGTCGGTGCCGACCGGTGCCCGGGCGCTGGACGACGGTGCCCCGGGGGCTGACAGCGCCAGGGCCACGGCCGTCACCGCGACCACGACGAGGGACCAGCGGAGCCCGGTGAGCGACCGACGGGACCGCCGGTGGTGCCGGCCGGCGGTGCGGCCGGGCAGCGGGCGCACCCGGGGGCCGATCAGGAGGCGGCGTGCCGCGCCGGGCGCCCCCGGCGAGGCAGCCGCACCCGGGACGTCAGCAGCAGCGCCAGCACGGCCAGCGCGGCGACCGCGAGCCGGCCCGCGGGCAGTCCGGCGTCCGTCGCCGTCCCGCCGGCACCGGCCTCCACCCCACCGACCGGGACGACGCCCGGGCTGGCCGCGTCCAGCGCGGCGGTGACGGTCAGCCCGCCGCCGCTGCGGTCGAGGACGACGACCGTGTAGACCGAGCCCGCGTCCAGCGTGACCGGCAGGTCGGTCGGCGCGGCGGAGCTGGGGGTGACGGTCAGGGTGCCGGCGCCGCCGGGCACGTCGACGTAGTCGGTGTTGCGGGCGAACTCGAGCCCCTGGGCCAGGGTGCTGGTGCCGTCCAGGGCCAGCTCCAGGGGCGAGCCGGTCGCCGCGGCGTTGATCACCCGGGCCCGGGACCGGCCCGACGGCGGGAGCGTCAGGTCATCGGTGAGCACGGCGAAGCCCAGGTCGGCGAACAGGCCGACGCCGGCGATCGTGATCGCCTGGCCGGCGGCGACCGTCACGGTCGTGGCCAGCGCCGGTGGGGTGTCCGCCGCGGCGCCGGCCTTGCGGGCGCTCACCGTGTAGGTCCCGGCCGGCACGGCCTGGTACGGGGAGACGTCGCCGTAGCTCACCGCAGGCAGGACCACGCCGACGTCGGGGTCGGACACCGAGTCGATGTAGGCGTCCACCGACGGGGTGTCCGGGGACAGGTGCATCATCCGCAGCAGCCCGGTGTCGCTCGAGGCGGCGGGCGCCGCCGCCGCGGCCGGCAGCCCGAGCGCGCACAGCCCCGCCACGAGCAGGGCGAGCAGCGGCCCTCGGGTCGGCCGGGACATGAGGCTCCTCGCGGGTCGCTGCTTCACAGTGCGGGTGTACTCGATCACGGGCTGTACCGCATCCCCAGCGTCGCTCATCGACCGCCGGGCGGCGTCACGAGCGCGTCGGGGTCGGCCGCCCGGGTGTAGCCGATCAGCAGGCCACCGTCGACGTCGGCGACCCGGTCGGGCAGGAACGGCTCCTGCTGCGCGTCCAGCCAGCGGCGCAGCCGCGTGCCGGCGGCCGGGTCGTCGGCCAGCGGGCGTCCGCCGACCGAGCCGAGCACGACCCGGCGGAGCGCGGCGTCGGCGGGTTCGCCGGGCACCGCCGGCAGGTCCACCAGCTCGAGACCGTCCTGGGCGCCGATCGAGGCGAGCAGCGTGAGCAGCCGTGGGTCGACCTGCCCGGCGGCCATCCGGTCGGCGTCGGCGGTCGGCACCGCGACGGTCGGGTTGGCCAGCAGGGCGGCGGCCAGGTCCCGGCGGGCGGTGAGCTGCTGGGGGGTCGGCGGCACCACCTGCGGGTCGACCACCGCGAGGTCGCCGAACCGGGCGACGACCGGGCCACCCGCGTCCGACGCTCCCTGCCGCACCTGCAGCACCTGGCCCTCCGCCCCGGTCGACGCGGTCCCCGGGGCGTCGCCGCTGGCGCGGACCCGGGCCGGGTCGGCGCCGGCGTGCACCAGCTCGGCCGCCAGCCGGGGCGAGGTGCGCAGGACGGCGCCGTCCGGCAGCTGCTCCGCCGACCAGCCGACGAGGTCCCGGGTGGCCGCGGCACCGAAGTCGTCGGACCGCGTCCTGGCCAGGTCCGCCGCGGCGGCCGTCCCGGCGCCCAGCAGCAGCACCCCGGCGACGACGCCGACCGCCAGCAGCGCCCGCGGTCGTCCCCGCAGCGCGGGGGCGGAGACGGCCTCCGCGCTTGCCGCGGCGAGCGCGCCGAGGAGCAGGGCGCCCAGCGGCAGGCAGAGCAGCAGCGCCGGCAGCCGGCCGGACGGCGGGGCCACGGCCAGCAGCGCGGTGGCCACCAGGGCCGCACCGGCGGCCCGGGACCTCGGCAGCCGCCAGACGGCCGCCAGGCCCACCGCGACGAGGACGGCGGTGACCACGACCAACCGGGTCGGCGTCCCACCCCAACGCTGCGGGTCCGCGACCTGCGGGTCCCACCGCTGCACCAGCACCCGCAGCAGGCCGAGCAGCACGACGCCGGCCAGCGCCGCGCGGATCCGCCGACCCGGGGTGCGGGCGGCGAGGACCATCGCGGCGGTCCCGCCCGCGGTCAGCAGCAGCAGGGCGTCCGGGGCCAGCAGCACCGCCAGCACCGCGGCGAGGACGGTGAGCACGGGCAGGACGGCGGGTGGTCGCCGGCTCGTCGACGCCCAGCCGGCGACCCAGCCGGCGAGCACGAGCCAGCCGACGGCGAAGGCCGCGGGGGTGGCCGTCGCGTGCAGGGAGGCGAACACCGGCAGCGCCCCGAGGGCGAGGACGCCGACGGCGCACGCCCCGTGGGGGACGTCGAGCCGGTGGGCGGTGCGCCAGAGCAGCACCGCCGCGCCGAGCAGGAGCACCAGCAGCAGCTCGCGCTCGGCACCGACGAGGGTGGCGTGGCGCTGGAAGGCACGGGTCACCGTGGCGTAGACCGCGGTGTGCAGGGCACCGAGGCCCGCGGGGGAGAGCGCGTCCGGTCCGCTCACCCCGCGGAGCAGGGCCGCGGCCGGCCCGGCGAGCGCGCCGTCCTCGGGCAGCGTGCTGCCGCGCAGGCCCCGGGCGGCGACCAGCCCGACCACGACCAGGGCGGCCAGCGGCCAGAGCACCCCGCTGCGGTCGCTGCCGTTGCGGGTGGGGACCGTCGCCGCGGCCCGGTGCCGCCCCGGGACGGTCGGCGGGCCGGAGACCGCCGCGGGGGACCGGTCGTCGGGAGCTGCGGCGTGCGCGCCGTGGGTCGCCGTCGGCGGTGTCCGGAGCGCCGGGGACTCGGACACGGTGCTGCTCCTCCCGCGACTCGGCGTCGGCCCTGGCCCGGAGCCGCCGGGGGCGGGCGGTCCCACGCACCGGCAGGCTCCGCTCCGGGGCCACCCGACTACCGTCAGCGACCGACCCTGGCACGTCCGCCCGGCCACGGCCACCGGGGACGACGACGGCCCCACCCGGAGCGGAGGGGGCCGTCGGCGCCGGACGAGGAGCGGGTCAGCCCTGGCTCGGGGGCACCTGGCCGCGCTGACCGGCCGGGACCGGCGGGGTGGTCGGCTCCGAAGCCCGGGTCGCCGGCGCTCGGGTCGGCAGCGGCGGGGTCTGCCGCGGCCCCGGCTGGGGGCGCTGCTGGACCTGGCCGGGCTGGACCGCCGCCTGCTGGGCCGTCGTAGGGTGCGCCGGGGGAGGCGTCCGCACCTGGCGCGGCGGCTGCACGGCGCCCTGCTCACCGGTCGCCGCGACTGCCTGGGCAGCAGGGCGGGGAGCGTTCTGCGGAGCCTGCTGGGGCGCGGGCTGGGGCGCGTGGCCGTTCGCCGGGAGCCGGACCGCCTGGGTCTGGGTGACCGAGGGCTGGGG
>NZ_SJEW01000049.1 GCF_005930475.1 Modestobacter altitudinis
CCCGTTGGTCGTGAGCGCCGACCCCGTCCTGCTCGACGACCTCCTCCGGTTGCTGGCCGCCGCCGGCACGACCGCCGAGCTCACCAGCGGGGGAGGCGCGCTGCGGCGCGCGCACCGCGATGCGCCGCTGGTGCTGGTGGGTGCGGATGCGCTGGCCAGTGCCCCGGTGCGTGCGCTGCCACGCCGGCCGGGGCTGCTCGTCGTGGTCGGCGGCGCCCCGGACGCCGAGGTCTGGCCCGCTGCCGTCGCGGTCGGGGCCGAGCGCGTCGTCGTCCTGCCCCAGGACGAGACGTGGCTGGTCGAGCGGGTCGCGGCCGCCGTCCGGGCGCCGGTGCGGCCCGGCTGGCTGGTCGCGGTCGGCGGCGCCTGCGGTGGTGCCGGCGCCAGCACGCTGGCCACGGCGCTCGCCCTGGCCGCGCGCGCGGGCGGCGGCCCGGACGTGCTGCTGGTGGACGGGGACGGGTGGGCGGCCGGACTGGACCTGCTGCTGGGCGCCGAGTGGGCGCCGGGGCTGCGCTGGCCGGAGCTGAGCGGGATCAGCGGTCGGGTGGCCGGACCCGCGCTGGTCGCCGCGCTGCCCGAGGCCTGCGGTGTCCCGGTCCTCGCGGCGTCCCGGGACGAGCCGCAGGAGGTGCCGGTCGAGGCGCTGCTGGCCGTCACCACCGGCGCCCGGGACAGCGGCTGCGGGGTCGTCGTCGACCTGCCCGTCCGCGGTGCCGGCACCGACGGCGTGCTCGCCGAGACCGACCTGGCCGTGCTGCTGGTGCCCGCCCGGCTGCGGGCCGCGGCGGCCGCCCGGGTCCTGCTGGCCGGCGAGCGCAGCCCCTGGGCGTCCGCCCTGCTGGTCAGCCGTCCGGTCCCGGGCGGGCTGACCCGCGCCGAGATCGCCGGCGTGCTGGGCCGGCCGGTGTTCGCCGAGCTCGTCGCCGACCGGTCGGCGGTGGCGCGGAGCGAGCGGGGTGAACCGCCGTCGGTGGCCGCGCGGTCGCCGTTCGGGCTGCTCAGCCGGCAGGTGCTGGCCCAGCTCCCGAGGCGCGCGGCATGACCGGGTCGGCTGCGCCGCTGGTCGAGCGGGTGCGCGCCCGGCTGGCCGGCGGGGCGGGCACCCCGAGCGCGGTCACCGTCGCGACGCTGGTGCGGGAGGAGGCCGGGGGGCTGCTGGGCGACCGCGGCGTGCTGTCCGCCGTGCGGGCCGCGACCGACGAGCTGTCCGGGGCCGGGGTGCTCGAACCCCTGCTGCGGTTGCCCGGGATCACCGACGTGCTGGTCAACGGCCCGGACGCCGTCTGGATCGACCGGGGTTCCGGCCTGGAGCCGGTCGAGGTCCGCTTCCCCGACGAGGCGGCGGTCCGCCGTCTCGCGGTGCGGCTGGCCGCCTCGGCCGGGCGGCGGCTGGACGACGCGGCACCGTGGGTGGACGCCGGGCTGCCCGACGGCACCCGGCTGCACGCCGTCCTCCCGCCGGTGTCCGGGTCGGGCACCTGCCTGTCGCTGCGGGTGCTGCGCCGAGCGGCGCTCCCGTTCGCCGAGCTCGCCGACCGCGGGGCCTTCCCCGGCGCCTCGGCCGACCTGCTGAGCGCGGTGGTGGCGACCCGGCTGGCGTTCCTGGTCACCGGCGGCACCGGCACGGGCAAGACCACGGTGCTCTCCGCGCTGCTCGGGGTGGCCGATCCCGGTGAGCGGGTGGTGCTCTGCGAGGACGCCCCCGAGCTCGCGCCGCCGCACCCGCACGTGGTCCGGCTGCTCACGCGCCCGCCGAACGTGGAGGCCGCGGGCGCGGTCACCCTGCGCGACCTGGTCCGGCAGGCACTGCGGATGCGACCGGACCGGCTGGTGGTCGGCGAGGTGCGCGGCGGGGAGGTCGTCGACCTGCTGGCCGCGCTCAACACCGGGCACGACGGCGGGTGCGGCACCGTGCACGTCAACCGGGCGGCGGACCTGCCCGCCCGGCTCGAGGCCCTCGGGGAGGCAGCCGGGCTGGGCCGGGCGGCGGTGCACAGCCAGGTGGCGGCCGCGCTCGCCGTCGTCGTCCACCTGCGCCGCGGGCCGTCCGGACGGCACGTCGCGGAGCTCGGCGTCGTCCGCCGGCGCGGCGAGCTGATCGAGGTCGTGGCGGGCTGGCGGGCCGACGGTGGGGCCTGCCCCGCGCGCGACGAGCTCGCCGCCCTGCTGCAGTGCCCGGCGCCGGGATGACCGCGGCGCTGCTCTGCCTGTCCGCTGCGATGCTCGGCTGGCCGACCGCACGGCGGGCCAGCCGGCTGGCGGGGCGCCCCGGCGGTCCGCTGCCCGGGCCGGGCGTCGCCGAGCTGCTGGGGGGCCGCGCCGGCGCCGTGGCCCCTGCGCTGGCGGCCGGCACCGCAGCGGCGGTCCTGTCCACGCCCGTCGTCGCCGTGCTGGCCGCGGTGTGCGGACTGGCCGCCGGGCACGCGCTCCGGCGGCGGGCGGCGGCGTCCGCGGCCGAGCGGTGCAGCCGCGCGCTGATCGAGGGGCTGGGTGCGCTCGCCGCCGAGCTGCGGGCCGGCCGTCCACTGGCCGAGGCGACGGCCACGGCATTGGACTGCTGCCCGGACCCGGCCACCGCCGCCGCCCTCGGGCCGGTGCTGCGGCTGGGCGAGGCGCCGCCGGGCCGGGCCGGCGACGAGCCCGCCCGGGCGCTGCTGCGGATCGCCGCGGCGGTGCGGCTCAGCGCGCACACCGGCTGCTCGCTGGCCGGGGTGGTGGGTGCCGTCGAGGACGACCTGCGGGCCCGGCTGCACGCGGAGCAGGAGCTGAGCTCGGCGGTCGCCGGCCCCCGAGCCAGCGCGACGGTGCTGGCCGGGCTGCCGGTGCTCGGGCTGCTGATGGGCAGCGGGGTCGGGGCCGATCCGTGGCGGGTGCTGACCACGACCGGCTCCGGGACGGTGCTGCTCGTGCTGGGGGTGGCGCTGGAGCTGGCCGGGACGGTGTGGTCGGCCCGGCTGGTGCGCCGCGCCGTCCAGCGGTGAGTGCTGCCGCGGCGGCCGCGCTGGCGGCGGCGCTGCTGCTCTGGGTGCCGCCGGGCTCGGCCCGCCGGGAGCGGCTGCGGGCGGTCCTGCCGGCCGCGGCACACCGGACGCGGTCGCGCCCGCGGGTGCCGGGCGGGCCGCCCGGCACCGGGCGCCGGTGGGCGGAGGCGGGCGCCGCCGCGGCCGGGGTCTTCCTGCTCCTCGGCGGGGGCCCGGGCGCCGCGCTCGCCGGTGTCGGCGTCGGCGTCGGGCTGGAGCGGCTGCTGCGGCGGTCGGGCGCCCCGCCGGACCCGGGCTCGCGGCTGGCCCGCGACCTGCCGGTGGCGTGCGACCTGCTCGCCGTCTGCCTGACCGCCGGCACCCCGGTCGGCTCGGCACTCACCGCCGTCGGCGACGCGGTGTCCGGGCCGCTGGGGGAGCGGCTGGCCGAGGTCGGCGCCCTGTACCGGCTCGGGGCCGCGCCGCGGCGCGCGTGGACGGGGTCGCCACCACCGCTGGACGTGCTGGGCCGGACGCTGGTGCGCGCGGGGGAGTCCGGCTCGGCGGTCGTGCCGGCGCTGCAGCGGCTGGCAGCGGACCTGCGCAGCAGCGCCCGGAGCGAGACCGAGGCGGCGGTGCGCCGGGCGGGGGTCTGGGTCCTCGCCCCGCTGGGTGTGTGCTTCCTCCCCGCGTTCCTCTGCCTGGGTGTCGTCCCGCTCGTGCTCGGCATCGCCGCCGACGTCTTCGGCTGACGCCGCGCCGTCCCTGCACGTCACCGCCCCCTGCGGGCGCCGTCGTCCACAGCCGGGGGTGCCCTCCACAACCCGGCCGCGGACCTGGGCCGATAGGCCCGTGACCAGCAGGCTCATCAGCGACGGGCCGGCAGGCGGCCCGGTGGAGGTGGGGACATGGGGATCAGGTCGCAGCAGGGGTCGGCAGCGCGAAGGCGGGCCGCGCTGGCCCGCCGGTGGGCGCAGGTCCGGACGGGCGAGGAGGGCATGAGCACCGCCGAGTACGCCGTGGGCACCGTGGCAGCCTGCGCGTTCGCGGCCGTCCTCTACCAGGTGGTCACCGGCGGCTCCGTGGTCACCGCGCTCGGCGACCTGGTGCAGTCCGCCCTGGCCACGCTCTCCTGAGCCGTCGTGCGCTCCCGCCGCCCCGTCGGCCGATCCGAGGCCGGGATGGTGACCGCCGAGACGGCCGTCGTGCTGCCGGTCCTGCTGTTCGTCCTGGCCGGAGCCGTCGCCGCGGTCGTGGTCGTCGGTGCCCAGCTGCGCTGCGTGGACGCCGCCCGCGAGGCGACCCGCGCGGCGTCGCGCGGCGAGCCCGGCGCGGTCGCGGCGGCGATCGCCGCCGAGGCCGCTCCCCGGGGCGCTGTCATCGAGTTCGGCGGTGACGGCGAGACGGTCCGGGTGACCGTCTCGGCGACGGTGTCACCGCTGGGACCGCTGCCCTGGCACGTCGCGGTCTCGGCCACTGCCACCGCGCTGCGCGAGCCGGCCTCCGACCCGGCCACAGCGGGGAGTGCGGTCCCGTGACGTCGTTGCGTCGGGCCGGCGAGCGGGGCTCGGCCACCGTGTGGACCGTCGCGCTGTCCGCGGTCCTCGCGGTGGTGGGCGCAGCGGTGCTGCTGGTCGGTGCCGCGGTGGTCGCCCGGCACCGGGCGAGCACGGCCGCGGACCTGGCCGCCC
Source organism: Modestobacter altitudinis (assembly GCF_005930475.1). Taxonomy (GTDB): domain Bacteria; phylum Actinomycetota; class Actinomycetes; order Mycobacteriales; family Geodermatophilaceae; genus Modestobacter; species Modestobacter altitudinis. The sequence goes on from NZ_SJEW01000049.1 coordinate 4,655, forward strand.
TGGCGGCGGCGGGCAGGGCGGTCCAGGGCGAGCCGGACCCGTGCGCGGCGGCCCACGAGGTGGCCGAGGCCAACGGTGCCACCGTCGACTCCTGCGCGGTCAGCGCAGCGGCGGTGGTGGAGCTGCGGGTGCACGTCCCGGTCCGGCTCGGCCCGCTCGGCGTCGTGGACGCGCGTGCCCGGGCCCGTGCCGGGCCGGCACCGCCCGAGGACGGCCCGGCCGCAGCGACGTCAGAAGACCAGGTCGTCGGGGTCGCGCTCGGGCTCGGCCGGCACCTCGTCGGTCGTCGCGGCCACCTCCGGCGCTGCCGGGCTGCTGGTGCCGAACAGACCCGGCCGGGGGGCCGGTCGACGGGTCACCTCCGCCTCCTGCGCCGTCAGCGCGGGGGCGGTGGCGAGCTCGTCCAGGACGACGTCGAGCACCCGGACCGCGCCGGCCTTGTCCAGCGGGTCGTTGCCGTTGCCGCACTTGGGCGACTGCACGCACGACGGGCAGCCGGACTCGCACTCGCAGCTGGCCACCGTGGCCCGGGTCGCCTGCAGCCAGTCGCGCAGCACCGCGTACCCACGCTCGGCGAAGCCGGCACCGCCGGGATGACCGTCGTAGACCACGATCGTCGCCGTGCCGGTGTCCGGGTGCAGGGCCGTGGAGATGCCGCCGAGGTCCCAGCGGTCGCAGGTGGCCAGCAGCGGCAGGATCCCGATCGACGCGTGCTCGGCGGCGTGCAGCGAGCCGGGCAGCGCGGTCTCGTCCACGTCGGCCCGCTCCACGGCCCGGTCGCTGAGGGTCAGCCACACCGCCCGGGTGCGCAGCTGCCGGGCGGGGAGGTCGAGCGGGAACTCCGCGAGCACCTCCCCGGTGCCGATCCGCCGCCGCTGGTAGGCCACCACCTGGTTGGTGACGTCCACGACGCCGGTGTGCGCGGTGACCGCCCCGAGCCGGCGGGTCCGGTCGGTCGACACGATGGAGAGGTCCACGACGTCGCGGGCGACCGTCGTCCACTCCGGGCTCTCCGGGTGCACGACGGCGCAGGCGTCCTCGATGTCGAACTCGTCGACGACGTAGGTCTCGCCGCGGTGCACGTAGAGCGCACCGGTGTGCACGGTGGCGTGGGAGGCATCGCCGTCCACCGTGCCCAGCAACCGCCCGGTCGCGCCCTCGATGATCGACACGGGGGCGGTGCCGCTGCCGCGGATGTCGACGTCCGGCCGGCCCCGGCCCGCCCAGTACCAGCCGGTCGGCCGCGCTCGGAGCAGCCCGTCGGCGACGAGCTCGGTCACCTGGGCCTCGGCCACGTCACCGCCGAAGTCGGCGAGGTCCGCAGGTGCCAGCGGCAGCTCGGCGGCCGCGCAGCACAGCTGGGGGCCGAGCACGTAGGGGTTCGCCGGGTCGGTCACCGTCGCCTCGACGGGTCGGCCGAACACCGCCTGCGGGTGGTGGGCCAGGTAGTGGTCCAGCGGGTCGTCGCGGGCGACGAACACGACCAGCGACTCGTTCTGCGCCCGCCCGGCCCGGCCGGCCTGCTGCCACATCGAGGCCAGCGTGCCGGGGTAGCCGGCGAGCACCACGGCGTCCAGGCCGGCGATGTCGATGCCCAGCTCCAGAGCGTTGGTGGTGGCCACGCCCAGCAGTGCCCCGCTGGACAGCGACCGCTCCAGCTCCCGGCGTTCCTCGGGCAGGTAGCCACCGCGGTAGGAGTCGACCCGCGACACCAGGTCCGCCCGGCCCCGCGACCGCAGCACGGCGCGGGCCTGCTCGGCCACCGACTCCGCGCCGCGGCGGGACCGGACGAAGGCCAGGGTGCGGGCGTTCTGCTCGACCAGGTCGGCCAGCAGCCCGGCGGCGTCCGCGGCGGCCGAGCGCCGCACCGGGGCGCCGTGCTCGCCGGTCTTCTCCGTCAGCGGCGGCTCCCACAGGGCGAAGGTGGCCCCCGGCCGCGGCGACCCGTCGTCGGTCACCGCCGTCACCGGGGCTCCGACCAGCCGGCTGGCGGCCGCGGCCGGGTCCGCCACGGTCGCCGAGGCCAGCACGAACACCGGCTCGGCTCCGTAGCGGCGGCAGATCCGGCGCAGCCGGCGCAGCACGTGCCCGACGTGGGAACCGAAGACCCCCCGGTAGGCGTGGCACTCGTCGATCACGACGTAGGCCACCCGGCGCAGCGTGCTCGACCACTTCTGGTGGGCGGGGAGGATCCCGCGGTGCAGCATGTCGGGGTTGGTGACGATCCAGCGAGAGTGCCGTCGGACCCAGTCCCGCTCGTCGGTCGGGGTGTCCCCGTCGTAGGCGGCCGGGCGCACCGAGGCGTCGGCGAGGGCGTCGACGGAGGCGAGCTGGTCACGGGCCAGGGCCTTGGTGGGTGCCAGGTACAGGACGCACGCCCGGGGGTCCTCGGCCAGCGCGGTGAGCGCCGGCAGCTGGTAGGCCAGCGACTTCCCCGACGCGGTGCCGGTGGCGACGACGACGTGCGAGCCGGCCCGGGCCAGCTCGGCGGCGGCCACCTGGTGGCCGAAGGGCTCCAGCACGCCGCGCTCGGCCAGCCGGGTTCGCAGCGGCTCGCCCACCCAGGCCGGCCACGGGGCGAACCGGGCGGGCCGGACCGGCAGCCGGTGGACGTGGGTGACCGGGTCGTCCTCGGGCTCCGTGCCCGCCAGCAGCGCAGCGAGCAGCTCCGTGCCGGGGAGGGCGGCGACGGCGGGCTCGGGCCCCTCGGCCGGTTGCCCGACGGAGCGCAGGGACGTCACCTCACCACTGTCACACCGTGGCGCAACCCACGGTGAGGGTGGTGGGGGCAGCTGACGCTGGGTGTGAACCGGATCACGAACGGGTCTGGCCTTGACGCTGTTCCTGCGGCACAGTGCGTGCCACGCCGGGCCCTCCCCGCGCGAAGGCCCGGGGGCGCCAGGCGGGTGCGCGCCCCCACCTCGCCGCGGAGGAACACATGCCCGACACCGAACTGTCCGGAGGCGACCTCACCCTCGTGGCGGTCGTCCTCGCCATCTCCCTCGCCGCCCTGGGCTTCGCCTTCTACCTGTCACGGGCCGTCATGGCCGCCGACCAGGGGACACCGAAGATGCAGGAGATCGCCAAGGCGATCCAGGAGGGAGCGGGCGCGTTCCTCCGACGGCAGTTCCGGACGCTGGCCGTCTTCGCCGTCATCGTGTTCATCCTGCTGCTGCTGCTCCCGGTCTCCGACGGAGGAGTGGGCACCCGGATCGGCCGGGCGGTCTTCTTCCTGGTGGGCGCCGCCTTCTCGGCCTCGGTCGGCTTCATCGGGATGACCCTGGCGACCCGCGGCAACGTGCGGGTCGCGGCGGCGGCCGCCGCCGGCGGGCACCGGCCGGCCTTCCGGATCGCGTTCCGCACCGGTGGCGTCTGCGGGATGATCACCGTCGGCCTGGGGCTGTTCGGCGCCTCCCTGGCCCTGCTGCTGTTCCGGGACACCGGCCCGATCGTGCTGGAGGGCTTCGGCTTCGGCGGCGCCCTGCTCGCGATGTTCATGCGGGTGGGCGGCGGCATCTTCACCAAGGCCGCCGACGTCGGGGCGGACCTGGTCGGCAAGGTGGAGGCCGGCATCCCCGAGGACGACCCCCGCAACGCCGCGACGATCGCCGACAACGTGGGCGACAACGTCGGTGACTGCGCGGGCATGGCCGCCGACCTCTTCGAGTCCTACGCCGTCACCCTGGTCGCCGCGCTGATCCTGGGGCAGGTCTTCTTCGGTGCGGTGGGCATGGTCTTCCCGCTGGTCGTGGCGGCGATCGGGATCATCGCCTCGATCGTCGGCATCCTGGCCAGCAACCCGACCGCCGGCGACAGCTCCTGGATGTCCCCGATCAACCGCGGGTTCTTCACCTCCGCCGCGGTGTCCCTGGTGCTCGTGGCCGCCGCGTCGTTCACCGTGCTCCCCTCGATCTCCGACGGCCTCGACGTCTCTGTCAGCCCGCAGGTGCTCGGCTTCGTCTCCGTGCTCATCGGCATCGTGCTGGCGGCCACCATCCAGCAGCTCACCGGCTACTTCACCGAGACGTCGCGGCGCCCGGTCAAGGACGTCGGCCGCAGCTCGCTGACCGGGCCGGCCACGGTCATCCTCTCCGGCATCTCGCTCGGCCTGGAGTCCGCGGTGTACGCAGCGCTGCTCATCGGTGCCGCCGTCTACGGCGCCTTCCTCATCGGTGGTGCCGCGGCGCTCTACGCCGTCGCGCTGGCCGGCTGCGGGCTGCTCACCACCGCCGGCGTCATCGTCTCCATGGACACCTTCGGTCCGGTGAGCGACAACGCGCAGGGCATCGCCGAGATGTCGGGGGAGATCGACGAGGAGGGCGCCCAGGTGCTCACCGACCTCGACGCGGTCGGCAACACCACCAAGGCCATCACCAAGGGCATCGCGATCGCCACCGCCGTGCTGGCCGCCACCGCCCTCTTCGGGTCCTACAACGCCAGCATCGGCGACGCCCTCGACGACGCCGGGGCCCGCCTCGGCGACGCCTTCACCCTGGTGTCGCCCAACAACGTCGTCGGCGCCGTGATCGGGGCGGCGGTCGTGTTCTTCTTCTCCGGTCTGGCGATCAGCGCCGTCTCCCGGGCGGCCGGGCGGGTCGTGTTCGAGGTGCGCGAGCAGTTCCGCACCCGGCCCGGGATCATGGACTACAGCGAGCGGCCCGACTACGGCGCCGTCGTCGACATCTGCACCAAGGACTCGCTGCGCGAGCTGGCCACCCCCGGGCTGCTCGCCGTCCTCGCGCCGGTCGCCGTCGGCTTCGGGCTCGGCTTCGGGCCGCTGGCCGCCTACCTGGTCGGCGCGATCGCCACCGGCACGCTGATGGCGGTCTTCCTCTCCAACTCCGGCGGCGCCTGGGACAACGCCAAGAAGATGGTGGAGGACGGCGCCTACGGCGGGAAGGGGAGCGAGGCGCACTCCGCGACCGTCATCGGCGACACCGTGGGCGACCCCTTCAAGGACACCGCGGGCCCCGCGATCAACCCGCTCATCAAGGTGATGAACCTGGTGGCCCTGCTGATCGCGCCGGCGGTCGTGGGGATGACGGTGGGCGAGGACCAGAACACCGCGCTGCGGGTGCTCATCGCGCTGGCCGCAGCGGCGGTCATCGTGGTGGCGGTCGTGATCAGCAAGCGCCGCTCCATCGTGGTGGGCGGGGAGAGCGGCACGACGGCGGAGGCGCTGACGAAGACCGCGACCTGACCACGGCGGGCCTGTCCGCGGCGGCACCCGCCGCGGGTTGTGGATCCCGCCGAGGGCTGTGGACGACGGCGCACGGGTCCCGGGCCGGTGTTCCTAGCGTCGTGGTGTCGGTCCCGTCGGGGGGCCGTGCCGCACGCGGGAGGCGCCGTGTCCCATCTGATCTCCGTCCAGCTCGACGTGCTGGGCGGGCTGCTGGCGGAGCTGCGGGCGATGGGAGTGGAGCTCAGCGGGGAACAGCAGCTCACGGCGGCGTCCGGGCAGGCGCTCGGCCGGGCGCTGCCGGGCCCGGTGGGGGAGGAGGCGGCGCTCGCCGGCGACGAGTGGGCCGGGGCGCTCGGCGCGCTCGCCGCCCGGACGCTGGCCGTGGCCGCCACCCTCGACGCGGCGCTGGCCGCCTACCGGAGGGCTGACCTCCAGCTGGCCCGCCAGCTCGTCCCGGCCCGACCCGGCTCGCCGGCGGTGCCCCGGTGAGCGTGCCGACGACGGTGCAGCAGGTGGCCGGCTGGGACGTCGCGGAGCTGCGTGGCGGCGTCGGCCGGCTGGACCAGGTGGCCGACCGGCTGCTGCCCTGGCGCACCCGGCTCGACGTGCTAGGTCGGCAGCTCGGCCGGGCGGAGTGCTGGTCGGGCCCGGCCGGGACGGCGGCTGCGACCGCGGTGGTCGAGCTGTCCACGGTGGCGTCCGGGGTGTCCGGCGCGCTGGGGGAGTCCCTCACCGACCTGCAGGCCCTCAGCGCCGCGGCGACCGAGGCGCAGGAGTGGGCCGCCGGTGCGGTCGCGACGGCGGCGGTCGGGCGGATGTCGCTGGACGGGTCCGGCTCGCCGATCGGCCTGCCGGCGCCACCGAGCGCGGCCATGGCCGCCGACCAGGTGGCCGAGGTGCTGGCCGACCGACAGGCCGGCCGGCTCGCCGCGGCCCGGGCGGAGGAGGCGCTGCTCGCCGCGGCCCGGGCACTGGCCTGTGCCCGCGCCGCCCGGCAGCCGCTCGCCGGGGTGGGGACCGGCGGGCGGAGCGGGGTCGGGTTCGCCGACCTGGCCGCCCGGCTGCCGGCCGCGCGGCCGCTGCCGGGGCCGCCGGACCCCGGCCCGCAGCGGGTGGCCGCCTGGTGGGCCGGGCTCTCGGCAGCCGAGCAGCTGGCCGAGACCGCCGCGCGGCCGGCCGTGGTCGGTGCGCTCGACGGGCTGCCGGCGTGGGCCCGGGACCAGGCGAACCGGTACCGGCTTTCGGCCGCCCTCGCGACGCTGCCCGCCGGCGAGCAGCGCCGGACGGCGGAGGTGCTGGCCGGCCGGCTCACCGCACTGGACCGCGCCGGCCGGACCGCCCAGCTGGTGCAGTTCGACCCGGCCGCGGACCTGGTCGCGGTGTCCCTGGGCGACCTGGACACCGCCGCGGCGGTCGGGGTGCTGGTCCCGGGGATCAACACGACGCCGGCGGACGACCTGCCCGGCCTGCTGGGGTCGGCGGCCGCCATCGGGTCGGCGACCGAGGCGGCCGCGCCCGGGCTCACCGTCGCCACCGTGGCCTGGCTGGGCTACCGGACGCCGGGGCTCGGCACGATGGCCCTGCCCGCGGCGGCCCGGCGGGGCGGCCCGGCCCTCGACCGGGCGCTCGACGGCCTCGCCGTCGCCCGCGCCGTCCCCGGCGGGACGGGCGGAGCGGGCGGGACCGCCGGCGTGATCGCCCCGCCGCGCACCACCGTGGTCGCGCACAGCTACGGGACGGTGGTGACCGGCCAGGCTGCCCGGGCACCGGGGCGGCTCGCCGCCGACGCGGTCGTGCTGCTGGGCAGTCCCGGGCTGGCCGGCGGCGAGGCCGCGGACCTGGAGGCCGGCGAGGTGCACGGCGCCTGGTCGGTGGCCGACCCGGTGTCCTGGCTGCAGTGGTTCGGGGACACCCCGTCCGATCCCTCGTTCGGCGACTCCCCGCTGCCGACCGAGCTGACCGAGGGGCACACCGACTACCTCGACCCCGACCGCCCGACGCTGGCCGCGGTCGGCGAGGTCGTCGCCGGGGTCCGGGTGCCCGGATGACCAGGAGGGAGGCCGGCCACCACGCCGGGAACACGCCCGTCCGCCGACCGTTGGACGGTCGACGGCGCGCCCGGATCTGCTCGCCGCCCGGGCCTCCCCGGCCGGCGTGGCCTACCGTGGCCACGCCGAACGGGTGCAGCTCGCGCTGTCCCCGTGTGCGTCCGGGTCCTCCCGGCGCCCGCGTCAGCACCCCCGACAGGAGCACCGTGCCGCCCACCAAGACCACGTCAGCCACCAGCACCGGCAGCCGCGCGCCGCGCAAGCGGACGGCCGCGGCCGGAGGCAAGCCACTGGTGATCGTGGAGTCCCCGGCCAAGGCGAAGACGATCGCCGGCTACCTGGGCAGCGACTACGTCGTCGAGGCGAGCATCGGGCACATCCGCGACCTGCCGCGCAACGCCGCCGACGTCCCGGCGGCGCACAAGGGGGAGTCCTGGGCCCGGCTGGGGGTCGACGTGGACCACGGCTTCGAGCCGCTCTACGTGGTCAGCCCCGACCGCAAGCAGCAGGTCAGCCGGCTCAAGCAGCTGGTGAAGGAAGCCAGCGAGATCTACCTCGCCACCGATGAGGACCGCGAGGGCGAGGCCATCGCCTGGCACCTGATCGACACCCTCAAGCCCACCGTGCCGGTGCGCCGGATGGTCTTCCACGAGATCACCCGCGAGGCGATCGCCCGTGCCGTCGCCAGCCCACGTGAGCTGGACACCGCGCTGGTCGACGCCCAGGAGACCCGCCGCATCCTCGACCGGCTCTACGGCTACGAGGTCAGCCCGGTGCTGTGGAAGAAGGTGCTCCCCAAGCTGTCGGCCGGCCGCGTGCAGTCGGTCGCCACCCGCATCGTGGTCGAGCGGGAGCGGGCCCGGATGCGCTTCCGGGCCGCGGACTACTGGAGCGTCGAGGGCACCTTCGACGTCGTCGGCCAGGCAGGCGGCACCGACGCCGGTGAGCCCCGGCAGCTGTCGGCCAACCTGGTCACCGTCGACGACCGGCGGGTCGCCACCGGCCGCGACTTCGACCCCGACACCGGCCGGGTCACCAGCGACGTCGTGCACCTGGACGAGGCCGGTGCCCGCGGCCTGGCCGCGCGCCTCGAGGGCACCCGGATGTCGGTCAGCCGGGTCGACGAGCGCCCGTACCGGCGCCGGCCCTACGCACCGTTCATGACCTCGACGCTGCAGCAGGAGGCCGGCCGCAAGCTCGGCTGGTCCTCGCAGCAGACGATGCGCACGGCCCAGCGGCTGTACGAGAACGGCTTCATCACCTACATGCGCACCGACTCGACGAACCTGTCCGAGACGGCGCTGTCCGCGGCCCGCAACCAGGCCCGCGAGCTGTACGGCGATGCCTACGTGCCGGCCGAGCCGCGCCGCTACTCCAAGAAGGCCAAGGGCGCCCAGGAGGCGCACGAGGCGATCCGCCCCGCCGGTGACTCCTTCCGCACCCCGGGGCAGCTCGCCGGGCAGCTGGCCCGGGACGAGTTCCGGCTCTACGAGCTGATCTGGCAGCGCACCGTCGCCTCGCAGATGTCCGACGCCGTCGGGCTGACCGTCAGCGTGCGGCTGGCCGGCCGCTCCACCACCGACGAGGCGGTCGAGTTCTCCACCAGCGGCCGCACCATCACCTTCCCCGGCTTCCTGCGGGCCTACGTCGAGGGCAGGGACGAGGGCGCGACCACCGACGAGGAGGCCGACGACGCCGAGCGCCGGCTGCCCCGCCTCGAGCGCGGTCAGCCGCTGGACACCGCCGCGCTGGACCCCAAGGGGCACACCACCTCGCCGCCGGCCCGCTACACCGAGCCCAGCCTGGTCAAGGCGCTGGAGGAGCTGGGCATCGGCCGGCCGTCCACCTACGCCTCGATCATGCAGACCATCCAGGACCGCGGGTACGTGTGGAAGAAGGGCTCGGCGCTGGTGCCGACCTTCATCGCCTTCGCCGTGGTGAACCTGCTCGAGCAGCACTTCGCCGCGCTGGTCGACTACGACTTCACCGCCTCGCTGGAAGCCGAGCTCGACGAGATCGCCGCCGGTGACCTGCGCCGGGTCGACTGGCTGACCGAGTTCTACTTCGGCGGCGGCGGCGGGCACGCCGGCGGCATCGCGGCCTCCGGTGGCCTCAAGTCGGTCATCGGCCAGCGGCTGGAGGAGATCGACGCCCGCGGGGTCAACTCCATCCCGCTGCAGGCCACCGCGCCCAACGGCGACCCGGTCGTCGTCCGCGTCGGCCGGTACGGCCCCTACCTGCAGGCCGGTGGCGAGGAGGGTGCCCGGATCAGCATCCCCGACGAGATCGCCCCCGACGAGCTGACCGCCGACAAGGTCGCCGAGCTGCTCGACGCGCCGTCCTCGGACCGCGAGCTGGGCACCGACCCGGAGTCCGGCTTCCCGGTCGCGGTGAAGGCCGGCCGGTACGGCCCCTACGTCACCACGCTGGTCCCCGAGGGCAGCAAGGAGGCCCCGCGCACCGCCAGCCTGTTCAAGTCGATGACGCCGGCGACGGTGACCCTGGAGCAGGCGCTGCAGCTGCTGACCCTGCCCCGCACCGTGGGCAAGGACGCTGACGGCGAGGAGATCCAGGCGCTCAACGGCCGCTATGGGCCCTACATCAAGAAGGGCACCGACTCGCGCTCGCTGGAGAGCGAGGAGCGGCTGTTCACCGTCACCCTCGACGAGGCGCTGGCGATCTTCGCCCAGCCCAAGCAGCGGGGCCGGGCCGCGGCCAAGCCGCCGCTCAAGGAGCTCGGCGCCGACCCGGTGAGCCAGGGGCAGGTCACCGTGCGCGAGGGCCGGTTCGGTCCCTACGTCACCGACGGCGAGGTCAACGCCAGTCTCCGCAAGGGCGACGACATCGAGACGCTCACCCTCGAGCGGGCCGCCGAGCTGCTGGCCGACCGGCGGGAGCGGGCGCCGGTGAAGAAGAAGGCCGTGAAGAAGACCGCGGCCAAGAAGGCCCCGGCGAAGAAGGCCACGGTCAAGAAGGCCACGGCCAAGAAGACGACGAAGAAGGCTGCGGCTGCCGACGTCGCCGAGCCGGTCCCCGCGGGCAGCTGAGGTACCCGCGGTGCAGGGCTGGCAGGAGCGGCGGACGTCGTTCGGATCGGTCGCGGCCGACTACGCCGCCCTGCGCCCGGGCTACCCCGCCGACGCGGTCGGGTTCCTGCTCGGTGACCGGCCGTTGCGGGTGCTCGACCTCGGGGCGGGCACCGGGCTGCTGACCGACGTCCTGCTGGCCGCCGGGCACGAGGTCGTCGCGGTCGACCTGAGCGAGCCGATGCTGGAGCAGTTGCGGACCCGGTTGCCGCAGGTCGAGGCGGTGGGCGGGGGAGCGGAGTCGATACCGCTCCCCGGCGCCGATGTCGACGCGGTGGTCGCCGGCCAGGCAGCGCACTGGTTCGACCCGGCACCGGCGGCCGCGGAGCTGCGCCGGGTGCTGCGCCCCGGCGGCGTGGTCGGCTTCGTCTGGAACACCCGCGACGAGCGGGTGCCCTGGGTGCGGGCGCTGGGCGAGCTGCTCGCCGGCGAGGCCCGGGACCACGAGGCCGACCAGGGGGTCGTCGACCGGTTCGCCGCTGCGCTGCCGGCGACGGTGGAGGTGTTCGACTCGGGCACGGTCCAGCACGTCACACCCGAGCAGGTCGTCCGGGGGATCGGCACCCGCAGCTACGTCGCCACCATGGACGACGCCGACCGCGACCGGTTCCTCGGCGCGGTGCGCGAGCTGGTGGCCACCCACCCCGACACCCGCGGCCGCGACGAGCTGGAGCTGCCGTACACGACCCGGGCCCACCGCCTCACCCCCCGCTGAGGGTCACCCGGGCCGGTGGCCGACGGCGAACAGCCGGCGGAAGGGCAGCACGGTCCTCCCGTCGGCCCGGGCGGGGTACGCCGTGCGGAGCAGGGCGGCGTACTCGGCGGTCAGCTGCCCGGCGTCGGCCGGGGACAGCCGGTCCAGCACCGGCCGCAGCACCGTGCCCGAGACCCAGCCGAGCACCGGGTCCTTGCCGCTGAGCACGTGCAGGTAGGTCGTCTCCCACACGTCGGCGACCAGCCCGGCCGCGGAGAGCACGTCCAGGTAGCCGACCGGGTCGAGGACGGCGGCCGGGTCGAGCACCGTCTCGTCCCCGGGAGCCAGCCGCGGTCGCCAGCGCCGGCTGCCGACCAGGTCGGCGAGCAGGGCGTGGGTGGGCGCCGCCTGGTTGCCGGGCACCTGCACCGCCAGCCAGCCGCCCGGCGTCAGGTCGCCGGCCCAGCGGGTGAGCAGCTGCCCGTGCCCGGGCACCCAGTGCAGCGCGGCGTTGCTGACCAGCACGTCCACCGGCCCGGCCGGCCGCCAGTCCCGCAGGTCCCCGGCGACGAACTCCAGCCGGCCGGGGACGGCGTGCGCCGCCGCGGCCGCGAGCATCGACGGTGAGCTGTCCACGCCGGTGACGCGGGCCCCCGGCCAGCGCTGCGCGAGCCCGGCGGTCGCCGAACCGTCCCCGCAGCCCAGGTCCACCACGACCCGGGGTGCGCCGGCGTCGACCCGGGACACCAGCTCGGCAAAGGGCCGGGCACGTTCCCCGGCGAAGCGCAGGTAGGTGGTCGGGTCCCAGGCGCCGGGGCTCTGCACGGGGCGAGGCTAGCGCCGGGCGGGGAGGTGACAGTTCCTCCGCTCGGGCCGATCACGGGCGATTCCGTCGTCCCCGCCCGGTACCGTTGCCGAGCCGAGCCACCGGCCAGACACCACAGCACCCCGGGGGGTCTCGATCAGCTCCGACCCGACGGACCGCCCGTCCCGCAGCGGCCCGTCCGCCGACGGCGTCCCCGCCGCACCCGGCCCGGGTCCGGGCCGGGTCGCCGACGCGGCCGACCAGCCGCTCGCTGCCGCGGTGCCCGCCGACGGCCTGCCGCCGGCCGGCACGCCGAGCGAGGACGGCGCGGTGCCGCTGGCCGGGCTGCACGTCGACGAGACCCCGGTGGCCGACCGCTCCGGCGCCGAGCCGGCCGACGACCACGCCGAGCACCACGACGACGACCACGACGACCACCACCACGACGGCGGTGGCGTCAGCCTGGTGGCCAAGGTGCGCGCCGTCCTCCGGGTCCGGGACTTCCGGAAGCTGTGGCTGTCGATGTCGCTGTCCAGTTTCGGTGACTGGCTGGGGCTGCTGGCCATCACCGCCACCGCGACCTCGCTGGTCGACGGGTTCGCCGGTCAGAACTACGCCCTCGGCGCCGTCCTGCTGTTCCGGCTGCTCCCTGCCATCCTGCTCGGCCCGCTGGCCGGTGCGTTCGCCGACCGCTTCGACCGGCGCAAGACCATGGTCGTCTCCGACCTGCTGCGCTTCGCGCTGTTCGCGTCGATCCCCGTCGTCGGCGACCTGGTGTGGCTGTTCATCGCGCAGTTCCTCATCGAGGCGATCAGCCTGTTCTGGATCCCGGCCAAGGAGGCCGCCGTCCCGAACATGCTCCGCAAGGACCAGCTGGAACCGGCCAACCAGCTGTCGCTGGTCACCACCTACGGCCTGACGCCGGTGCTGGCGGCGCTGGTCTTCGCGTTGCTGACGACCGTCGGCGACCGGCTCGGCGCAACGGTGCCCTCGCTGGACGAGACCGCGCTGTCCCTCTACCTCAACGCGCTGACCTTCCTGGTGGCCGCGGTCGTCATCTGGAACCTGCCCTCGATCAGCGGTCGCCGCGCCGCCGGCGCGCAGGTCTCCGGCGAGACCTTCCTGCACTCGCTGCGCACCGGCTTCAGCTTCGCCGGCCACACGCCGCTGGTGCGTGGCCTGGTCGTCGGCATCACCGGCGCGTTCGCCGCCGCGGGCGTGGTCATCGCCACCGGTCAGGCCTTCGCCAGCTCGGTCGGCGGCGGGGAGGCCGCCTACGGCCTGCTGTTCGGCGCGGTGTTCATCGGCCTGGGCCTGGGCATCTCGCTGGGTCCCAGCATCGCCCGGGACCTGTCCCGGGAGCGGTTGTTCGGCATCGCCATCGTGGGCGCCGGCGTCGGCGTCGGGCTGCTGGCCTGGACCTTCACGCTGTGGATCGCCCTGCTGCTCGTCGTGGTCGCGGGCTTCTTCGCCGGGATCGCCTACCTGGCGGGCTTCACGCTGCTGGGCACCGAGGTCGACGACGCCCTGCGGGGCCGCACGTTCGCCCTGGTCCAGTCCCTGGTCCGGGCGTCGCTGATCGTCTCGCTGGCGGTCGTGCCGTTCGGGGTCGGGCTGCTCGGTCGCACCTCGGTCGACCTCGGCTCGGTGACGCTGGCCGTGACCGGCGAGCGGGTGATGCTCCTCGTCGCCGGGCTGCTCGCCGTCGCGGTCGGCGTGCTGGCCTACCGGCAGATGGACGACGGCCGCCCGGTGCCGCTGGTCGCCGACGTGGTCACCGCGCTCCGCCGGGACACCACCGCCCGCCGCCGGCTCGCCGGAGGCGGGGTGTTCATCGCCTTCGAGGGCGGCGAGGGCGCGGGCAAGTCCACCCAGACCCGCCGGCTGCAGGAGTGGCTCACCGAGGAGGGCCTGGTCGCCCGGACCACCCGGGAGCCGGGCGGGACGCCGCTGGGCGCCAAGATCCGGTCGATCGTGCTGGACCCGGCGAGCGCCGGGCTGTCGCCGCGGTCCGAGGCGCTGCTCTACGCCGCCGACCGCGCCCAGCACGTGCACGACGTGCTCCGGCCCGCGCTGGACGCCGGGGAGGTGGTGATCACCGACCGGTTCGTGGACAGCTCGCTGGCCTACCAGGGGGCGGGTCGCACCATCCCGATGGACGACGTCCGGTCGATCTCCCGCTGGGCGACCCAGGGGCTGCAGCCCGACCTCACCGTGCTGCTGGACCTGCCGCCCGAGGTGGGGCTGGCCCGGGCCCGCGGCCGGGCCGCCGCCGACCGGCTGGAGTCGGAGTCGCTGGACTTCCACCAGCGGGTCCGCCGCACCTTCCGGGCCCTCGCCGAGGCGCAGCCCGACCGCTACCTGGTGCTCGACGCCCGCCGCAGCCCCGACGAGCTCGCCGCGGCGATCCGGACCCGGGTCAGCGACCTGCTGCAGGGCCTGCCGCTGCAGCAGCTGCCGCCGCACGCCCGGGTGCCGCGCACCCGCCGGCACGGTGACCACGTGGTGCAGACCGGGCCGACCCCGCAGTTGCACCCCTGATGAAGTCGAAGGACCCCCTCCTCCTCACCACTCGCAGGCTCGCGCCGAGCCTCTGGAGGGGGCCGAGAAGCGATTGCGGGAGGATGGGCACGTGACGGGAGCGGGGGTGTGGGCCGACGTCGTCGGGCAGCCGGCCGTCGTGGCCGAACTGCAGGCGGCCGTGGCGCAGCCCGCTTCGATGACCCACGCCTGGCTGTTCACCGGGCCGCCGGGATCGGGCCGCTCGGTGGCCGCGCGCGCGTTCGCCGCGGCGCTGCAGTGCCCGGCCGGGGGCGACGGCACCTGCCACGAGTGCCGCACCGTGCTGGCCGGCAGCCACGCCGACGTGCACCGGGTCGTGCCCGAGGGGCTGTCGATCGGGGTGGCCGAGGTCCGCCAGATCGTGCGCACAGCGGCCCGGGCGCCCTCGCAGGGCCGCTGGCAGATCGTGCTCGTCGAGGACGCCGACCGGATGAGCGAGGCGGCGTCGAACGCCGTGCTGAAGATGCTCGAGGAACCGCCTCCGCGCACCGTGATCCTGCTCTGCGCGCCGTCCCTGCACCCCGACGACGTCCCGGTGACGATCCGGTCCCGGTGCCGGGTGGTGCCGCTGCGCACCCCGACGGTCGAGGCCGTCGCCGAGGTGCTGGCCCGCCGGGACGGCGTCGACCCGGCGCTGGCCGCCTGGTCTGCTGCCGCCGCCGGAGGGCACGTCGGCCGGGCCCGGCACCTGGCCCGCGACGAGGCGGCCCGGCTGGCGCGCAAGGCCGTGCTGGACATCCCGCTGTCCCTGGTCTCCCTGGCCGCCTGCCTCAACGCCGCCGACGACCTGGTCGGCACGGCCAAGGAGGAGACGGACAAGGCCGTGGCCGAGGTCGACGTGCCCGAGACCGAGGCGGTCAAGGCGAGTCTCGGCGTGGGCGCCCGCGGCCCGGGGGTGGCCGCGGCCAGCCGCGGTGCCGGCCAGCTCAAGGAGCTGGAGAAGCGGCAGAAGTCGCGGGCCACCCGGATCGGCCGGGACTCCCTCGATCGGGCCCTGGTGGACCTGGCGGCGATGTACCGGGATGCCCTGGTGGTCAGCGCCGTGGGCGCCGGGTCGGGGGAGCTGACCCTGCCGCTGGCCCACCCCGACCGTCGGGCCGACGCCGTGGAGCTGGCCCGCCGGATCGGTGCCGAGGGGGCGCTGCGCCGGATCGACGCGGTGCTGGCGGCCCGCACCGCGCTCGAGCAGAACGTGAAACCGCAGATCGCGGTCGAGGCGCTCACCGTGGCGCTGCGGCTGCCAGCCTGAGCCCGGCGGGCGGTCCGACCCGCGGTGGCGGGGGGTCGGCGGACGGGGGGCGGCGGTGCCGTAGGCTCACCCGCGCAGTCCGCCGCCTTAGCTCAGTCGGTAGAGCATCTCACTCGTAATGAGAAGGTCGTCGGTTCGATTCCGACAGGCGGCTCGCATCTGACCAGCCTGTTCGCCTTCGGTCCGCCCGCTCAAGAGGCTGTTCCAGGGCGGACTGGGCACGAATTGGGCACGGGACCGTTCGCGGTCACCGCCGCGCACCGGCGTTATGACGCGGTCAACGGCGGTTCGAAATGGCGGCGGTCATGAGCTCCGCACGCCCGTCGCTGCGTCTGCGGGCCCCGGGCTTCGAGGCACGGGACGAGCCACGCAGCTACCGATGCCGTCGCCCGGAGGGGTCCTGGTTGCCCCCGGGTCATCGATCAAGGAGTCGTGTAGCGGTGGCCAGCCTGACGGGAAGAGGTGACACGGCCCCGGGATCAGCGGGACCCCTTCACCTTCTTGCCGACGACCTTCTTCGCCGCTGCGCTCGCCACAGAACGGCCAGTGGAGGCGGAACGGCCACCGTTCTCGACCACCGACTTGCCGCCTCCCTCGTGAGCTCTCACCGCGATGGACTCCTTGCGCCCGGATGCCACTGGCTCCCCGGTCAGCTTGCCGTAACGCTGCCGGGCCGCCTCGCCACTGGTGCCGACCGCCGAGCCCACAGCGGCCCAGGACAAGCCGGCAATGCGGGCCGCGACGACTGCCTGACCAACGTCGCCCTCAGCGATGGAACGGCGCAGGACAGCGGCGCGCAAGGCGCTCTCCTCGGCAGAGATGGCTGGTTCGGTTGTGTCCTTCTCGAGCTGGTCGGCCATCGCCTCGGACAGTCGAACGATCTCGTCGTAGCTGCGTGGCATCTCAGATCACCCCTCCTCGGAGGTACTTGCGTCGGGCGTTCATGGCGTGGACGACGATTCGGCGGCCGGTCTCGTCGACGTCGAACCCGATCTCCAGCATCGTGACGCCGTTGCGGGCGGGGCCGACGGCGATGGTGAGACCCCAATCGCCCTGGTTGGGATAGCTGGCCATGGTGTTGCGCAGGGCGTGCAGCACGTCTCGTCGGCGACGCCGTGCCTACGGGCGCTGTCGAGGATCGCCGGCTCCACGCGTACAAGTCACCTTGTGGAGCCGCCGTCGAGGACCGCCACGGCGGTGTCCTTGAGGGCCCACGACTGCGCGTGTTCAGCTGCTCGGCTTGTAGCAACAGGGGATGAGGTGGCCTTCGTCGCCTTCAAAGCTGTCACGAAGCGGCCCATTCGGGGCGACCTCCCACGCCACACGCTGGCACCTCCAGCCAAAGGGGTCCGGCCTGGCAGGGGACTGGACGGTGCACCGAGGTACGCCCGGACTCAGAGAACCGGCGTGCGCCCGCGTGGCCGGCCGCCTCCTCGGTGTAGTGACACGTGGGGGTGAATCCTCGCGCCGGTCGCGGCTCGTGCGCCCTCTTGTGGCAGTTCGACACCCCGGTGCAACCTGCTCGGGCCAGGTCGCCACGTCAGCCGGAGACCACGCAGGTCAATCCGGGTCCGGTGGCATCCGGTTCGAGCCCCCAGGCAGTCAGGAGGAGAAGATGACCGACACCGCGAAAAGTCCACCGGCTGTCAAGGGGCTCGGGCACTTCTCGATCACTGTCACGGACCTCGACGCGAGCGTCGCGTGGTATCAGCGCGTCCTGGCTCTAGAACCGCTCCCGATGAAGTTCCCGCACTACGGCTCGGAGGAGTCCGGATACGCGGTGGTGCTCGTCAAGCCGGACCAGGGATGGGCGATCGGCATTCACCGACACGCCATGAACCGAGGCACGCCGGCGGACGAAACGATGACGGGCCTGGACCACTTCGCGCTGGCGGTCTCCAGTCGAGAGACTCTCGAGGCGTGGGCCACATGGCTCAACGAGCAGGGAGTCCAGCACAGCGGCGTCATCGACACGACTGATCCCATGCCGTATTCGGTGGTGGTGTTCCGCGATCCGGACAACATCCAGCTGGAGTTGATCCACCTTCCGGGCTGAGCGTCCAGGCTCGCCGCCTGACATCCGTGCACAGGTCGCCCTGAAGCCGTTCTCAGGGACAGCTTGGTCAGGGCGAACGCCGGCTGCTCGCGCGGGCTTGAGTGAGCGTTGACGCGCTGTACGCGCCAGACGGCGCGCATGCGAGCCCACGTCAAGGTGGCGAGAGTCAGCCGTTGAGGCGGGAATCAATGTTGTGTCGATCGGCGATCCGTTGAGCGATGTCTGCCACGGGAGACGTCGAGGCGCTCTGCGGCGGCCCGCGCATAGATGACCATGGCGTAGAGCGCGTACGCCACAGCGGGGACTGCCACCAGCCAGTGTCGCTGAGCAGATCCGGCTGCAGCCCCCCGCGCATGCAGGCGGCGGCGTGGAGCGTACTGGCTGCTGCGTTGCTCGACGCGGCCGCGGAAGGTCACCTCAGGCAGGAGTCGCTCCCGCAACCCCGCATGAGCCAGTGGTTGGGCGCCGACAGGGCAGGCAAGGTCCAATGCGGTCACCGCCAGGTCGAGCATCGCGACATCCGGCGTGAGCCAACCGGGCACGTGGAAGAGCGCCACGGCGTCGACGAGGTCCTGCGGAGCGTCGCCGGCCACGAGGCCTCGTAGCAGAGTCTCCTGGGCCTGGCGGTACAGGTCGTCTGGGTCGACTCCGGGTTGCTTCGCCATGTCGGCAGTGTTCCCCCGGGGCGATGCGGTCAGTTGCCGACCAATCCCGCCGACCTGCGGCACGACGGACCACGACTTCGCGCACCACGAGTGTCCAGCGCGAGCTCGACCCTACGGCCGACGACGCCGACGGTGCGGAGCGCAGGTCAACCACGAAAGGACATCAAGACCCGCCGAACACACCTCATGCACCTGCGGTACGAAGAGGCGCCCCGTCGCCGAGGCGGGGTGCTCGCAGGCGTCACCGGCGAGGCTCGACCTTTTGCTGCCCGCCGTGTTCTGCCGTGGCCTTCGCAGTGTTTGCCCGCCGGTGACGTCCGTCGGGGTTCGGGCGGTTGACGCTTGATAGGAGCGTGGGGCCGCGGCGGCCCGCAGGTGCATGCGCTGCGCCCGGACACCGGCGATCCGCGAGCTCGTCCGACGCGGAAGGAGCCTGTGTGCTCGCCGGAATTGACACCCACAAGGACACCCTCGCGGTGGCCGTCATCGATGATGCCGGGCGACCGGTGATCGTCACCGAGGTGGCCAACACCGAAGCCGGCTTCGACAGCCTCGAGCAACTGCTCACCGCGCACGCAGTGACCCGGGTCGGCATCGAGGGCTCGGGCAACTACGGCCGCGGCGCCGCCGTTCATCTGGTGCTCACCGGCTCGGCCGAGGTCGTCGAGGTCCCGCCCTCGCTGACCAGCCGGGAGCGCTCCGGCCGGCCCGGTGCGGGCAAGACCGACCCGGTCGATGCGGTCGCCATCGCCCGGATCACCGCCCGCGAGCCGACCCTGCCGCCGGTCCGGCTGGCGGTCGGGCAGGCCGCGGATCTGCGTGCGCTGGCCGACTACCGCGCTCAGCTGGTCGCCGAGCGCACCGCCCTGGCCAACCGCGCCCACTCCGAGCTGCACGGCCTGCTGCCCGGTTACCAGGCCCAGATCCCGCGGCTGACCGCGCCGACCTTCATCGCCAAGGCCAAGGACCTGCTCGCCGGTCAGACCAGCGTGCGGGCCCTGCTGACCCGCCGGCGGCTCACCCGCCTGGCCGAGCTGACCGTCGAGATCCGCGAGGTCGCCGACCTCATCACCGCCGCGGTGGCCCAGGTCGACACCGGCCTGACCGAGCCCTACGACCTGGGCCCGGTCGGCGCGGCCACCATCCTCGGCGAGGTCGCCGACGTGCGCCGCTACCGCTCCCGGCACGCCTTCGCCGCCGCCAACGGCACCGCCCCGATCCCGGCCTCCTCCGGCCGCACCACCAGGCATCGGCTCAACCGCTCAGGCAACCGCACGCTCAACCGGGTGCTCTACACCATGGCGATCACCCAGATCCGCGCCGACACCGAAGGCCGCGCCTACTACCTGCGCAAACGCGCCGAAGGCAAGACCGGACGCGAAGCGCTGCGCTGCCTGAAACGACGCCTCTCCGACGTGGTCTACAAGACCCTGCACGAAGACCTCGCCGCCGGCCGGGCACCGACCGCGATAGGACGGTGAGTGCGGCAGCGGCAAACGGGACGCGTCTTCACGGCCGAAGCCAGCTGCGCGACAGGCTCCCAGTCCCAGACCTGCTCTTCGCTGCGGCCAGTCCACCGCACCCACCGCCAGCCGAAACGCTACCGCCGAGCCCTTGCACATAGGAGCTCACCCAGGCCGACGCGATTCGTTGTGACGAGTACTGCGGTCCCAGGCCGCGTGGTGTCACCCCCCGACCGCGGCGCCCACTTCGAGCCGCGAGTTGGACTGGAAGGGGTGCGCCTGGGTCGACGGACGTGTCACGGCCGTCAACTGCGGGCCGTCAACAGCGCCACATCGGTCAGGCCTGCCCCGCACCAGGCGGCCCGACAGCAGGGAGGACGTGCCTGAACGCCGCAGATCGGTGCCCCAACCCCCCTCCAACGGGCCGCGCAGACCGGCGACACCGATCGGCGGGACCGGCCCGCGTGAGTGGGGGCAAGTGAGGGTCCTGACGCGTCGCGGAGCCGACGGCGCATGCGCTGCGCAGCCGCAGGGCATGTAACGGTCGGCATCAACTCCGGCGAAGGAGGACGGCATGAGCATCGGGCGACTGGCGGCGCGGGCCCTGATCGGGGGCCTGTTCATCGGGCACGGGACGCAGAAGCTCTTCGGCTGGTTCGGCGGCCCCGGCCGCGCTGGCACCGCGGGGATGATGGAGGCCCTCGAGATGCGTCCGGCGAAGGTGCACGCCGTCGTCGCCGGGACGACGGAGACCGCAGGCGGGGCGCTGCTCGCCGCCGGCCTGGCGACCCCGTTGGCGTCAGCCGCACTGACCGGTGTGATGACGACGGCGATCCGGAAGGTGCACCTGCCCAACGGCCCGTGGGCGGCCAACGGCGGCTGGGAGTACAACGCCGTCCTGATCGGCGCGCTGACCGCGTTGACCGAGACCGGCCCCGGGGACCTGTCCCTCGATCGTGCACTGGGTATCGAGCGCACCGGTCCGGCCTGGGCACTGGGCGCGCTGGCGACCGGCGTCGGCACCGCGTTCGCGACGATGGCGCTGGGTTGTCGCGGGAAGCCAGGAACTGTTGCCACCACCCAGTCGGACGCGGTCGAGGCGGCGCAGGGCGACACCGCCGGCGACCCCACGACCACAGGGATCTGACTTCTCCGCAGACAGAACCTCGTCAGCAGCGACCGCTACCCGCCTCAACAGCTGGCGGGACGAGTCTGCGGAGCGCTGGTCGTCGCAGCGGCGGCACGGCCCCGCCCGATACCGGCGGCGCAGGGGTCACTGGCCTCGGGGCCAGCCAGCGTCGCGCATCGCCTGGATCCGTACCGGCAGGCCGACTCCCGTGGCGACGACGTGGGACTCGGTGGCGATTCCGACAGGCGGCTCTCCACCTCCCCTCGGTCCAGCCCTCCGCCCCGCCGCCGGGTGGTGTCACCCTGACGGGTGACCAGCACCCGGATCGGCCTGCGGTCGCCGCTCCCGGAGGTCGATGACTGGTCCATGGAGCAGCTACAGCCACCGGCGACGGCGCAGCGCCGACCAGCCTGGGCGCTGCTGCTCACCCTCGCCCTGTCGGCCCTCTTCGCCACCGGCGTGGGGGAGCGGCCCGCCGGCGTGGCCTGGGACCGGGCCTACGACGTCGTCCTGTTCAACCTGCCCTACCTCGCCGCCGCCGGGGGCTGCTTCGCCGCGGCCGTCCGGGTGCGCAGCGAGCGGATCGCCTGGTCGGGCTTCGGTGTGGCGTTGACGCTGAGCGCGGTGGGCAACGCGCTGCGGGTGCTCGCCGCCGGCGTCGACGGCAACGGGCCGACGACCCCGCTGTCGGACGCGGTGACCCTGGCCGGGTACCTGATGCTCTACGTCTTCGTCGTCGGCATCATCCGGGCCCGGGTGCCGCGCTTCCACCCGAGCATGTGGCTGGACGGCGTCATCGGCGCCCTCGGCAGCCTCTCCCTCGGCGTCGCCTTCGTGCTGGGCCCCTACCTGTACCCGGACGCCGGTGACCGGGTCGTGGAGCTCACCGAGCTGGTGGGCCCGATCACCGACGTGCTGCTGCTGGCCGTGCTGATGGCCGTCGGCTCCATCCTCGGCGTCCGGGTCGACCGCACCCTGCTGGCGCTCGCCGCGGGCCTGTGCTGCGTCTGCGTCTCCGACATCGTCCTGTTCGCCCTGCAGTACCAAGGTCGCTACGTCGACGGCGGGCCGCTGGAGCTGGGCTGGCTGGCCTGCATGGTCCTGGCGGCGCTCGCCGCGTCCTGGGCCCGTGAGCACCCCCAGCCGACCGACCCCAACGTCGCCTCCCGGATCGGATGGCGGCTGCTCGCCGTGCCGCTGGTCTGCACCGTGGCGAGCCTGTTCGTCCTCGGGTACGGCTGGCTGTACCCGATGCCCACCGTCTCGGCGTACCTGGCGATCGCCTGCGTGCTGGCCGGCATCCTGCGGATCGCGGTCACCTTCAACGAGGTCCGGGGCTTCAACGAGGTCAAGCTCGAGGCCCGGACCGACGAGCTCACCGGGCTGGCCAACCGCCGCGCCCTGCTGGCGCGTGCCCAGGTCATCCTCGCCGCAGCCACGCCCAGCCGGCCGGCGGCCCTGCTGCTGCTCGACCTCGACGGGTTCAAGGAGGTCAACGACAGCCTCGGGCACCCCGCCGGCGACGACCTGCTGCGCCAGGTGGGGCCGCGGCTCCGCAGCGCGCTGCGGGCCGAGGACGTGCTCGCCCGGCTCGGCGGCGACGAGTTCGCCGTCATGGTGCCCGACACCAGCCTCGCGGAGGCGCAGGCGCTGGCCCACCGGCTGCGCGAGCTGCTGCTCCAGCCGTTCACCGTCGAGGGGATCCGACTGCACGTCGGCGTCAGCATCGGCGTGTCGACCGCCCCGGTCCCCGCCGCCAGCGTGCAGGAGCTGCTGCGCTCCGCCGACGTGGCGATGTACACGGCCAAGAGCGCCCGGGAGGGCGTGCACGTCCACGTCCCGGACACCGCCAAGTCCGCCGGCGACCGGCTGCGCACCATGGAGGAGCTGCGGACCGCGCTCACCGACGACGAGCTCGTCGTGTTCCTGCAGCCCCAGGTGGACCTGCGGGACGGGACCGTCGTCGGGGCCGAGGCGCTGGTCCGGTGGCAGCACCCGACCCGCGGGCTGCTCTCCCCGGCCGACCTGCTGCCCGCCGCGGAGCAGGCCGGGCTGCTGGGGCCGCTCACCGACCACGTGCTGGAGCTGGCACTGTCCGCGGCCGGCCGGTGGTGGACCGAGCAGCAGGTGGCGGTGTCGGTGAACCTGACGGCGGCCAGCGTCACGGACCTGGACCTGCCGAGCAAGGTCTCCGCCGCCCTGCTCCGGCACGGGCTGCCGCCGCGGGCGCTGACGCTCGAGTTGGTCGAGGACACGCTCATGGCCGATCCGGAGCGGGGCCGGGCCGTGCTGGGCGACCTGCGCCGGCTGGGCGTCCGGACGTCGATCGACGACTACGGCACCGGCTACAGCTCGCTGGCCTACCTGCGCAACCTGCCCGCCGACGAGCTCAAGCTGGACCGAAGCCTGACGGCGGAGGTCGACTGCGACCCCCGTGCCGCCGCCATCGTGCGGCACACGGTGGCGCTCGCCCACGACCTCGGGCTGAGTCTGGTGGCCGAGGGCGTGGAGGACGTCGCGACCGGCGCCGTGCTCGCCGCGCTCGGCTGCGACGTGGCCCAGGGGTACGCGATCGCCCGCCCGATGCCCGTCGACGACTTCCTCAGCTGGTTGGCCGCCGCCGCTGCCACCGTCGGGCTGGACCAGACGGCCGTCTGACCCCGGGGACGATCCGACCAGGTGGGACCGCCGACTTCGGCAGATCTCACCAGCGGACACGCCGCGCAGCTCGGGTGCCGTCTGCTGTCGACGCAGCACGCTGGGTGGCGTGACAGCATCCCCGATCACCGCCACCGACCTCGCCCGACCGCACCTCTTCGGCACCGGCGACCGGCAGTCGCTGCAGCCGGGGACCGACCCGTGGCGCGACCTCGCACCGGACATCCTCCGCCAGCGGCTGGTCGTCGAAGGGGTCCCCGCCGGTCCGATCGACGACGAGCTGATCCGCAGCTACCTGTCCGCGCTGTCCCGCGCCGTCGACATGGTGCAGCTCATCGAGCCGGTGACGCACCGCTCCGACCTGTACGGCTGGGCGGGCTGGATCCACTGGGAGACCTCGGGCGCGCACTTCTACGCCTGGGAGCAGCCGCGGCTGTTCTTCTCGGTGGACCTCTACACCTGCAAGGCCTTCGACGTGGACACCGCCGTCTCCTTCACCCAGGACTTCCTCTCCGCGAGCACGATCGTCGCGAAGTCCTTCTGAGGTGGAGACGATGCCTCCGACACCGGTCGGCCCCCAGCTGTTCGGCACCGGCGACCGCCGGCCGGTCCAGGCCGGACCGGCGCGCGACCACGGCACGGCGGCCAGCCGGCTGCGGTTGGTGGTCGCCGACACCGCTGCGGAGGTGCATGCCGCTCAGGCCCTGGAGGCCGAGGTCTTCCTCGACTCGTTCGACAACACCGCGGAGGTCATGGAGCAGGAGTACGGCCGCTACGCGGACCGCTCCCGCTACGTCGTGGTCCTGGACGACTCCGACGGGTCGGCGCTGGGGATGATGCGGCTGATCGTCCCGGACACGACGGGTGAGCTGAAGACGCTGACCGACGTGGCCGGCCCGCCCTGGCAGCTGCCCGTGCCGGACTCGCTGTGGTCCGCCGGTCTCGCCGGCCGGCCGGTCTGGGACGTCGCCACCCTCGCCGTCGCCCGGGGGCACCGCAGCGGCGCCGGCCGCGGCGAGGTCACCCTCGCGCTCTGCCACGGCCTCTACCGGTACTCCCGGGCCAGTGGGGTCGAGGGCTGGGTCACCGTCCTGGACGACCGGGTCCTGCGGCTGCTCCGGATGCTGGGGGTGCCGTGGACCGCGATGCCGGGCGCGGGGTCGGAGTACTACCTGGGCTCCCCGGCCAGCACGCCGTGCGTCTGCCTGCTGGACGCCATCGCCCCGAACATGCGGGCCCGCCGGCCCGACGTGGCCCCGGCGATGCTCGACGGTGACCTGCGCACCATCTCCGCCGACCCGGCGGACCTGCACCCCGGTCGGGGCGTGAGCCTGACCAGGGTGCCGTGACGCCCCGGGGTCAGCGCCGGCGGCGGGTCCCGAAGATCCCGCGGGTGACCTCCCGGCCCAACGCCGAGGCGGCCGACCGGGCGAAGGAGCGGAAGGCCGAGGACTTGAGCACCTGCCCCAGGACGCCGTCGTCAGCGGGCTCCGGCTGGGTGCGCCGCCGTGCGCGGGGAGCGGGGTCGTCGGCCCGCTCCCGCTCGGGTGCCGGTGCCCGGCGGGGGACCGGCGCCGGCTCCGGCGGGGCCATCCGCGCGGCCAGCCGCTCGTAGGCGGAGTCGCGGTCCAGCGGGGTGCCGTACCGCGCCTGCAACGGGGACGCCGCGACCGCCTGCTGCTGGGCGGCCGGGTCCAGCGGGGCCATCGCCGACCGCGGCGCACGGAGCATGGTCCAGGCGACCGGCGTCGGTGCCCCCCGCTCGCTGAGCACCGTGATCACCGCCTCGCCGGTGCCGAGCGCGCCCAGCGTCTCGGCGATGTCGTAGGCGTCGGTCTTCGGGTAGGTGCGCACCGTCTTCTTCAGCGCGTCGGCGTCCTCCGGGGTGAAGGACCGCAGCGCGTGCTGCACCCGGTTGCCCAGCTGGCCGAGGACCGGCGTCGGCACGTCCGTGGGGTTCTGGGTGACGAAGAAGATCCCCACGCCCTTGGACCGGATCAGCCGCACCGTCTGGGTCACCGTCTCCAGGAACGCCTTGCTGGCGCCGGTGAACAGCAGGTGCGCCTCGTCGAAGAAGAAGACCAGCTTCGGCCGGTCGGTGTCCCCGACCTCGGGCAGCTCCTCGAACAGGTCGGCGAGCAGCCACATCAGGAAGGTGGAGAACAGCCGCGGCCGGTCCTGCAGCTCGCTGAGCTCGACCGCGGTGATGACCCCGCGCCCGTCCGGCGTCGTCCGCAGCAGGTCGGAGGTCTCCCACTCCGGCTCGCCGAAGAAGACGTCGCCGCCACCGTCCTCCAGCGTGACCAGCTCGCGGAGGATGACGCCCGCGGTGGCCCGGGACAGCCCGCCCAGCTGCTCCAGGTCGGGCTTGCCCGCGTTGCTGGTCAGCCAGCTGATCACCGCGCGGAGGTCCTTGAGGTCGAGCAGCGGCAGCCCGGCGGAGTCCGCGTGGTGGAACACCAGGCCGAGGGAGCTGGTCTGGGTGGCGTTGAGGTCCATGACCTTGCTCAGCAGCAGCGGGCCGAAGCTGGTGACCGTCG
The DNA here is from genome assembly GCF_005930475.1 of Modestobacter altitudinis. Taxonomy (GTDB): domain Bacteria; phylum Actinomycetota; class Actinomycetes; order Mycobacteriales; family Geodermatophilaceae; genus Modestobacter; species Modestobacter altitudinis. The sequence continues at coordinate 30,792 of NZ_SJEW01000049.1, forward strand.
CGCGCAGCGGCACGCCGGTGCCCAGGCCGCCCAGCGCCAGGTACTCCACGGGGAACCCGGTCGGCGTCCAGTCGTCGGCGGTGTCCGCGGCGCGCCGGGTGACCCGGTCACCGGACTCGCCGGGGCGGGCCAGACCGCTCAGGTCGCCCTTGACGTCGGCGAGCACGACGGGCACGCCCTGCGCCGAGAGCTGCTCGGCCAGCAGCTGCAGGGTCTTGGTCTTCCCGGTGCCGGTGGCCCCGGCGATCAACCCGTGCCGGTTCATCATCGACAGCGGGACGCGGACCTGCGCCGTGGGGTGCGGGACGCCGCCGTGGACGACCGAGCCGAACTCCAGCGCGGGCCCCGGGAAGTCGTAGCCGGCCGCGATCTCGCCGGCCACGGGGTCGGTCGCGGTGACCGGGTCGGCGGTGGCCTGCTCGTCAGGTGTGGTCACGTCGTCCGTTCGGTCCAGGTGGGCACGTCGGAGGACAGCCTGCCCGGCACCGTCGGCGGTCGGTGCGTGCTCGGACGGCCCTCCTGCAGGGCCCCGCCGCGAGCGTGCGAGTGGTGGGGGAAGGAGGGCCCTTGCTCAGTGCAGCGGGGTGTCGATCGCGCGCTGGCGGGACGCCTCGATCTCGGCCTCGGCCTCGGCCCGCCCGACCCACTCGGCGCCCTCGACCGACTTGCCCGGCTCGAGGTCCTTGTAGGTCTCGAAGAAGTGCTGGATCTCCAGCCGGTCGAACTCCGACACGTCGTTGATGTCCTGCAGGTGGGCCATCCGGGGGTCCGTCGCGGGGACGGTGAGGACCTTGTCGTCCCCGCCGGCCTCGTCGGTCATCCGGAACATGCCGATGGCCCGGCAGGTGATGAGGCACCCCGGGAAGGTCGGCTCCTCCAGGAGCACGAGGGCATCGAGCGGGTCACCGTCCATCCCGAGCGTCTCCTCGACGTACCCGTAGTCGGCCGGGTACCTGGTCGAGGTGAACAGCATCCGGTCGAGCCGGATGCGTCCGGTGGCGTGGTCCAGCTCGTACTTGTTCCGCTGGCCCTTGGGGATCTCTACCGTCACGTCGAACTGCACGCCGATAGTCTGTCCTACGACGGACCGCCGCGTCGGCGGAGGTCACTCCAGGGGGTGGGGGAGATCGCGGCGAGGCCGGGCGAGGAGTCCGACGGGGGAGCGCCGGAGGGGTCCGCCGACGAGGCAGCGGCACCCGCGCCACCGCCCGCCGAGGGGCCAGGGCCCCCCGGCTCCGAGATCCCGGAGCCGGTGGACGACGTCCGGTCCCACGACGACGTCGTGGAGCCCGATGGTGAGGCCGTGCCGGCCGCGGGCGGAGATGCCGGCGACGAGGCGCAGCGGGCGGCAGACCAGGCCGCTGCCGACCTCGCCGCGGTGAAGCAGTGGGCGGCCGAGCGGGCCGCCGCCGAGCGCGCGGCCGGCCAGGCCGCCGACGAGGCCGCCGCCGCGCAGGCGGCAGCCGACGAGGCCGAGCTGGAGCGCGCGCGGGCCGAGCAGGCCGCCGCCGACCTGGCGGCGGTCCGGGAGTGGGCCGCTCAGCGTGCCGCCGCTGAGCAGGCAGCCGAGGAGCAGGCCGCCCAGGCCCGCGCGGATGCCGAGCAGGCCGCCGCTGACCGCGCCGCTGCGGAGCAGGCCGAGGCCGAGCGGTTCGCCGCCGACCGCGCCGCCGCCGACCGCGCCGCCGCCGGGGAGGCCGCGGTGCTGGCCGCCGAGCGGGCGGCGCACCAGCGGGAGGTCGCCGAGCAGGCAGCCACGGCGCAGCGGGCAGCCGAGCAGAAGGCGGCGGCCGAACGCGCCGACGTCGCGCGCGCTCAGGTGGAGTGGGCCGCCGGCCGCCACGCGGCGGCCGCCCAGCCGGCCACGCAGACGCCGGTCGAACCCGCGCAGCGGACCCCGCGACCCCGACCCACCCCCGGTCCCCGGGCACGGGGCGCGTCCGCCGCGCCGCCCCCGGGCCGACGCCTCGCGGAGCGGCCCCCGCACGACGGCGACGACCGACCCGGGCGGACGCGCAGCCGGCGGCGGGTGGTGCTGGTCGCCGCCCTGCTCGCCCTCGTGCTGGTCGCTGCCGGGGTGCTGGTGACGCTGCGGCTGACCGACCGCGGCGGGTCGACCGTCGCCGAGGACGCCGAGCAGGTGCCCGATGCCGTGCTGCCCGAGCTCAGCGGCCCCGGTCCGGTGCTCACCGAGCTCAGCGCCGACGCGCCGCTGCCCGACCCCACCGTCCTCGCCGGCGTGCTGTCCCCGCTGCTCGCGGCGCCGGCCATCGGCGGAGGGCTGTCCGCGCAGGTCGTCGACGTGGCCACCGGTCAGGTGCTCTTCGACCAGGACGCCGCGGACCCGAGCACCCCGGCCTCCACCGCCAAGCTGCTCACCGGCCTGGCCGTGCTGACCACCTTGGACCCGACCGACACCCTCACCACCACGGTCGTCGCCGGCAGCACGCCCGGGCAGGTCGTCCTCGTCGGCGGGGGAGACCCGACGCTGTCCAGCACCGCCCCGTCCACCGACTACCCGGGCGCGGCCACCGTCGCCGACCTGGCCGCCCAGGTGGGCCAGGCGCTCGGCGGCCAGCCGGTCACCGGCGTCGTGGTGGACAACTCGCTGTTCACCGGCCCGCTGACCGCCTCCGGCTGGGGCGCTGACGACGCCCCGTCCAGCTACGCCGCCCCGGTGACGGCGACCGCCGTCGACGGCGCCCGCGTCGAGCCGGGGGAGAGCCAGCGCAGCGGGTCGCCGGGCACCGACGCCGGGCGGGCGCTGGCGGCGGCCCTCGGTGCGCCGGACGTCCCGGTCGAGCTGGGCCAGGCCCCGGCCGGCGCCCCGACGCTGGGCACCGTGGAGTCCGCCCCGATCGACCGGCTGGTCGAGGAGGCGCTGAACGCCTCGGACAACCTGCTGGCCGAGTCCCTCGGCCGGCAGGTGGCCATCGCCCGCGGCCTGCCGGCCAGCTTCGACGGTGCCGCCGAGGCGATCACCGCGGCCCTGACCGACGCCGGGCTGGACACCACCGGGATGGACGTCCACGACGCCAGCGGCCTGTCCCAGGACGACCGGGTGCCCGCTCAGCTGCTGGTGGACGTCGTCCGGGTCGCCGCCGACGGGAGCATCGACCACGCCGACGGGCTGCTGTCCGGCCTGCCGGTGGCCGGCTACGACGGGACGCTGGCGGAGCGGGTCGTCGCAGGCGGCCAGGCCGGGCCGGGCACGGTGCGCGCCAAGACCGGCACCCTGCTGGGCACCAACGACCTGGCCGGGACCGTGCTCACCGCCGACGGCCGGCTGCTGGCCTTCGCCGTCATGGCCGACGGCACGGTCGGCAGCCTCACCGCGGGGGAGGGGTCGCTGGACGTCGTCGCCGACGCCCTGGCCGGCTGCGGCTGCCGGTGAAGGACCCTCCTGCCCCCCACCCCCCGCGGGCTCGGGGCGGGCCCCTGCAGGAGGGCCGTCCCGTACGGTGAGGTGATGAGCCGTTCCTCGTCCCTCGTCGACTGGGACCTCGCCGGCCGCACCGCCCGGCGCCTCGTCGGGCCCGGACCGGAGACCTCCCGCGAGGAGGCCGCCGCCGTCGTCGAGGAGCTGCACCGCGCCGCCGCGACCGCCGTCGCGCACGTGGAGCAGCTGACCGGCCTGCACCCGGTGCCCGGGGGCCCCGTGCCCACCGTCGCCGTCGTCGACCGGCCCGGCTGGGTGGCGGCGAACACCGCCGGCATGGCCGCGCTGCTCGACCCGCTGGCCGACGCGCTGACCGAGGCCCAGGGCAAGACCCCGGGCCCGCTGGCGACCGCGATCGGGTCCCGGGCCACCGGCGTGCAGGCCGGCGGCGTCCTGGCCTTCCTGTGCAGCCGGGTGCTGGGCCAGTACGAGGTCTTCGGCAGCGGGGGCCGGCTGCTGCTGGTGGCCCCCAACATCGTCGAGACCGAGCGCCGGCTCGGCGTCGACCCCACCGACTTCCGGCTCTGGGTCTGCCTGCACGAGGTCACCCACCAGCTGCAGTTCACCGCCGTCCCGTGGCTGCGCGGCTACCTGGAGGAGCAGGTCAGCTCCTTCGCCGAGGCCACCGACCTGACCCCCGACGTGCTGCGCGAGCGGCTCACCGACGTGCTGCGCAGCCTCACCGACGCCGTCCGCGGGACCAGCCCGGACGACGACGCGCCGCAGGGCCTGATGGCGCTGATCAAGGACCCCGGGCAGCGCGAGGCGCTGGACCGGGTCACCGCGGTGATGAGCCTGGTCGAGGGGCACGCCGAGTACGTGATGGACGGCGTCGGCCCGGACGTCGTCCCCTCGGTGCGCACGCTGCGCAAGCGCTTCGCCCAGCGCCGCAAGGGCCGCGGGCCGATCGACCGGGTGCTGCGCCGGCTGCTGGGGCTGGAGCAGAAGATGCAGCAGTACGCCGACGGTCGGGTGTTCGTCGCCGGCGTGGTGGACCTCGTCGGCATGGACGGCTTCAACCAGGTGTGGGCCGGCCCGGCGAACCTGCCGCTGAAGGAGGAGCTCACCGAGCCCGCCCGCTGGGTGGAGCGCGTGCTGGGCACGCGGCCGGCCATCCCGGCCTGAGCCGGCGGGCGCGACAGCCGGCATGGCAGGGCCGCACCCCGCCGTCGCGGCGCTGCGGGCGGCGGTCCGCCCCGGCCTGAGCGCCACCGCCGGGCCGGTGCTGGTCGCCTGCAGCGGTGGCGCGGACTCGGTCGCGCTGGCCGCGGCGCTGGCCTTCGAGGCACCCCGGTCGGGGCGCCCGGTCGGGGCGGTGACCGTCGACCACGGCCTGCAGCCCGGTTCGGCGGAGCAGGCGGGGCGCACCGCCGCGCTGCTCCGGTCGCTGCGGCTGGCCCCGGTGCTCGTCGTGCCGGTGACCGTCGGCACCGCCGGTGGCCCGGAGGCAGCTGCCCGGGAGGCGCGCGGCACGGCGTTGCGGGCGGCCGCCGCCGAGCACGGTGCGACGGTGGCGCTCGGGCACACCTTGGACGACCAGGCCGAGACCGTGCTGCTCGGGCTGGCCCGCGGGTCGGGCCCGCGCTCGGTCGGCGGCATGGTGGAGCACCGGGCGCCGTTCTGGCGCCCCCTGCTCGGGGTGCGCCGGGAGACCGCCCGGGCCGCCTGCGCCGCCCAACAGCTGCCGGTCTGGGACGACCCGTGGAACACCGACCCGGCCTACACCCGGGTGCGGCTGCGCGGCGAGGTGCTGCCGCTGCTCGAGGACGTGCTCGGCGGCGGGGTGGCGCCGGCGCTGGCCCGCACCGCGGCGCTGCTCCGGGAGGACCTCGACGCCCTCGACGCGCTGGCCGCCGCGGAGCTGGACGCCCTGCTCGGCGCGGACGGCGGGCTGCCGGCCGGCCCGCTCGCCGAGCTCCCCGCCGCGCTGCGCCGCCGGGTGCTGCGCGGCTGGCTGCTGCGTGCGGGGGTGCCCGACCTGCAGGCGGTGCACCTGGCCGCGGTCGACGCCCTGCTCACCCGGTGGCGGGGGCAGGGGCAGGCGGACCTACCCGGTGGTACGGGGG
>NZ_SJEW01000004.1 GCF_005930475.1 Modestobacter altitudinis
ACCACCCCCCGGCCCGGGGAGCTGGAGCAGCAGCCCGCCCACGTCGCCGCGGTGCGCACCGTCGTCCGGCGGGTGGCCGGTGAGCTCGGCCCCCGCGCCGGCGCGTTGCAGGCCCTGTCGGTGACCGCCACCTCGGGCAGCGTGCTCGCCGCCGACGCCGCGGGCACGCCCACCGGCCCCGTCCTGCTCTACGCCGACCAGCGCGGCGCCGCGCAGGCCGCCCGGATCAGCGTCGCCACCGGCCGGCGGGTCGGCGCCGCCGGCACCCTCTCCCGGCTGGCCTGGCTGGCCGAGCAGCAGCCGTCCGCGGGCCTGCGGCTGCTGCACGTCCCGGACGTCGTCGTCGCCGACCTGACCGGGCGGCTGGTCACCGACACCTCGCACGCCCTCAAGGCCGGCATCGCGCCCGCGCCCGCCCGCTGGCCCACCGAGCTGCTCGCCGCGGCCGGCGTCCCGGCCGGCGCGCTGCCGCCGCTCGTGCACCCGGGCACCGTCGTCGGCACGCTGCGCCCGGACGCCGCTGCCGACCTCGGCCTGCCGGCGGGCGTCCAGGTGGTCGCCGGCATGACCGACGGCTGCACCGCGCAGGTCGCCGCCGGCGCCGTCGCCGCCGGGCAGACCACCGGCGTGCTGGGCACCACCCTGGTGCTCAAGGGCGTGGCGGCCACCGAGGTCACCGGGTTCGACGGCGCGGTCTACTCCCACCTCGGGCCCGACGGGTCCTGGTGGCCCGGTGGCGCCTCCAACTGCGGCGCCGGTGTCCTCGACAGCTCGGCCGACCTGGCCGCCGCCGACGCGGTCGCCGCCGCGGCGGGCCCGTCGCCGCTGACCGGCTACCCGCTGCCCGGGACCGGGGAGCGGTTCCCGTTCACCCGGTCCGACGCCACCGGGTTCCTCCTCGGCACCGCCGCGGTGTCCCCGCAGGCCAGGCACCGGGCGCAGCTGGACGGCGTCGCGTACGTCGAGCGGCTCGGCCTGGAACGGCTGGCCGCCCTGGGCGTGGGCTCGGCCGACCACCGGGTGGTGGGCGGCGGCACCCGGTCCCGGGTGTGGACCACCATCCGGGCCAGCGTGCTCGGCCGCCCGGTCACCCGCCCGGCGGAGCCCTCCAGCGCCTTCGGTGCCGCGCTGCTGGCCGCCGCCGCCTGGACCGGCAGCACGCTCCCCGCGACGACCGGCCGGGCCGTGCGCCCGGCCGAGGTCATCGACCCCGATCCTGCGCAGGTCGGCGCCCTCGAGGAGGGCTACCAGCGGCTGCTGGCCGAGCTGCGCCGGCGGGACTGGCTGGACCGCCGTCCCGCCACCCACTGAGAGAAGAGGAGTTGTCCATGGCTGTCACCCACGGCGTCCACGCCCTGGTCTGGACCGGAGGCTGGTCCCGGGACGAGGCCGAGCGCGCCATCGCGTCCAGCGCCGAGGCCGGCTACGACCTGATCGAGATCGCCCCGATCGACCCGAGCGGGTTCGACGGGGACATGACCGCGCGGCTGCTGCAGGAGCACGGGCTGCAGGTGAGCGCCTCGCTGGGGCTCAGCGACGACACCGACGTCTCCAGCGAGGACCCTGACATCGTGGCCCGCGGCCGGGAACGGCTGGCCACCGCCCTGGGCGTGCTGCGCGACAGCGGCGGCACGACCCTGTGCGGCGTCCTGTACTCCAAGCTCGGGAAGTACTCCGGCCCGGCGACCGAGCGGGGGCGGGCGAACTCCCAGGAGACGATCGCCTGGCTGGCGGACAAGGCCGCCGAGTCCGGCATCACCCTGGCGCTGGAGTTCTGCAACCGCTACGAGACCAACATCATGAACACCACGCAGGAGACGCTGGACTTCATCGCGGCGGTGGACCGGCCCAACGTGATGGCCCACCTGGACACCTACCACATGAACATCGAGGAGCACTCCTTCACCGAGGCGGTCCGCGCCGCCGCGGCGGCCGGGCGGCTCGGGTACGTGCACGTCGGGGAGTCCCACCGCGGCGCGCTGGGCACCGGGTCCATCCCCTGGACGGAGTTCTTCACCGCGCTCGACGAGGTGGACTACTCCGGCATCGTCACCTTCGAGTCGTTCTCCTCCGAGGTCGTGCACCGCACGCTCTCCAACGACCTGGCGATCTGGCGCAACCTGTGGACCGACAACCGGACCCTGGCCCGGGACGCGCTGGCGTTCACCAAGGCCGGCCTGGCCGAGGCCGCGTCCCGGCGGGGGGTCACCTCGAGCTGACCACACCGCCCGGCACGTAGCGCACCAGGTCGCTGGTGGCCGTCACCAGCGCGCGGAGGTCCTCCAGCGCGCCGGTGACGGCGCCGGCGGCCCGCGCCTGCACCAGCACGTTGCCCAGCGCGGTCGCCTCCACCGGGCCGGCGAGCACCGGCCGGCCGCAGGCGTCGGCGGTGAGCTGGCAGAGCAGCGCGTTCTGCGCCCCGCCGCCCACGACGTGCACCACGTCGACGACCCGGCCGGACAGCCGGACGGCGTCCTCCACCACCCGGGCGAAGGCCGTGGCCAGGCTGTCGAGCACGCAGCGGACGACGGCGGGCCGGCTGACCGGCACCGGCTGCCCGGCCGCCTCGCAGGCCTGCTGCACGCGGGTCACCATCGGGCCCGGCGGCAGGAACGCCGGGGAGTCGACGTCGACGACGGCGCCGCCGGCGGGCAGCTCCGCGGCAGCAGCGAGCAGCGCGGTCAGGTCGGCGCTGTCCAGGCCCCAGTCGGCCAGGCAGCCCTGCAGCACCCACAGGCCCATGACGTTGTGCAGGTAGCGGATCCGGTCGTCGACGCCCCGCTCGTTGGTGAACCCCGCGGCCAGGCTCTCCGCGCTGAGCACCGGGGACTCCAGCTCGACCCCCACCAGCGCCCAGGTGCCGCAGGCGACGTAGGCGAAGCGCTCGTCGGTGGCCGGCACGCCGACCACCGCCGACGCCGTGTCGTGGCTGCCGACCGCGACCAGCCGGGCGTCGTCCAGTCCGGTGGACGCCGCGACGGCCGGGCGGAGCCCGCCGAGCACCGCTCCCGGGTCGTGCACCGGCGGCAGCAGGCCGGCGTCGATCCCGGCCAGGGCGACCAGGTCCTCGGCCCACCGGCCGGTGTGCACGTCGGCGAGCCCGGTGGTGGAGACGTTGGTGGCCTCTGCCCCGAGGTGCCCGGACAGCCACCAGCCGACCAGGTCGGGCACCAGCAGCATCGTCCGGGCCGCGTCCAGCAGCGGCCCGTCCTGCTCGGCGACGAGCTGGTACAGCGTGGTGAACGACAGGTGCTGCAGCCCGTTGCGCCGGTAGAGCTCGACGGCGGGCAGCTGCTGGTGGACCCGCTCCGCCACGCCGTCGGTGCGGGCGTCCCGGTAGGAGCGCGGGGCGCCCAGCAGCGTCCCGTCCCCGGCCAGCAGGCCGTAGTCGACGGCCCAGGTGGCCACCCCGACGCTGGCGACCGGCTCACCGGCCGCGCGGGCCAGGGCGCCCACCTGGCGCAGCCCGGCCAGCGACTCCCGCCACAGCCCGAGCACGTCCCAGTGCAGGGCCGCGGCCCGCTCCCCCGGCACCTCGACGGCGCCGTTGCGGAAGCGGGCCGCCTCGGTGAGCTGGAGGCGGCCCGGCCCGACCGCCCCCAGCATCACCCGGCCGCTGGAGGCACCGAAGTCGACCGCGGCGTGCAGGCTCACCGCAGGAAGGCCGCTGCCACGCCCGAGTCGACGGGCACGTGCAGCCCCGTCGTCCGGGTGAGCTCCCCGCCGGTGAGGGCGAAGACGGCGTCGGCGACGTGCTCGGGCAGCACCTCCCGCTTCAGCAGGGTGCGCTGGGCGTAGAACTTGCCCAGCTCCTCCTCCGGGACGCCGTAGGTCTTGGCCCGCTGGGCGCCCCAGCCGCCGGCGAAGATGCCCGAGCCGCGGACGACGCCGTCGGGGTTGATGCCGTTCACCCGGATCCCGTACTCGCCCAGCTCGGCGGCCAGCAGCCGGACCTGGTGCGCCTGGTCGGCCTTGGTCGCGGAGTAGGCGATGTTGCTGGGGCCGGCGAAGACGCTGTTCTTGGAGGAGATGTAGACGAGGTCACCGCCCATGCCCTGGGCGATGAGCACCCGGGCGGTGGCCTGGGAGACCAGGAAGGACCCCTTGGCCATCACGTCGTGCAGCAGGTCCCACTGCTGCTCGGTGGTGTCCAGCAGCGTCGCGGAGATCGACAGGCCGGCGTTGTTGACGACCAGGTCGAGGCCACCGAAGGCCAGCACCGCGGCGTTGACGGCCGCGGCCACGGCGGCGGCGTCGGACACGTCGGCGGCGACGCCGATCGCCACGTCGGTGCTGCCGATCTCGGCAGCGGCCGCGCCGGCCTTCTCGGCGTCGAGGTCGGCGACGACGACGCAGGCGCCCTCGGCGGCCAGCCGCTGGGCGATCGCCTTGCCGATGCCCGACGCGGCGCCGGTGACCAGCGCGATCCGGGTGGCCAGCGGCTTGGCCTTCGGCATCCGGGCGAGCTTGGCCTCCTCCAGCGCCCAGTACTCGATCCGGAACTTCTCCGCCTCGTCGATCGGCGCGTAGGTGCTGATCGCCTCCGCGCCGCGCATCACGTTGATGGCGTTGACGTAGAACTCGCCGGCCACCCGGGCGGTCTGCTTGTCCTTGCCGTAGCTGAACATCCCGACGCCGGGCACCAGGACGACGAGCGGGTCGGCGCCGCGCATCGCCGGGGAGTCGGGGGCGGCGTGCCGGGAGTAGTACGCCGCGTACTCATCGCGGTAGGCCTCGTGCAGGGCCGGCAAGCGGTCCAGGACCTCCTGCACGCTCGCGGTGGCCGGCAGGTCGACCACCAGCGGGCGGACCTTGGTGCGCAGGAAGTGGTCCGGGCACGAGGTGCCCAGCGCGGTCAGCCGGGGGTGCTCGGCGCGGGCCAGGAAGTCCAGCACCACGTCGGAGTCGGTGAAGTGGCCGACCTGCGGCCGGTCGGTGCTGGCCAGCCCGCGCAGGACCGGGGCCAGCGCGGCGGCCTTGGCCCGCCGCTCGGCCTCGGGGAGCGGCGCGTAGCCCTCGAGCGGCTCGCCGAAGGGGTGCCGGCCGAGCTGGCCGGTCCGCTTGGCGATGAAGTCCTCGGCGGTGCGGATGATCTCCAGCGACCGGTCCTGGCACTCCTGGCTGGTGCTGCCCCACGCGGTGATGCCGTGGCCGCCCAGGATGCACCCGATGGCCTGCGGGTTCGCCGCGGCGATCGCCCGGATGTCCAGCCCGAGCTGGAAGCCCGGACGGCGCCAGGGCACCCACACCACGCGGTCGCCGAACACCTCGGCGGTGAGCGCCTCGCCGTCGGCGGCGGTGGCCAGCGCGATCCCGGAGTCCGGGTGCAGGTGGTCGACGTGGGCGACGTCGACCAGCGCGTGCATGGTGGTGTCGATCGAGGGCGCAGCCCCGCCTCGGCCGTGCAGGCAGTAGTCGAAGGCGGCGACCATCTCGTCCTCGCGGTCCACGCCGGGGTAGACGTCGACCAGCGCCCGCACGCGGTCCAGCCGCAGCACGGCCAGCCCGGCCGGGGTCAGGGTGCCCAGGTCGCCCCCGGAGCCCTTGACCCAGAGCAGCTCGACCTCGCCGCCGGTGGCCGGGTCGGTGCCGGTGCCCTTGGCCGAGGTGTTGCCGCCGGCGTAGTTGGTGTTGCGCGGGTCGGCGCCCAGTGCGTGGGAACGCTCGATCAGCTGCTGCACGGTGGTGGCGCTGTCGTCCATGGTCGTCTCCTGGTCGGCGGTGGTCATCTCATGCACCCCAGCTGGCCTGCTGGCCACCGGTGCGGTCGGCGGCGATGCGGTCGGCGTGGCCGGAGGCGGCGTAGGCCCGGTAGGGGTCGGCGGCCAGCCCCTGCGACTCCCGCAGTTGCGCGAGCAGCGGCCGGACGTCGGTGTTGTAGGCGTCCATCAGGGCGCCGTTCGCGCCGAGCACGTCCCCGGTGCGCTGGGCGGTGCGCAGCTCGTCGCGGTCGACCAGCAGCGCCTTGGCGGTGGCCTCCTGGACGTTCATCACCGAGCGGATCTGGCCGGGGATCTTCGGCTCGATGTTGTGGCACTGGTCGAGCATGAAGTTGACGCCGGAGTCCGGCCGCAGCGCGTCGGCGCGGACGATCTCGTTCATGATCCGGAACAGCTGGAACGGGTCGGCGGCGCCGACGATGAGGTCGTCGTCGCCGTAGAAGCGGGAGTTGAAGTCGAAGGCGCCGAGCCGGCCGATGCGCAGCAGCTGGGCGACGATGAACTCGATGTTGGTGTTCGGCGCGTGGTGGCCGGTGTCCAGCACCACCTTCGCCTGGTCGCCGAGGGCCAGGCAGTGCAGCAGCGACGTGCCCCAGTCCGGGATGTCCATCGTGTAGAAGTACGGCTCGTAGAACTTGTACTCCAGGATCAGCCGGTGCTCGGGGTCGAGTTCGGCGTAGATCTGCTGCAGTGACTCGGCGAGCCGCTCCTGGCGGTCGGTGATGTCGTCCTGGCCCGGGTAGTTGGTCCCGTCCGGCAGCCAGATCTTCAGGTCGGTCGAGCCGGTGGCCCGCATGACGTCGATGCACTGCACGTGGTGGGCCACGGCCTTCGCCCGCACCGCCGGGTCGGCGTTGGTCAGCGAGCCCAGCTTGTACTCGTCGGCCTGGAACAGGTTCGAGTTGATCGCGCCGATCGAGACGCCCTCGTCGGCGGCGTGCTGGGCGAGCTTGCCGAAGTCGTCGACCAGGTCCCACGGGACGTGCAGCGAGACCCGGGGCGCGACGCCGGTGAACCGGTGCACCTGCGCGGCGTCGCTGATCTTCTCGAACGGCGTGCGCGGGACGCCGGGTGAGCTGAACACCTTGAACCGGGTGCCGGCGTTGCCGAACGCCCACGAGGGCAGCTCGATGGTCTGGGTGGCGAGGGCGGCGAGCGCCTGCGCGCGGAGGTCGGTCACGAGGGGTCTCCGATCGGTGCGGTGGGCTCGACCACGACCGCCCTGAGCTGGGCGTCGAGGTCGAAGACGAGGTCGAGCGAGGACTTGCCCCTGCCGTCCCCGGTCTGGAAGAAGGGGGCCATCTCGGCCTCCCAGCGGGCGCTCACGTCCGCGGCGTCCACGGCTGCCTGCGCCGCGGCCAGGTCGTCGGTCACCAGGGTGCCGACCAGCAGACCGTCGTCGCGCAGGAAGAGCTGGTAGTCGGTCCACCCGGCGTCGCGCAGGGCGTGCAGCATGTCCGGCCACACCGCGGCGTGGCGCTCGCGGTACTCGGCGAGCCGGTCGGGGCGCACCTGGAGGGTGAAGCAGACGCGGGGCACGGGGTTCCTCCCGGACGGCGCGGAGCAGCGCGTGAAACGTTTCAGGATGCCTGTGGCGCAGACCATAGGGAACCTGCTAGGAAGGTGTCAACCGTCGCACGACAACCAGTTCGTCGGGCATTGAGACGTTTCAACCCACCCCGGTGACAGGCCCCGCCGCTACCGTGTCCGCACCGCCGCACCGAGGGAGGCCCCGCTGACCGCCAGCATCCGCGACGTCGCCCTCTGGGCCGGGGTCTCGGTGGGCACCGTCAGCAACGTCCTCAACCGCCCGGAGGCGGTCAGCCCGGCGACCCGGGAGCGCGTGCAGACCGCGATCGCCGCGCTCGGCTTCGTCCGCAACGAGTCGGCCCGGCACCTGCGCGCCGGGCGCAGCCGGACGATCGGGCTGGTCGTGCTCGACATCGCCAACCCCTTCTTCACCGACGTCGCGCGCGGGGTCGAGGACGTCGCCGCGGCCGCCGGGCTCGCCGTGATGCTGTGCAACTCCGACGACCGGGCCGACCGGGAGGCCGCGCACCTCGACGTCCTCACCGAGCAGCGGGTGCAGGGCGTGCTGATCACGCCCACCGCGGAGCTCTCCCCGCACGTCGAGGCGCTGCGCTCCCGGGGCACCCCCGTCGTCCTGCTCGACCGCCGCGCGACAGGCCCGGACCAGTGCGCCGTCGCCGTCGACGACGCGCTGGGCGGCCGGCTGGCCGCCGACCACCTGCTGGAGCGCGGCCACCGCCGGATCGCCTTCATCGGCTCCTCCGGGCTGCCCCAGGTGCACGAGCGCCACGACGGCGTGGCGGCCGCGGTCCGGGAGGGCACCGGGTCCACGGAGGCGTTGACCGTCTTCTCCCCCGCGCACCTCACCGTCGCCGGCGGTCGGGAGGCGGCCGCGCAGATCATCGGGCTCCCGGCCGGCCGGCGGCCCACGGCAGCGGTCTGCGCCAACGACCTGATCGCCCTGGGCGTGCTGCAGGAGATGGTCCGGCACGGGGTACGGGTCCCCGAGGACTTCGCCATCGTCGGCTACGACGACATCGACTTCGCCGCCGCGGCCGCCGTACCGCTCACCTCGGTGCGCAAGCCCCGGGTCGAGCTCGGCCGGCGGGCCGTCGAACTGCTGCTGGACGAGGCCTCGGACCCCGACCACCAGCACTCCCAGCCGGTCTTCGAGCCCACGCTCGTCGTCCGCGAGTCCAGCATGGTCCGGCGGCCCAGCCGGACCGTCGTGAGCGGAGGTATCGGATGAAGGTCGCGCTCTTCGCCACCTGCCTGGTCGACACGGTGCAGCCCCAGGTCGCGATGGCGACCGCCCGGCTGCTGCAACGGCTGGGGCACGAGGTCGTCGTCCCGCGGGACCAGGCCTGCTGCGGGCAGATGCACGTCAACACCGGCTACCGGCGGGAGGCGGTGGGGATCGTCGCCAACCACGTCCGGGCCTTCGCCGGTGCCGAGGCGATCGTCGCGCCGTCCGGTTCGTGCGTGGCCTCGATCCACCACCAGCAGGCCGACGTGGCCCGCCGGGCCGGTGACGAGGAGCTGGCCCGGGCCGCCGAGGAGCTGGCCGGGCGCACCTACGAGCTGTCCCAGTTCCTCGTCGACGTCCTCGGCGTCACCGACGTCGGCGCCTATTACCCGCACCGGGTCACCTACCACCCGACCTGCCACTCGCTGCGGCTGCTGGAGGTGGGTGACCGGCCCTACCAGCTGCTCCGGGCGGTCCGCGGCCTGGAGCTGGTCGAGCTGCCCGGCGCCGAGCAGTGCTGCGGGTTCGGCGGCACCTTCGCGGTGAAGAACGCCGACACCTCGACCGCCATGCTCACCGACAAGATGGCCAACGTGCTGTCCACCCACGCCGAGGTGTGCACCGCCGGGGACGCCTCCTGCCTGCTGCACATCGGCGGCGGGCTGTCCCGGCTGCGGGCCGGCACCCGGACGGTCCACCTGGCCGAGATCCTCGCCTCGACGGAGGAAGCCGTGACCCCTGACCAGCAGACCGCCCCCTCGGTGCCGGCATGACCGCCACCGTGCCGCCGAAGGCCCCGACCTTCCTCGGGCTGCCCACCGCGCCCCGCGGCGTGGGCCACCTGCGCGGCGACCAGTCCTTCCCGGACGCCGCCCGTGGCGCGCTGCGCGACGGCCAGCTGCGGGCCAACCTCGGTCACGCCACCAGCACCATCCGCGGCAAGCGGGCCCGGGTGGTCGCCGAGGTGCCCGACTGGGAGCAGCTGCGGGCGGCGGGCAAGGCGCTCAAGGCCGCCACGATGGCCCGCCTCGACGAGCACCTCGAGGAGCTGGAGCGGCAGGTGACCGCCCGCGGCGGCGTCGTGCACTGGGCCCGGGACGCGAACGAGGCCAACGAGATCGTCACCCGGCTGGTGCTGGCCACCGGCGCGCCCGAGGTGGTCAAGGTCAAGTCGATGGCCACCCAGGAGATCGGGCTCAACGAGGCGCTGGAGGCCGCCGGCCTCGACGTCTTCGAGACCGACCTCGCCGAGCTGATCGTGCAGCTCGGCGAGGACAAGCCCTCGCACATCCTGGTGCCGGCGATCCACAAGAACCGGGCCGAGATCCGGGAGATCTTCGCCCGCACCATCCCCGGCGTCGACCCCGGCCTCACCGACGACCCGCGCCGGCTGGCCATGGCCGCCCGCCAGCACCTGCGGGAGCGGTTCCTCCGGGCCCGGGTGGCGGTGAGCGGCGCGAACTTCGGCGTCGCCGAGACCGGCACGCTGACCGTGGTGGAGAGCGAGGGCAACGGCCGGATGTGCCTGACGCTGCCGGAGACGCTGATCACCGTGATGGGCATCGAGAAGGTGGTGCCCACCTGGCGCGACCTCGAGGTCTTCCTGCAGCTGCTCCCGCGCTCCTCCACCGGCGAGCGGATGAACCCCTACACCTCCACCTGGGCCGGGGTGACCCCCGGCGACGGGCCGCAGGAGTTCCACCTGGTGCTGCTGGACAACGGCCGGACGGCGGTGCTCGCCGACGAGGTCGGCCGCGAGGCGCTGCACTGCATCCGCTGCTCGGCGTGCCTGAACGTCTGCCCGGTGTACGAGCGCGCCGGCGGGCACTCCTACGGCTCGGTCTACCCGGGGCCGATCGGCGCGATCCTCTCCCCGCAGCTCACCGGGGTGGAGGACAACGCCTCGCTGCCCTACGCCTCGTCGCTGTGCGGTGCCTGCTTCGAGGTCTGCCCGGTGGCGATCGACATCCCCTCGATCCTGGTGCACCTGCGGGCCGAGCACGTCGAGGCGCAGCAGAAGCCGACCGCCGAGGGGGTGGCGTTCAAGGCGCTGGCCCGGGCGATGTCCCACCCGCGGCTGTGGCACCTGGCCCAGCGGGCGGCGGGGCTGGGCCGGCTGCTCTCCCGCGGCCGGCCGACACTGCCCAACGTGCTGCCGCCGCCGGTGTCCGGCTGGACCCGCAGCCGGGACCTGCCGACGCCCCCGCGGAAGACCTTCGTGGAGCAGTGGACCGAGGAGCACGGCCGGTGAACGAGCTCGCGAGTTCACCAGAGGGCACAGCAGCGCCGCGCGAGCGGCCGACGAGCGCCAGCGAGGAGAGCCGGTGAGCGCGCGCGAGGAGGTGCTCGGCCGGATCCGGACGGCGCTGGGCGAGACCCGGGCCCCCGTTCCCGACGTCGTCCGCGACTACCGGTCGGGGCACCCCACCACCGGCCCGGCGCTGCTCGACCTGCTCGTCGACCGGGTGGAGGACTACCGCGCCACCGTGCTGCGCTGCTCACCCGCGGAGATCGGCGCCACTGTCGCGGCCGCGCTGGACCAGGCGCTCGGGACCGGGTGGGCGGCCGGCGACGTGGTGGTGGCTCCCGGCCTGGCGCAGGGGTGGCGGCCGGCGGGCTGCGACGTCGACGACGACCGCCCGGCGGTGCAGCTCGCCGACCGGGCCGCGTCGGTGACCGCCGTCGCGGTGGCGATCGCCGAGACCGGCACGCTGGTGCTCGACGGGTCGCCCGCGTGCGGCCGGCGGGCGCTGTCGCTGCTGCCGGACTGCCTGGTCTGCGTGGTCACCGCCGACCAGGTGGTGGGCAGCGTGCCGGAGGGGCTGGCCCGGCTGGACCCGCTGCGGCCGCTGACCATGGTCAGCGGGCCGTCGGCGACCAGCGACATCGAGCTCCAGCGGGTCGAGGGCGTGCACGGCCCCCGCACGCTGATGGTCGTGCTCGTTCAGCCGCCGCGCGTCGGGGGCTGACCGGCGTCCAGGGCCGCCTGGGCCTGCGCCGGGTCGTAGGCGCAGGCGTCGGCCACCTCGGTCACCGACCCGCCGTTGCCGCCCGGTGACGGCGCGGCGGACAGCGGTGCGCTGGACGTCGCCGGCGCCGGGGCCGGGGCAGGCGTCGGGGCAGGCGTCGGGGTGCCGGCCGGGGCAGGGGCCAGCGCCTGCTGGACCAGCGACCGGATCTTCGGGTAGTCGGGGTAGGCCGGGTTGATCACCGTGTCGTCGAAGACGACGCTGCGGATGCCGGCCGACTTCACGTCGAAGGCCAGGTCGACGACGTCACCGAGGACCGCGGAGGGCACGTCGGTGCTCACGATGTCCTGCGTCGTCCGCGCCAGGTCCTGGTACTGGCGGAGCAGGGTGACCGGGTCGGCGGCGTCGACGATGGCCTGCAGCACGCACCGCTGCCGGTCCATCCGCAGGTAGTCCGACAGGCCGTAGCGGCCACGGGCGTAGTCCAGCGCCCGGGTCCCGTCCATGTGCTGGTCCGGCCCGGGGGCGATGTAGGCGTCCGGCAGCGCGCCGGTGGCGGTGTCGCCGTTGACCGGCACGTAGTAGTTGACGTTGAGCGTGATGCCGCCGAGCGCGTCGACCAGCCGGCTGAAGCCGTCGAGGTTGACCAGCAGGTAGTAGTCGATGTCCAGCCCGAGCGCCTCGCCGACCCCGAGCTTGAGGAAGTCCGCTCCCGGGTCGTCGGTCGGCCCGAGGACGTCGGGGTGGTCGGCCGGCCCGTTCCGGTAGACGGCGTTGAGCAGGCTCTCGCTCTCGCTGCCGGCCTCGAAGCCGTCGGGGTAGATCGCGGCCAGCGGGCTGTCGGCCGGGAAGGGCAGGTCCTCCAGGTTCCGCGGCAGGCTGAACAGCGTCGTCGCACCGGTCGCGACCTGCACGTTGGCCACGATGACGGTGTCGGTGCGGACGCCCTGGCGGCCGGCCCCACCGTCGCCGCCGAGCAGCAGGACGTTGATCTCGTCCTTGCCGTCGAACGGCACGGAGGTGTCGGTCGGCTGGGCCACCGTGGCGCTGTCGCCGTCGTCGAAGACGCTGTCGACGAGGTCCCGCTGTGCGCTGGCGATCCGCACCACGGCGGCGGCCGGGGCCACGACCGCGGCGCAGAGCAGCAGGACGACGAGGCCGCCCAGCGCGCGCTGCCAACCCCGGGTGCCCCGCGGCAGCAGCGCGCGGTAGCCGGTGACGACGACGACCAGCCAGAGCAGGGCCAGCACCACCGCCCCGCCGATCAGCCAGAGCAGCGCGGTGGAGTCGACCGCCAGATGGACGACGTCGCGCCGACCGCCGGTGGCCAGCCACACCGCGCCGCCGACCAGGAGCAGGAAGAGCACGAGGACGACGGCGCCCAGCCGGCGGCGGCCGCTGGCCAGGTACGCCACCCCGGGGACGACCGTCCCGGCCACCGTCAGCGCCAGCGCCGACCCGAACCCGCGGGCGGGGTGCGTGCCGGAAGCGGGCCCCTGCGCGCTGGAGCCGGTGCGCGAGGGTGCCACGGGCGAGCTCACGCAGCCGTCACTCGCTCGGCGGACCCGGTCACCAGCCCATGATCGCACCTGTTCGGGCAGCGGGCCTGCGGCTCTGCGCACACCCTCACCCGCACGGACCGGTCTCCCCGGGCTCGCGGTGACCCAGGGCACAGCGCAGGAGTGGCCCAGGGCGTCGTGGGTACCGGACGGCAGGGGCGCGCCGCCGGAACGGCAGACTGCGGACAGCCGTGGTCGCGGTCCCCCGGGACCCACCGCCGTCGGTCCCCCGCCGGAGCACCACCAGAGGAGGCACACCGTGTCCCGGACGCCGCGAGAAGCAGCCCTGCTCACCGAGCTCGAGCCGGTGGTCGCCGAGAACCTGGACCGGCACCTGGGACTGGCCCAGGAGTGGCACCCGCACGACTACGTCCCGTGGTCGCAGGGGCGGGACTTCGCCTTCCTGGGCGGGGAGGACTGGTCTCCGGAGCAGTCCCGGCTGGACGAGACCGCCAAGGCGGCGATGTTCACCAACCTGCTCACCGAGGACAACCTGCCCAGCTACCACCGAGAGATCGCCACCCGGTTCGGCCGCGACGGCGCCTGGGGCACCTGGGTCGGCCGCTGGACGGCGGAGGAGAACCGGCACGGGGTGGCGCTGCGCGACTACCTCGTCGTCACCCGCGGGGTCGACCCGGTCGAGCTCGAGCGGGCCCGGATGGACTACATGACCTCCGGCTACGACTCCGGTGACAAGACCCCGCTCGAGGCGGTCGCCTACGTCTCCTTCCAGGAGCTGGCCACCCGGGTCAGCCACCGCAACACCGGCAAGGCCACCGGTGACCCGATCGCGGACCGGCTGCTCGCCCGGATCGCCAAGGACGAGAACCTGCACATGGTCTTCTACCGGAACATCGTCTCGGCGGCGTTCGAGATCGAGCCGGACGCCACCATGCGCGCCGTCGCCGACGAGGTCATCCGGTTCGAGATGCCCGGCGCCACGATGGCCGGGTTCCGGAAGAACTCGGTGATCATCGCCAAGGCCGGCATCTACGACCTGCGGTTGCACCACGACGAGGTCATCCAGCCGGTGCTGCGGGCGTGGAAGGTCTTCGAGCGCACCGACCTGGGCCCCGAGGGCGAGCGCGCCCGGGAGGAGCTGGCCCGGTTCCTCACCGGCCTGGACGCCCAGGCGACGAAGTTCGTGGAGAGCCGCGACCGGATGCGCGCCCGGCTGCAGGCCCGCGCCGACGAGGCCCTGACCCCGCTGCCCCAGGCGTGAGACTGGCCACCTGGAACGTCAACTCCATCCGCAGCCGAGCCGACCGGGTGGAGGCCTGGCTGCAGCGCAGTGACGTCGACGTCCTCGCGCTGCAGGAGACCAAGTGCAAGGACGAGCAGTTCCCCGAGGACCGGTTCCGGGCGCTGGGCTACGACGTCGCGCACGTCGGCCACTCGCAGTGGAACGGGGTCGCGCTGCTGTCCCGGGTGGGGCTGACCGACGTCGAGGTCGGCTTCCCCGGCATGCCCTCGTGGTCGTCGAAGGAGGGCGTGGAGCCTGCCTCCGAGGCGCGGGCGATCGGCGCCACCTGCGGCGGCGTGCGGGTGTGGAGCCTCTACGTGCCCAACGGCCGCACGCTCACCGACCCGCACCTGCAGTACAAGCTCGAGTGGCTGGAGGCGCTGCGGGTCAGCGCCGACGGCTGGCTGAACCAGGACGCCGAGGCGCAGGTCGCGCTGGTCGGCGACTGGAACATCGCCCCCCAGGACGACGACGTCTGGGACATCTCGGTGTTCTCGCACTCCACGCACGTCAGCGAGCCCGAGCGGGCGGCGTTCTCCCGCGTCATCGAGGCCGGCTTCACCGACGTCGTCCGGCCGTACACGCCGGGCCCGGGCGTCTACACCTACTGGGACTACACGCAGCTGCGCTTCCCCCGCCGCGAGGGCATGCGGATCGACTTCCAGCTCTGCTCCCCCGCGCTGGCCCGCCGCGTGACGAATGCGCAGATAGATCGCGAGGAGCGCAAGGGCAAGGGGGCCAGCGACCACGCACCCGTGGTGGTCGAGCTCGCCGACTAGCGCACCGAGCGGCTGCCCTGGGGCACATCTGGGGCACACGCGGCTCGTGCTGCGCCCCACGCGGCGTCCACCGCCCGCCGAGTCCGGTCCTCACTGTCCGGCATCAGATGGCCGTAGGTGGCCAGGACGAACGAGGCGTCGTCGTGGCCGAGCCGCTCGGCGACCGCGAGCGGAGGCACGCTGTCCGAACCGAACGGCATGATCGGGATCGTCGTTCGAGTAGGCGACATCTGATCCGTGGTGCAAACAGGTACCGCTGGCGGTCTGTTCTCCAGGGCACCGTCCAGCGCGTGGCCTCAGGTCGCCGTCGCGACCACCCGCGCCGCGGGGCCTGGACCCTGCTCGTCGGGGCGCCCCCGCCGACGCCACCGCCCGGCCTGACGGTTCCCTCACCTCGAGGACAGGACTGCCCCGCGCACCGCGGCATCGTTGTGAGCCGGATCACACGATGTCCACCCAACCGATCGGATGCTGAGACGTGTGAAGGGCATGAGAGACACCAACCCTCCTGGACACCGGCGGCAGACAGCGCCTGCCACGTGACCACGACCGCCCCCCGCACGGCCTTCACGCTCGACGCACCGACCCTCAGCGACGTCGTCGACGAGCACTGGACGCCGCTGACCCGGCTGGCGACGCTACTGCTGGGTGACCGTGCCTCCGCCGAGGACGCCGTCCAGGACGCGTGCG
This sequence comes from Modestobacter altitudinis, assembly GCF_005930475.1. Classification (GTDB taxonomy): domain Bacteria; phylum Actinomycetota; class Actinomycetes; order Mycobacteriales; family Geodermatophilaceae; genus Modestobacter; species Modestobacter altitudinis. The sequence goes on from NZ_SJEW01000004.1 coordinate 15,737, forward strand.
AGGCCACCTGGCGGCTCCAGCCCTCCCTCACCGACCGCGACCACCTCATCACCTACCTGCGCACTGCGGTGGTCAACCGGTGCCGCTCCGCCGGGCGTCGGCGAAGCACCGTCCACCGATTCCTCGCCTCCGTCCGGGCGATGGACGACGCCCCGCCGGCCGATGTCCCGGTGCTCGCCGCCGAGACCGACCCCATGGTCCTGGCCGCCCTGGCCCAGCTCGCCCCCCGCCAACGGGAGGTGCTGGTGCTCCGCTACTGGTCCGAGCTGTCCGAGCGGGAGATCGCCGAGTCCCTCGGCATCGCTCCCGGCACGGTCAAGAGCACCGCCTCCGACGCCCTCACCCGCCTGGACATCCTCCTGGGAGACCTCCGATGAACCCCGATCTGACCCGCCTCGAGCGGCAGCTCCGCGACACGCTCACCCGAACCGCCGAGAGCGTCCCGGACTCCCCGCGCCCCACCTTCTCCTGGGAGCGGCCCGCAGGGACCCAGGTGGTGTCGCTGGCGGACCGCCGCCCCTCCCGCAGCCGCCGCGTGCTGCAGGTCGCCACGCCGCTGACCATCGCCGCCGCGGTCGCCGGGGTCGCCGTCCTGGCCGGCCAGGGCCCCTCCGCCGACGCGCCCGCTCCCGAGCTGGCCGAGGTCGCACTCCTCGCCCCCGGCGGCACCGTGCCGATGGCGCCGGGACAGTACCTGTACTCGAAGATCACCTACGAGGTCGAGAGCAAGCACGGCCCGATGACCGCCGTGGACGAGTACTGGGTCCCCCAGGACGCCACCGACGTGTGGACCTACCGCGCCTCCGCCTACGACCCGGTGACCGCCGAGCTCGTCCCCCGGTTCTACGACCCGGCCACCGGCGCGCCCGTCGAGGAGCCTCATGTGGAGACCGCCCCGTGCGGGCACTTCGCCCATCCCGAGGAGCCCTGCACCGACGCTGGCTCGTGGGACAGCCCGACGCCGCGGTTCATCGCGAACCTGCCGACCGACCCCGCGGCGCTGGACGCGCTGTTGGTCGAATGGGGCGACACGTGGACCCAGCTGGCCCAGGGGGCGGACTACCCGGTCCTGTCCACGTCCGCGCTGGACCAGGAGTACGGGAAGCTGCACGAGCCGATGTACGCGGCGTCCTCCCTGGCCGGGGCCACCGTCGGCATGTCGCAGCCCTTCTCTCAGGCGCTGGAGCAGGCAGTCGCCGCACTGCCGGGTGTGGTGGCCAAGCCGGCGACGAACCTGGACGGCGTGCCGGGCACCAGCTACGTCGCGGTGGCCTCCGACGGGACGGTCGTGTCGGACGAGTTGATCTTCGACGCCGACGGCAACTACATCGGTGACGCCAACAGCACCGTCAACGTCGCCGCCGCCGACGAGTCCGGCGTCGCCCCGGCGGAGTGATGAGCCCCGGAACGGCCACCGCGGCCCACGACACCCCCACCGCGCACGGTGGTGCTGCCCGACGGGCCCTGCCACGCCGCCGTCCGCCGGTGCACACCACCTCCGAGCCCAGCTGGACCGCCCTCGGGAAGTACCTCGCCAATCGGTGACCACCGACCGGCCCGCCCCCTCCCGGGGCTGGCCGGTCCAACCCGGTGAACCACCCTCGGCGGGGTCAGGCCCGGGGCTCGTCGGCTTGGGGCCAGCTCTCGCCCCGACAGTCGAGACAGCGAGGGCACCCTTCTCGGTCATGGCCGCCGACAACCGCAGCGCGTCGGACTCGGCGTCCCGCCAGGTGGCGTGGGTCTTCAGCCGGCAGCTGACCGGCCGTCAGACCTTCGGCGACGTGGACCATCGGGATGGTCATCACCGGGCGAGCAGCGCGAAGCGCTTGGTCGCCGCCGTCACGCGGTTGCGCGGGCCGCTCACCAGCAGCCCGACGTAGCGGTTGTCCGCCGACGGCGTCACCGCGAGCTGGGCGAGACAGGCGTCGTGGTCACGCGCCTGCCGGGCGACCTCGCTGCGGCGCGACGATGCAGTCGCCACAGCAGGACTGCGAAGACCACCACCCCGAGCGGGACGACGCAGGCAGCACGGGCACCTCGTCCCAGGGACTCCGGTAGCAGGAACCTGGCATCGCTACCTCTCAGGGCGTGCGGCGGACTCGTGACCCGGCAATCGGCGGCCTGGACCGCTGGACGTACCGGGCGGACGCCCGGGGCAGATCTCGACGGCTCGGCTGGGTGAGGGGCGGGGTGTTGACACTGCGGCTAAGCCTAATAGCTTTTAGTTAACGCAGTAAGCCATTCCGGCGACGAACCCCTGGAGGACACCATGACCGAGTTCCTGACCGTCGATGGCGGCACCCTCGCCTACGAGCTGAGCGGCACCACCGGCCCGCTGCTCGTGCTCGCCCATGGCATGGGCGACAGCCGCGAGGCCTACCGCTTCCTCACCCCCGCCCTGGTGGAGGCCGGCTACCGGGTCGCCGCGCTGGACCTGCGCGGCCACGGGGAGTCCAGCGTCGGGTGGGCCGGTCACACCCGCACCGACATCGCCGGGGACCTGATCAGCCTGGTCGAGCACCTGGGCGGCCCGGCGGTCCTGGTCGGCCACTCCATCGCCGGCGGGGCTGCCACGATCGCCGCGGCGAAGGCCCCGGAGCTGGTCACCGCGCTGGTCGAGCTGGCGCCGTTCACCCGCAAGCAGTCGATGAGCCTCGGTGACCTGCGGGTGGCCGCCTTCCGTCGCGGCCTGCGCCACCTGCTGGGCATGACCCTGCTGGGCAGCACCGGGCAGTGGCTGGAGTACCTCGACGTCGCCTACCCCGGCACCAAGCCCGCCGACCACGCCGCCCGCCTGCAGCAGATCACCACGATGCTGGCCGAGCCCGGCCGGATGAAGGCGCTGCAGGCCATGGGCAGGACCACCCCCGTCGACGCCGGGGAACAGCTGGCCAACGTCCGCTGCCCGGTCCTGGTCGTCCAGGGCAGCGCCGACTGCGACTGGGCCGCACCCCGCGCCGAGGGCGAGGCCATCGTGGCCGACCTGCCCACCGGCCTGGGCCGACTGGAGATGATCGACGGCGCCGGGCACTACCCGCACGTCCAGTACCCCGCCCAGGTGACCACCGCGATCCTGACCTTCCTGGAGACCGCAGGTGCCTAGGGCCGGCCTCGACCCCGCCACGGTCGTCGCCGCCGGCGCTGACCTCGCCGACGAGATCGGCTTCTCCGCTCTCACCATGGGCCGCCTGGCCGAACGGGTCGGCGTCCGGACCCCCTCGCTGTACAAGCACGTCGCCAGCCAGGACGACCTCAACCGCCGGATCGCCATCCTCGCCATGGACGAGGCCGCCGACGCGATCGGCGCGGCGATCCAGGGCCGCGCGGGCCGCGACGCCCTGCGGGCCGCCGCCCGCGCGCTGCGCGACTTCGTCCTCGCCCACCCCGGCCGGTACGCCGCCACCCTCGGCCTCGGCCTCACCGGCCCCGACGACCCGCTCGCCCTCGCCGCGACGCGGAGCCTCACGCCCTTCACCGCCGTGCTCCGCGGCTACGACATCTCCCCCGCCGACACGACCCACGCCCTGCGCGCACTGCGCAGCATCTTCCACGGCTTCGCCACCATCGAAGCTGGCGGCGGCTTCCAGTGGTCCACCGGCACCGACGAGAGCTTCGAGTGGCTCATCGACCTCATCGACCTCGGCCTGCGCGCCAAGCCTGCCGAGCAGCAGGCGCCGGCGACCACCGCGGCACCGGGTGTGGTCACCGGCCGGCCCGGGTGACCTCCTCGGCAGGTGCGGCGGACGCGAGCTGGGTGCGTCAGCTGCCGCGGGGAACGCAGACGCCGAGTGCGTGGGGGCTCGTGGCCTCGGAGCACAGGGACACCACCCAGCCACCGGAGCCGTAGGCGTCGGCGGTGTGGTCCTCCATCACCTCGAGACCGCCGACGCCAGGGTGGTGCCGGTAGTAGACGGGGATGGGGTCCCCCTCGGTGGTGTAGCTGACGACCTCGAGCTCAGCCCCGACCCGCTCGGCAGGTGCATCGAACAGGCACGCCGCGCGGTCGGCAGGTACCTCTGACGCGCCGGTGCCAGGACCGAGATCGACCGTGCCGCAGGACGGGAGGTCACCGTCGTCGCGGGGCGATGCCCACGGCCACTCGATGGACGGACCGATGACGACCCCCGCGACCGCCGAGGCAGCGATGATCATCCCGACCGCGGCAGCCCGATCCTGGTTCACGACGGCACGCTAGCGACCGAGCCCGCGGATCTCCGGGACGCACGCTCCAAGCGGGCGTCGGGCGGGTAGGGCGGTCGCATGCACCCGAGCACCGTCGATCACCCGCGCCCCCAACTGACCCGCCCGGAGTGGCTGGACCTCTCCGGACCGTGGGGGTTCGCCTTCGACGACGGCTCGGTCGGCATCGGCGAGCGCTGGTCGCGGCGGGCCGAGGTCTTCGACCGGGTGATCGAGGTGCCGTTCCCCTTCGAGTCGCCGGCCAGCGGCATCGGGGACACCGGCTTCCACCCCGTCGTCTGGTACCGCCGCGAGGTGCAGGTGACGGCACGCCCGGGGCACCGGGTGCTGCTGCACCTGGGCGCCGTCGACTACCGCGCCCACGTCTGGGTCAACGGCCGGGCGGTGGCCTACCACGAGGGCGGCTCGACCCCGTTCACCGCCGACGTCACCTCCGCCCTGGAGGAGTCGGGCACGCAGGTCGTCGTCGTCCGGGCCGAGGACTCCCCGACGGACTTGCGCCAGCCCCGGGGCAAGCAGGACTGGCAGCGGGAGCCACACGCCATCTGGTACGACCGCACCTCGGGGATCTGGCAGCCGGTGTGGCTGGAACAGGTGCCCGAGGTGCGGGTCCGGGCGCTGACCTGGACGCCGGACGTCGACAGCCGCAGCCTCGACCTCAACGTGCGGGTCCGCTCGGACGGCGTCCCGGGGTTGCGGCTGCGGGTGGTACTGCGCCAGCACGACCAGGTGCTGGCCGACGACACCTACGGCGTGCACAGCGGCGAGGTCCACCGCCGGATCACCCTGCACGGCGGGGACATGAGCCTGGGCCACTCGGAGATGCTGTGGGCGCCCGAGTCGCCGAACCTCATCGACGCCACCCTGACGCTGCTGGACGGCGACGGGGTCGTGTACGACGAGGTGGGCAGCTACACGGCGCTGCGCAGCGTGACGGCCTCGCGCGGGCGGCTGCTGTTCAACGGCCGGCCCTACTACCTGCGGCTGGTGCTGGCGCAGAACTTCTGGCCGGAGTCGCACCTGGCCGCGCCCGACGCCGACGCGCTGCGCCGGGAGGTGCAGCTGGTCAAGGACCTGGGCTTCAACGGCGTCCGGCTGCACCAGAAGGTCGAGGACCCCCGCTTCCTGGCCTGGTGCGACCGGCTCGGACTACTGGTCTGGGCCGAGATGCCGGCGGCCTACGACTTCTCGACGGTCACCGTCGAGCGGCTGACCCGGGAGTGGCTCGAGGTCCTGGAGCGGGACCGCAGCCACCCGTGCGTGATCGCCTGGGTGCCGATCAACGAGAGCTGGGGCGTGCCGGCCCTGGAACGGGCTCCGGAGCAGGAGCACCTGGTCCGCGCCCTGTACCACCTCACGAAGGCCTACGACCCGACCCGGCTGGTGATCGGCAACGACGGCTGGGAGCAGCCGGTCACCGACGTGCTCACCGTGCACGACTACACCTCCTCGGGTGCGGTGCTCACCGAGCGGTACGGCGACCACGCGGCGCTGACGCACACGCTGAGCCACATCCAGCCGTACTACCGGGTGGTCGTGCTGCCGGGCGCGACCGTCACCGAGGCCCCGGTGATGATCACCGAGTTCGGCGGCATCTCGCTCGACGTCGGCGGCGCGGAGGCCGACGCATGGGGTGGGTACGGCGCCGTGCACGACCCGGCCCGGCTGCTCGCCGGGTACCGCGAGCTGGTCGGTGCGCTGCTGGACAGCCCGGCGGTGGTCGGCTTCTGCTGGACCCAGCTCACCGACACCCAGCAGGAGCGCAACGGGCTGGTGACGGCGTCCCGACGCCCCAAGGTGCCGGTGGAGGAGATCCGCGCCATCACCACCCGGGTCTCGGCCGCGGTGCCCGGCGACGCGGTGGGGGAGTTCGCCTACGGCGACTACACCCCCGGGGCGCCGACCGGGCCCGGGTGACCGCGCCGCCGGCTCGCGGGCCGTCCGCCTCCGGTCTTGCCTTCGTCACTGCGGGGTGGGACCGTGCGGGCAGCCCAGCCACGGCTCACCGGAGTGGCCCCCGTGTCCACGCGGGGGTGTTCGAGAGGGATGGGCATTGGCTCGCGACCTGGTCATCGCACGCGTCGGCCGCAATTCCCTGCACCGGGCATGGATCGATGCGGGCACACCGCGCGACTGGGACCTCTACCTGTGCCCCTTCCAGGAGATCCCGCCGCAGACGGGTGTGGACTGCACCGTCGGAGAGGTGATCCCCGGCCCGAAGTGGACCGGGCTGCGCACCCTGCTGAACGAGTGGGACGGCTGGCGGGACTACGACAACATCTGGCTCCCGGACGACGACATCCTGGCGAGCCAGGACACGATCAGCGCGATGTTCGAGGCAGCCACCGCCCTGCAGCTGAAGCTCTTCACCCCGGCGCTGCAGGAGAGCTCCCACTACGGGCACTACATCATCATGCGGAACCGCAACTTCTTCGCCCGACGTGTGAGCTTCGTGGAGATCATGGTCCCGGGCTTCAGCCGTCCGGCGCTCGAGCAGTTGCTCCCCACCCTGGACCTGTCGACGTTCGGCTGGGGGTGGGGCCTGGAACCGGTCTGGGCCAAGCTCCTCGACTACGAGGACCTGGGCATCCTGGACGCGGTCCCGGTCCTGCACACGCGGCCCGTCGGGAAGCTCCGCGACGCCGACCTGCACCGCCGCATGGCCGAGGAGAACGACCGGATCCTGGCCGCCCACGACGCTCCCCTGCAGATGGTGACGTTCGCCGGGATCGGCCCGGACCTGAAGGACATGACCCTCAGCCCCGATGAGCTGCTCGTGGAGCTCGTCCGGGGATGGGACTACCTGTTCGCCGGGAACCCGACGCTGCTGCGCTGGATCGTCGAGCACCAGGCGCCCTTCTTCAGCTGGCCGGACTACCCCGTCCTGGGGTTGCCCACGAGCCCGCCGGCCTGGCCGGGCCTGGGCGAGGCCTCGATGTCGTGACCGGACACGTCGGAGGGCTCAGGCCGCGACCGTCCTGACCGTGGAGCCACAGGCTCCGACGGCGGCCTCCAGCCCGTGGCGCGACAGCACCCGGAGCACGTCACCGAGCTCGTCCACCAGCCGCGGATCGTCCTCGAGCGATCCGAAGACGCTGCGCAGCCCCAGCACGAGGCGCGGGTCGTCGCCACCCGCGCGGGCCAGTCGGCACAACTCCTCGGCTCTCGGGTCCACCACCTCGATCGGCCGCCCGGCGAGGTCGGCACCCCTCAGGTAGAGCAGCCAGGCAGCCACCGCCAGCAGCAGCATCGACGACGGGCGCCCCTGCTCGCGCGCCTCCCGCAGCGAGGTCAGCAGGTAGGACGGCATCTTGACCGATCCCCGGCGGCACAGCCGTGCCAGCGTGTCGCCGATGGCCGGGTTGGCGAAGCGCTGCAGCGTCGTCCGCCGGTAGTCCGTCAGGTCGACGCCGGGGACCCGCGGCATGAGCGGCTGGACCTCCTCCCCGAGCATCCGCGCCACGACCGCGCGGACGACGGGGTCGGCCATCGCCTCGTCGGTGCGGGTGTGCCCGGCCAGCGCACCGAGGTAGCCCAGCGCGCAGTGGCCGCCGTTGAGCATCCGGGCCTTGATCAGCTTGTGGGGGCCGACGTCGTCGACGAACTGCACGCCGACCCGCTCGAGAGGGGGACGCCCGTTGCAGAAGTCGTCCTCGACGACCCACTGGCTGAAGGGCTCGGTGACGACCGGCCAGCGGTCGGCGATCCCGACGGTCCTCTCGATGACGTCCCGCATGTGCGGTGAGGTCTCCGGGGTGATCCGGTCGACCATGCCGCTGGGGAAGGTCACGTTCGCCTCGATCCACGACGCCAGGGCGGGGTCCCGCAGAGCCGCGTGGGCGACGACGGCGGTGCGCGCCGCGGCCCCGCTGTCGGGGAGGTTGTCGCAGGACAGCACGGTGAACGGGGCGTTCCCCGCCCGACGCCGGCGGTCCAGGGCGGCGGTGAGGTAGCCGGTGACCGTGCAGGGGCGGGACGGGGAGGCGAGATCGCGCTGGACCTCGGCGTCGTCCTCCTGGAACGCACCCGCGTCGTCGATCAGGTAGCCGGCCCCGGTGATCGTCAGGGTCACGATCCGGGTCCGGGGATCGGCGAGCACGCGCAGCACCGCCTCGGGGTCCTCCGGTGCGTACAGGTAGTCGACGAGCGACCCGACGACGCGGGCGGACTCGTGGCCGGGCCCGCGCTCGACCACGGTGAACAGGCAGTCCTGGGCGCTGAGGACCTCGCCCATCTGCGGACGGTGCAGCCCGACCCCGACGACCCCCCATCCCGTCTCACCCTGCCCGGCGAGGTCGTCGAGGTAGACGGCCTGGTGGGCGCGGTGGAACCCACCCACCCCGATGTGCACGATCGACGGGACGAGCGTCGTCCGGTCGTAGCCGGGTACGCGCAGCGTTCCGGCGTACCCGGCGAGGCTGCCGTCGGACAGGGGCGGGGCGGACTCGGGCATGGTGCACTCCGCGACGTCGGCGGAACAGGTGGGAGGCAGCCCGCCGCGGAGTCGGTGCTCCACGCGGGGGCCGTCACCCTGCGCCGGCGGCTCAGCGCATGCGTGGGGACTACCACTCGAGGGATCCGAGGAAACCCGTTCCGGTAGTCACCGGGTGACACGCGACGTCGTACGGCGGCTGCTCAGCGGCGACCGCTCGCTCCAGGTGCCGGGCGGAAGGGTCCCGGTCACGAGGGCGGCGACCAGGGTGCCGACGACGGCGGTGCCGACGCTCGTCCCGACCTCCTGCGCGGTGTCGTCGAGCGCGGCGCCGGGGGAGGTGCGGTTGCTGGGCATGGCGCTGACCAGCGCGACCGCGCAGATGGGGCGGGCCTCGACCTGCCGCTCGCCGGCCTCCGCCTCCGAGCCGGGTCCTGACCTCCGAGGCACCGCGGGACGGTTCCGCGGAACCGTACGTCCCGGCGTCGAGCCGTTGACCTGCCGTTCCTGTCGGTGGGTGCGGCTAGCTTCGAACACATGATCGATGTCCCGGTACGCCTGGTCCCCCGTCCCGCCTCGCCCGCCGGGGGTGCCGAACCGCTCGACCAGCTCGGCGACCGGATCCGTTCCGGCGCGGTCCAGCTCGCCGCAGCCACGGCAGCCTGGCTCTCCCTCGTTGCCGAGTTCGACGAACGCCGCGGCTGGCAGGGCGTGGGCATCCAGTCCTGTGCGCACTGGTTGGCGTGGAAGTGCTCGCTGACGCCAGGCACGGCGCGGCAGCACGTGCGGGTGGCCCGGGCACTCAGGCAGCTCCCGGCGACCGCGACGGCCTTTGCCGCCGGCGAGCTGTCGTACTCGAAGGTGCGGGCGCTGACCCGGGTCGCCGAGCCCGGCACGGAGGCGGAGCTGGTCGAGTTCGCCCGGCATGCGACGGCGTCCCAGGTGGAGCGCACCGTTCGGGCCTGGCGTCGGGCCGACGACGTCGACGCCAGCCGGGTCCGCGACCGCCGCCGGTTCTCCTGGTGGACCGAGGAGGACGGGATGCTCTCGATCCAGCTCCGGATGGAGCCCGAGGCGGGCGCGGAGCTCCTCGCCAGTGTCGAGTCGCTGGCCGAACGGGACGCCCGCCGGGACCGCGCGGCCCGGAAGCGTTCGGCCGGGGACGTCGGCGAGCCGGCGGAGGACCCGGACGAGGTCGTCCCGCTCGCCGTCACCACGGAACGCCGGTGCCGGGCGCTCACCCAGCTGGCGTCGGCGGCCGCCGAGGCCGACCGCCGGGCCGGCGACCCGCCGCGGCGCGAGGTGGTGGTCGTCGTGGACGCGGCGGTGCTCGCCGAGGACGAGGCCGGCGGGCGGGCCGCGCTGGAGGGCGGTCCGGCGCTCACCCCGGCCCAGGCCCGCCGGCTGGCCTGCGACGCTGCGGTGACGGCCATCGTCACCGACCGCGGCCAGGTCCTCGCCCAGGGCCGGGCGCGGCGCTTCGCCACCCGGGCCCAGCGGCGGGCGCTGCTGATGCGCGACGGCGGCTGCGCGGTGCCGGGCTGCGAGGAGACGCGGGTCGAGCGGTTGCACGCCCACCACCTGCGCTCCTGGCTGGCCGGCGGGCGCACCGACGTGTCGAACATGGTGCTCCTCTGCGACGTCCACCACGGGGTCGTCCACGACGAGGACATCCGGCTCAGCCGCCCCGGCGGTCGGCTGGTGGCTGTCGCGCCCGACGGCCGGCGGGTCTGGCAGGAGTCCGAGCGGTTCCGCAGAACCGCCGAGGACGCCCTCGCCGACCTGCTGCCCACCCGCGACGCGCTGCCGGCGGCGTTGCCGTCCGACGGTGAGCGGATGGACCTGCAGCACGTGGTGTGGGCGCTGATGGCCCATCGCGATCTCGTGCGCCGACGCGCCGCCTGACCAGGAAGGACTTCCCGTCGGGGGCCGTTGCACCAGACGATGACCACCGCGCTCGCCGCTCCTGTCCCCGCTCCTGTCCCCGCTCCTGCTCCCACCCGTCTCTGGACACCGTCCCGCGTGCTGGTCACCCGGTCGGCCGCCGAACGTCCGCACGGCCGGCGCATCCTGCAGCGGCTCGAGGCCGCCGGGGTCTCCGACATCGAGCTGCTGCGCGGCGACCGGCTGCCCAACCTGCGCGGGGACGGCGACCGGGCCGCGTTCATGGCCGCCAAGCAGACCCTCGCCGTCGTCGTCCCGCCGGCGTCCAAGCGGCGGCTCCAGCCGATCCCGCCGTCGGCGGACTGGCGGTTCGACCTGGCCGAGGGCTGCCCCGCGCACTGCCAGTACTGCTACCTGGCCGGCTCGCTGAGCGGCCCCCCGATCACCCGGGTCTTCGCCGACCTCGACGAGGTGCTCGGTGACCTCGACGGCTACGTGGGCCAGGGCGCCGTCACGTCCGGCACGGTCGCCCGCGGCGACGAGGGGACGACGTTCGAGGCGTCCTGCTACACCGACCCGCTGGCGCTCGAGCACCTCACCGGCGGCCTGGCACGGGCGGTCGAGCACTTCGGCACCCACGAGTGGCCCGGGCCCGTGCAGCTGCGGGCGACCACCAAGTTCGACGACGTCGCCGGCCTGCTCGAGCTGCCGCACGCCGGCCGCACCCGGCTGCGCTTCTCGGTCAACGCCGCCTCGGTGGCCCGCCGGTTCGAGGGCGCCACCTCACCGGTCCCACAGCGCGTCGCCGCCCTCGCCGCGGTGGCCGCCGCCGGCTACCCGGTCGGGTTGACGATCGCCCCGATCATGCCGACGGAGGGCTGGCAGCAGGAGTACGGCGAGCTGCTGGACCGCGTCGCCGCCGCGCTGCCGGAGGGCACCGACCTGACCGTGGAGTGCATCACCCACCGGTTCACGCCCGGCAGCAAGGCGACGCTGACCGACTGGTACCCGCGCACCAAGCTGGAGATGGACGAGCAGGCCCGGACGACCAAGCGCGGCAAGTTCGGCTCGGTCAAGCACGTCTACCCGCGGGAGACGATGTCGGAGCTGCGCGGCTGGTTCACCGCGGCAATCGCCGACCGGCTCCCCGGAGCGCGCCTGCTCTACTGGACCTGAGCGGTCAGCGGGGGCGGTGCTGGACCAGGCCGACCGGCACCGGGCCGGGCCAGACGGCCTCCAGCGCCTCCGCGGTCTCCTCCCGCAGCTCGCCGGCGGCACCGACGGTCAACAACCGGGCGGCCGGCTCGCCGGCCACCGGCTCGCGGACGTCGGCGACCACCACGGTGATGTTGTCCGTCGGCGGCCCGGCCAGTGCGGCGTCGCGGAGCGCGGCAGCGGCCTGCGCGGGGCTGCCGGAGGCCAGCAGGTCGCGGATCGTGCTGGGCGGGACGACGTCGGACAGCCCGTCGGAGCAGACCATCAGCCGGTCACCAGGACGCGCGTCGAGCCGGATCACGTCGAGCGCGGCGACGTCGTCGTCGGCACCGTGCATCGCGGCGTAGACCGCCGACCGCTGCGGGTGCACCCGCGCCTCGGCGGGGGTGAGCGAGCCGGCGTCGATGAGCGCCTGGACCAGCGTGTGGTCGGTGCTCACCTGGGTCAGCTGCTCGCCGGCCAGCACGAACCCGCGGGAATCGCCGATGTGCAGCAGCGCGATCCCCTCCGCGTCGACGTGCATGGCGGTGAGCGTCGTCGCCATCGTGCGCAGCCGCGGCCGCTCGGTGTAGGCCGCCCGGATCCGCTCGTTCGCGCTGGCCACCACCCGCACCGGGTCGTCGGAGCCCTCCCCGGCGCTGCCGGAGGCCAGCGGGGCCAGCCAGTTGACCACCAGGGACGACGCCACGGCGCCGCCGACGTTGCCCCCGACCCCGTCGGCGATGGCGATCAGCAGCGGTCCGGTGACCGCCGAGTCCTGGTTGTCCGGACGCGGTCCGCGGGTGGAGACGGCGGCTCCATCCAGCACCAGCACCGCTCCCACCTCCCGGCCTGCCCGTCGACGCCGTGCGCACCGATCCAGGGGACGGTAGATGACGCGGCTGCGCGGTGTGTCCGAACGGTCCCTCGACGTGCCGGGTGAGACGGATGAGGAACACGTACCGTGGTTCGTCGTGCTCGTCCTGCTGCCCCCGTCGGAGACCAAGCACCCGGGTGGGAGCGGTGCCCCGCTCGACCTGGCCGCACTGGGCGCGCCGGAGCTCACCCCGGTCCGCGAGCAGCTGGTCGACGCCGCCGTGACGCTCGCGCAGGACGTGCCCGCGGCGCGCGCCGCGCTCGGCCTCTCCCCCGCGCAGGACGACGAGGTCGCCCGCAACGCCGCACTGCGCGCGAGCCCGACCATGCCGGCCATCGAGCGCTACACCGGCGTCCTCTACGACGCCCTCGACGTCCGGTCGCTCACCCGCGCCCAGCGCCGCCGGGCCGACGCGCGGCTCGCGGTCGGCTCGGCCCTGTTCGGCGTGCTGCGGGCCGGCGACGCCGTCCCGGCGTACCGGTTGTCCGCCGGCAGCTCGCTGCCCGGGCTGCCGACCCTGCGGTCGCTGTGGAAGCCGGTGCTCACCGACGTGCTGGCCGGCCTCGACGACCTGGTCGTCGACCTGCGGTCGGGGGCCTACGCGGAGCTGGCACCCGTGCCGGGCGCGGTCACCGTGCAGGTGCTCAGCGAACGGCCGGACGGGACCCGGGCCGTGGTGAGCCACGTCAACAAGGCGCACAAGGGACGGCTGGCCCGGGTGCTGGCGACCACGACCGGGGAGCCGGACTCCGTCGTCCGGCTGCGGGCGCTGCTCCGCCGCGCCGGGTTCCACGTGGAACACCCCGGCGGCACCGAACTGACCCTCGTCGTCCCGGCCGGAGCGGTTCCTCAGCGCTAAGACAGCCGATACGGTGCCCGGTATGGACGATGACCTGTGCACCCGTCCGGCGACCGAGCTGGCCGCGCTGCTGCGCGACCGGGAGGTCTCGGCGCGCGAGCTGATGGACGCGCACCTGGACCGGATCGAGCAGCTGAACCCCTCGCTCACCGCGATCGTCACCCTCGACGCCGACGGCGCCCGGGCGGCTGCCGACGCCGCCGACGCCCGGCTCGCGGCGGGCGAGCCGGTGGGTCCGCTGCACGGCCTGCCGGTCGCGCACAAGGACACCCACGCCACCGGCGGGATGCGGACGACGTGGGGCTCGCCGCTGCACGCGGACACGGTGCCCGAGCAGGACGAGCTCGTCGTCGCCCGGCTCAAGGCCGCCGGGGCCATCCGAGTCGGCAAGACCAACGTGCCGGAGTTCGCGGCCGGCTCGCACACCTTCAACACCCTGTTCGGCGCCACCCACAACCCCTACCGGCACGGGCTGTCCGCCGGCGGCTCCTCGGGCGGGGCGGCCGCCGCACTGGCCGCCGGGCTGGTGGCGCTCGCCGAGGGCAGCGACATGGGCGGCTCGCTGCGCAACCCGGCGGCGTTCTGCAACGTGGTCGGGCTCCGGCCCACCCCGGGTCGGGTGCCCAGCCACCCGACCACCATCGGCTGGTCGCAGCTGTCGGTGCAGGGCCCGATGGGGCGCACCGTCGCTGACGTGGCGCTCGGACTGTCCGCGCTCGCCGGCCCCGACCCGCGGGTGCCGATCTCGCTGGAGGCGCCGGGTGCGTCCCTCGCCGCGCCGCTGCCCACCGAGCTGACCGGTCTGCGCATCGCCTGGGCGCCGGACCTGGGCGGCCGGGTGCCGGTCGACCCGGCCGTCACCGCGACGCTGGAGGCCTCGCTCGGGGTCTTCACCGACCTCGGCGCCACCGTCGAGGCGGACTGCCCGGACCTGACCGGCGCCGACGAGGCCTTCGGCGTGCTGCGGGCCTGGCTGTTCGAGGCGAGCTACGGCGAGCTGGTCCGGCAGCACCCGGACCAGGTCAAGGAGACGATCCGCTGGAACGCCGCCCGCGGTGCCGAGCTCACCGGCGCCGACGTCGGCCGGGCCGAGGCCGCGCACACCCGGCTCTACGAGCAGGTGGTCGCGTTCTTCGACCGCTACGACGTGCTGCTCGCGCCGACCACCCAGGTGCTGCCCTTCCCCGTCGAGGTCGAGTACCCGACGTCGGTGGACGGGGTGGAGTTCGACGACTACCTGGGCTGGATGCGCTCCTGCACGCTGATCTCGGCGACCGGCTGCCCGGCGCTGTCGGTCCCCGGCGGCTTCACCCCCGACGGGCTGCCGGTCGGCCTGCAGGTCGTCGCCGCGCCGCGGGCCGACCGGACGGTGCTGGAGGTCGGCCACGCCTTCGAGCAGGCCACCCGGTTCGGCGAGCGGCGCCCGCTGCTGCGCTGAGAGGATCGGCGGCGTGACGCAGCCGCCGTGGTGGACCAGCGCCGTCGTCTACCAGGTGTACCCGCGGTCGTTCATGGACTCCGACGGTGACGGCATCGGGGACCTCGGCGGCCTCCGGCAACGGCTGGACCACCTGACCGACCTCGGCGTCGACGTCGTCTGGCTCTCCCCCGTCTACGCCTCCCCGCAGGCCGACAACGGCTACGACATCAGCGACTACCAGGCCATCGACGACGCCTTCGGCACGCTCGAGGAGTTCGACGCGCTGCTGGCCGAGCTGCACGAGCGCGGCATGAAGCTGGTCATGGACCTGGTCGTCAACCACACCAGCGACCAGCACCCGTGGTTCGCCGACAGCAGGGCATCCCGGACGTCGCCGAAGCGCGACTGGTACTGGTGGCGACCGCCGCGCGCCGGCCTGGCGGCCGGGGAGCCGGGCGCCGAGCCGACGAACTGGCACTCGTTCTTCTCCGGCCCCACCTGGGAGCTCGACGAGGCCACCGGCGAGTACTTCCTGCACCTGTTCGCCCGGGAGCAGCCGGACCTGAACTGGGAGAACCCGGAGGTCCGGCAGGCGGTGTACGCGATGATGCGCTGGTGGCTCGACCGCGGGGTCGACGGCTTCCGGATGGACGTCATCAACATGATCAGCAAGGACGTCGCCCCGGACGGCGGACTGCCCGACGGCCCACCGCTGCCCGGCAGCCCGTACGGCGACGGGTCGGCGGCCTACCTGTGCGGGCCTCGGGTGCACGAGTTCCTGCAGGAGATGCACCGCGAGGTGTTCGCCGGGCGGCCCGAGCGGCTGCTCACCGTCGGCGAGATGCCCGGCGTGACCGTCGAGCAGGCCCGGTTGTTCACCGACCCGGCTCGCGCCGAGGTCGACATGGTGTTCCAGTTCGAGCACGTCGGGCTGGACTTCGACGGCGACAAGTGGCACTCCCGGCCGCTGCGGCTGCGCGACCTCAAGGCGTCCTTCGGCCGGTGGCAGGCCGGCCTGGCCGAGGTCGGGTGGAACTCCCTCTACTGGGACAACCACGACCAGCCGCGCGCGGTCTCCCGGTTCGGCGACGACAGCCCGGCGCACCGCCGGGACTCCGCGACCTGCCTGGCCACCCTGCTGCACCTGCACCGCGGGACGCCGTACGTCTACCAGGGCGAGGAGCTGGGCATGGCCAACGCCCCGTTCGCGACGCTGGCCGACCTGCGCGACGTCGAGTCGCTGAACCACGTCGCGCAGGCCGTGGCGGCCGGGGAGGACCCGGCGCAGGTGCTGGCCGCGATCCGGCCGGTCAGCCGGGACAACGCCCGCACCCCGGTGCAGTGGGACGCCACCGAGCACGCCGGCTTCACCACCGGGACGCCGTGGATCGCGGTCAACCCCGACCACGTCGAGTGGAACGCGGCCGCCCAGCGCGACGACCCGCGGTCGGTGTTCGCACACCACCGGGCGCTGATCGCACTGCGGCACACCTCGCCGACGGTGCAGCTGGGCGACTTCACCATGCTGCTGCCCGACCACGACGACGTGTACGCCTTCACCCGCGCACGGGACGACGAGACGCTGCTGGTGGTCTGCAACGTGAGCGGCACGCCGTACCGCCTCGGTGAGCTGCTGCCCGAGGCGGCCGGCGCGCAACTCGTGCTGGGCAACCTCGCCGACCCGGACCCGGTCGTGCTGGGCGCCTGGGACGCGCGGGTGCTGCAGCTGCGCTGACCGCTCAGTCGGCGGTGGGCTGGGGAGCGCGGTAGGCGCCCCCGCCCGCGGGGGTGCCGGCCGGGCGCTGGGCCTTCTCCGCCTCGCGGGCCTCCTGCTTGCGGGCGAAGAAGATCGTCCCGACCAGGAAGAGGCCGGACAGGATCAGCACGACGGCGCTCAGCGTGTTGACGAAGGGCAGGTCGATCCCGGCGAGGGCGAGCACGCCCACGGCGATGAGCGCCACGGCGGCGATCGCGGCGCCGGCGGCCCGCAGCGGGCTCTTGCCGACCTCCTCGATGCCCTGCTCGGCCTTGTCCTTGGCGTAGTCCAGCGGCTTCTTGGCCCAGGAGAAGCGGGTGGCCAGCACGGCCAGCCCCGCCGCGACGAGGACGAAACCGGGGCCGGGCAGCACCAGCAACCCGATGCCGGCGAGGGTCAGGAGGCCGCCCAGGACAGCGACGACGACGGTCTTCATGTTCCGGTTGTGCCCCGCCGGACGCCGGAACATGCGAGACCGGTCGGTCCGGGCGTCACCCGCGGGAGTGCAGGCCGCGCAGCGTGCGGACGGCGACCACGAGCTCGGCCAGCTCGTGCCGGTCCCCGCCGGCGAGCTCGGCCAGCTGGGCCGCCGACCGGTGCTGGGTCACGTCCCAGGCGTCCGCCCACCGGCCGACCAGCTCGCCCGCCGGGTCGTCGTCGGAGCCGCGCAGGGCCAGCACGTCGGCGGTCAGCGCGGCCTGCTCGGTCGCCAGGTCGTCGCGGAGGCTGGCCCGGGCCATCGAGGGCCACCGGCGGTCGCGGGGCAGCCCGATGACCAGCTCGCGCAGCGGCACCAGGTCCAGCCGCTCGGCCAGGCACTGCGAGACCTGTCCGGCCAGCGCGATCGGCGCCCCGGTCTGCTCGGCGACCACGGCCAGGTCCAGCGCGGTCGGCAGCAGCGGCGCCGCGGCGACCTCCGCGGCCAGCTCCGGCGGCACCCCCGCCGCCCGCAGCGCCGCGGCCCGGTCGGCGTAGGCCTCGGCGTCGGCCCCGAGCAGCCAGCCGGGCAGCCCGGTGCGGACGGCGGCCACCGGTGCGGCGAACCGCGCGGCCACCGCGCCCAGCGTGGCAGCGGGCTCCGCGGTCAGCTCCGGCACCCGCAGCAGCCAGCGGGTGGCCCGCTCGGCCAGCCGGGTGGCCTCGGTGCGCAGGTGCACCTGGGTGGTGGCGGGCACCCGGTTGTCCAGCTCCCGCGGGGAGTCCCAGAGCCGGTCGACGTCGAAGACCGCGCGGGCCACCGCGTGCGCCCGGGCGACCGCGGCCACCGGTGCCCCGGTCTCCTCGGCCAGCCGGAACACCCCGGTCACCCCGGCGACGTTGACCGTCCGGTTGCTCAGCGCGGTGGCGACGATCTCCCGGCGCAGCGGGTGGCTGGTCAGCGCGGTCGGGAACCGCCGGCGCAGCGGCCCGGGGAAGTAGTCCGACAGCAGCTCCGCCAGCGCCGGGTCGTCGGGCAGCCCGGAGTGCAGCACCGCGTCGCCGACCTCGATCTTGGCGTAGGCCAGCAGCACGGCCAGCTCGGGTCCGGTCAGCGCCTGGCCGTCCCGCCGCCGCTCGGCCAGCGCCCGGTCGTCGGGCAGCGCCTCCACCGCGCGGTCCAGCCGGCCGGAGCGCTCCAGCGCGCGCAGGTACCGCTGGTGGGCGTCCAGCAGCCCGCGGGCGGCCGTGGACTCGGTGGCCAGCGTGGCGTTCTGCGCGTAGTTGTCGGTGAGGACGTCGGCGGCGACCTCGTCGGCCATCTCCGCCAGCAGCCGCGCCCGCCCGGTGGCGTCCAGCCGCCCCTCGTCGACGACGCGGTTCAGCGCGATCTTGATGTTGACCTCGTGGTCGGAGGTGTCCACGCCCGCCGAGTTGTCGATGGCGTCGGTGTTCACCCGGCCGCCCGCCAGCGCGTACTCGATCCGGCCGCGCTGGGTCAGGCCCAGGTTGCCGCCCTCGCCGACCACCCGCACGCGCAGCTGCTCGCCGTCGACCCGCACCGCGTCGTTGGCCTTGTCGCCGACGTCCAGCGCGCTCTCCGAGGCGGCCTTCACGTAGGTGCCGATCCCGCCGTTGAACAGCAGGTCGACCGGGGCCAGCAGCACTGCCCGGACCAGCTCGGCGGGGCTGAGCGCCGCCACGTCGTCGGCCAGGCCCAGCGCGATGCGCATCGGCTCGGAGACCGGCACCGACTTCGCCGTCCGCGGCCACACCCCGCCCCCGGCGCTGATCAGCGCGCGGTCGTAGTCGGCCCACGAGGAGCGCGGCAGCTCGAACAGCCGGCGGCGCTCGGCGAAGGAGACCGCGGCGTCCGGCGTCGGGTCGACGAAGACGTGCCGGTGGTCGAAGGCGGCCACCAGCTGCAGGTGCTCCGACAGCAGCATCCCGTTGCCGAACACGTCCCCGGACATGTCGCCGATGCCGGCGACGGTGATCTCCTGGCTCTGCACGTCCACGCCCAGCTCGCGGAAGTGCCGGGTCACCGACTCCCAGGCGCCGCGGGCGGTGATGCCCATCGCCTTGTGGTCGTAGCCGACCGAGCCGCCGGAGGCGAAGGCGTCCCCGAGCCAGAAGCCGCGCTCGATCGCCACGGCGTTGGCCAGGTCGGAGAAGGTCGCCGTCCCCTTGTCGGCCGCGACGACCAGGTAGGTGTCGTCGCCGTCGTGCCGGACGACCCGCTGCGGCGGGACGACGGTGCCCTCGACCAGGTTGTCGGTGAGCGACAGCAGCGCGCCGATGAACAGCTGGTAGCAGGCCCGCCCGTCGTCCGCGGGGTCCAGCACCACGAAGCCGCCCTTGGCGCCGGTCGGCACGATGACGGTGTTCTTCACCGTCTGTGCCTTCACCAGGCCCAGCACCTCGGTGCGCAGGTCCTCCCGCCGGTCGCTCCAGCGCAACCCGCCCCGGGCGACCGCACCGAAGCGCAGGTGCACGCCCACCACCCGCGGCGAGCTCACCCAGACCTCGCGCGCCGGGCGGGGCTCGGGCAGGTCGGGGACGGCGTGCGGGTCGAGCTTGAGCGCCAGCGGGACCCCGCCGGTGAAGACGCCGGCGGTGTAAGCGGTGGTCCGCAGCGTGGCCTGGACCGCGGCCATCAGCGAGGTGAGCACCCGGTCGGCGTCCAGCGACTCGACCGAGCCGATCGCCTCGACCAGGGACCCGACCAGGGCCGTGGTGCGGGCCTCCCGGCCGGCCGAGCGGTCGGGGTGGAAGCGCGTCTCGAACAGCGCGACCAGCCGGGCGACGATGCCCGGGTGGGCCGCCAGCGTCTCCTCGACGTAGGCCTGCCCGAAGGGCAGCCCGCCCTGGCGCAGCCACTGCACGTAGGCGCGCAGCACCGCGACCTGCCGCCAGGTCAGCCCGGCGAGCAGGACCAGCGCGTTGAGCGCGTCGTCCTCGGCCCGGCCGGCCCAGACCGCGCTGATGGTGTCGGTGAACCGCTCGGGCAGGCTGCCGGCGAAGGGCACCTCCCCGGTCGGTGAGGCCAGCCCGAAGTCGTAGACCCAGGCCATCGGGGCACCGATCCGGTCGATCTCGTAGGGCCGCTCGTCGAGGACGTCCACGCCCATGTGCTGCAGCACCGGCAGCACGTCGGAGAGCAGCAGCCGCTCCCCCACCCGGTACACGGTCAGCCGACGCTCGCCCTCCGGGCCGGTCGAGGTCACCCAGAGCCGCAGGTCCATCCCGCCGGGGGCCAGCCGGTCCAGCCGGGCCAGGTCCTCGACGGCGACCTGGGCCGGGAAGTCCTCCTGGTAGGCGGCTGGGAAGGCGTCCGCGACCCGGGCCAGCATCCGGGCGGCGTCGTCGCCGTGCCGGGCGGCGAGGGCGTCGGCGAGGTCGTCGGTCCAGCTGCGGGCGGCCGCGGCCAGCGTCGCCTCCAGCGCGGGGACGTCGACGTCCGGGAGCGTCGCCGCACCGCGCCGGCTGACCGGCACCCGCACCACGAAGTGCAGCCGGGACAGCACCGACTCGCTGGATCGGACGGTGAACTCGACGTTGGTGCCACCGAGCTGCTCCAGCAGCAGCCGCTGCATGGTCAGCCGCACCTGGGTCGTGTACCGGTCGCGGGGCAGGTACACCAGCGCGGAGAAGAACCGGCCGAACGGGTCACGCCGCAGGAACAGCCGGGTCTGCCGGCGCTCCCGCAGGTGCAGCACGGCCAGCGCGACCGGCAGCAGCTCGTCGACGTCGACCTGCAGCAGCTCGTCGCGCGGGTAGGTCTCCAGGACGTCGAGCAGCTCCTTGCCCGAGTGGCTGTCGGCGGGCACGCCGGACCGCTGGAGCACCGCCTCGACGACCCGCCGCACCAGCGGGACGTCGCGGACGCTGCTGGTGTACGCCTCGTTCGGGAAGAGCCCGACCAGCAGGTGCTGGCGCCCGCGGCTGCCGGGCAGCTCACCGGGCATCTCGACGACGACGAGGTCCAGCCAGGCCGGTCGCTGCACGGTGGAGCGCGCGTCGCCCTTGGTCACCAGCACCCGGCGGCGGCCCACGGCGCCCGGTGCGGCCAGCGCGGCCGGCGCCACCGAGGTGGTCCGGGACGGCGACCCGCGCAGCAGGCCGAGCTCCGAGCCCTCCACGACCAGCGGCGGGGTCCCGTCGTCGCCGACCAGCTCGACCGTGCGCGCGCCGAGGAAGAGGAAGTTGCCCGCGGTCAGCCAGCGGAGCAGGGCGGCGGCCTCGGCCGGGTCGTCGGCGGCGTGGCCGGTCGGCTCGTCGTCGGTCGGCGACCGGTCCAGCGCGTCGGCGATGCCGCGGGCGCGGGCGGCCAGCGCGTCGACGTCGGAGTGCGAGCGGCGGACGTCGGCCAGCACGGTGCCCAGCCCGGCGACCAGGTCCTCGGCCGCCTCGTCGTCCACCGTGCCGGCCAGCACGACGGCCATCCAGGACTCGGCGAGCGCGTCGGTGCCGCAGGACGCGGCGTCCGCGCTGTCGCAGAAGGCGATCAGCTCCCCCGCCGCGTTCCGGCGGACCACGACGATCGGGTGGACGACGTGCTCGGCGACGATGCCCTGCCGGACGACCTCGGCGGTGACCGAGTCGACCAGGAACGGCATGTCGTCGACGACGACGCGCAGCACCGCCCGGCCGCGCTCGCCGCGGTGCACGTCGACGACCGGGGTGCCCGGCAGCCGGCGGGCGGCCAGCCGGAGGTGGTCCAGGGCGAGCGCGGCGAGGTCCTCGGGTGCGTGGCCGACGACCTCGGCGGCGGGCTCCCCGGCGTAGAAGCGGCGCAGCAGCGCCGCCCCGTCCTCGGTGCCGACGCCGGCCGGCAGCGCGGCCTGCTCGCTGATCAGCTCGGCCGCGGCGCCCGCGGCGGTGTCCAGCAGCCGGCGCTTCTCGTCCTGCGCGGCCTCCAGCGAGGCCATGTCGACGGGGGAGTCGGCGGGGCGTTCCGGCGCGAGGTCGGAGAGTGTCTCGGTGCCCACCATGTCCGCCGACGCTAGTTCCCGGCGGGCCCTCCCGCACGTACTGCGGCGAACTGCGTCGGCCGTGCCGCGGAACGGCTCAGCCGGCGCGCACCCGCAGCGGCAGCAGCAGCTCCGCGATCCAGCTGAACACCGCGATCAGGAGGCCGCCGAGGACCGCCGGGACGAACCCGTCGACGCTGAACCGGTCGGAGATCGCAGCGGTGATGCCCAGCAGCGCGGCGTTGATGACCAGCAGGAACAGGCCGAGGGTGAGGACGACGAAGGGCAGCGACAGCAGCCGCACCACCGGGCCGACGATCGAGTTCACCAGCGCGAACAGCAGCGCCACCCAGAGGTAGGTGCCCGCCTCGCCGTAGCGGCCACCCGCGGTGTCGACGCTGATGCCGTCGACCAACCGGGTGACCGCGTAGATGATCACGGCCAACACGACGACGCGTACGACGAACTTCCCGATCGTGGCCACGGGGTCACGCTAGCGCCCGGTGATCACGATCCGGTGTCCTGCCGGGAACAACTCCCCTGGGCCGGCCTTGTGCACACTGGTCGGGTGGCCGGCCTGGAGAGCACGCAGCACCGGCTCCCCCGGCTCCCCCGGCGCGCCCTGGTCCGCACCGCCCTGCTCGTCGTCCTGCTGGTCGCCGGCGGCGTGGTGGCGCTGCTGGTCGACGTCCCCGGCGTGACCACCCTCCGCGGCTGGCTGGACCAGCTGGGCACGGTCGGCTGGGTGGCGCTGGTGCTCGGCCTCGCCCTGGCCACCCTCGCCCCTGTCCCGCGCACCGCGCTGTCGGTGCTCTGCGGGGTGCTCGCCGGGTTCTGGGGCGGCCTCGCGCTGGCCCTGGTCAGCGGGGTGCTCGGCGCGCTGGTCGGGTTCGCACTCGCGCGCTCGCTGGGCCGCGAGACCGTCACCCGGCTGGCCGGCCCCCGGCTGGCCCGCGCCGACGGGCTGCTCGCCTCCCGGGGCGCGGTGGCCGTGCTCCTGGGCCGGCTCATCCCGATCACGCCGTTCACCCTGGTCAGCTACGCCGGCGGGCTCTCCGGCATCCCGCTGCGCTCCTACCTGCTCGGGTCGGCGGTCGGGCTGGTGCCGGGCACGGTGCTGCACGTGACCATCGGTGCCACGGTCGGTGCGGCCGGTGACGGACCGGTCCTGCTGCTCAGCCTGGTCCCGCTCGCGCTCGGCCTCGTCGCCCTGCTCCTGGTGCACCGGTGGCGCGCCCGCCGCCGCCCTGCCGGGCCGGTCGTCGAGGACTGAGATCGAACACGTGTTCGAGGACTCTGCTAGCCTCGTCCCCGGCGGTACGCGGCACGTGGAGCACCGTCTGACGCTGTCTTGTGCTCTCTAGCGGCAAGGCTAGAGAGCCGCAGACGGCCATCGACAGCGCGCTCCATGCTGTGGTCTACGCCTGTCTATCGCCGACGCTAGAAGACCGCATAGCCTGCTCGACATGGACCCCGTGCGGAACCCGTACGCCCCGGGCGCCGGTCAGCGGCCGCCCGAGCTGGCCGGCCGGGACACCGAGCTCTCCGCCTTCGACGTCGTCCTGGAGCGGATCGCCCGCGGTCGGCCGGAGCGCTCGCTGGTGCTCACCGGGCTGCGCGGGGTGGGCAAGACCGTGCTGCTCAACCAGCTGCGCTCGGCGGCGATCAGCCGCGGCTGGGGCACCGGGAAGATCGAGGCGCGGCCCGACCAGTCGCTGCGCCGGCCGCTGTCGGCCGCGCTGCACATGGCCCTGCGCGAGCTGCGGCACCCCGACCAGGAGTCCACCGACGCCGTGCTGGGCACGCTCAAGGCGTTCGCCCAGCGCCAGGCCCCCGCCGACGCGAAGGTGCGGGACCGCTGGCAGCCGGGCATCGACGTGCCGGCCGGCACCGGCCGCGCGGACTCCGGGGACATGGAGATCGACCTGGTCGAGCTGCTGAGCGACGTGGCCGGGCTCGCCGCCGACGTCGGCAAGGGCGTTGCGCTCTTCATCGACGAGATGCAGGACGTCCAGCCCGACGACGTCTCGGCCATCTGCGCCGCCTGCCACGAGCTGTCCCAGCAGGGCTCGCCGCTCATCGTCGTCGGTGCGGGTCTCCCCCACCTGCCGGCAGTGCTCAGCGCCTCGAAGAGCTACTCCGAGCGGCTCTTCCGCTACCTGCGGATCGACCGGCTCGACCGGGCGGCCGCCGACCGGGCGCTGCTCGCCCCTGCCGAGCGCGAGGACGTCGCCTTCGACACCGCCGCCCTCGACGAGCTCTACGCGGCCGCCGACGGCTACCCCTACTTCGTCCAGGCCTACGGCAAGGTGACCTGGGACGTCGCCGCCTCCTCCCCCATCACCGCCGCCGACGTGGCGATGGCCGCACCGGCGGCGGAGGCCGAGCTGGCCGTGGGCTTCTTCGGCTCCCGCTACGACCGGGCCACCCCTGCCGAGCGGGAGTACATGCACGCCATGGCCGAGCTCGGCGGGCCGGCCGGGGCGGCGGTCGGCACCTCCGACGTGGCGGTCACCCTGGGCCGCAAGCCGGCGTCGCTGTCACCGGCGCGCGACTCGCTGATCAAGAAGGGGCTGGTCTACTCCGCCGAGCGGGGGCAGATCGCCTTCACCGTGCCGCACTTCGGCCGGTACCTGCTCAGCCACGCCACCGACTAGGGCAGGGTGTGGCCGTGAGCACCCCAGCCGACGTCCGCACGCCCGAGGAGATCCGCGTCCCGGTGGAGGGCGGTGACCTGGCCGCGCTCTACTGGGCCGCCGACGCCCCGGCCGCTCCCCTCGTCGTGCTGGTGCACGGCATCACCGGCAACTCGATGGTCTGGGCGAAGGTGGCCGCGGCGCTGGCCGGTGAGTGCGAGGTCGTCGCCCCGGACCTCCGCGGCCGGGCGCGCAGCGCGGACCTGCCCGGGCCCTACGGCCTGTCCGCGCACGCCGCCGACGTCACCGCGCTGCTGCAGCGCTTCGGGGCCGACGCGGAGGCCGGCGCCGACGCCACGGTGCTCGTGGGCCACTCGATGGGCGGCTTCGTCGCCGCGCTGGCCACGGCCGGGTCGGCCCGCGACCTGGTGCACGGGCTGGTGCTGGTCGACGGCGGCCTGCCCTTCGCCGTCCCGCCGGCGGCCGACACCGACGACATGCTCGCCGTGTTCCTGGGCTCGTCGCTGGACCGGCTGGACCGTTCGTTCCCCGAGCTGCCCGCGGTGCGCGCCTTCTGGAGCGAGCACCCGGCGGTCGGCCCGTGGGTCGGCGACCCGGCGGTGGCGGACTTCCTGATGCGGGACCTCACCGGCACCGAGCCCGACCTGCACAGCGCGGTGGTGCACGAGGCGGTGCGGGTGGACGGTGCGGACATGCTGCGCAACGAGGCGGTGCTGGAGGCGACGACCGACCTCCCGGTGCCCGCGACGCTGCTGTGGGCCACGCGCGGCATGGCCGGTGAGGTGCCCGGTCTCTACGACGAGGTCCGGCTGGCCGGGATGGGCCTGCAGGACGCCCACGTCACCGCGGTCGAGGTGCCCGACACCGACCACTGGTCGATCCTGTGGACCGAGCTGGGCGTCGCGGCGGTCACCGCGGCGGTGCGCGCGGCGGCGGCCCGGACCGCGCTCAGCTGACGGAGGGCCGCTCCAGCGGCACCTCGCGGGGCCCGGCGACGGCCGGCCGGTCGGCGTCCACCGGGTGCGCCCGCACGGCCAGCAGGGCGACGTCGTCCTCCGCGCCGTCGGCCAGCAGGACGGCGAGCAGGCCGTCGCACAGCTGCTCCAGCGGCTCCGCCGCCAGGTCTCCGACGGCGGCGCGCAGCCGCTCCCGGTCCCGGTCCAGGTCGCCGGTGCGGCGTTCGAAGAGCCCGTCGGTGAACAGCAGCAGGGTGCTGCCGGCCGGGACGACGGTGAGCCCGTCGGCGCGGTCGCCGGACCAGCCGATGCCCAGCGGCGGGCCCACCGGCCCGTCGAGGTCCAGCACCTTGCCGTCGGCCTGCAGCAGCATCGGCATCGGGTGCCCGGCCGAGGCCCACCGCACCCGGCGCAGCCCGGCCACCCGGTCGTCGTCGTCCTGCTCGACCCGGGCCACCAGCGCGGTCGCCAGCGTGGCGACGTCCAGGCCGACGACGGCGAGGTCGACCCGGCGCATGAGGTCGGCCGGGGCGTCCTGCCGGTCGTAGGCGATGGCCCGCACCAGCGTCTTGAGCTGGCCCATCACCGCCGCGGCCTCGAGGTCGTGGCCCATCACGTCACCGATGACCAGCACCGTCGACCCGTCGGGCTGCAGGAAGGCGTCGTACCAGTCACCGCCGATGGAGACGTCCTGCACCGCGGGCCGGTAGCGCACCGCCAGCTGCAGGTTGTCCGGCTGGACCGGCGGGGAGAGCAGGCTGCGCTGCAACCGCTCGGCCACCCGGCTCTGCGCCGTGGTCAGCCGGGCGTTGTCCAAGGCGAGGGCGGCGCGGCGGGAGGCGATGTCGGCGGTGCGCAGCTCGGCGTCGGTGAAGGCACCGCGCTCCGGCCCGGTCACCAGGGTGAACGCGCCGAACTGCTCGCCGCGGGCGATGAGCGGGAAGGTGGCGACGGCGGTCGGCCGGAGCGGCGCCAGCGCCTCGCGGGCCTCGGCGGTGGTCATCGCCACCACCTGCTCCGGGGTGAGCTCCTGGATGACCACCGGCCGTCCCTCGCGCAGCGCGGTGGGCACCGGCGCGGTGGCCCGGTTGGTCGTGGCGCGGAGGTCGGCGTACCGGTGCATCGCGTCGGCCATCGCCGGGTCGGCGTGGGCCCGGCCGACGTCCCGCCGCCGGCCGTTCTCCACGACGCTCACCAGGCACCAGTCGGCCAGCAGCGGGACCACCAGCTCGGCGAGGCTCTGCACCGCCGCGTCGGTGTCCGAGGTGGCGGTCATCGCCTGGCTGATGTCGCCGAGCAGCATGAGGTGCCGGCCGGCGAGCTCGGCGGCGGCGGCGGCCGCCTCGGCCTGCCCGGCGGCCTCCTCGCGGGCGGTGATCGCCTCCTCGCGGGCCCGCTCGACCGCGTGCCGGGCCGTGACGTCGTCGTAGGTGACGACGAGGCCGGCCTCGGTGCGGAAGGCGTCGACCTGGAACCAGATGCCCAACGGGTCGAACCAGGCCTCGAACCCGGCCGGGACACCGGTCTCGGCGACCCGGCGGTAGTGGCTCTCGAAGGGGCTGCCGACGGCCTCGGGGAACTCCTCCCAGACGACCGCGCCGGCCAGCTCCTCGACGGTCCGGCCGAGCAGGCGGGCGCCGGCCGGGTTGATGTAGCGGAACCGCCACTGCCGGTCCAGCACGAACAGCGGGCGGGTCATCCCCTCGACCGCCGACATCAGGACGTCGGCCGCCACGGCCCCGCCGCCCCTGGTCATGGCACCACTGTGCCGCATCGCCGGGGCGGCACCGTGGCCACGCGCCCTACCGGGGGTCGACCTCGGGCTCCGGGGCGCGCGCCGCGTGCTCGTCGTCGACCATCGTCGCCTCGTCGAACGGCCGGTTGCCGGCCAGCACCTGGTCGAGCTGCTCCCGGTCCAGCTCCCTGGTCCAGTGGGCGATCAGCACGCACGCGATGGCGTTGCCGGAGAAGTTGGTGACCGCGCGGGCCTCGGACATGAACCGGTCGATGCCCACGATCAGGCCTACGCCGTCCAGCAGCTCCGGCCGGTGCGAGGAGAGCCCGCCGGCGAGAGTGGCCAGCCCGGCCCCGGTCACCCCGGCCGCGCCCTTCGAGGCGATGATCATGAAGACCAGCAGCCCGATCTGCTCCCCCAGCGACAGCGGGTCGCCGAGCGCCTCGGCGATGAACAGCGAGGCCATCGTCAGGTAGATCGCCGTCCCGTCCAGGTTGAACGAGTAGCCGGTCGGCACCACGATGCCGGCCACCGGCTTGGAGACCCCGACGTGCTCCATCTTGGCGATCAGCCGGGGCAGCGCGGTCTCCGACGACGACGTCGAGACGATGAGCAGGAACTCCCGGGCCAGGTACTTCAGCAGCTTCCACACGTTCACCCGGGCGAAGACCCACAGGACCGTGCCCAGCACGCCGAACACGAAGATCAGGCAGGTGGCGTAGAAGCCCAGCATCAGGACGGCGAGGCTCTTCAGCGCGTCGACGCCGGTGGCCCCGACGACGGCGGCGATGGCACCGAACGCACCGATCGGCGCCACCCACATGATCATCGCCAGGATGCGGAAGACCAGCTTCTGGAAGTGGCCGATGCCGCGCAGCACCGGCTCACCGGCGGCGCCCATCGACTGGATCGCGAAGCCGACCAGCAGCGCGACCAGCAGCGCCTGCAGCACCGAGCCCTCGGTCAGCGCGGAGACCAGCGTGGTCGGGATGAGCCCGAGGATGAACCCGGTGGTGCCGCCCTCCCCCTCGCCCTCGCTGGCCAGGTCGGCGCCCCGGCTGCGCAGCTCGTCGGTGAGCTGCAGGCCGTCGCCGGGGTGCAGCAGGTTCCCCACGACCAGCCCGATGGCCAGTGCGAAGGTGGACATCAGGATGAAGTAGCCCAGCGCCAGGCCACCGACCCGGCCGACCTGCGCGGCCTTCCGGATCGAGCCGATGCCCAGCACGATCGTGCAGAAGATCACCGGCGAGATCAACATCTTGATCAGGGCGACGAACGCGTCACCGAGCCACTTGAGGCCGACCGCGAAGTCCGGGAAGACCAGCCCGACCACGATGCCGAGCGCCACCGCGGCGATCACCGACAGGTACAGCAGGTGCGTCCGGTCGCGGCGGCGGCTCGGCGTGCCGGTGTCGGTCCCGCCGTCGTCCCGGGGTGAGCTGCTCGTGGCCATGCCGGTGATCCTCGCGCGGCGGGCACAGCCCGGCCACTGGACCGCTCCAGACGACGGACGGGGGAGCAGGCCCGCCCTGAGGCGGTCCCGCTCCCCCGTCCGGGGTGCCGGTGCTGGCTGCTACTGCGCCATCACGATCGACAGCGCGCCGGAGCCGTAGCCGGCCACGTCGACCCGCAGGTCGATCCGGTTGAACGCCGCGGCCAGGCCGGCGATGTCGCCCGGGACGGACTCCCCCGGCGCGTACAGCTTGTACAGCTTCGAGTGGTTGATGCCCTCGCCGTTGAACATCGAGGCGGCGATGTTCACCACCTCGTACACGGCCTCGAGGTGCATCGGGTAGAGCTCGCCCTCGTCGATCGCGTCCTCCAGCCCGCCCTTGGGGAGCAGGGCCAGCGCACCGGCCAGCCAGGCGGCCAGCCGGATGTCGAGCACGCAGAGCGCGGTGGTCGCCATCGTCGGGTCGACGTAGACGGCCACGGCCGCCTTGGCGTTCAGCGAGACCGGGTCCCCGGGGGAGACGGTGACGTCCTTGCCGAAGAGGCTCTCCAGCAGGTCGCGGACGTCCTTGGGGGTCGGCAGCACCGCGGGCAGGACGGCGGTCACGCGATCACCCCGTCCAGGGCGTCCTTGAAGGTGTCCTCGTTGAACGGCTTGGCGATGAGGAAGATGGCGCCGGCGTTGGCCGCCTTCGCCCGCATCTCCGGGGAGCCCTCGGAGGTCACGAAGCCGAAGGGCACCTGCGACCCGGAGGCGCGCAGCGCCTCGAGGCACTCGATCCCGCTCATCTCGGGCATGTTCCAGTCCGACAGGACCAGGTCCGGATGCTCGGAGCCGACCAGCTCGAAGGCCTCGCGGCCGTTCTCGGCCTGGATGATGTCGTGGTCGTCGTAGCCCGCCTGCCGGAGGGTGCGGATCACGATCTGCCGCATGACACGGCTGTCGTCGGTCACCAGGATCTTCACTGCGGCACCTCAGTTCCGCTCGGGTGCGGGGCGGTGCCCTGCACGGTGATGGTCAGGAAGTTCCCTCGCCACTGACCGACGAGGGCACAGACGTCGTCCAGCCGGCCACGCGGCGGGGCGGTGCCGATCCGGGGGAGACCCAGCCGGGACTCCCCCGGCAGGACGCTCTTGATGTTGCCGCCGAGCACGTTGGCCAGTTCGCCCAGCGCGTCGGCGACGTCCTCGTCGTCCACGACCGTGGGCGGCCGGGTCATCAGGACGTTCTCGGTGAGCGCCTGCGCGGTGGCGGGGGAGCAGGTGAGGACGACGGAGCCGGTCCACGGCCCGACGATGTCCACCCAGGCGCTGACCACCGCCGCCGGCGGGGCGACCGGGACGGGCACGAAGGCCTCGCCGTCGCCGACCAGCGACGGCCAGACCTCGTCGGCGATGGCCTGCACCGTCGCGGGGTCCAGCAGCGTGCTGATCGGCTGGGCCTGCTGGCTGGTGGTCACGCGGTCACCTGCTCGGGGAGCAGGCCGAGCAGCGCGAGCTTGTCCCGCAGCGCGTCGGCCGTGAAGGGCTTGATCAGGTACTCGTGGGCGCCGGCGGCCAGCGCCTTGACGATCTGTCCCGTCTCGCTCTCCGTGGTCACCATCATCAGCGTGACCTGGCGCAACGCAGGGTTGGCCCGGACGGCGAAGACGAACTGGAGACCGTCCATCACCGGCATGTTCCAGTCGATGCAGCAGAGATCGGGGGTCCACCCCTCCTCCAGCACGTCGAGGGCCTGACGACCGTCGCCGGCCTCACGCACCTCGTATCCGAAGTCCTTGAGGATCGTGCCGACGATGCGCCGCATGGCACGGGAGTCGTCGATCACCAGAGCTCGCATCTCAGGCTCCCTTCCGTGGGCGGTACGCGGAGCCGCGGCCGAGGACGACCCGCTCCCAGTTCTCGTCGACGCCGAGCGTCGTCTCCGCAGCGCCCAGGAACAGCCACCCGTCGGGGCGCATGAGCTGGCGGACGCGGCCGAGGATCGCCTGCTTGGTGGGCAGGTCGAAGTAGATGAGCACGTTGCGCAGGTAGACCACGTCGAACGGGCCCAGCCGGGGCAGCGGTGCGGCGAGGTTGCACTCGCTGGCCGTGATCATCCGGCGCAGGGTCGGAGAGATCTCCCACTCGTTGCCCGCCCGGGTGAAGTGCCGCACCAGCATGGAGGCGGGCAGACCACGGTTGACCTCGAGCTGGCTGAACCGGCCCGCGCGGGTCCGCTCGACCATCGCCCGGGACAGGTCGGTCGCGGTGATCGACACCCGGGTCGCGGCGTTGGGCAGCGCGTCGGACAGCAGCATCGCGATCGTGTACGCCTCCTGCCCGCTCGAGCAGGCCGCCGACCAGATCTGCAGCCGCTCGTCGGGCCGCCGGGCCGCCACCAGCTGGGGCAGCACCGTGCCGGTGAGCGAGGTGAAGGGGTCGCCGTCCCGGAACCAGGACGTCTCGTTGGTGGTCAGCGCCTCGACGATCCGCCGGGTGGTGGCCGGGTCGGGGCGGTTGCGCACCGCCTCGACGAGCTCGCTCACGCCGGACAGGCCACGCTGCTGGGCCATCGGCAGCAGCCGGGCCTCGACCAGGTACTCCTTGCCGGGCTGCAGGACGATGGCGCTCTCGCGGTGCACCAGCTGGCGCACCCAGTCGAAGCTGGTCGCGGTGAGGCTCAACGACGGCCTCCGATCCCGGCGGCGGCGCCGGTGCGGGCCGCGGCGAAGCTCGCGGCGGGACGCGGGGTGGGGAGCAGCCGGATGATCGCCTCGGCGACCCGGTCCAGCGGCACGACCTCGTCGGCGAACCCGGCCTGGGTGACGGCGCCGGGCATGCCCCAGACCACCGAGGTGGCCTGGTCCTGGGCGATGACACTGCCGCCGGTGTCCCGGATCTGACCCGAGCCGATGCGCCCGTCCGAGCCCATGCCGGTGAGCACGACGCCCAGCACCGCACCGCCGTAGGCGGCCACCGCGGAGCGGAAGAGGACGTCGACGGCCGGGCGGCAGAAGTTCTCCGGCGGAGCCTGGTTCAGCGCGGTCCGCTTGCTGGCACCGCTGCTGCCGATGGTGAGGTGGAAGTCGCCGGGGGCGATGTGCACGGTGCCGGGCGCCAGCGGGGTGCCGTCGGTGGCCTCGACCACGGTGAGCGGGCACAGCCGGTCCAGCCGCTGGGCGAACTGCCGGGTGAAGACGGGGGGCATGTGCTGGACCAGCAGCACCGGCACCGGCAGGGACGCCGGCAACAGGGGCAGCACCTTGGTCAGCGCCTCGGGGCCGCCGGTCGAGGAGCCGATCACCAGGACGGCGGGCTCCTTGGGGGCGACGGTGCGCGCCACCGGGGGGCGGACCGGGACGGCGGCCGCGACCGGGGCGGCCGCGGGGCCGCTGGTCTGGGGCCGGCCGGTCAGGGCCTTGATCTTCGGGATGAGCTGCTGGCGCACGCTCTCCATCGACTGCGCCACGCTGCCGACGTTGGCCGGCTTGGTGACGTACTCGTTGGCCCCGGCGCTCAGCGCGTCCAGGGTGGCCGACGCACCGCGCTCGGTGAGCGTGCTGAACATGATGATCGGCACGCGGCTGCGAGTGGCGCGGATCGCGCGCACCGCCTCGATGCCGTTCATGTCCGGCATCTCGATGTCCATCGTGACCAGGTCGGGCTTGAGCTGCTCGAGCTTCGCCACGGCCAGCCGGCCGTTCGCCGCAGTGCCGACGACCTGGATCATCGGGTCCGCGGACAGCACGTCGGTCACGATCTTCCGTACGACGACCGAGTCGTCGACGACCATCACCTTGATCTTCTCCACGCGTTCCCCCGCAGCCGATGTTCCGGCCGGTGGGCCGCTCACAACCTCATCGGCACCAGCCGATGCGTTCTTGAGCGGGATCGCGCGGGGAAGTTGAGCATCACCCGACGAGCGGGAGCGACCTGCCCGTCACCATCTGCCAAGGGGCGCCGAGCACCAGCAGCGACTCCTCGTCCAACAGGTCGCTCATGGCCAGGCCCTGCACGCAGCCGGCCAGCGCGTTCCACACGCCCTCGGCGCCGTCCCGGGCCGAGAAGCCGCCGGCGGTGAAGGCCGACACCGCCATCAGCTGGGCAGCAGCGAGGGTGCGGGTGCGCCCGGAGACGTGCGCGGCCCAGGCCGCGCCGTGCATGGCCGCCGCCCAGGGACGCCGCTGGGCGCGGGTGGCGTCGACGGCCAGCCGCCAGCGGTGGCGTCCGGTCTCGTCCAGGGTGCTCAGCTCGCCGAGCAGCTCGGCCAGCGCGGAGGTGGCCGGCCCGAGGTCGGGCTGCGGGAAGGGCTCCCAGGCGGCGACGGTGGTGTACGGGCCGGTCAGCTCGTGCCGCACCTCGTCGGCCAGCGCGTCGGCGGCCCACCAGCCGGTGGCGGCGTCGGCCAGCACGTCGGCGGCCAGGGTGGCGACGGCCGGGTCGAGGTCGGCGACGACGGAGTGTTCCGGGCCGAGGACGTCGTCGCGCACCAGCCGCTCGAGGGCCGGGGTGTTGCCGATCGTGCTGCGCTCGAGCAGAGCGACCAGGCGGGCGGACCGGTCGTCGGCGTCCCCGCTCGGGGCGGACATGTCCCGCAGCTGCGGCACGCCGGCGGCGGCCAACTCGTGGGCCCGGCGGGCGCGGAAGGCGAGGGCTGCGCGCTCCGCGTCGGGGCGGCCGGTGGCCGGATGCCCCGCGGCGAGCCGGTGCAGGGTCGCGGCGTCGGCACCGAGGCCGGTCAGCAGCACGTCGGCGACCTGCCCACCGGCGGGCAGTCGGACCAGGTCGAAGCCGAGCGTCGCTGCGCTGACCAGGGAGTAGGGCACGTCGCCTCCAGGGAAGTGGTGAGGACGATCGTGGGCGCCCAGCCCACCGAGCGCCACGCGGTCGTCACCCGCCCGCAGGACACCGAGCAGGTGGCGACCGCGTGTTCGTCTCGCACCGTCAGTGCCCGGTCACGCAGCGTCGAAACGGTGGTCACTCAGAAGATGAACCGGGCGACGCTCCCCCGCAGGTCGCTGGCCATCCGGGACAGCTCGTCGACCGCCTGGCGGGTCTGGCCGAGCGCCTGGGTGGTGGAACCCGCCGCCGAAGAGACCCCGGTGATGTTCATGGCGATCTCGGTGGACCCGCCGGCGGCCTCCTGCACCGACCGGGACATCTCGTTGGTCGTGGCGGTCTGCTCCTCCACCGCCGAGGCGATGGTCAGCTGGTAGTCGTTGATCGAGCCGATGATCTCCGAGATCCGGCCGATCGCGTCCACCGCACCGGTGGTGTCACCCTGGATCGCCTCGACCCGCCGGGCGATGTCCTCGGTGGCCCGGGCGGTCTCCTGCGCCAGCTCCTTGACCTCGTTGGCGACCACCGCGAAGCCCTTGCCGGCCTCGCCGGCCCGGGCCGCCTCGATCGTGGCGTTCAGCGCCAACAGGTTCGTCTGCTCCGCGATGCTCGTGATCGCCTTCACCACCGCGCCGATCTCCTGGGACGACGTCCCCAGCTTGGTGATCGTCACCGTGGTCGCCTCGGCCTCACCGACGGCCTGGGCAGCGACCCGGGCCGCCTCGTTGGCGTTCTGGCTGATCTCCCGGATCGAGGCACCCATCTCCTCCGCTCCGGCGGCCACCGTGGCCACGTTGCGCGAGACCTCCTCCGCGGCGGCGGAGACGACACCGGACTGCGCGGAGGTCTCCTCCGCCGACGCCGAGATCTGCGCCGAGGACGCCGACAGCTCCTCCGAAGCAGCCGCCACCGCATCCGAGGACGCAGCGACCGCGGTGATCACCGCTCGCAGCTGGTCCTGCGCCTCGTCCAGCGCCACCGCCGTCTGCCCCAGCTCGTCGCGCCGGTCGACGTCCGTCCGGGTGACCAGGTCGCCGGCCGCCAGCGCCCGGAGCCCGTCGCGGATGCTGGTCAGCGGGCGGGTGACGGCGCGAGCGACCAGGAGGCCGACCAGTGCGGTGAGCACCACCCCGAGGGCGATGGCGAGGGCCAGTTGCCCCCGGGAGGTGAGGTACTCGTCGTGGGCGGCCTCCTGCACGGTGGTCGCGGCGGACTGCTGGGCGGCCCGGGCGGTCGTGAAGGCATCCACGGTCTGGGTGCCCAGGTCCTTGACCTGGGGCAGGGCTGCATGGAACGCCGCCACGTCCCCGGCCACCGCCGCGCCGAGCAGGCCCTGTGCCCGGATCGTCCGGTACTGGCCCACCAGCGGGGCGATGGCGTCGACCTCGGGCACCGACACCCCCAGCGCGGCGTAGCTCGCCAGCGCCGCGTCCAGTGCCGCGTCGTCGTCGATCAGCTTCTGCGCGGCCGCAGCACGGTTCTCGGCTGCGGCGAAGAGGATCGCGTACGCGTCCAGCCGCGTCTGCAGGAAGGCGGTGTTCGCGGTCGCCAACTGCTCCACGGCGGACGTGCTCGACCGCTGCCAGGTGCCCGTCGTGTCCAGAGCGGCCATCCGTGCCAGCCCCACCCCGCCGACGACGAGTGCGACCAGTAGTCCGCACAACGCCGTGGACCCGACCTTCCACACGACGGGCAGGTCCCGCCACCACCCGATTCGGTGCGTTCGGCGAGTGACGATCACAGGATGTCCTCCGGGAAGTAGGGCGTCATCAGGTGGTGCACCACCCTTCTCGGCTGTCCCACTTCCCCGCGGTACCGGACGCGACAGAGCCGCGCGGACCGACGGTCCGCGCGGCTCTGTGGAGCCTTCGCTCAGTAGGTGAAGCGGCCCACCGTCGTGCGCAGGTCGCTGGCCATCCGGGAGAGCTCGTCGACGGCCTGCCGGGACTGCGAGAGCGCCTGGGTGGTCGACTCGGCGGCGGTCGAGACGCCGGTGATGTTCTGCGCGATCTCGGTCGAGCCGCCCGCGGCCTCCTGCACCGACCGGGACATCTCGTTGGTCGTCGCGGTCTGCTCCTCCACTGCACTGGCGATGGTCAGCTGGTAGTCGTTGATCGAGCCGATGACGCTGGAGATCCGGCCGATCGCGGCCACCGCACCCGACGTGTCGCCCTGGATGGCCTCCACCCGGCGGGCGATGTCCTCGGTCGCCCGCGCCGTCTCCTGGGCCAGCTCCTTGACCTCGTTGGCGACCACCGCGAAGCCCTTGCCGGCCTCGCCGGCCCGCGCGGCCTCGATGGTGGCGTTCAGCGCCAGCAGGTTGGTCTGCTCGGCGATGCTGGTGATCGTCTTCACCACGTTGCCGATCTCCTGCGACGAGATGCCCAGCTTCGTGATCGTCTCGGTCGTCGCCTCCGCCTCGGTGACCGCCTGCGCCGCGACCCGAGCCGCCTCGTTGGCGTTCTGGCTGATCTCCCTGATCGAAGCCCCCATCTCCTCCGCGCCGGCCGCGACCGTGCTCACGCTGCGGGAGACCTCCTCCGCGGCGGCCGACACCACCCCGGACTGCACCGAGGTCTCCTCGGCCGAGGCCGAGATCTGACTGGAGGACGCCGACAGCTCCTCCGAGGACGCCGCGACGGCGTCGGCCGAGTCGGCGACCGAGGCCACCAGCCGGCGCAGGTTGCCGATGGCGGAGTCGAGGGATGCACCCATCTGCCCCAGCTCATCACTGGTGCGCAGACCACTGCTCTTCGTGAGGTCACCGTCGGCGAGTGCGTCGGCGACCCGCTTCACCGCGCCCACACCGCGGGCGATGGTGCGGGCGACCGCGAGCCCGACGCCCAGGGCCACCGCCAGCCCGGCGACCAGCAGAGCCACGGCGGACGTACGCTGCGACTCGTACTGGGCCTGGGCGCCGGCGGCCGCCTCCTTGGCCTCGGCCGACTCCAGTCCACGGACCTTGTTCAGGTTGTCGGCGGCCTGCTGGGCCAGGGGCGATGCCTGAGTCTGGTTGGCCGCAAAGAAGCCGGGGACGTCGTTGGCCAACGCCATCGGCCCGAGCACCGTCGTGCCGGCCGCGACGTACTGGTCGAAGGAGTCACTGGCCTGGGCCACCAGGGCGAGTTTGTCCGGGGTGGGGAGGGAGTCGCCGTAGGCGTCGACCTGCTGGTGGAAGGTGTCCTCCAGCGCCGCGAAGGCGTCCAGCGCCTGCTGGCCACCGGCCCGGTCGGGCGTGATCAGGACGTCCCGGATCAGCCGGCGGCCCTCCCCGAGGGTGACCATCATGTCGTCGGCGGCGCTGATGCCGGCGATGTTGCTCTCGTAGAGCGCCTGGCTGGTCTGGGCCGAGGACCCGAGTGCGGACAGGCCCATGACCCCCACGCCGGCGGCGACGACCCCGGCGACCCCCACCGCAGCGAGGATCTTCGTGCGCACGCCCCGGTCGCCCCAGAGGGCGCGCGGCGCGGGAGCGGGGTCGGCGGTGTGCTGCGGTGACGTGGTCATGGTGTCTCTCCTGGTGGGACGCCCGGGCGTCGGTGCTCGGCGGGGCGGACGGTCTCCGTGCGCTCCTCGTGGGCCGCGTCACGATCGGGTTCACGACCATTCTCGGATTGCTGCGACCTTCCTGTACCGGAACTGTGTTCGCCCTGTCCGGAATGGCGAGAAAGTGCGGTGGCCCGCCCACGGGGGGAACTTGTCGACACCGGTCCGCCGGTTCCCGGACAACGACGACGGCCGCCATTCCGCGCCACCGGTGGCGGGAATGGCGGCCGTCAGGCTGCGCGGCCGGGGTCACCAGGTGAAGGTGGCGACGCTCCCCCGCAGGTCGCTGGCCATCCGGGACAGCTCGTCGACCGCCTGGCGGGTCTGGCCGAGCGCCTGGGTGGTGGAACCCGCCGCCGAGGAGACCCCGGTGATGTTCATGGCGATCTCGGTGGACCCGCCGGCGGCCTCCTGCACCGACCGGGACATCTCGTTGGTCGTGGCGGTCTGCTCCTCCACCGCCGAGGCGATGGTCAGCTGGTAGTCGTTGATCGAGCCGATGATCTCCGAGATCCGGCCGATCGCGTCCACCGCACCGGTGGTGTCACCCTGGATCGCCTCGACCCGCCGGGCGATGTCCTCGGTGGCCCGGGCGGTCTCCTGCGCCAGCTCCTTGACCTCGTTGGCGACCACCGCGAAGCCCTTGCCGGCCTCGCCGGCCCGGGCCGCCTCGATCGTGGCGTTCAGCGCCAACAGGTTCGTCTGCTCCGCGATGCTCGTGATCGCCTTGACCACCGCGCCGATCTCCTGGGACGACGTCCCCAGCTTGGTGATCGTCACCGTGGTCGCCTCGGCCTCACCGACGGCCTGGGCAGCGACCCGGGCCGCCTCGTTGGCGTTCTGGCTGATCTCCCGGATCGAGGCACCCATCTCCTCCGCTCCGGCGGCCACCGTGGCCACGTTGCGCGAGACCTCCTCCGCGGCGGCGGAGACGACACCGGACTGCGCGGAGGTCTCCTCCGCCGACGCCGAGATCTGCGCCGAGGACGCCGACAGCTCCTCCGAAGCAGCCGCCACCGCGTCGGCCGAGGAGGCGACGCCGGCGATGACCGAGCGCAGGTGCTCCTGGGCGGTGTCCAGTGCCGCGGCCATCCGGCCCACCTCGTCGCGCGCGACCACGCCCGAGGCCACGGTGAGGTCACCGCCGGCCATGGCCTCCAGCGACGCCTCCACCCGGCCGATCGGCCCGGCGAGCGAGCGCAGGGTGAGCAGCCCGAGCCCGACGATCAGCACCAGCCCCACGGCGACCGCGGCGCTCCCCAGCCGGTCGGCGCTGCTGATCGCGTCGGCCATCCGCTGTTCGGCGGCGTCCGTGGCCGCCGACAGCGCGTCCTTCGCCTCTCCCACGGCGGCGTCGGTGACGTCGTTGGCCGTCTGGATCTCGTCGTAGCCGGCCTGGGCGCTGGCCTGGTCGGCCACCGCGGCGTCGACGATCGCGGAGATGGCGTCGGTGTAGGCGCCGAAGCTGTCCCCGAGGGCCGCCGTCGTGTCGGCGGCGGCGCCGTCCAGCGGGATGGCCCCCAGGTGGGCCAGCAGGTCCTGTGCGGTCGCCACGTCGTCGGCGAGGTTGGGCAGCTCGGCGCCCGGGTCGGGGCGGACCAGCGCCCGGAAGGCGTCGACCTTGAACTCGCTCGCCCGGGTGTCCAACTGCAGGACGAGGCCCTCGGCGTCGTTGAGGTGGGTGGCGTCGTGCCGGGCGTCGCTGACCTCGGCGTTCGAGACCAGCAGCGTCGTGAGGAGCGCGGCGAACGCCAGCACGACGACGCCGAGCAGCAGGGCGAACTTCACGGCCAGGGGACGGTCGGCGAACCAGCCGAGCCGGCGGTTCGGAGCGGAGGGGCGCATGACGGTTCTCCGGGGTGGATGAGCGGGCGGACAGGGCGGTGGTGCCGGGGAGTGGCGACCATTCCCTGGTGCAAAACCCATTCCCTCGCGCTGAGAGAAAGGCCGTTCGCAACGCTCAGGAATGGTGGCAGAACGACGTTCTGCCACCATGGTGAGGGAAGCGGTAACCGCGATTACCGCTTCCTGGCGCGTGTCGTCCATCCGATACCAGAAAGGACGGCGGAAAGGCCCCGGAGATGACCGCGGCCGCCACCTCGCCCGGGGAAGGGGGCGGGGCAGCGGCCGCGGGGGTCGGTGCGTCGGTGCATTCTGTGTCAGTACGAGAAACGGGCCACCGTCGTGCGCAGGTCGCTGGCCATCCGGGAGAGCTCGTCGACGGCCTGGCGGGTCTGTCCGAGCGCCTGGGTGGTGCTGCTGGCCGCGGTCGAGACGCCGGTGATGTTGGTGGCGATCTCCGTCGAACCGCCGGCGGCCTCCTGCACCGACCGGGACATCTCGTTGGTGGTCGCGGTCTGCTCCTCCACCGCGGAGGCGATGGTGAGCTGGTAGTCGTTGATCGAGCCGATGATCTCCGAGATCCGGCCGATCGCGTCCACCGCACCGGAGGTGTCGCCCTGGATGGCCTCGACCCGGCGGGCGATGTCCTCGGTGGCCCGGGCCGTCTCCTGGG
This sequence comes from Modestobacter altitudinis, assembly GCF_005930475.1. GTDB lineage: Bacteria > Actinomycetota > Actinomycetes > Mycobacteriales > Geodermatophilaceae > Modestobacter > Modestobacter altitudinis. Next base: position 55,431 of record NZ_SJEW01000004.1, read on the forward strand.
CCAGCTCCTTGACCTCGTTGGCGACCACCGCGAAGCCCTTGCCGGCCTCCCCGGCACGGGCCGCCTCGATGGTGGCGTTCAGGGCCAGCAGGTTGGTCTGCTCGGCGATCGAGGTGATGACCTTGACGACGTTGCCGATCTCCCGCGAGGAGTCACCGAGCTTGACCACGGTGGCGTTCGTGGTCTCGGCCTCGGCGACGGCCTGGGCGGCGACCCGGGCGGCCTCGTTGGCGTTCTGGCTGATCTCCCGGATCGAGGCACCCATCTGGTCGGCGCCGGCGGCGACCGTGGCCACGTTGCGGGACACCTCGTCGGCGGCGGCGGAGACGACACCGGACTGGGCCGAGGTCTCCTCGGCCGAGGCCGAGATCTGCGCCGAGGAGGCCGACAGCTCCTCCGAGGCCGCGGCGACCGCGTCCGAGGAGGCGACGACGGCGGCCATCACCGAGCGCAGGCTGGTCTGGGCGGAGGCGAGCGACTCGGCCATCCGGCCGATCTCGTCGTGGTCCCGGACGGTGGGCGACACGGTCAGGTCGCCGTTGGCCATGGCCTCCACGGAGGTCTGCACCGAGCGGACCGTGGCCAGGATCCGGCGGATGACCAGGAAGGCCAGCGCGGCAGCCGCGATGATCGCGACGATGGAGGTGATCAGCAGCAGCCGGATGGAGCTGCTCGCCGCCGCAGCCGCCTCGGCGTTGCGGTCGGCAGCCTCTGCGGACTGGGCCAGTCCTTCGTCCTCGAGGCCCTGGGCGATGACGTCGAGCTGGTCCTGCGTGACGGTCTGGTAGAGCGCCGCGTACGTCGCCAGGTCGCCGGCGTCCGCGGCGGGGAACAGCTGGGTCTTGTTCGTGGTGACGTAGGCAGCGACGCCGTCCTGGAAGGACGTGACCGCTGCGGCGTTGACGACGAAGGGGGAGTAGTCGTCGAAGGCCGCTGCGATGTCAGCCTGCTTCTCGTCCATCTCGGTGAGCAGGGTCGGCCGGTCGGCCGCGCTGTAGACGGCGTACTGGAGCACCCGGGACCGGTAGGCGGCGAACGCGCGCTGGACGGCGGACAGGTCGTTCAGCGGCTTGAGGTTCTCGGTGTAGATCTGCTCCTGGCCCGCGCGCATGTCGTTGAGGCGGTTGACGGCCAGCAGGTTCGTACCGAGGACGACGACGGCGAGCAGCGCGATGACCGCGCCGATCTTCACGCCGATCGGTCGGTCGGCGAACCACCCGAGCCGCCGGGAGGGCAGGGCGACGTTGGTCATGTTCAGGTCCTTACGAGGGCAGTGGGCGGGGCGGGGGTGGTCCGTGTGGTGCTGGGTGGCCGTGCTGGAGGTGTTCCGTCAGGTGCCGACGGCCCGGTTGACGTCGAGGGCGAGGAGCAGCTGGCCGGAGAGCTTGTAGGCGCCCCGGATCAGTTCGCGGCCGGCGCCGTCCAGGGTGTCCGGCGGTGCCTCGAAGTCACGCACGTCGACGTCGACGACGTCGGCGATGCTGTCGACCAGCAGGCTGACGGCCTCACCGTGCAGCCGGACGACGATGACGACGGCCTCCTGGCCCTCCGGCCGGGGCTTGCGGCCCAGCCGCTCGCGGAGCTCGATCGCGGTGACGACCTGGCCACGGAGGTTGATCAGGCCGGCGACGGCCGGGGGGGCCAGCGGCACCCGGGTCATGCTCTGGCTGCGGAGCACCTCCTGCACGTGCTCCACCTCCACACCGAAGAGGTCGCCGTCCAGCCAGAAGGTGGCGAGCTGGCTCGTGGCGGGCATCGTGCGGGCTGCGGTGGCGGTGCTCACGGTCAGACCTCCGAGTACTGGGTGAGGGGGGCGCCGTCCAAGCCGAAGGCGCTGCTGTCGATGTCCAGGGCGGCGGGCGCGCTCCCCGGGGCCGGCGTGTAGAAGGCCGGGTCGGCGGCGAGGATGGCCGCGCGGACGTCCAGCAGTTCGGTGACCCGGTCACCGATGACCGCCGAGCCGAGCAGGCCGAGGTCGTCGATGTCGCTCTGCACCGCGGCCTCGCCGTCGACGATGTCGAGGATCTCCTCGACGACGATGGCCACGCTGCGGCCGTGGTCGGCGTAGACGATGACCTCGAGGACCTCGCGCTCGGAGTCGCCGAAGGCGCCCAGGTGCCGGTCCAGCCGGACGATCGGGAGGATCGCGCCGCGGTACTGCACGACCTCGCGGGAACCGACCCGCTCGACGGTCTCGCTGCGCACCTGCTCGAGCCGGGTGACGGTGTCCAGCGGGATCGCCACCCGCCGGCCGCCGCCGATCGCGGCCAGCAGCATCCGCTGCCGCTCGGAGACCGAGGCGGCCGCCGCGGCGGCCGCCAGCCGGTGCTCCTGGCGGTCGGTGGTCTCGGTCCGCAGGGCCCGACGGGCCAGCGCCTGGACGTCGAGGATGAGTGCCACGGCGCCGTCGCCGAGCACGGTCGCCCCGGAGTAGAGGCCGATCTGCTTGAGCTGGCCGCTCACCGCCTTGACCACGATCTCCTCGGTGTTGATCACCCGGTCGACCACCAGCCCGAAGCGGCGTCCCTCCGAGCTCAGGACGGCGATGACCACGTGCCCGTCGTGCCGGTCGGAGGGCAGGCCGAGCACGTCGGCCAGGTGGACCAGGGGGAGCAGCTCGCCGCGCAGCCGGTAGACCGACGCACCGCCGACGTCCTCGACAGCAGAGGCGGCCTTCTCGGCGTCCAGGGAGACGAGCTCCTGCAGGCTGATCTGCGGGATGGCGTAGCGGTCGCCGGCGCACTCGATGGTCAGTGCCGGGACGATCGCCAGCGTCAGCGGGATGCGCAGCCGCATGACGGTGCCCCGACCCACGGTCGACTCGACCTCGATGGTGCCGCCGATGCCCTCGATGTTGGTCTTCACCACGTCCATGCCGACACCGCGGCCGGAGACGTTGGTGACCGCGGCAGCAGTGGAGAAGCCGGGCAGGAAGATCAGCTGCAGGAGGTCCTGCGGGCCCATCCGGGCCAGCGCGTCGGCGGTGATGAGGCCCTTCTCGACGGCTTTGCGACCGATCTTGACCGGGTCGATGCCGGCTCCGTCGTCGGCGACCTCGACCACGACCTGGCCGCTCTCGTGACGCGAGCGGAGCGTGAGCACGCCCTCGGCGGGCTTGCCCGCGGCGGCGCGGCCGGCGGTGTCCTCGACACCGTGGTCGACGGAGTTGCGGACCAGGTGGGTCAGCGGGTCCTTGACCGCCTCGAGCAGGGTCTTGTCCAGCTCGGTGTCCTTGCCCTCCATCTCCAGCCGCACGGCCTTGCCGCACTGCAGGCCGAGGTCGCGGACGACGCGGGGGAGCTTGGACCAGATGTGGTCGATCGGCTGCATGCGCGTCTTCATCGCGCTCTCCTGCAACTCGCTGGCGATCAGGTTGAGGCGCTGCGATGCGCGGATCAGGTCCTGGTCGTTCTGCCGGCCGACGTACTGGACGATCTGGTTGCGGGTCAGCACCAGCTCACCGACGAGCAGCATCAGGTTGTCCAGCAGGTCGACGTCGACGCGGATGGTGCTCTCGGCGACGCCGCGTCCCTTGGGCTGCGCCTCGGGCGTCCCGGGCTCGGGGGCGAGCCCGGTGGGCGCCTCGGCACCCAGGGCCTGGGCGACGGGGACCGGTGCCACAGGGGCCTCCTGGGGGATCTCGGCGACGGGCGCCGGCCCGGCGACCGGCGGCGTGGGCGCGGGGATGTTCTCGACCGCGGGCACCGGGGCGGGCGCCGGGACGGCGACCTTCGCCCGGGAGGCCCGCTTGGCCGGTGCCTTCTTGGCGACGGGCTTCTTGACCGGCGCGGGCGCCGGCGTCTCGGCCGGTGCCTCGGTGACGGCCTCGGCCTCCACCACGGCGGCCTCGGCCTCGACCACGGCGGCGGCCGCCTCGACGGCGGACTCGGCCGGGCCGTCCTCGAGGGCGGCGCTGAGCACGGTGACGGTGCCGGCCACGGCGACCGACCCCTCGCCACCGCTGGACTCGATCTCCGCGAGCAGGGCGCGGATGGTGTCGGTCATCTGCAGCAGCGCACTGGTGCGTGATGGCGTGAGGTCCAGGGCGCCGTCCCGCAGCCGGGAGAGGAGGTTCTCCCCGACGTGGGCGATCTCCTCCAGCTTGTTGAAGGCCAGGAACCCACTCGTGCCCTTGATGGTGTGGATCGTCCGGAAGATGCTCGAGAGCCGTTCCCGCGACCGCGGGTCCTGCTCCAGGGCCACCAGGTCCTGGTCCAGCTGGTCGAGGTTCTCGTGACTCTCCACGAGGAACTCCTCGACGATGTCGTCCAGACCTTCCACGCCTGCCTCATCCCCTTGATGCGCACTGTCGGGCTCACCCCGCTCAGCAAGTGGTTCTTCGGCACGCTCTCCCGCCGTTCCAGTTGGGAAAACGGCGCGCGCCGACCTTTTTCGAATTCATCGGTGAGGTGCTGAGAATGGTCATGAACGGTCATGTCGACATCTCTTCGCACCCACCGGTGCTCTCGACCTGATCGGCAGCGCCGACGGGGACCGTGACCGCGGATGGGGCTGCTGCGCTGGGTGTGACGGGGCGAAGCGGCGTTCCGTCAGCGACGGAAGGCGGGGACGGTCAGGCGGGGAGGGTGGCGGCCAGCCGCTCGAGCGCCGCACGCACCCCGGAGAGGTCCTCGACCCGGTGCCCGGCTGCGGTGTCGCCTGCGCCGACCTTGATCGTCACGTCCCCGGCGCCGAGCGCGCGGAACGCGTCCTCGTCGGTCACGTCGTCACCGAGGTACAGGACGCCGGCGGCACCCAGCTCGTCCCGCAGCCGGAGCAGCGCCGAGCCCTTGTCGGCGTCGGTCACGGCCAGCTCGAGCACGTCCTTGCCGGGCTTCGCGGTCAGCTCCGGGGCCGCACCGGGCCCGGCGGCCGCGTCGGCGAGCAGCTGCTGCGCGGCGCCCCGGTCGGCGACGGTGCGCACGTGCACCGCGGCGCTGGCCGGCTTGACCTCGAGCCGGGCTCCCGGGACGGCGTCCACCAGCGGGGCGAGCGCCGCGGCGAGCGCGTCACGACGGGCGGCCAGCTCACCGGCCAGCGGCCCGTCGTACTCGGCGCCGTGGCTGCCGACCCAGCGGAACGGTCCGGTCAGCCCGCTGGTGCGCTGGAGGTCCTCGACCCCGCGCCCGCTGACCAGCGCGACGGTGACGCCCTCGACCGCGGCGAGCCGGCCGAGCAGCTCAGCGATGCCGGGTTCGGGCACCGCCGCCGACGGGTCGTCCCGGAGCCGGGCCAGCACGCCGTCGTAGTCGCTGGCCAGCAGCAGCGGTCGCCGCCGGGACAGCTCGTCCAGCGCCGCGCCGAGCTCCGCGTCGAGCACGGTCAGGCCCGGGCCTCGAGCGACTCGAAGAACGAGTTGGCCCAGTGGTCCAGGTCGTGCCGGGCGACGTGCCGGCGCATCGCGCGCATCCGCTTGGCCCCCTCGGCCGGGTCCATCCGCAAAGCCCGCACCAGCTGCTTCTTCACCCCGTCGATGTCGTGCGGGTTGACCAGCAGCGCCTGCTTGAGCTCGGCGGCCGCGCCGGCGAACTCGCTGAGCACCAGCACGCCGCCGAGGTCGCCGCGGGCCGCGACGTACTCCTTGGCGACCAGGTTCATGCCGTCGCGGTAGGGGGTGACCAGCATGACGTCGGCCGCCCGGTACATGGCGGCGAGCTCCTCGCGGGGCATCGACTGGTTGAAGTAGCGCACCGCCGACCCGGCGATCGAGCCGTACAGGCCGTTGATGTGGCCCACCTGCTGCTCGATCGTCTCGCGCATCGTGACGTAGTGCTCCACCCGCTCCCGGCTGGGCGTGGCCACCTGCACGAAGGTCGTCGCCGGCGCCTCGATCGCGCCGTCCTCCAGGAGCTCCTGGAAGGCCTCGAGCCGGACGGTGATGCCCTTGGTGTAGTCCAGCCGGTCCACCCCGAGCACGATCTTCTCCGGCTGCCCGAGCTCCTCGCGGATCTCCGCCGCCCGGGCCAGCACCTCGGGGGAGCTGGCGAGCTCGTCGAAGGCGGCGACGTCGATGGAGATCGGGAAGGCCTTGGCGGTCACCGTGCGGCCGTCGTAGCTGACCGTGCTGCCCTTGGCCGGCAGGTCGTGCAGCCGGCGGGCCAGGTTGACGAAGTTGGTCGCCCCGGCGGGCTGCTGGAAGCCGATGAGGTCCGCGCCGAGCAGCCCCTCGATGATCGCCGAGCGCCAGGGGAGCTGGGTGAACAGCTCGTAGGGCGGGAAGGGGATGTGCAGGAAGAAGCCGATGGTGAGGTCGGGTCGGCGCTGCCGGAGCATCGCGGGCACCAGCTGCAGCTGGTAGTCGTGCACCCAGACGATCGCGCCCTCGGCGGCCACCTCGGCAGCGCGGTCGGCGAACCGCTTGTTGACCTGCACGTAGGTGTCCCACCAGGTGCGGTGGTACTCCGGCTTCTCGACGACGTCGTGGTAGAGCGGCCACAGCGAGGCGTTGGAGAAGCCCTCGTAGTAGCGGTCGACCTCCTCCTCCGACAGCGGCACCGGCACGAGGTGCATCCCGCCGGACTCGAAGGGCTCGGGGGCGTCCCCCGCGGCGCCGGACCAGCCGACCCAGGCCCCACCGCGGCCGGCGACGAAGGGCTCGAGCGCGGTGACCAGGCCCCCGGGGCTGCGCTGGTACCGGGTCGTGCCGTCGGGCTCGGTCACCTGGTCCACCGGGAGCCGGTTGGCGACCACGACCACCGGGCTGTCCGCCCCCACCTGCGACCTCCGGTCCTCATCGGTGCTGCTGAGCAGCCCGTGCGTGCCCCCCGACCCTAGGGGACGACGCCGGTCCCTCGCGCAGCCGGAGCGGTTCCGCTGGTTGCTCCCGGGGAGGAACGGGCAGGGGAGCGGGCATGCAGATCCGACAGCTCCGCGACCTGACCGTCGCAGCCCAAGGCCTGGGCTGCATGGGGATGAGCGAGTTCTACGGCACCGGCGACCAGGCCGAGGCCGAGCGCACCATCGCCCGCGCCCTCGACCTCGGCGTCACCTTCCTCGACACCGCCGACATGTACGGCCCGTTCACCAACGAGCGGCTGGTGGGCACGGCGATCGCCGGCCGGCGGGACGAGGTGGTGCTGGCCACCAAGTTCGGCAACGAGCGCGGCGAGGACGGCTCGTTCGTGCGCATCAACGGCACCCCGGAGTACGTGCACCGGGCCTGCGACGCCTCGCTGCAGCGGCTGGGTGTCGACGTCATCGACCTGTACTACCAGCACCGGGTCGACCCGAGCGTGCCGATCGAGGACACCTGGGGCGCGCTCAAGGAGCTGGTGGACGCCGGGAAGATCCGGCACGCCGGCATCTCCGAGGCCGCGCCGGAGACGATCCGCCGGGCGGACGCCGTCCAGCCGGTCACCGCGGTGCAGACCGAGTACTCGCTGTGGACCCGGGACCCCGAGGACGACGGGGTGCTGGCCACCTGCGCCGAGCTCGGGATCGGGTTCGTCGCCTACTCCCCGATCGGCCGCGGCTTCCTGTCCGGCCAGATCCGCAGCGTCGACGACCTCGACGCCGACGACTTCCGCCGGCACAACCCGCGCTTCCAGGGCGAGGCGTTCGCGAAGAACCTCGAGCTGGTCGACCGGGTGCGGGAGCTCGCCGAGGGCAAGGGCGTGACCGCCACCCAGCTGGCGCTGGCCTGGGTCATGGCGCAGTCGGGCCGGGCGGGCAACCCCACGGTGGTGCCGATCCCGGGGACCAAGCGGGTCGGCTACCTGGAGGAGAACGCCGGCGCCGCCGACGTCGAGCTGACCGACGACGACGTGCGCGCGCTGGACGAGGCCGCGCCGGCCGGTGCCGCCGTCGGCGACCGCTACCCGGACATGTCCTCCGTGCACCGCTGACCGGCTCACTACCCTCGCCAGGGTGAGCACCCCGCTGGTCGTCGCGATCAGCGTCGTCGCCGTCGCCCTCGCCGCCCTGGGAGGGCTGAGCACCGCGCTGCGCCGGCGGATCGGCACGGCGCACCTGGCCACGACCGCGCTGCTGGAGCTGCTGCTCGTCGTGCAGGCGGTCGTGGCCACCGCCGCGCTGGTCGGCGGTCAGCGGCCGGTCGAGCTGGCCACGTTCCTCGCCTACCTGGTCAGCGTCGTGCTGCTGCCGGTCGCGGGCCTGCTGTGGGCCCGCACCGAGCCGACCCGCTGGGCGGGGACCGTGCTCGGGGTGGCCGCGCTGGCCGTCGCGGTGATGGTCTGGCGTCTCCTCGACCTGTGGGAGGTCACCCGTGGCTGAGGGCCCCGCGCAGGGGCCGGGGCGGGTGCTGGTCGCCGTCTACGCGGTGTTCGCGCTCGCCGCCGGTGCCCGGGCCGCCGTCCAGCTGGCGGTCCAGTTCGACGAGGCACCGCTGGCCTACCTGCTGTCCGCCCTGGCCGCGGTCGTCTACGTCGCCGCCGCGGTCGGGCTGGCCCGGGGCGGCCAGGGCGGTCGGCGGACCGCGGTGGCCGCCTGCTCGGTGGAGCTGCTCGGGGTGCTGGTCGTGGGCACCCTGTCGCTGGTGGACCCGGCGGCCTTCCCCGACGACACCGTGTGGTCCGGCTACGGCCGGGGCTACGGGTTCATCCCGCTGGTCCTGCCGGTCCTCGGCCTGCTGTGGCTGCGACACCAGGCCGAGGAGGCCGCCGGCAGGGCTGACTAGAACTCGCCGCCGAAGTCCCCGCCGCCGTCGAAGCCACCGCCGTCGAAGCCACCGCCGTCGAAGCCACCGCCGTCGGAGCCGCCCGCGTCGTAGTCCCCGCCGGCGTCACCACCGTCGCCACCACCACCGTCGCCGCCGCCGTCGTCGGCCTGCTCGCCGTCCTGGTAGCCGTCGGCGTAGGCCTCCTCGTCACCGCCGCCGAACAGGCCGCCGTCGCCGAGGCCGGTGTCGAACAGCGCGTCGGCCACCGCCGAGCCGACGACCACGCCGGCGACGGTGCCGAGCAGGCTGCCGCCGATCATGCTGCCCATCCCCATGCCACCGCCCATGCCGCCCATGCCGCCGCCGTGACCGCCGCCGTAGCCACCGCCGCCGTAACCGCTCCGGCCGTAGCCCCCGCCGTACCCGCCACCGCCGCCGCTGAAGGTGCGCTCGAGGAACCCGGGCTGGCGGAACTCCGCCCGGGTGGCGGCCCGGGCAAGGCTCCGCGGGTCGTCGCCGCGCGGCCGCTCACCGGCCGGCACCGCCGCGGACAGCTGGTCGAGCACCTGCCGGCGCTGCTCGGGGGTGAGCTTGCCGAAGGCCTCCGCGTGCGCGGCCTCCACCTGGTCCGGAGGAGCGGTGCGCAGCAGGTAGCGGTACCGCTCGATCGCGCGCTCGTCCTCGCTCTGCCCCCGCGACGCCGGCCGCTGCGGCTGCTGCTGGGGCTGCTGGGCGTAGCCGTAGCCCTGCTCGGCGTAGGGGTCGGTGGAGCCGGGACCGTAGGGCGAGCCCTGTCCGCGGTCCCGGCCGAAGAGCCGGCTCAGGAGTCCCATGACGCGTCCTCTCTCGTGGTGTGCGGCCCGGTCCCTACCCCGCGGTGCCGCCGACGACGCTACGCAGGGCCGACCAGCCCGTCCCCTGTCGATGGTGCGCAACCGAACCCATCGGTAAGATCACCGCGTGCCGTTCCAGCGACACCCAGGGGCGCCCGCCGGCGCCGTCCCGCCAGAGGCCACCTCCGCGCTCGCCGAGAGCCTCGTGGTGGTCGACTCCGCGCCGTCATCGGTCCAGCGCCAGGCGAACATCGTCGGTGCCGCCGAGGTGGCCGTCTCCGGTACCGACACGACGCGGGCGGCGCAGGCCGCGCTGCCCGACGTCCTGTCCGACGTCCCGGTCGCGGTGCTGGTGATCGACCAGACCGCCGGGGACGTCGTCTACGCCAACAAGGCCGCGATCGAGCTGGCCGGCAACGTCCGGCTCCCGGTGCCGGTGGACACCTGGGGAGCGTCGGCCGGGCTCACCGACCTGGGCTCCGCCCCGCTCGCCAGCACCTCCAGCCCGCTGTCGCTGGTGGCCGAGGGGCGGCCGGTCGTCGGTGAGGCGGTCCGGCTCTCCCCGCAGCGCAGTTCCGACGAGCAGCGGGCCGCCGGCGCGGTGTCGGGCTCCGACCAGGTGCTGTGGGTGACCGGCTTCCCGCTGTCCGAGACCGACAGCGAGCAGCGGCTCTCCCTGGTGGTGTTCCTGCAGATCGACGAGCCCGCGAGATCCGAGGACCCCGAGGCCGTGCTGCAGGCGCTCCGCGCGCGTGCCGTCGTCGCCACCGACATCGCGTTCACCATCACCGACCCGCGCCAGGAGGACAACCCGCTGGTCTGGGTCAACCCGTCCTTCAGCCGGATCAGCGGGTACGGCTACGAGGAGAGCGTCGGCCGGAACTGCCGCTTCCTGCAGGGGCCGGCGACCGATCGCGCGGTCGTCGACGAGGTCCGCGAGGCGCTGCGGGAGCAGCGGCCGATCACCACCACGCTGCTCAACTACCGCAAGGACGGCTCGGCGTTCTGGAACCAGCTGTCGATCACGCCGGTCTTCGACGGCGAGGGCGAGCTGGTCAGCTTCGTGGGCGTGCAGAGCGACGTCACCGAGCGGGTCCGGGTGGAGGACGACCGCCGGGTCGCCTTCGCCGCCGAGCGGGCCGCCCGCCGGGACGCCGAGGAGGCGCACGCCGCCGCCGACGCCGCCCGGGTGGAGGCCGAGCTCGCGCAGAGCCGGCTCGCGCTCATGGCCGAGGCGACCAGCACGCTCAGCGCGACCCTGGACATGGCGGACCTGACCGACCGGCTGGCGTCGCTGTGCGTGCCGCTGCTGGCCGACTGGGTCTTCCTCACCCTGGTCGACGAGCACGGCGCGGTGCAGGAGACCGCCCACCGGCACCGGGAGGGCTTCCGGGCCGAGCTGGCCCAGCTGGCCGCGCTGCACCTCGGCAACCTCCCGGAGAGCTCACCCACCCGCCGGTCGCTCCGCACCAGCGAGTCGGTGCTCGTCGACCGCGTCACCCCGGAGTGGGTCGACCGGGTCTTCCCGCTGCCGGAGACCGCCGCGCTGTTCCGCCGGCTCGGCGGCAGCTCGGTGATGAGCCTCCCGCTGGTCGCCCGGCGCCGGATGCTGGGCGCGCTGGTGCTGGTGGCGACCAGCGAGGACCGGACGTTCAGCCGCGAGGACGTCGACCTGGCCCGCGACCTGTCCCGCCGTGCCGCGATGGCGATGGACAACGTGCGGCTCTACCAGCAGGAGCACACCGTCGCCGAGACGCTGCAGCGCTCACTGCTGCCCGACCTGCCCACCATCCCGGGTGTGACGGCGGCGGCGGCCTACCTCAGCGCCTCCACCGCGGCCGAGGTCGGCGGCGACTTCTACGACCTGCTGCACCTGCCCGACGGCGCCGTCGGCATCGCGGTCGGGGACGTCGTCGGGCACGACGTCACCGCCGCCGCGGCGATGGGGCACCTGCGCGGGCTGCTGCGGGCCTGCGCCTGGGACGCCCCCGACACCGACCCGGGCGAGGTCCTCGGCCGGGTCGACCGGCTGGTGCAGGGGCTGCACGTCGCGCCGATGGCCACGATGGTCTACGCCCGGGCCGAGCGCCCCACCGCCGCCGGCGAGCCGTGGCGGCTGGAGCTGGCCAACGCCGGGCACCCGCCGGTCGTCCTCCGCGGGCTCGACGGCTCGGTGCAGGTGGTGCACGAGGTGACCGGGCTGCTCATCGGCGTGGACGCCACCCACCAGCGGGAGTCCCTGGTCCTCGAGGTGCCGGCCGGCTCGACCCTGATCGCCTACACCGACGGGCTGATCGAGCGCCCGGGCGAGGACCTCGACCAGGGGATCGCCGCGCTGGCGGCCCGGCTGGCCGACGCACCGGTCGACGCGACCCCGGCCGACCTGTGCCGGCACGCGGTGGGCCCGCACCCCGACCGCCGGGACGACGTCGCGGTGCTCGCGCTCCGCTTCGACTAGAGGCCGCCCTTCTGCTGGAGGCCGTAGGCACCGCGGTGGAACAGCAGCGGGCTGCGGGAGGCGTCCGCGCCGAGGTCGAGCACCCGGGCGACGACGATCGTGTGGTCACCGCCGTCGTACTCGGCCCACAGCTCGCTGTCGATCCAGGCGACGACGCCGTCCAGCACGGGGGAGCCGTACGGGCTCGGCGCCCAGCTGACCCCGGCGTACTTGTCGGTGCCGCTGCGGGCGAACTGGCGGGACAACCCGCTCTGCTCCTCGGCGAGGACGTTCACGCAGAACCGGCCGGCGTCGCGCAGCCGGGGCCAGGTGGACGAGGTGCGCGCGGGGGCGAAGGCCACCAGCGGCGGGTCCAGCGACAGCGAGCTGAACGACTGGCAGGTGAAGCCGACCGGCCCGTCGGCGCCCATCGCGGTCACCACGGTGAGGCCGGAGACGAAGTGGCCCAGCACGTCGCGCATGACCCGGGGGTCGACCACGGCCGGGGGGACGTGGGCTCCTGCGCTCACGCGGTCGATCCCACCACGGCGCCCCGGGGGACGTTCCGGCCACCGGCGCGGTGCAGCGAGCTGGGCAGCTCGTGGCGCACGGCGCGCTCGGTGACCGCCGCGGCGGTCAGCAGGGCGTCCAGGTCGATGCCGGTGGACACCTCGGCGTCGTCGAGCCAGTAGACGAGCTCCTCGGTGGCGATGTTGCCGCTGGCCCCTGGGGCGAACGGGCAGCCGCCGAGCCCGCCGACCGACGCGTCGAGCTGGGTGACCCCGGCCTGCAGGGCGGCCAGCGCGTTGGCCTGACCGGTGCCGCGGGTGTCGTGGAAGTGGGCGCCCAGCGGGGTGCCGGGGGCGGCCCGGCGGACGGCGTCGAGCAGCCGGACCACCCGCACCGGGGTGGTGGTGCCGATCGTGTCGCCCAGGCAGAGCTGGTCGGCGCCGGCGGTGACCGCGGCACGGGCGACGTCGACGGTGCGGGCGATCGGGGTGCGGCCGTCGAAGGGGCAGTCCCAGGCGGTGGCCACGATGACCTCCAGCCCGCCGCCGGCGCCGTGCGCCAGCTCGGCGATCTCGCCCACCGCGGCCACCGCGGCGGCGGTCGAGCGGCCCGCGTTGGCCCGGCTGTGCGAGTCCGACGCCGAGACGACGTACTCCAGGGAGGTCAGGCCGGCGTCGACCGCGCGGACCGCCCCCCGCGGGTTGGCGACCAGCGCGGAGAAGTGCACGCCGTCGAACCGGTGCAGCTCGGCGGCCAGCTGGTCGGCGTCGGCCAGCGCGGGCACGGCCTTGGGCGAGACGAACGAGGTCACCTCGATCCGCCGCACCCCGGTGGCGACCAGCGCCTCCAGCATCTGCAGCTTGGCGGCCAGCGGCAGCGGTTCCTCGAGCTGCAGGCCGTCCCGCATGCCCACCTCGCGGACGTCGACCGCCGTCGGCAGCACCAGATCGAAGTCGTTCATCCCCGCATCATGCCCCCGGTTCCACGTGGAACCCCGATCAGACCGGCCAGGAGCCGAGCACGGTGCTGAGCGCGCGGACGGCCTGCTCGACCTCGGCGACCTCCACGTACTCGTCGGTGGCGTGCATGACCGCGGGCGTCCCCGGGCCCCAGACGACGACCGGCGCGGGACCGGTGACCGCCCCCAGCACCGAGGCGTCGGTGAAGTAGGTGGCGGGGGAGGGCTCGACCGGCGCGGGGAGCCCGGCCACCCACGGGTCGTCCGGCGGGGTCCGGACCGGCGGCAGGTCGACGAGCACCTCGACCCCGCTGACCTCCGGCTGCGCGCGCCACCAGGCGAGCAGGGCGCTGCCGTCCCCGACGGTCCGCTGGTCGATGACGGCCTCGGCCCGGTCCGGGACGACGTTGGGCACGGTGCCGCTGCGCAGCACGCCGGGGTTCCAGGTCTCCGCGCCCAGGAACGGCTCGGACGACAGCGGCAGCTCCCCGCCCGCGCGGCCCAGCACGGCGACCAGGTCCAGCAGCGCGTTGTGCCCGCGCTGGGGGGTGCTGCCGTGCGCGGCGGCGCCCGCCGTCCGGACCGCCACCCAGAGCGCGCCGCGGTGCCCGAGCACGACCCGGTTGCCGGTCGCCTCCGGGACGACGACCGCCCCGACCGCCAGGTCGGCCACCGCACCGGCCGCCGCCGCCGCGCCGCGGGAGCCGATCTCCTCGTCACTGGTCAGCAGCAGCGCGACCGGCACCGAGGGGTCGGCGCCGGCGACCGCCGCCGCGGCGGCCACCAGACCGGCCTTCATGTCCGAGCCGCCGCGGCCCCAGATCCGGCCGTCCTCCTCCTCGGCGCCGAACGGGTCCCGCTGCCAGCCGGCCGGGTCGGCAGCGGGCACCGTGTCGACGTGGCAGGCCACCAGCAGCCGCGGCCGGACCGGGTCGGTGGCCGAGGTCAGCAGCGTCCAGGGCTGCTCCCGGTCGGCGCCCTCCTGCACCTGCAGGTGCGGTGCCGCCGCGGTGAGCACGTCGGTGACCGTGCCCAGCACCCCGCGCTGGGCCGCGGCGTCCCCGGAGACGGTCGGTCGCCCGACCAGTTCCCGGACCAGCCCGACGACGTCCACCTCAGTGCAGGGCGCGGCCCACGGCGACGGCGCGGGTGTCGGGTGCGGCGACCCGCGCGGCGTCGGCCTCCAGGTCGTCGGCGGCCTCCTGCGACCGCCGCTCGGCCTCCACCCGGGCCCGGTAGCTGTCCACCTCGTTGGCGATCCGCTCGGCGTCCCAGCCCAGCACCCCCGCGACCGCCCGGGCCACCGGCTCGGCCGACTCGACACCCCGGTGCGGGGTCTCGATCGAGATCCGGGTGCGGCGGGCGAGCAGGTCGTCGAGGTGCAGCGCCCCCTCGTGCGCGGCGCCCCACACCATCTCGACCATCAGGTACTCCTCGGCGCCGGGCACCGGCAGCAGCAGCTCCGGGGCGTCCTGGGCCAGGGCGAGCACCTCGGGGGTGAGCGAGCCGAACCGGTTGAGCAGGTGCTCGGCGCGGAAGTGCGGGATGCCCCAGCGCTGGGAGAGGCCGTCCAGGGAGTTGACCATCGCCGCGTAGCCCTCGGCGCCGACCAGCGGGATGTTCTCGGTGACGCTGGGCGGCACCGGACGGGACACGTCGTCGGCGACGGCGTCCACCGCGTCGGCGGCCATCGGCCGGTAGGTCGTGTACTTGCCGCCGGCGACGGCGATCACCCCGGGCACCGGACGCGCGACCGCGTGCTCCCGGGAGAGCTGGCTGGTCGACTCCTCCTCCCCGGACAGCAGCGGGCGCAGCCCGGCGTAGACGCCGGTGATGTCCGCGTGCGTGATCGGCACCGAGAGCACCCGGTTGACGTGCTCGAGGATGTAGTCGATGTCGGCCTTGGACGCCGCCGGGTGCGCCTTGTCCAGCGACCAGTCGGTGTCGGTGGTGCCGATGATCCAGTGGCTGCCCCACGGGATGACGAACAGCACCGACTTCTCGGTGCGCAGGATGATGCCGGTCTCGCCGTTGATCCGGTCCCGCGGGACGACGATGTGCACGCCCTTGCTCGCCCGCACGTGGAAGCGGCCACGGCCGCCCACCAGCGTCTGCACGTCGTCGGTCCACACCCCGGTCGCGTTGACCACGACCTCGCTGCGGACGTCGACCTCGCTCCCGGTCTCCACGTCGCGGACCCGGGCACCGACCACGCGGCCACCGGCGTGGGTGAAGGAGACGACCTCGGCGGAGTTGAGCACGGTCGCGCCGTAGGCGGCCGCGGTCAACGCCACGGTGAGGGTGTGCCGGGCGTCGTCGGCCTGGGCGTCGTAGTAGCGGACGGCGCCGACCAGCGCGTCCTCCTTCAGCGCCGGGAACAGCCGCCTGGCCCCGGTGCGGGTGAGGTGCTTCTGACCGGGCATCGGCTCGGCGAGGGCGCCCAGCCGGGCCAGCCCGTCGTAGAGCGCCAGACCTGCGGTCACGTAGGGCCGCTCCCACACGTGGTGGGTCAGCGGGTAGAGGAAGGGCACCGGCTTGACCAGGTGCGGCGCGATCCGGTTCACCGAGAGGTCGCGCTCGTGCAGCGCCTCCCGGACCAGCCCGAAGTCGAACTGCTCCAGGTAGCGCAGCCCGCCGTGGAAGAGCTTGGACGAGCGGGAGGAGGTGCCGCTGGCGAAGTCGCGGGCCTCCACCAGGGCGGTGCGCAGGCCGCGGGTGGCCGCGTCGAGCGCCACCCCGGCACCGGTCACCCCACCGCCGACGACGAGGACCTCGAACTCACCGGCAGCGAGGTCGGCCCATGCCTGGGCGCGCTGGTCGGGTCCGAGCGGGCGTACTGCGGTCATGCGGACTCTCCTAGCGCCGGCCGGCGCACGTCGATGTGGCCTCTGGCTCCACGGTAGGTCGGGGGGCGCACCGGCGACGAGGTGCGCTGTCCGACGATGTCGCACAGCGCGGACACCGCCACGGGGCCGTCCGATGGCCTACCGTCGGGCGCCGTGCCGGGCAGCGTGCAGTCCATCGAACGTGCGGCCGCGATCCTGCAGGTGGTCGCCGGGTCCGGCGGCACCCTCGGGGTCACCGACATCTCCGAGGCCGTGGGCCTGGCGAAGACCACGACGCACAGCCTGCTGCGCACCCTGCTGCTGGTCGGGTTCGTCGAGCAGGACCCGGCCACCGGCCGTTACGCGCTGGGCACCCGGCTGCTGCGGCTGGGCACCCACCTCGACGTCAACGAGCTGCGCGCCCGGGCGTCGAACTGGGCCGACGCGCTGGCGGCCCGCAGCGGCCACGCGGTGCGGTTGGCCGCGCTGACCGGCGAGGACGTCGTCGTCGTGCACCACGTGTTCCGGCCCGACGACTCCGCCCAGGTCCTCGAGGTGGGCACCGTGCTGCCGCCCACCACCGCCCTGGGCAAGGTGCTGCGCGCGCACAGCCACCCGCACACCGGCCACCGTCCGGCAGCGGGGGCCGCCGCGGTGACGGCCGCCGAGCTGGCCGAGGTGCGCGTCCGCGGCTGGGCGACCGAGCAGGGCGAGTACGAGGCCGGGTTGGGCGGGCTGGCCGCGCCGGTCCGCGGCGCCGGCGGTCTGGTCGTGGCCGCGCTGGGGGTCGGCGGACCGCGCAGCTCCCTGTTCGACGCCCGCGGGCTGCCTCGCAGCCCGCTGCTGGCCATGGTCACCGACGCCGCGCTCGCGGTGTCCCGCGAGCTGGGGCACGGCAGTGGCTGACCGGTACGTGCTCGCCGTCGACCAGGGCACCACGTCGACCCGCTCGCTGGTCTTCGACCGGGGCGGCCGGATGGTGGCCGTCCGCCAGCGTGAGCACCGCCAGCACTTCCCGCGCCCGGGCTGGGTCGAGCACGACCCGATGGAGATCTGGGCGAACACCCAGCGCACCTGCGCCCAGGTGCTGGCCGACGTCTCCGGCCGGGGCGACGTCGTGGCGCTGGGCATCGCCAACCAGCGGGAGACGACCGTCGTCTGGGAGCGGGCCACCGGTCGCCCGGTCACCCGGGCGCTGGTCTGGCAGGACACCCGCACCGACGAGCTGGTCAGCGAGCTGGCCGCCCGTCCGGACGCCGGGCAGGTCGCCGAGCGCAGCGGCATGGCGATCGCCGGCTACTTCGCCGGTCCGCGGCTGCGCTGGATCCTCGACCACGTGCCCCGGGCCCGGGAGCGTGCCGAACGCGGCGAGCTGCTGTTCGGCACCATGGAGACCTGGCTGATCTGGAACCTCACCGGCGGCCCGGACGGCGGGGTGCACGTCACCGACGTCACCAACGCCAGCCGCACCCTGCTGATGGACGTGCGCGCCTGCCGGTGGGACGAGGACCTGCTGGCCTTCTTCGGCATCCCGGCCGCGATGCTCCCGGAGATCCGGCCCTCGGTCGGCGTCCTGGGGGTCGCGACGGCGCTCTCGCCCGCGCTGCCGATCGCCGGGGCGCTCGGCGACCAGCAGGCGGCGCTGTTCGGCCAGGCCTGCTTCGCTCCCGGCGAGGCCAAGTGCACCTACGGCACCGGCAGCTTCCTGCTGCAGAACACCGGCACCGAGCTCGTCCGGACCCGGTCGGGGTCGATCAGCACGGTCGCGTACCAGCTGGCCGGGGAACCGGTGCACTACGCGCTGGAGGGCTCGGTCGCCGTCGCCGGGGCGCTGGTGCAGTGGCTGCGGGACGGGCTGGGGCTGATCGGGTCGGCGCCGGAGGTGGAGACCCTCGCCCGGACCGTGTCCGACAACGGCGGCTGCTACGTCGTCCCGGCGTTCTCCGGGCTGCTGGCGCCGCACTGGCGCGGCGAGGCCCGCGGGCTGGTCGCGGGGCTCACCTCCTACGTCACCAAGGGCCACCTGGCCCGGGCGGTGCTGGAGGCGACCGGCTGGCAGACCCGCGACGTCGTGCAGGCGATGGCCGCCGACTCCGGTCTGTCGCTGCCCGCGCTGCGGGTGGACGGCGGGATGACCACCAACAACCTGCTCATGCAGTTCGTCGCCGACGCGCTGGACACCCCGGTGGTGCGGCCGATGGTGGGGGAGACCGTCTCGCTCGGCGCCGCCTACGCCGCAGGGCTCGCGGTCGGGGTCTGGTCGGACATCGAGGCGCTGCGGCGCAACTGGCACCGGGCCGCGCAGTGGACGCCGTCGCCGGCCCGGGCGCAGGCGCTCACCGCCGAGTACCCGACCTGGGAGCGGGCGGTCCAGCTGAGCATCGCCTGGGGAGCCCCCTGACCGGCTGTCCGACGATGTCGGACAGCGGCTGTTGTCCCGCTCACACGATGATCTCTACGGTCCGCTCCGAAGGGCCGGGTCGTGACCGCCACCACAGCGGTCTGCCGGCCCCCTGACCGGTCCGCACCGCAGCGGACCCACCTGGAGGAGCCACACGTGGACACCACGAGTCTCTGGACCGTCTTCGGCAGCGAAGTGCTCGGCACCGCCGTGCTCATCCTGCTCGGCGTCGGCGTCGTCGCCAACGTCGCGTTGCCGAAGACCTTCGGCAACGCCGGCGGCTGGATCGTCATCATCTTCGGCTGGGGGCTGGCGGTCTTCGCCGGTGTCTACGCCGGTGCGTCCTCGGGCGCGCACCTGAACCCCGCGGTCACCGTCGGCCTGCTGGTCAGCGGCGCCGACGAGTACGGCCCCGGGATCGACGTCACCCTCGCCAGCACGCTGGTCTACTTCGCCGGCGAGTTCGTCGGCGCCTTCCTCGGCGCGGTGCTCGCCTTCCTGGCCTACCGCGCCCACTACAACGACCCCGAGGCCGCCGGCACCCAGCTGGGCACGTTCTCCACCGGTCCGGCGATCAAGAGCACGGCCGACAACGTGATGACCGAGGTCATCGGCACGTTCGTGCTGGTCTACATCATCCTGCGGTTCGGGGACACCCCGACCGAGGTGGGCCCGCTCGCCGTGGCGCTGCTCGTCGTCGGCATCGGCGCCTCGCTCGGTGGCCCCACCGGCTACGCCATCAACCCCGCCCGCGACCTGGGCCCGCGCATCGCCCACGCCGTCCTGCCGATCCGCGGCAAGGGCGACAACAACTGGGGCTACGCCTGGGTGCCGGTCGTCGGCCCGATCATCGGGGCCGTCCTCGCCGGCCTGCTGTCGCACGTCTCGCTCTGACCACCCCTACCGAGAGGAACCTGCAATGACGCAGTACGTCGCAGCCATCGACCAGGGCACCACGAGCACCCGCTGCATGATCTTCGACCACGACGGGGCGGTCGTCTCCGTCGGGCAGAAGGAGCACGAGCAGATCTTCCCGCGGGCCGGCTGGGTCGAGCACGACCCGATGGAGATCTGGCGCAACACCCGGGAGGTGGTGGGCCAGGCCCTCGCGCGCAGCAACGTCGGCACCGGCGACATCGTCGCCGTCGGCATCACCAACCAGCGCGAGACCACCGTGGTGTGGGACAAGAACAGCGGTCAGCCGGTCTACAACGCGATCGTCTGGCAGGACACCCGCACCGCGGCGATCGTCGAGCAGCTCGGTGCCCTGGGCGGCGGCGCCGACCGCTACAAGGACAAGGTCGGGCTGCCGCTGGCCACCTACTTCGCCGGGCCGAAGGTCCGCTGGATCCTGGACAACGTCGACGGCGCCCGGGAGGCCGCCGAGCGCGGGGACCTGCTGATGGGCACGATCGACTCCTGGCTGATCTGGAACATGACGGGCGGCACGGACGGCGGCCTGCACCTCACCGACGTCTCCAACGCCTCGCGCACGATGCTGATGGACTACCGCACGCTGGCCTGGGACCCGGCGATCGCCGAGGAGATGGGCATCCCGATGTCCATGCTCCCGGAGATCCGGTCCAACTCCGAGGTCTACGGCAAGGGCCGGGCAGCGGGCTTCCTGGCCGGGGTGCCGATCGCCGGCTCGCTGGGTGACCAGCAGGCGGCCACCTTCGGCCAGGTCTGCTTCACCAAGGGCATGGCCAAGAACACCTACGGCACCGGCAACTTCATGCTGCTCAACACCGGTGAGGAGGCCGTCCCGTCGAAGAACGGCCTGCTCACGACGCTGTGCTACCAGCTGGGCGACGCCAAGCCGGTGTACGCGCTGGAGGGCTCGATCGCGGTCACCGGCTCGCTGGTGCAGTGGGTCCGGGACAACCTCAAGATGATCGACAGCGCGCCGGAGATCGAGACCCTGGCCCGCGAGGTCGACGACAACGGCGGTTCCTACTTCGTGCCGGCCTTCTCCGGGCTGTTCGCACCGCACTGGCGGTCCGACGCCCGGGGCGCCGTCGTGGGGCTGACCCGCTTCGTCAACCGCGGTCACCTGGCCCGCGCCGTCCTGGAGGCGACCGCGTACCAGACCCGCGAGGTGCTCGACGCGATGAACGCCGACTCCGGCGTGGACCTCACCGAGCTCCGGGTGGACGGCGGGATGGTCGGCAACGAGCTCCTCATGCAGTTCCAGGCGGACATCCTGAACGTCCCGGTGATCCGGCCGAAGATCGCCGAGACGACGGCGCTGGGGGCGGCCTACGCGGCCGGGCTCGCCGTCGGCTTCTGGTCCGACCTCGACGAGCTCACCGCGAAGTGGGCCGAGGACAAGCGCTGGGAGCCGGCCATGGCCGACGACGAGCGTGAGCGCTACTACCGCAACTGGCAGAAGGCGGTCACCAAGAGCCTCGACTGGGTCGACGAGGACGTCAGCTGATCGGAGATCCCCTCCGCGCTGCACGCCGCGCATCTAGCTTGCCAGCCTGACTAGTCAGCCGTACTGTCTACCGCGTGGTGGACGAACGGTGGCCTGGCGAGTGGATGCGCGGCGTGCTGTCGTTGTGCGTCCTGCGGGTGGTCGCCGACGGTCCGACGTACGGCTACGCGATCGCCGGCCGGCTGGCGGACGCCGGCCTGGGGTCGGTCAAGGGCGGCACGCTCTACCCGATCCTGACCCGGCTGGAGACCGACGGGCTGGTCACGTCGTCCTGGGCGGCCGGGAACGGCGGCCCGGGCCGGAAGTTCTTCTCCCTCACCCCCACCGGGGCGCAAGCGCTGCGCGAGCGCGCCGAGCAGTGGCACGTCTTCACCGAGCGGGCCGCCGGCCTGCTGTCCCGCCCCGTCGTCCCGTCCTGAGGAGCCCGTCGTGGGAACCCTGCTGAACAGCACCGACCAGGCCTGGTGCGACGACCTGCTGCTGCGGCTGCGCCTGCTCCAGGTGCCCGGCGCGCGGATCGGGGAGGTGCTCGCCGAGGTGCAGAGCCACGTCGCCGAGACCGGCGAACCCCCGCGCGAGGCATTCGGTACGCCCAGGGAGTACGCCGACCAGGTCGCCCAGGCACTGGGCGTCACCCCCGTACGCGGTTGGGCCGCGCTGCGTCAGGGGCTGCGCTGGCGGGACCTGCTGCTGGCCGTGCTGATCGGCGTCGCCGGTTTCTCGCTGGCCGACGGGCTGTGGTCCCTGGGGGCGGGCGCCGCGACCACCGCCGGCCTGCCGACCTGGCTGGTCTGCCTCGGCGCCGCGCTGGTGCTCGGGGCCTGCACCGCACGCCTGGTCGTCAGCGCCCGGCACGACCCGGACGCCGACCCGGTGATCGACCCGCGGAACGGCGTGGACATGGTCCCCTTCGGTCGGCGCCAGGTGGTCCTGCTGGCCGCTCTCCCGGTGCTGGCCCTCATCGGGATGGCGGTCGGCGGCCTGCTGAGCCGCTGACGCCCGTCACGCGCTGAGAGCGGCGGAGACCACCGCCTTGGCCTCCTCCTGCACCTGGGCGAGGTGCTCCGGGCCGCGGAAGGACTCCGCGTAGACCTTGTAGACGTCCTCGGTGCCCGACGGCCGGGCGGCGAACCAGGCGTTCTCGGTGGTGACCTTCAGCCCGCCGATCGCGGCGTCGTTCCCTGCCGCCCGGGTCAGCTTGGCGGTGATCGGCTCCCCGGCGAGCTCGGTGGCGGTGACCGCCTCGGGCGACAGCCTGCCCAGCGCCGCCTTCTCCTCACGGGTCGCGGCCGCGTCGATCCGGGCGTAGGCGGACTCCCCGAACCGGGCGGTCATCTCCGCGTGCAGCTGGGACGGCGAGGACCCGGTGACCGCCTGGACCTCGCTGGCCAGCAGGGCGAGCAGGATGCCGTCCTTGTCCGTGGTCCAGACGCTGCCGTCGCGGCGGAGGAACGACGCCCCGGCCGACTCCTCGCCCCCGAACCCGACCGACCCGTCGAGCAGCCCGGGCACGAACCACTTGAAGCCGACCGGCACCTCGACCAGCCGCCGGCCCAGGTCGGCGACGACCCGGTCGATGAGCGAGCTGGAGACCAGGGTCTTGCCGACCGCGGTGTCCGCGGCCCACTCCGGCCGGTGGCTGAACAGGTAGGAGATCGCCACGGCGAGGAAGTGGTTGGGGTTCATCAGCCCGCCGTCGGGGGTGACGATGCCGTGCCGGTCGGCGTCGGCGTCGTTGCCCGTGGCGATCTGGAACTCGTCCTTACGGCCGATCAGCGAGGCCATCGCCGACGGGGAGGAGCAGTCCATCCGGATCTTGCCGTCCCAGTCCAGCGTCATGAACCGCCAGGTGGGGTCGACCAGCGGGTTCACCACGGTCAGCTCCAGCCGGTGCCGGTCGGCGATCTCGCCCCAGTAGCCGACGCTGGCGCCGCCGAGCGGGTCCGCGCCGATCCGGATGCCCGCCTCGCGGACGGCGTCCAGGTCCAGCACGGCGGGCAGGTCGTCGACGTAGGAGCCGAGGAAGTCGTAGCCCTGCGCCGCGGCGCGGGCCCGGGCGAACGGGATCCGGCGTACCCCGTCGAGGTCGGCGGCGAGCAGCTCGTTGGCCCGCCGGGCGATCCACCCGGTGGCGTCGGTGTCGGCCGGGCCGCCGGAGGGCGGGTTGTACTTGAAGCCGCCGTCGCGGGGCGGGTTGTGCGAGGGGGTGACGACGATGCCGTCGGCCAGCCCGCTCGTCTTCCCCCGGTTCGCGGCGAGGATCGCGTGGCTGACCGCCGGGGTGGGGGTGTAGCCGTCCGCGGAGTCGACCAGCACGGTGACGTCGTTGGCCGCGAGCACCTCCAGCGCGCTGGCCCAGGCCGGCTCGGACAGGCCGTGGGTGTCGCGGCCGACGAACAGCGGTCCGTCGTACCCCTGGCCGGCGCGGTACTCGCAGATCGCCTGGGTGGTGGCCAGGATGTGCGCCTCGTTGAAGGCGCCGTCCAACGAGGAGCCGCGGTGGCCCGAGGTGCCGAAGACGACCTGCTGGGTGACGTCGGCCGGGTCCGGCTGCACCGTGTAGTAGGCGGTGAGCAGGTGCGGGACGTCGACCAGGTCGCTGGGCCGGGCGGGCTGTCCGGCGCGGTCAGAGCTCATGCCCCGATCTTGGCCCGTCGCCGCGTCGTCCCGCGACCTGGGTGTCCCTGTCGGTGCCCGCCCGTAGCCTGGGCCGGTGCTCGGGGACTGGCGGGAGATGGTCACCGACACGGCGTTGACCGCCGCCGTCGGGCCCGACGTGCTCGACCGGGCCCGGCCCTACGTCTCCCGCGGCGTCCTCGACGTCCGGCTCGCCGACGACGCCCGCCGGCTGACCGGGCTGGTCCAGGGCGGTGCGGAGGCGCCCTACCGGACGACGGTCGTGCGCACCGACGGCGGCCGGGTGGGCTGGGCCGGTGCGTGCACCTGCCCGGTGGGTGACGACTGCAAGCACGCCGTGGCGATCCTGCTGTCGCTGCGGCCGGCCATCGCGTCCTCCCCCGGCGGCCCGCCGCAGGACCGCAGCTGGGAGGCCGAGCTCGAGGAGCTCGTCGCCGCGGCCGCCGAGCGGGCGCCGCGCAGCACGGTGCCGGTCGGGCTGCAGTTCGAGCTGGTCGACCCTGAGCCCGGCCGGGGGCGCAGCTCGGTCGGTGCCCCCGGGGTCCGGCAGCGGCTGGTGCGGCTGCGGCCGGTCGTCCCGGGCCGGCGCGGCCAGTGGGTGCGCAGCGGGGTCTCCTGGCGGCAGCTGCAGTACGACAACAGCCGCGCGGGCTGGGACCCGGCGCACCTGGCCGCGATGCGCGCGCTGCACGCCACCCACCAGGCGGCCCGCAACCAGTACTACTCCTACGCCCCGGTCGACGTGTACCTGCACGAGTTCGGGCCGGGCCTGTGGCGGCTGCTCGCCGAGGCGGTCGCCGACGGGGTGCCGCTGGTGACGGCGGACCGCCCGCCGCGGCCGGTGGTGCTCGCCGCCGCCGACGCCGACGTCGCGGTCGACCTCCGGCGCGACGGCGACCGCACCGAGCTGTCCGCCGTGCTCCGGGTCGACGGCCGCGCGGTCGACCCCGCGCGGCTGTCCTTCCTCGGCACGCCCCCGCACGGGGTGACCGTCGACGGGCCCGCCGACACCGGGCCTGCGCTGGTGCTCGCCCGCCTCGACCAGCCGGTGCCGCCGGCGCTGGCCGGCCTGGTCGCGCGCGGCGGGTCGATCGGCATCCCGGAGGACGACGTCGAGCGGTTCCGCCGCGACTGGTACCCGGGGCTGCGGCAGGCGGTGCCGGTGATCTCCGGGGACGGCTCGGTGGAGCTGCCCGACGTCCTGCCGCCCCGGCTGGCCGTGGCCGTCCGCTACCCCGGCGACGGCGGGGTCTGCGTGAGCTGGTCGGTCGACTACGGCCCGGACCGGTCCTACGCCCCGGACGCCCCGGACCACCCTGGGTCCGGGCGTGACCTGACCGCCGAGCAGCTGCTGGTGGAGGCGCTGCCCGGCCCGGTCGGCGGGCTCGCCGAGCTCTGGACGCCGGAGCGCCGGCTGGCCGCCACCGTGGAGCTGACCGGCATGGAGGCGCTGGAGTTCACCACCGAGGTGCTCCCGGCCCTGCGCGCCGACGACGGCGTCGACGTCACCGTCGAGGGGACCCCGACCGACTACCGGCAGACCCACTCGGCACCGCAGATCAGCTTCACCGCCCGGGACAGCGGGGAGTCCGACTGGTTCGACCTCGGGGTCACCGTGACCATGGACGGCCAGCACGTGCCCTTCGCCACCCTCTTCTCCGCACTCGCCGCCGGCCGGACCCGGTTGGTGCTGCTGAGCGGCACCTGGTTCTCCCTGCAGCGGCCGGAGTTCGAGCAGCTGCGACTGCTCATCGAGGAGGCCCGGGCGCTGCAGGACGTCCCGGGCGACGGGGTCAAGGTCAGCCGCTTCCAGGCCGCGCTGTGGGAGCAGCTGATGGGCCTCGGTGTCGTCGAGGCGCAGAGCGAGCGCTGGACCCGCGAGGTGCGCGGGCTGATCGACGCCGAGCACGCCGAGCCCCCGCCGGTGCCCTCCGGGCTGGCCGCGCAGCTGCGGCCCTACCAGCACGAGGGCTACGGCTGGCTGAGCTTCCTCTGGGACCACCGGCTGGGCGGGGTGCTCGCCGACGACATGGGGCTGGGCAAGACGCTGCAGACCCTCGCCCTGCTGTGCCGGGCGCACGAGGCCGGGGAGCTCGACCAGGCGCCGGTGCTGGTGGTGGCGCCGACCAGCGTCGTGTCCACCTGGGCCCGGGAGGCGGCCCGCTTCGCGCCGGGGCTGCGGGTGGTGGCCGTGGAGGAGACCGAGCGGAAGCGCGGCACGTCGCTGGCGCACCGGGTGGCCGGCGCGCACGTCGTCGTCACCTCCTACGCGCTGTTCCGGATCGACGCCGAGGCCTGGACCGGGCTGCCCTGGCGCGGGCTGGTGCTCGACGAGGCCCAGTTCGTGAAGAACCACCGGGCCCGCACCTATCAGTGCGCCCGCCGGCTGGAGGCGCCGTTCAAGCTGGCGCTGACCGGCACGCCGCTGGAGAACAGCGTGATGGACCTGTGGGCACTGCTGTCGATCGTCGCGCCCGGGCTCTTCCCCGACCCGCAGCGGTTCACCGAGCAGTACCGGACGCCGATCGAGCGCGACGGGGACGTCGAGCGGCTGGCCGTGCTGCGCCGGCGGATCCGCCCGCTGGTGCGCCGCCGGACCAAGGAGATGGTCGCCGCCGACCTGCCGCCCAAGCAGGAGCAGGTGCTCGAGGTGGTGCTCAACCCGCGGCATGAGAAGCTGTACCAGACCCACCTGCAGCGGGAGCGGAGCAAGGTCCTCGGCCTGGTCGAGGACATGCAGAAGAACCGGATGACGATCTTCCGGTCGCTGACCCTGCTCCGGCAGCTGAGCCTGGACCCGGCCCTGGTCGACCCCACCTACGCCGACGTCCGGTCCAGCAAGGCCGACGCGTTCCTCGAGCAGCTGCGCGAGGTCGTCGCCGAGGGCCACCGGGTGCTGGTGTTCAGCCAGTTCACCCGCTTCCTGCGCGGCATCCGCGACCGGCTGGAGGCCGAGCGCATCGGCTGGGTCTACCTCGACGGGCAGACCCGCGACCGCGACGCCCGGATCGAGGAGTTCCGGACCGGCACTGCGCCGGTCTTCCTGATCAGCCTCAAGGCCGGCGGTTTCGGGCTGACGCTCACCGAGGCCGACTACGTCTTCGTGCTCGACCCGTGGTGGAACCCGGCGAGCGAGGCCCAGGCGGTCGACCGGGCGCACCGGATCGGGCAGGACAAGACGGTGATCGTCTACCGGCTGGTGGCGGTCGGCACCATCGAGGAGAAGGTGATGGAGCTCAAGGCCCGCAAGCAGGCGCTGTTCTCCCGCGTCGTGGACGACGGCGCCCTCGCCTCCGGCTCGCTCACCGCCGAGGACGTCCGCGGCCTCTTCGGCTGAGTCAGCGGCGCGGTTCGCCGCGGTAGGTCCCGAAGCTCCACAGGTTGCCCTCCGGGTCCCGGACGGCGAAGTCCCGCGAGCCGTGGTCGGTGTCGTGCAGCGGTTGGAACACCTCGGCGCCGGCGGCGACCGCGCGGTCGTGCAGCCCGTCGGGGTCGTCGGTCACCACGTAGCAGCCGGTGCTCCCCGGTGGCACGGTCCAGGTGCCGTCCTCCCGCACGGAGCCGAGCATCACCCCGCCGCCCAGCGGCCAGGCGAGCTGGGCGTGCACGACGACGTCCCCGCTCCCGTCGGGCTGGTCGCCGTAGGTGACGACCTCCTCGAAGCCGAACGCGTCGACCAGGAAGCGGATGAGGCCACGCGCATCGTGGGCGCGCAGCGTGGGCCAGACGGTGGGGGGTGGCGCGTCAGGAGTCGTCATGGGCAGCAGCCTGCTCCCGGTCCGCCGTCCCGTCTTGGACGTATCCGAACTCGGCGGCGAGCCAGCCGGTCGGCGGCAGTCCGGCGAGCGCCCGCCACTCCCGGGTCAGGTGCGCCTGGTCGGCGAAGCCGGAGTCGGCGGCGAGCCCGGCCAGGTCCGTCGCGCCGCCGTGGCCGGCTCGGACGGCGAGGACGCGCCGTGCCCGGTCGAAGCGGACCACCCGGGCGGCCTCCTTGGGGGACAGGCCGGTCTCGGCGCGGAACCGGTTCTGCAGGTGCCGGTCGGACCAGCCGACCCGGGTGGCCACCTCCGCCACCCGCAGCCGCCCGCCGGCCGCGGTGGTCAGCCGCCACGCCTCGGCCACCTCGGGCGCGGGCCCGCTGTCGAGCCGGGCGGAGCGCAGCAGCACCTGCTCGACCGCGGCGAACCGGGTGCGCCAGTCCGGCGCCGACCGCACCCGGTCGACGAGCTCGCGGCCGGGCGCGCCGAGCACGTCGTCCACCGGGGCGTCCAGCGACGCCAGCGCCCCGGCGGGGACGCCGAGCAGCGCGCGGGCGCCCGCCGGCGTCAGCGACAGCTGCAACCCGGCCTGCCGGCCCGGGTGCTCGATCAGCGCAGGCCGGGTGTGCAGCCCGCCGACCAGCCCGTCGTAGCGGCCGGGTGCCTGGGCCGGGTCGGGGTGGGCGAGCAGCACCAGCGGCTCGTCCAGGGTGAGCACGAAGGTCAGGAACGGCGAGGGCAGCCCGCGGTGCAGCCCGGGCGCCAGCCCCTCCTGCCGGTAGCCCACCGCGGTGGCGACGAACGGGCGCAGCGCGGGGTGCACGCGGTGGTCGACCCACTCGGTGCGCACGGGGGTCACGCTGTGCCCGCAGCGTCGCTCAGGCGTTGGCGGCGATGCCGATCACCGCGACCAGGACGATGACGCCCACCCCGACCCAGCCCAGCACGATGCCGGCGATGGCCATGCCGTCGCCGGACTCACCGCGCTCGCGGATCTGCTTGCGCGCGATGTAGCCGAAGACCAGCGCCAGGACGCTGCCGATCCAGTAGAGCCAGACGATCCCGAGCACCATGGAGGCGATGGCCAGCCCGTTGGTGCGCCGCGGCGGCGGGTACCCGTACCCGTACGGCTGCGGCGGGTACGGCTGCTGGCCGTAGGGCTGCCCGTAGGGCGGGGGGACCTGCCCTGCCGGGCCGTTGAACTGGTGGCTGCTGTCCTGCGTCACCCGGCGAACTGTAGGAGCCCGGTGCCGCGGTGCCCAGCCGCGACACCTCCGACGGGTGAGTCAGCGGTCGACCCGCGCCGCGCCCCGGCGCACGGCCAGACCCTGCAGCAGCAGCCCGGTGGCGAGCACCGCACCGACCCCCTCCCCGGCGCGCAGCCGGAGGTCCAGCAGCGGCTCGCAGCCCAGCGCCGCCAGGACGACGTCGTGCCCCCGCTCGCGGCTGCGCTGCCCGGCGACCAGCGAGGACTGCGCGGCCGGTTCCACCAGCACCGCGACCAGGGCGGCGACCGAGGCTGCGAACCCGTCGACGACGACCACCGCCCGGGCCTCCGCCGCGCCCAGCACCACGCCGGCCAGCACCGCGAGCTCGGGGCCACCCAGCTCGGCGAGGGCCCGCAGCGGGTCCAGGCCGGTGCCCGTCCGCGCCAGCGCCGCCGCGACGACGTCCCGCTTGCGCTGCACCATCGCCGCGTCGGCACCCGCCCCCAGACCGGTGACGACGCCCGGTTCCACGGAGAGCAGCGCGCACGCCAGCGCGGCGGCCACCGTGGTGTTGCCGACGCCGACCTCGCCCAGCGCGACCAGCCCGCGGGGGCCGTGCTCGACGCCGAGCTCCCGCCCCCGCGCCAGCAGCCGCCCGACGTCCCCGGCGGTCATCGCCGGGCCGGTGACGAGGTCGCCGCGCTGGTCGACCGGCCGGGCCGGTACCGCGCCGGGCACCGGTCCGCCGTCGACCCCGGCGTCGACGACGACGACGTCCAGCCCGGCGCAGCGCGCCGCCGTCGTCCCCAGGGCCAGGCCGGCGACGGCGGCGGTGACGACGTCCCGGGTGGTCGATGCCGGATAGGCGGACACCCCGGCGGCGGTGACCGGGTGGTCGGCGGCGATGAGCAGCAGCACCCCACCGGTCAGGTCGGCCCGGCCCTGCGCGACGGCGCGGTCGACCGCGCGGTCGAGCAGGCCGAGGGAGCCCGGCGGGGTGAGCAGCCGGTCGGCGGCGTCCCGGGCGCCCACCACCTCCGCCGGCGCGGGCGCGCGGAGCCGGGACGCAGGTGGGGCCGGGTCGGACCCGTCCGGCCACCGGTCGGCGAGGACGACGTCGGCCAGCGGCAGCCGCCGCGACCAGGCGGCCCGCTCCAGCCCGGGGGCCGGGGGCCGCTCGTCGGGCCAGCCCAGGCAGAGCCAGCCGAGGGTCACCACACCGTCGGGCAGCCCGAGCAGGCCGGCGAGCTCGTCGGGCCGGAACAGCGTCACCCAGCCCAGGCCGAGCCCCTCGGCGCGGGCGGCGAGCCAGAGGTTCTGGATCGCCGCGGCACAGCTCCACAGGTCGGCGTCGGGGAAGGTGGCGCGACCGAGCACACCGGCGGCCGGCGTCCGCCGGTCACAGCAGACGACGACGCCCAGCGGCGCCTCCCGGACCCCCTCCAGCTGCAGGTCCAGCAACCGCGCCCCGGCCTCCGGCTCCAACTGGGCGGCCTGGCGCAGCCGCTCCCGGTCGGTCAGCACCGCGGCCCGGTCGCGCAGGTCGGCGTCCCGGACGACGACGAACCGCCACGGCTGGCTGTGCCCGACGGAGGGCGCCTGGTGCGCGGCGCCGAGCACCCGGGTCAGGACGTCGTCCGGCACCGGGTCCGGGCGGTAGCGGCGGACGTCGCGGCGAGCGCCGATCGCCCGGTAGAGCCCGTCCCGGTCGGCGGCCGGCAGCGCCCAGCCCGCGGGGTCGGCGGCGCGCTCGGAGGCCGCGGTGTCGTCGCCGATCAGCGGCACCGGCCGCGGCCAGGTCATCCGCGCTCCACCTGCGCGAGGAACCGGCGGACCGTCTCCAGGAAGACCTCCGGCTGCTCCGAGTGCACCCAGTGCCCGGCGTTCTTGACCCGGACCAGGCGCACGTGCGGGAAGAGCTGGTCCATCCTCGGCCGGTCCTCCTCGAGCACGTAGGTCGAGTTCGCCCCGGCGATCCAGAGCACCGGGCCCTCGAACGTCGCGCCCGGCGGAGGCTCGGGGAAGCGGCGCAGTTCACCCAGGTCGCGGGCGAGGGTCTCCAGGTTCAGCCGCCACCGCCACCCGTTGCCGGCCCCCACCCCGTCCCGCACCAGGCTCTGCAGCAGGAACGACCGGACCATCGTGCTGGGGACGGCGGCCCGCAGCGCCGCGTCGGCCTGCTCCCGGTTCTCCAGCCGGTCCAGGTCCATCGCCTGCATCGCGGCGATGAACGCGGCGAAGGGGGAGGCCTCCTCGTCGGGGTCGTCGGTGCGCCCGCCGCTCTCCGGGTAGTCGGTGGGCGCGATGTCGACGACGACGAGGGCGCGCAGCAGCTCGGGCCGGCGCAGCGCCAGCTGCATGGACACCTTGCCGCCCATCGAGTGCCCGACCAGGGTCACCGGCTCGCCGAGCAGGTCGAGCTCGGCGGCGAGGGCCTCGGCCATGTCGCCGTAGTCGACCCGGTCGGTCCACGGCGAGTGCCCGTGGTTGGGCAGGTCGAGGAGGGTGACCCGGTGCCCGTCCTCGGCCAGGGCTCGCGCGATCGTCGTCCAGTTCCGGCCCTGGCCGAACAGGCCGTGCACGAAGACGACCCGCGGCCCGGTGTCGCCGAGCGTGCGGGCCGCCAGCCGGACGGGAGAGGTCATGGCGCCATCCCACCAGACGGCGGCGACCCGGTGATGTCGCTCCCCGGGATGGTCGGTGGTCGCGGTTAGCGTCCTGCGGGTCAGGCCGTCGACCCGCAGGAGACCTCCGTGCCCGGACGCCGCCGGCGCCCCACCAGCTCGTCCCATTCGACCGGCACGACGACCACTCGGAAGCCGGCTGCCCGCAAGGCACCGCGGACCCGTCCGGCGGCTGCTGGACCCGCTGCCGCCAAGCCCGCCGCTGGTGACCTGCCCACGCCCCGGCCGGGGGAGCGGGTGTGGGTGCTCGCCGTCCCGTTCCGCGCCCCGGCGCCGGGGGCGAGCTGGCACGCCGGCCTGTCCGCTCACGTGTACGTCGGCGCCTCGCTGCCGGCGGCGCTGACACCGTACGACCCGCCGCCGTACTCCCTCGAGCGCTTCGTCGAGGACCAGCTCAACGCCGAGCCGCGGCCGGTGCCGCCGGCCCGTCCGATGACCCCGCGGCCGGAGCAGGTCACCGGTGCCGCTGCGATCGCCCGGCACGCGGCCGCAGGCGGTCGGATGTTCCTGCTCGGTGACGACCCGGGCGTCGGCAAGACCGGCACCGCCGTCCTGGCCGTGCAGCAGATCGCGGAGCAGCGTGAGGTGCGTGCCGTGCTGGTGGTCGCCGACCGCCCGGCGGCGATCACGGTGCCGCACTGGGCGCGGTCGATCGCCGCGTTCGGGGGCGCCGCGGACGGAGGGCAGAGCCTGCGCTGGTGCGTCACCACCTGGGACCGGCTGGGCAAGGTCGCCGGGCTGACCAAGGCGACCGGGGTGCGCTTCGACGTGGTGGTGGCCGACGAGGCGCACATGGTCCGGCACACCACGACGCAGCGGTGGAAGCACTGGAAGTCGGTCTCCGGCGCGGGCCGGGCGAAGGACGTCCCGTTCGTGCTGCTCGCGACGGCGACCCCCGCGCACACGCCGCTGGAGCTGCCCTACCTCGCGCCGCACTTCGCCGCCGTCCACGGTGAGCCGCTGAAGGACTGGGCGGACCTCCCGCACCGGCTCGCCGTCCACGGGTTCCACGTGGAACGTGGCCGCTACGGCTGGACCTGGACCGAGGACGCCGACGAACGCCGGGCCGACCTGGCCTTGCTCCGTTGCTGGCTGGCCGACACCGACCCACCGGCGACGCTGCACCGACCGGCACCGTGGGGACCGGTCAGCGTGACCGGGACGCCGGTCGCGCTGACCCCGGCCGAGCGCGCGCAGTACGAGGCGGAGTGGTCGGAGTTCCGTGCGGAGATGCAGCTGGCCCGCCGCGGCCGCCAGTCCGCCCGCGGTCGGGCGGCCCTGCTCCGGTTCCGGCAGAAGGCCGGGCTGATCCGCGCGGCGGCGACCGTCGACTGGGTGAAGGCGCAGGTCGAGGCGGACCGGCAGGTGGCGGTGTCGGTGGAGTTCGTGGAGACCGCGGCCGACCCGATCCGCGAGGCGCTGCTCGACGGTGGCATCGCGGTGGCCGGCATCTACGGGCGGGACCGCTTCGACGTCGAGGCGGAGCGGTTGCGCTTCCAGACCGGCGAGGCGCCGGTCTGCGTCTTCACCGTGACCGCCTCGATCAGCCTGCACGCCGGCGAGCTGCTGCCAGGTGGGCTCACCGCGTCCACCACGCCGCGGGTGGGGCTGTTCCACCAGCCGCGGTTCTCCGGCATCGCCGCGCGCCAGGTCACCGGCCGCACCCACCGGGACCACCAGGTCTCCCCGTGGCGGGTCGCGTTCGCCGAGGACACCGTGGAGGAGGACGTCGCCCGGGTGATGGTGGAACGGCTCGCGGTCACCGGCTCGACGGCCGGTGGCGACACCGCGGCGCTGCAGGAGATCGCCGAGCTGCTCGACGCCGACTGGCTGCCGGCGACGTCACTGACCGGGGACTAGCGAAGGACCCTGTCCCTCTCACCACTCGCACGCTCGTGGCGAGCCTCCGGACAGGGCCGAGAGCAGCCGGAACTCAGAGCACTCGCAGCCGCATGGGCAGGTGCGGGATGCCGTCCTCCAGGTAGTCCGGCCCGGACCGCACGAAGCCGAAGCGCTCGTACCAGGTCTCGAGGTAGGCCTGTGCCCCGATGTCGACGGTGCGGCCCTCGCACAGCTCGATCCCGCGCCGGATGAGCTCGGCGGACAGGCCGCGACCCCGCGCGCCCACGGCGGTGGCCACCCGGCCGATGGCCCGGTCCTCGCCGTTCTCCAGCACCCGGATGGTGGCCAGCGTCGTCCCCTCGTCGTCGGCGTACCAGAGGTGCACCGTGCCCGGCTCGGCGTCCCGGCCGTCGAGCTCGGGGTAGGGGCAGGTCTGCTCGACGACGAAGACGTCGACCCGCAGCCGCAGGATGCCGTAGAGCTCGGCCGGGGTCAGCTCGGCGAACCGGGCCTCGCGCAGCGCAGGTGCATCGGTCACGGGTCGATCGTCGCAAGACGTTCCCGCGGGAACGCCGACCGGGCTCGCGCGGCCGGGCTCAGGCGGCTCGTCGGCGGAGGTGGTCGCGGTGGGCGAGCAGGGCCCAGACGACGTGGTGCAGGTCCATCCGCTCACCGGTGTCCGGCCAGGCGTCGGGCAGGCCGTCCTCGGGCACCAGGGTCAGCAGCGGACCGGCGGGCAGGCCGGCGCCGAAGGCGGGGTCGGCCGGGCCCCAGATCCGCCGGCCCGCCCGGTCGCGCACCACCAGCTCCCCACCGCGGCGGACCATGACCAGCCCCTCGTCGTGCACCAGCCCGTGGTCGACGTCGCACAGCAGCACCATCGCCGACACGTCGGTGCGCCCGCCCAGCCGCCACGGCGTGAGGTGATGGGCGTGCAACCGCTCGATCCGGCTCTCCTCGCACCCCGGCCGGGCGCAGCCACCGTCGCGGGCCAGCAACGCCCGCCGCTGGGCCGTGCTGGCCAACCGGCGGCGCCGCCCCAGCGCCGGGCCGCCCTCCAGGTACGCCCGCCCCGCCGCCGCGTCCCGCGCCAGCACGTCGGCGTCCACGTGCACCACCACCTCACGGCGCGGCGGGTCACCGGCCCGCCGACCGAGGTCGACCGCCTCCGCGGCGAGCTCGGCCAGCGCCCGGCACCGCCGCACGCTCATCCGTTTCCGCGGGAACGCCACCGGGTCCTCCGCGCAGCCGTCTCCCTCCGCATCGGCCCGCGCAGCGTCCTTCTTGGCCGCGGCGCGTTCCCGGCGGGCGTCCCGCTCGGCCCGCGACTCCACGTTCGCCAGCAGCGCCGCCCCGGCCTCGCCGTCCATCCGCACCTGCAGCACCAGCATCCCGTCGGTGTCCCAGTGCCACTGGAACGACCGCTTCTCCGCGACCGTGCCGGCATCCACGTCATCCGACCGCCGCCAACCGCGCACCACCCGGGCCAGCTGCGACGCCGTCACGTGCCCGGCCAGCTCCACCAGCGCGGGCTCGGTGGCGGCGTCGGCAACCCGGGTGATCTCCCGGACCTTCGACCAGGACAACCGGCCCTGCTCGAACGCTGCCGCCGTCAGCGGCAACCTCCTCAGCGCCCGCGCGACCCGCACGTGCTCCCGCGCCGCCCCCGGGCCCAGCCCGCACTGCCAGGCCAGCCAGTGCGCGCACGACTGGATCCCGACCCCGCCCCAGCCCTCCCGGGCGTCGAACTCCGCCACCAGCTGCAACCACGCGGCGGTCGCGGCCGCCAGCCGCACCGCCCCCGACCGGATCTCCCCGGCCAGCTCCTCGATCGACCGCTGCTCCTGCCCCGCCACCGTCATCGCCGCCATGCACCGACGCTAGGCGGGAGGTATGACAGAACCGCAGGTCAGCGACCCGCGGGCTGCACGCCGTTGCCGTTGCCGTCCAGCGGCACCCGGGTGACGGGAGAAGGGGTGTCGCCGAGTCCGGCGGCCCCGCTGCCGAGCCGCTTGAGCAGCGCGCCGACGTCCAGCCCGGTCAGGTCACCGGACAGCTGCAGACCCTGCGCTACGTTGGCGGCCACCGAACGTCCCAGCGAGCCCGCCCCGTCGGCGGAGATGACGGTCATCTTGTCCACCCCGGCCAGCGGTGCCGACGCAGCGGAGACCACCTCGGGCAGCACCTTGACCAGCATCTCCAGGATCGCGGCATCGCCGTAGGTGGCGAACGCGGTGGACCGGGCGTCCATCGCGGCGGCCTCGGCCTGGCCCCGGGCGAGGATCGCCGCGGCCTCTGCCGCGCCCTCCCGCTCGACGGCGTCGGCGATCGCCTGCCGGCGGAGCTTCTCGGCCTCACCGCGCTTGGCACCCTCGACGGCCTCCGCCTCGGCCAGCGCGGACCGCCGGGCCCGCTCGCCCTCACCGGACAGCCGCGCCTGCTCGGCGGCGGCCTGGGCCGCGGCGATGGTCGCCTGGCGCTGCGCCTCCGCCGTCAGGATCGCCGAGTTCTTGCGCCCCTCGGCCTCCTGCTCGACCCGGTACCGCTCGGCGTCGGCCGGCCGGCGGACCTTGGTGTCCAGCTGCGCCTGGGTGAGCGTCGCCGTCCGTGCCGCGACCTTCTCCTGCGCGGCGAGCACCTCCTGGTCCTGCGCGGCCTGCGCCAGCGGCCCGGCCGCCGCGGCGCGCGCGGTCGCGGCATCGGTCTCCGCCGCGATCTCGGCCTTCTTCAGCGCCAGCTGCCGCTGGGACACCGCGATCGCCTCGTCGGCCAGCAGCTGCTCCTGCTGCGCGGCCTGCCGGGCGCGCGCCTCGGCGATCGAGGCCTCCTTCAGCACCCGGGCGGCCTCGGGCCGGCCGAGGTCGGCCAGGTAGGTGCCCTCGGCCTGGATGTCCTGCAGCTGGAAGGTGTCCAGCACGAGCCCCTGCCCGGTGAGCGAGGACTCCGCCTCCTCCGCCACCGCCGAGGCGAACGCGGCCCGGTCCCGGATGATCTCCTCGATGGTCAGCCGACCGACGATCGAGCGGAGCGCGCCGGCCAGCACCTCCGAGGTGAAGGTGTCGATGCCGCCCTGCTGGGCGAGGAACCGCTGCGCGGCCGCGCGGATCGACTGCTCGTTGCCGCCGACCTTGACGATGGCCACGCCCTCGAGGTCGCACTTGACGCCCTGCTTGGACACCGCGCCGCGGATGGCCACCGGGATCCGCCGGCTGGACAGGTCGATCGAGTGCAGCTTCTGCACCACGGGCAGCACGAAGACGCTGGCGCCCATGACCACCTTCTGGCCCGACATGTCCCGGCTGACCGCGCCGTCCGTGCCGGTGACCGAGCGTCCCTGCCGGCCGGTCACCAGGAAGGCCTGGTTGGGGCCGGCGACCTTGATCCGGGACAGCACCAGGAGGACCAGCAGGACGACCAGGACGGCGATGCCGCCGATCGCGTAGAGCAGCGTCATGGGGTGGTTCCTCCGGGATCAGGAGCGGTGGAGACGACCTCCACCGAGGTGTCGGTCGGGGTGTCGACGACGTAGACGGGGGTGCCGGCGGGCAGCGGGACCTCGCTGCGCGCGTGGTACTTCAGCTGCTGACCGGCGACGCTGAGCCGGACCTCGCCCAGGCCGCCGGCGGGGACGCCGGAGACGACGACGCCCTGGGCACCGATCAGCCGGCTGCTGGTGAGCGTCGGTTCGGTCGGCATGTCCCGCAGCGCGGCGGACAGCCGGATCGCACCGGCCGCGAGCGGCAGGGCGACGAGCAGACCCCCGAGGACGGCGAGGAGCACGGTGACGACGCCCGGCAGGTCGGGCACCAGTGCGGTGACCGCAGCACCGCCGAAGCCGATGCCGCCGACGAACGCGGCGATCGCCGGCAGCGAGAACGGCCCGTCGGCGTCGCCGTGCCCGAACTCGCCCAGCTCGCCCACGACCAGGGCGAGCAGGAGCGCGAGGAGGCCGGCCGCGCCGATCGCGAGGAAGGCCACCGCGATCGGGTCCACAACACCTCCCCAGGACTGGCGGAGGCACAGAGTCGCAGGTCAGACGGCTGATGATCAAGAGCCGTTCCGGATCGCCGCCCGACGGCTGCCCCGGCCGGGTGAGCCGGGGTCGGGCGAGGGACCGGTGCTAGCGTCGGACAGCGACACGGGGTGTCCCACCCGGGACTGAGATCACACCCGTCGAACCTGCTCCAGCTGACACTGGCGAAGGGATGTCCCGGCGATGGACGCCACCTCTCTGCGCGCTGCCACCACGGCGCTGCGCGACTCCGCACCCCTCGTGCACTGCCTCACCAACACGGTCGTGCAGACCATCACCGCCAACGCGCTGCTGGCGGTCGGCGCGGCGCCGGCGATGGTCGACGAGCCCGCGGAGGCCGGTGAGTTCGCCGCCGTCGCGTCCGCGGTGCTGGTCAACGTGGGCACCGTCCACCAGCGCACCGCCGAGGCGATGCGGATCGCCGCCCGGACGGCGTCCGAGGTCGGGACGCCGTGGGTGCTGGACCCGGTCGCCGTCGGTGGGCTCACCTTCCGCACCGAGCTCGCCGCCGACCTGGTGGAGCTGCGGCCCGCCGTCGTCCGCGGCAACGCCTCCGAGGTGCTGGCGCTGGCCGGTGCCGGCAAGGGCGGCCGCGGCGTGGACAGCACCGCCACCCCCGAGGACGCGCTGGAGGCCGCCGGTGAGCTGGCCCGGCGCACCGGTGGGGTAGTCGCGGTCAGCGGCCCGGTCGACGTCATCACCGACGGAGCGCGCGTCGTCCGGGTCGGCGGCGGCTCCCCGCTGCTGACCCGCACGACCGGCGCCGGCTGCGCCCTCGGGGCGGTCACCGCCGCCTACCTCGCCGCGGCCGGCGACGTGCTGGTCGGCACGGTCGCCGCGCACGCCCACGTCGCGCTGGCGGCCGAGGCCGCGGCACGGGTCGCCGACGGGCCGGGCACGTTCGCCGTCCGGTGGCTCGACGCGCTGGACGCCGTGGACGGCGACGCGCTGCTCCGCGCCTCGTTGAGCTGATGCACCGCCCGTTCGACCCGACGCTCTACCTGGTCACCGACACCGCGCTGTGCGCGCCGCGGTCGGTGCCCGCGGTGGTGGCCGCCGCCGTGGCCGGTGGGGTGACCGCCGTCCAGGTGCGGGACAAGACGGCGAGCCGGCGTGACCTGCTGGCGCTGACCCGCGCGGTGCAGCAGGTCCTCGCGCCGACCCCGCAGGTGCGGCTGGTCGTCAACGACGCGGTGGACGTCGCCCTGCTCACCGGGGCCGACGGGGTGCACGTCGGCCAGGACGACCTGCCCGCCGGCGAGGTGCGCGGACTGCTCGGACCGGACGCGCTGGTCGGGGTCTCGGTCGGGTCGGCCGCCGACCTGGACGCCGTCCTGGCCCTGCCGACCGGCACCGTCGACCTGGTCGGGCTCAGCCCGGTGTGGGCGACGCCGACCAAGCCCGACGCCGGGACGGCGCTGGGGCTGGAGGGCACCCGCGCGCTGGCCGACCGGGCGCGCGCCGCCGGCCTGACGTCGGTGGCGATCGGCGGGGTGCACGCCACGAACGCCGCCGCGGTCGCCGCCACCGGGGTCGACGGGATCTGCGTCGTCTCCGACGTCTGCGCGGCCGCCGACCCGGGCGCCGCGGCGCGCCGGTTGCGCGCGGAGCTGGTGCCCTCGTGACCGCCGCCGTCGCGCTGACCGTGGCCGGCAGCGACCCCAGCGGCGGAGCGGGGGTCCAGGCCGACCTGAAGACCTTCAGCGCGCTGGGCGTCTACGGGACGGCGGTGCTCACCGCGCTGACCGCGCAGAACACCCGCGGTGTGACCGGGGTGCACGCCGTCCCGGCGCCGTTCGTCGGGGAGCAGCTGCGCACCCTGCTCGCCGACGTGACGGTGCACGCCACCAAGCTGGGCATGCTCGGCACCGCGGAGGTGGTCCACGAGGTCGCCGCGGTGCTCGCCGACCGGCCGGCCGGCCCGGTGGTGTGCGACCCGGTGATGGTCGCCACCAGCGGCGACCGGCTCATCTCCGCCGACGCGGTGGACGCCGTCCGCAGCGTCCTGCTGCCGGTCACCGACCTGCTCACGCCCAACGTGCCGGAGGCGGCCGCGCTGCTCGACGTGGCCCCGGCGACGACGGTCGACGAGCTGGCGCAGCAGGCGACGGCGCTGCTCGCGCTCGGCCCGGGGGCGGTGCTGCTCAAGGGCGGGCACCTGGGGGGTGCTGCGAGCACCGACGTGCTGGGAACCGCCGCCGGGGTGGTCGAGAGCCGGCGGCCCCGGGTGCCGACGACCGCCACCCACGGCACCGGCTGCACGCTCGCCTCGGCGATCGCGGC
The DNA here is from genome assembly GCF_005930475.1 of Modestobacter altitudinis. Lineage (GTDB taxonomy): Bacteria > Actinomycetota > Actinomycetes > Mycobacteriales > Geodermatophilaceae > Modestobacter > Modestobacter altitudinis. The sequence goes on from NZ_SJEW01000004.1 coordinate 94,894, forward strand.
GCTGGTCGCCCGCACCCGGCCGGCCGCGCCGGAGGAGCCGACCGACTGGGCGCCGTTGGTCGAGGGTGCCCGCGACTTCCTGCAGGCCGCGCTGGTCGAGGGGGAGTCCCTCGGGATCGGGTCCGGGCACGGCCCGGTGCACCACTTCGCGGGCTGGTGGCCGAGCTAGTCGTCCTCGGCTCAGTCGTCCTCGGCGAGGACCTCGCGCAGCACCCGGGCGGCCAGGTCGTCACCGCCCGCGGCGGCGATGGAGAAGTGCTCGATGGCGCCGTCGACGTCGCCGGCGTCCAGCAGCAGCACGCCGAGGTTGTGGTGGGAGTGCAGGTCACCGCCCTCGATGCCGGCGCGGTAGGCGGCCGCCGCGGCGACGTCGTCACCGAGCTCGTCGCGGTAGAGGTTGCCCAGCGGCAGCCAGCTGGCCAGCTCGCCGAGCAGTGCACCCTCCTCGAGCACCGCGCGGGCATCCTCGACCCGGTCGGTGGCGCGCAGCAGGGCGGCCAGGCCGGTCCGGGCGTCCTCGTGGACGTGGGCGCCGGCGCGCAGCTGCGGCTCCAGCGCGGGGTCCCGCGTCTCGTCCCAGCGCCAGGCGGCCAGGGTCGCCGCCGCCACGACGTCGCCGGCGTCGGCGGAGGCCTGCGCCCAGTGCCAGGCCTCGAGCTGCCGGCCGGCGTCCAGCAGGCGGTGGGCGAGCGCCAGCGCCGCCCGCGCGTCGCCCCGCTCGGCGGCCGACCGCAGCGTGCGCAGCGCCTCGACCGTGCGGCCCTGGGCCTCCAGCGCGTCGCCGAGCACCGTCCAGGCCTTGGTGTCCCCGGCGTCCAGGGCGGACCGGGCGGCGCGCTCGGCGTCGGCCCAGCGGCCGAGCTGGGCCAGCACGTGCGCCAAGTTGAGCCAGGCGTCGTCCTCACCGCCGGCGGCGGCCCGCTCGTAGGCGACGACGGCCTCGTCCTCGCGACCCAGCGCGGTCAGGCTGTTGCCCAGGTCGAACAGGGCGACGGGGTCACCGTGCACGGCGGCGAGGCGGAAGAACCCCAGCGCCTGCTCGTGGTCGCCCAGGTCGGCGAGCTCGCACCCACGGTCGATGAGGGCGTCGACGTCCAGGGCGTCGTCGTCGGGTGCGGGCACAGCGGGGAGTCTGCCGTGCCCGGCGGCGTCCGCCCACGCCCTGAGGGGGGTCACCCCCCGTCAGGGGTGGTCCAGTCCGGCGGGTCGGCCGGCTGCAGGTCCGGGTCGTCGGCACGCAGCGTGCGCACCGGGCCGGGCGCCGTCCGCGGGCCCTCGAACCGGACGGTGACCCGGTTCAGCCCGCTGCCCCACACCCAACCCGCGCCGAGGTCGGTGTGGACGACGTCCTGCCCCGGGTGCCAGGCCACGACGGCCGGGCCGGGCGCGGGATCGGTCGGCAGCGGCTCGGGCTCCCCGGTCACCTCGGTGGACTCACCGGTCACCTCGCCGAGGGCCTCGGCGAACAGGTCGCCCTGCGCGTAGGGGGACAGGCCGGAGACGCCGACGCCGAGCAGGCGGAGTCCGCCGCTGCGGTCCACCGCAGCCAGCAGCCGGCGGGCCACCTCGGCGATCTGCCGGGCGTCGTCCACCGGCTGGGGGAGGGTGAGCGAGCGGGTGAGGGTGGTGAAGTCGTAGCGGCGGACCTTGAGGGTCACGGTGCGGCCCGACGTCCCGGAGCGCTGCAGCCGCACTCCCACCCGGCCGGCGAGCGCGTCGATCTCGGCGGACAGCCGGGCCGGGTCGGTGAGGTCGCGGGCGAAGGTCTCCTCCGCGCTGACCGACTTCGCCTCCCGGTCGGTGATGACCGCACGGTCGTCGTCGGCGCGGGCCAGCCGGTACAGGCCGGTGCCGTGCGCCAGGCCGACCAGGGTGGTGAGGTCGACCAGCGACAGCCGGTGCAGGTCGCCGATGGTCCTCACCTTGACCTGCGCGAGCCGCTCCGCGGTGGCCGGGCCCACCCCGCCGAGGCTGCGCACCGGCAGCGGGTGCAGCACGTCCAGCTCGCTCCCGGCCGGGACGACGGTCAGCCCGTCCGGCTTGTCCAGCTCCGAGCCGATCTTCGCCAGCGACTTGGACGTGCCGATCCCGACCGAGCCGGTGACCCCGCCGGTGGCCACCGCGATCCGGGCCTTGAGGTCGCGGGCCAGCGCGGTGACGCCCGGCACCGACAGGTCGTGGCCGCCGGCGGCCAGGTCGACGTAGGCCTCGTCGATGGACACCGGCTCGACCAGCGGGGAGAGCTCCCGCAGCAGGGCCATCACGACGTCCGAGGTGCGCCGGTAGGCGGCGAACCGGCCGCCGAGGAAGGCGGTGCCGGGCGGGCAGATCCGCCGCGCCTCGGCCGTGGGCATCGCACTGCGCGCCCCGTACGCCCGCGCCTCGTAGGAGGCGGTGGCGACGACGCCGCGCCCGCCGGTGCCACCGACGACGACCGGCCGGCCGCGCAGCGAGGGCTTGTCGCGCTGCTCCACGGCGGCGAAGAAGGCGTCGAGGTCGAGGTGCATGATGCTGGGCTCCCGACGCACGCCCCCGATGATGCCGCGCGATGATGAGCGGGTGGTCGAGCAGAGCGCCTGGGCGCGGATGAGCACCGAGGACCCCGGCCACTCGGCCGCCTACGTGGAGCGCTTCCGGAGGCTGGCGGCGCAGGGCATGGACCTGGCCGGTGAGGCCCGGCTGGTCGACGCGATGCTGCCGCGCGGCTCCCGGGTGCTGGACGCCGGGTGCGGGCCGGGCCGGGTCGGCGGCTGGCTCGCCGGCGCCGGGCACACCGTGGTCGGCGTGGACGGCGACCCGGTGCTCATCGCCGCGGCGGAGGCCGACCACCCCGGGCCGCGGTGGATCGTCGGTGACCTGGCCGAGCTGGACCTGCCCGCTGCCGGGGTGCCCGAGCCGTTCGACGCGATCGTCTGCGCGGGCAACGTCATGACGTTCCTGGCGCCGTCCACCCGCGGCGAGGTGCTGCGCCGGCTGCGCACGCACCTCGCCCCGGGTGGGCGGGCGGCCATCGGCTTCGGTGCCGGCCGCGGCTACCCGTTCGAGGAGTTCCTGGACGACGCCCGGGCCGCCGGGCTGGAGCCCGACGTCCTGCTGTCCACGTGGGACCTGCGCCCGTACGCCCCGGACGCCGACTTCCTGGTCGCGCTGCTGGTCAGGGTCGGAGCGCCGGCTGGGGGGAGTTGAGCGGCAGGAGCACCGCCGGGTCGCTGATCGGCACCTCCCACACCGCGCCGGCGCCGTCGGGGTCGATGACCTCGCCCCGGCCGAGGAACGCCGCCACCTGCGCCTGCCCCTGGGCCGCCGCCGGGAGCAGCAGGGCCAGCAGGAACGAGTGCGGGTTGTTCGCGGCGTTCGCCGTCCGGTCGTTGCGGTAGAGGCTGGTCCGCGACTCCAGGTCCCCGGCGGCGATGATCGTGTAGGCCGTCGGGTTGGGCACCGTCTGGTCCCCGAAGGCGACCTGGATCAGCGTCCGCTCCGGCTCGATCAGCGGGGCGAACGTCTCCGGGCTGCCCGGGCGGGCCAGCCACGTCGCGCGGGCCAGGTACTCCTGGATGGCCACGGCGCCCGGCACGGTGACCGTCACCGGCCCCTCGCCGCGCAGCGGCAGCTGCTCCTGGAACAGGTTGCGGGTCGGGTCGGTGCTGTTCAGCAGACCGGCCGCCTGCAGCGCCGCGGTGGTGAGCGGCCGGAAGGACGGCGACAGCCGGGAGATCTCGGTGATCGGCCCGCCGGGGACGTTCAGCACCGACCGGGTGACCGCCGGGTCGGCGCCGGTGAGCATGGTGCCGTAGATGCCGCCGAAGCTCTGGCCGAAGTAGGTGACGTCGTCCCCGGAGAGGTCCGGCGTCCCGTCGGCGTCGACGTCGGTGCCACCGACCGAGCGGATCAGCGTCATGAGGTCCGCCGCGGTCTGCCGCAGGGCGTCCCGGGAGGACTGGGCCGCGGCGGCGCCGGTGGCGGAGGAGCCCTCGGTGCTGGTGATCTGCCCGTTGCCGTCCTGGTCGACCCCGCGGCCGTGGGAGGACAGCGTGGTGGTCGTGCCGCCGCTGGTGACCGTGTACGAGCTGCCGGGGCCGTACCCGTGGCCGACGACGTTGGTGCCGATGGTCGCGATGCCCTGCTGGCTGTTGGCGACCGCGGCCAGCAGGACGTTGGTGTCGTTGGTGGTGAAGCCGTGCCCGAAGACGGCCACCGGCCAGCCACCGGGGGGCGGCGTGCCGGGGGGCAGCACCGCGACGAACGGCAGCCGCTGCTGGCCCACCGGCGCCGGGCCGGCGTCCCGGGTCGGCGTCTGGTCGATCGTGACGTCAGGCTGCAGCCAGGTCGGGGCCAGGTAGGACCCGAGGACCAGGGTGCCGCCGGTGGCGGCCTGGGGCACCACCACGGGCGCCGTCACGTCGGTCGCGCCCTGGTCCTGGGTCCAGGTCACCGTGGTGCCCGTGGCCGGGAAGCTGCCCTCGACCTGCAGGCCTGGTGCGGTGATGCCGGCCGCGGCGAAGGCGCTGCCGCTGTCGAGCTGGCGCCGGAGGTCGAGCAGCCCGTCGGTGGCGCTCATCGTGGTGAACCGCTCGTGGGCGGTCTTGTCGACCGGGCCGCCCTGCACCCGCAGCCGGTAGGTGGTGGCAGGGGCGAGCTGCTCGGCCGGGTGGGCGTAGAGCGTGTTCGTGGCCGGGTCCCACACGACCCGGTCCACGCCGGTGCGCCAACCGCCGTGCGCCGCTGTGACGGTGATCCGCGCGGCTGCCGCGGCCGGGTCCACCGGACCGCTGAACTGCACCGCGATGCGCGGGTCGAGGTCGAAGCCGTCGAGCTGGTCGAGCTCCTGGACCAGGCCGCAGCTCACCGGGGCACCGCAGTCGGTGGCCGGCAGCGCGACCCGGCGGCCGGTCAGCTGGCCGGGGTCGGCGACGGTGAGGTCGTCGCTGGGGAAGACGGAGAGCGGGACGGCCTTGCCGGGACCGGGGCCCGGGCCCGGGTGGGCGAGGGCCGAGGGTGCGCCGGCGGCGAAGCCGGTGGTGAGGGCGAGCGTGCCCACCAGGGCAGCGGTCGACCGTCGCCAGGACAGTGGCGTCACGGGATCTCCAGTGATCGGGGCCATCTGTCTAGCCCGGGGTGACCCGGCTCACAACTCGCACCCAGGGTGGGAGGGTGCGCCATGACCTACCTGCCCGACCCGGCGACCCTCTCCCGGCGCGACGACCAGCCCATCGCCGGGCGTACCCGGTTCGTCGCCACCGGCGCCCAGACCCGCGGTGACTTCGGCTTGTTCGAGGTCACCATGTCGCCGGGCGGCGGCGGACCGGGCCCGCACCTGCACCGGACGTTCAGCGAGTCCTTCGTCGTCCTGGAGGGGTCGCTCGCCGTGCTGTCCGGGGACCAGTGGACGACGGCGGGCGTGGGTGACCTGGTGTACGTGCCGCGGTCCGGGGTGCACGCCTTCCGGGCGGCCGGTCCGGACGTCGGGGCGCGGTTCCTGATCCTCTTCACCCCGGGGATCCCGAGGGAGCACTACTTCCGGGGTCTGCTCGAGCTGCACGCCGGCGACCGGACCCCGAGCACCGAGGAGATCGACGCCTTCGCCCTGCACCACGACCAGCTGAACCTGCGCGATTGAATCACTCGCAGGCGACGCCGTCCCCGTCGCCGTCCATGCTGTCGGACCACCCGGGGTCGCCGCGGTGCAGTGGTGCGGCGCCGGCGGTCCTCGCGGCGGCGCAGTCGGCGTAGCCGGCCGGGGCCGGCGTTCCCGCGGGGACGTCGGCGGGGGTCGCGGCCACCGGAGTCGGGACGCGCTCACCGGGGCAGCCGTCGAGGACGCCGGCGATCGCGTCGTGCTCGGCCTCGGTGACCCAGAGCCCGTAGCTGGCCTTCACCGCCACCTGACGCGCCACGTAGGCGCAGCGGTAGCCGCGCTCGGGGGGCAGCCAGGTGGCCGCGTCGCCGTCGCCCTTCTGCCGGTTGGCGGAGTAGTCGACGGCGAGCAGGTTGAGCGGGTCGTTGGCCAGCGCGGTGCGCCGGGCCTCGTCCCAGCGGTCAGCACCGGTCTGCCACGCGTCGCTGAGCGCGACCACGTGGTCGATGTCGACGCTGCTTCCGTCGCCCTTGACGAAGGCGATGGTCTGCCCGGTGTAGGGGTCGGCCAGGGTGCCGCTGACGACGACGCAGTCGCGGGTGCCGGACCTGAAGGCCTCGCCGGTCAGGTCACGGGCGAGGACGTCGTTGCGGGTGTCGCAGCCGTTGCGGTCGACGTCGGCCCACTGCGGGCCGAACTGGTCGCGGTCGTACCCGGTCTTCGGCGCCCGGCCCTTGACCGCCAGGGTGGCGAGCACGTCGGCTGCGGTCTGCCCGTCGGCCGGTGCGCTGGTCTCTGCCTGCTGCGCGGCCTCCGAGACGGCGTCGGCCGGGGCGTCGGCGGGCGTGGTGGTGCCCAGCTGGCCGGGCTCGCAGGCCGCGGTGCCGAGCACGGCCAGCACGGCCAGTGCAGCGAAGCGGTGTTTCACGTGGAGCCCCCGGGGACGTCGGTGCCCCGACGCTAGGCGCGGGACCGCCCCTCCCCGGGGACCTCACCGGACGTGTCGCTCAGCCCTTGCCGGAGTTGCCCTTGCCCGAGCCGCCGTTGCTGTGACCGTTGCCGTGCGAGCCGGAGTCGTCGCCGTCCTCGGTCTCGGTCTCGGTCTCGGTCTCGGTCTCGGAGTCGCTGTGCTGGTGAGCGGCCGCGGAGACGGCCTCGCCGTGCTCCCGGCCGGTCTCGAAGCGCCGGTGCGCGACCTCGGAGACGGCGTCGCCGTGGTTCTCGGCCGCAGGCTCCTCGGTGACCGGCGGGGTCTCCTCGACCGGGACCCGGACCGGGACCTCGACCCGCTCCTCGGTGGGCTGCTCGCCGGGCGCCTCGACGGGCTCCTCGACCGACTGCTCGACGGGGGCCTCGACAGGCTTCGTGACCGGGACCTCGACGGGCTCCTCGGTCTCGACCGGGGCCGGGACCTCGACCGGCTCCTCGGTGGGCGCCGGCTCGGTGGGGGTGGCCTCCACCTCGGTGGACTCGACGACCTCAGGGGTCTGCGGCGCCGACTCGGCCGCTGCGGCCGTGACGGCCGCGCCACCACCGGCCACGACGACGGCCGTGGCGACTGCGGCCACCTTGGCCGTGACGCCGGCGGAGACGGCCTTGCTGAGCAGAGCGGAGAACAGAGCGGGCACGAGGCGACTCCCAGGTAGGAACAGTGCGGTCTCGTATCCGTCGGTCGCCCGCAGGCCGTCCTTGAGCCGTGTCGCCCGATCAGGCGACGCCGCGGGGCGTCAAGCCCGGGCGCGGAGGCGGACGTCCCGGACGATCGCCGTCGTCGCTCGGTGAGAGTTCATGCCGGCGAACGCCCGACCGCAGCCGCACCCACCGTCCGGGTCCTGCCGGTCGACCCGGCAGACGTCCTCCAGGAAGACGAACTCCCCTTCGCTGGCGGTACCGGGGTGTGACAGATCAGCTCGCCATGTCCACGAAACGTGAGTAGTGGCCCTGGAAAGCGACCGTCACATTGGCAGTCGGACCATTACGGTGCTTCACCAACATGATGTCGGCCTCACCTGCGCGAGGCGATTCCTTCTCGTACATGTCCTCGCGGTGGATCATCATCACCATGTCCGCGTCCTGTTCGATCGAGCCCGATTCGCGGAGGTCGGAGAGCATCGGCTTCTTGTCCTGCCGTTGTTCTGAACCGCGATTCAGCTGACTCATCGCGATGACAGGCAGTTCCAGTTCCTTGGCCAGCAGCTTCAGCGCACGGGAGAACTCCGAGACCTCCTGCTGGCGGCTCTCGACCTTCTTGCCCGAGGTCATCAGCTGGAGGTAGTCGATGACGATCAGCTTGAGGTCGTTGCGCTGCTTGAGCCGCCGCGCCTTGGCCCGGATCTCCATCATCGTCATGTTCGGTGAGTCGTCGATGTAGAGCGGGGCGTCGGCGATCTCGCCCATCCGGCGGGCCAGCTTGGACCAGTCCTCGTCCGACAGCGAGCCGGCGCGCATGTGGTGCAGCGGCACCTTCGCCTCGGCCGACAGCAGACGCATGGTGATCTCGTGCTTGCTCATCTCGAGCGAGAAGATCGCCGCCGGCATGTGGTGCCTCACGGACGCGGATCGTGCGATGTCCAGGCCGAGCGTCGAGTTGTGGGTCGGGATGAAGCTGCGACCGGCGAGGAAGAGGTGGTCCGCGGCCTCGACCTGGATGCACCGCACCGGCACGCTGGCGATGGGCCGGACCTGGGTGACGAAGCGGACTCCCCGCGCGGTGAACGTGCGGGCACCGCGCTCCTTGTGCAGCAGCTTCTTGCGCTCGAGCCGGAAGACCTCGTCGTCGGTGCTGAAGGTCAGGGTGAAGCAGGTCGAGGACGCCTCGCTGCGGCCGGGCACCCGCTTGCGGCTCATCCGCACGCGGTGGCCCAGGCCGGCGATCAGCTCGCGGACGTCCTCGGCGAGCCGCTGGTTGGTGACGGCGAACTGCACGACGCCGTTGGGCGCCACCGTGCCGTCGGTGTCGAGCAGGCCGGCCAGCAGCGCCCGCCGCTGGACGACCGAGGCGCGCAGGTAGCTGGTGGGGATGTGCTTGTCACCGAGCACGCCGAGCGAGCGCAGCAGGCCGGTGACGGTGCCGTGGTCGGCCCGGCAGGTGGCGCACTGCGCCAGGCCGGCGGAGGGCCCACCGCAGTCGGGGCACGTGGCGCTGCGGCCGATCCCGCCGGCGGCGCGGAGCTTCGCACCGCACGTCCTGCCGCAGGTCTGCACCTGCGAGGTCTGCGGCACGAAGAGCTCGCCGCACATCGGGCAGGGCCGGGCGGTGACCGACTCCCGGGCGGGCAGCCGCAGCACGTAGCGGAGCTCGGCCGACGTGTGCTCCACGACCAGGCCCTCGGCCTCGATGTAGGCCGCGATCTCCGGGTCGGCGCTGGTGAAGTAGGCGGTGGCGGACGTGCCGTCGCCGAGCCAGACACCCAGCGCGTACGGCGGCAGCGGCAGCGTCGCGTCCGGGAGGTCGAGCGGGGCGGCGTTGGTGACCGAGTGGTTGAGCCGGGCGTCCGCGGTCTCGCAGCGGACCGTCCGGGCCAGCTCCTTTGTGGTGTGCACGGCGGCGGTGACCCGGGGAGCCCCACCACGCACCCGCGCCTCCTGGGCGGCGCGGCGGCTGGCCCGGGTGTCGGTGAGCCACTGGTGCTGGGCGTCGGCGACGATCACCGAGCCGTCGGAGAAGTGCACCTCGTAGCAGGGCCGGCCGGTCATCACCTCGGTCGCGGCGACCACGGTGGTGGGCCGGCCGTCGGCGCCGATGACCTGGTCGCCGACCACGACCTCGCCCATCGTCGTCCAGCCCGACGGCGTGGCCACCGGGGTGTCGAGCGCCAACGCCTTGCCCACGCCAGGGCGCGCCGCGATGACGACCATCTGACCGGACTGCAGGCCGTTGGTGAGCTCGTCGAGGTCGCGGATGCCGGTCGGGACGCCGCGGGCGGTGCCGCCGCGGGAGGCGATCGCGTCCAGCTCGTCCATGGTGGGCTGCAGGACGTCGGCGAGGCGGGAGTAGTCCTCGCTCATCCGCTTCTCGGTGACGTCGTAGATCTCCTGCTGGGCCCGGTCGACGATGTCGTCGACGTCGCCCTTGCCGCCCGCGGCGCCGTAGCCGAGCTGGACCACCCGGGTGCCGGCCTCGACCAGCCGCCGCAGCACGGCCTGCTCAGCGACGATCGCGGCGTAGTAGCCGGCGTTCGCCGCGGTGGGTGTGGAGGCGATCAGCGTGTGCAGGTAGACCGCGCCGCCCATCTTGGACAGCTGGTCGGTGCGGTTCAGCTCGGCGGCGACGGTGATCGCGTCGGCGGGCTCGCCGCGCCCGTAGAGGTCGAGGATGACGTCGAAGACCACCTGGTGCGCCGGCCGGTAGAAGTCGGGACCGGCCAGGACCTCCACCACGTCGGCGATGGCGTCCTTGCTCATCAGCATGCCGCCGAGGACGGACTGCTCGGCAGCGACGTCCTGAGGGGGCTGCCGGTCGTACTCCGGAGCTGCGGCCCTCGGCCTGCTGATGTCGTCGACGACCGCCACGCTGATGTCCCCTTGCTCTTCGCGCACAGTTCGAACAACTGTTCGCACAACAGCTACCACCGGGCGCTGACAGTTCGCGCCCGGCGGTGGCTGGGGATGACGGTAGGAACCGGGGAGGGGGTCCGTCCAACACCGCTGTGCACGCCGATCTGCACAACTTGTGGACAAGTCGGTGGACAGAGCGGGTCACCGTGTGGAGACGGCGGGGGACGCACGCCCGTCGTGTCGCCGCCACCCGCCCGTCACCTGCGATCAGGCCAGTCCCAGGGTGTGGACAGGAGAAAGTCGGCCCGTCGTCGACGATCCGCACGCCCGGGCGTGTCGCGCAGTCCCCGCAGGTCACACGCGTCACGCAACGCCACGAGGGGCGCCGGACCGGAGTCCGACGCCCCTCGTGGGGACCTGCTGTGGTTCAGCCGGCGACGACGTCCAGGGTGACCGGGACGGAGACCTCCGGGTGGACCCGCACCGTGACGGTGTGGGTGCCGACGCTCTTGATGCTGCTGGGCAGCTCGATCCGGCGACGGTCGAGCTCCGGGCCGCCGGCGGCGGTGACCGCAGCGGCGACGTCGGCGGTGGTGATCCGCCCGAAGAGGCGGCCACCGTCACCCGAGCGGGCGGGCAGCGTCACGGTGAGACCGGACAGGCGGGCGGCGATCGACTGCGCCTCCTCGAGGGAGCGCACGTCGCGGGCCGCACGGGCCCGGCGCAGGGCGGTGACCTGCTTCTCGGCACCCCGGGTGGCCACGATGGCCAGCCCGCGGGGCAGGAGGTAGTTGCGGGCGTACCCGCCCTTCACCTCGACGGTGTCCCCGGCGGAACCGAGGCCGGTGACCTCCTGGGTCAGGATCAGCTTCGATGCACTCATGATCAGCGCGCCGTCGAGGTGTAGGGCAGCAGTGCCATCTCGCGGCTGTTCTTCACGGCCACGGCGACGTCACGCTGGTGCTGGCTGCAGTTGCCGCTGACGCGGCGGGCACGGATCTTGCCGCGGTCGGAGATGAACTTCCGCAGCAGGGTCGTGTCCTTGTAGTCGATGTAGGTCGCCTTGTCCTTGCAGAACTGGCAGACCTTCTTCTTGACCTTGCGGATGGGGGGCTTGGGCACCGGGATCTCCAGTAACAGGTATCAGAAAGGGGGTTCGTCGGAGGACGCCGGCGGGGTCGACCAGGGGTCGCTGGCACCGCCACCGGAGAAGCCGCCACCGCCGCCACCGCCGTTGCCGCCGCCGAACCCACCGCCGCCGCCGCCACCCTCGCTGCGGGCAGCGCGGGTGACCTTGGCCGTGGCGTAGCGGAGCGAGGGGCCGATCTCGTCGACCTCGAGCTCGATGACGGTGCGCTTCTCGCCTTCCTTCGTGTCGAAGGAACGCTGCTTGAGGCGACCGGAGACGATGACCCGCGACCCGCGGGTGAGCGACTCAGCGACGTTCTCCGCCGCCTGACGCCACACGTTGCACCGGAGGAACAGTGCCTCGCCGTCCTTCCACTCCTGCGACTGACGGTCGAAGGTGCGGGGCGTCGAGGCCACGGTGAAGTTGGCGACGGCGGCGCCGGACGGCGTGAACCGCAGCTCCGGGTCGGCCGTCAGGTTGCCGATGACGGTGATGACGGTCTCGCCGGCCATGGTCAGTGCGCCTCGGGCCGCATCAGCTTGGTGCGCAGGACCGACTCGTTGAGGTTGAGCTGACGGTCCAGCTCGGCCACCGCGGCGGGCTCGGCGCTGATGTCGACGATGGCGTAGATGCCCTCGACGTTCTTCTTGATCTCGTAGGACAGCCGGCGGCGGCCCCAGATCTCGGTCTTGACGGTGCCACCGGAGTTGGTGACGACGGTCAGGAAACGGTCCAGGCTGGGAGCGATGGTCCGCTCCTCGAGCTCGGGATCGAGGATGATCATCAGTTCGTAGTGACGCACGGAGAACCCCACCTCCTCTGGTCTCGGCGGCCGCAGTACATCTGCAGCAGGAGGGTCGTACACGCGTCGCACGCCCCGGCGACGACCCGCGGGAGCGGGGTCGGACGGGACACGCACCCCCGAGGCTACCAGCGGCGGTGGGTAGGGTCGCGCGGGTGGCTGACCAGCTGATCGGCGTGCACGTCGGACCGGGCTTGACCGAGGACAACGAGCTCGACGCGGGCGGTCCGCTGGCCCGGGCCGCGGAGATGGACGCCGACGCCGTCCAGGTGTTCCTGGCCGACCCGCAGGGCTGGAAGGCACCGAAGCCCCGCCCGGACGCCGAGGCGCTGCTCGCCTCCGACGTCGCCGTCTTCGTGCACGCGCCCTACGTGCTCAACGTGGCCTCCACCAACAACCGGATCCGCATACCCAGCCGCAAGCTGCTCGGCCAGCACGCGGCCGCCTCCGCCGCCGTCGGCGCGCGGGGCATGGTGGTGCACGGCGGGCACGTGCTGGGCAAGGACGACCCGGCCACCGGCGTCGACAACTGGCGCAAGACCTTCGCCCGGCAGGCCGAGGACGGCGGCTTCGGCCTCCCGGTGCTCATCGAGAACACCGCCGGCGGGGACGGCGCGATGGCCCGCGAACTCGACGCGGTCGCCCGGCTCTGGGAGGCCGTCGGCGAGTTCGGTGCCGGCTTCGTGCTCGACACCTGCCACGCCTGGTGCGCCGGCTGGGACCTGACCCGGGTGGTGGACGACGTCCGGGCGATCACCGGGCGGATCGACCTGGTGCACCTCAACAACAGCCGTGACCCCGCCGGCTCAGGCCGGGACCGGCACGCCCCGCTGGGCGCGGGGGAGATCCCGCTGGAGCTGCTGCTCGGCGTCGCCCGCGCGGCCGGCGCCCCGGTCGTGCTGGAGACCCCCGGCGACGCGGCCGGTCACGCCGAGGAGATCACGCTGCTGCGCGAGGCCCTCGCCGGCTGAACCCTGCGCCGCAGGGTCCACACATCGGGGGCTCCGTCCAGGACACCACCGGCGGGGTCGTCGGTGCCGGGCCAGCTGCGGCGCACCAGGTCGGTGTCGGGGTGCCAGACCTCGCGCACGACCAGCGCCATCAGCAGCAGCAGGGCGACGTCCCGCAGGCCGACGGCGAGGTAGAACCACTCGACGTCCACCCCCCGGTCGTCCGCGCCCAGGTAGTAGAGCATCGTCAGCGTCCACACCAGCGCCTCGGTCGCCTGCCACAGCAGCAGCGAGCGCCACCGCGGTCGCGCCAGCACCGCCAGCGGGAGCAGCCACAGCGCGTACTGCGGGCTGTAGACCTTGTTCACCAGCAGGAACGCGGCGACCAGCAGGAACGCCAGCTGCGGCAGTCGCGGGCGCAGTGGCGCCGCCAGCGCCAGCCAGGCGACCCCGGCCGCGCACAGCACCAGCAGGACGGCGACGGTCGCGTTGAGCACCGTGGGGCTCTCGCCCTCGGCCAGCGGCCCGTCCAGGAAGCCCGGGAACCAGTGCAGCGCGATGGCCCAGATGCTCTCCGGGTTCGCCGGGCGGGTGCCGTTCAGCTCGAAGAAGCGGGCCCACTTCCCCGGCGCGAGGACGGCGATCGGCAGGTCGACCGCCAGCCAGGCCACCCCCGCGGCGACCGCCGTCGTCAGCCACGGCCGGAGCCGGCCGGCGCGCAGGCACAGCACCAGCAGCACGCCGATGACCAGCACCGGGTAGAGCTTCGCCGCGATCCCCAGCCCGAGGAGCACCCCGGCGACCACCGGCCGCTGCCGCGCCCAGGCCCACATGCCCAGCGTGGTCAGCGCGACCGCGAGCAGGTCCCAGTTGGTGAAGGCGTAGAAGAGCAGCACCGGGGACAGGCCGATCATGGCGGCGTCCCACGGCCGGCGGCCGCTCAGCCCGAGCACGCCGCGGGTGACGAGCAGCGCCAGCAGCGACAGCAGCAGGCAGGTGACGACGTAGTAGGTCTGCACCGGCACCGACTCCGGCAGCAGCCCGCCCCCGGCGGCCAGCCCGTCGTAGCCGCGGGCGATCACCGCCGCCAGCTGCATCAGCCCGCCGCTGAGCACCGGGTACTCCACGGCGGAGTCCAGGTAGGGCACCTCGCCGGTGGACAGGCCGTGGATGCCGAACAGCGGGACGGCGTCGTTGTAGCAGAGGTGCGTGTACTGCTTGGACCCGCTCCAGTCGCCGTTCGCGCACGGCGCCTGCTTGGCCCAGGCGATGCTCAGCACGAGCACGGTGAACAGCAGGCAGACCCGCAGCGGCGTCCAGAACAGCGCCCGGCCGGTGACCGCGTGCCGGCCCCACGGGCCGCCCACGGCCTCACTGGCCTGGACGGCGACCGGGTCGGTCCAGGTCGGGACGACGCGGTCCGGCCACGGCGGTGCGGCCACCTGCGGCGGCACGGACACCTCGGGCCCGCCCCCCGGCTGGTCGGCCGGGACGGACGGGCCCGTCGGTGTTCCGCTCACCTGGTCAGTCTGCCTGCCGGCAGCTCACCGGTTCGACGACGTCGGTATCGGCACGCCCGACGTGGCCGGCCCGGGGTCCACCGTCGGCGTCGTGGTGTCCGTCTCCTCGGGCTGCTGGGTCTCCTGCGTCGGGGTCGTCGTGGTCGGCGTCGGACGGCTGTAGGACGGCGTCGAGGTCGACGTCTGCCGCGGTGCCTGGCTCGAGGTCGCCGGCGCCCGGGCCGTGGTGGTGGCCGCCGGTGCCCGGGTGGTCTGCACTGCGACGCCCTTGCCGGTGTCGCCCTTGATGATCGCCTTGGTGGGCAGCGGCTCCTCGGGGGTGCCGTCGAGGACGGTGTCCATGAACTCCTGCCAGATCTGCCCCGGCAGGCCCGAGCCGTAGATGATGTTCCCCTGCACGTTGGTGATGGGCGCGAGACCCTGGCTGCCCATCCACACCGCGGTGGAGATCGAGGGGGTGTACCCGACCATCCAGGCGTCGGAGTTGTCGGTGGCGTTCAGCCCCTGCGTGCCGGTCTTGCTGGCCACCGGCCGGTTGCCGTCCAGCGGGCGCTTGGAGTAGGCGGCGACGCCCTCCAGCGCGTAGGTGGTGTCGTTGGCGACGTCGGCCGGGATCACCTGGTCGGCGGTCTCGCTGCCGTCGACCGTCTTGAGCACCGCACCCGCGCCGTCGGCGACCTGGGCCACGAAGTGCCGCTGGTGGTGGACGCCACCGGCGGCGAGGGTGGCGAAGCCGACGGCCTGGTCGATCGGCCGCACCTCGTACTCACCGATCCCGATCGCACCACCGGTCTGCCCGTTCTCCGGGCTGGCCAGCGACGTCTTGCCGCGCAGCGCCGCCGGCACCGAGGTGCTGTCGGGCCACTGGTCGCCGATCCCCATCGCCGCCCGGGCCGTCTCGGCCACCTCAGCCGGTCCGACCTCGTAGGCCAGGCCGTAGAAGGTGGTGTTCAGCGACCGGGTGATCGCCTCCCGCAGGGTGCACGCCCCGCACTGGGCGTTGCCGGAGTTGACCACCGGCTTGGTGCGGTCCTTGAAGGTCTGCGGCGAGCTGCCGTCCCGGCGGGCCTCGACGCTGATCCCCTGCTGGAGCGCCGTGGCCAGCGCGTAGGGCTTGAACGACGATCCCGGCTGCTTGTAGGCCTGGGCGTAGTCGGTCGTGTCGGCGTTCGGGTCCTCGCTGGTGCGCGCCGAGTTGCCGTAGTAGGCCAGCACGCCGCCGGTCCGCGGGTCGACCGAGACGAGCGCCTCGCGCAGCAGCCCGACGTCCTCGCCCTCCATGACGTCGTTGACCGAGGCGACCGCGGCGTCCTGGTAGCGCTTGTCGACCGTGGTCGTCACCCGGAGCCCCTGCGTCTCCACGTCGGTGTAGCCGTAGGACGAGCCCTCCAGCTCGGCCAGCACCTGGTCGACGATGAGCCCCTCCGGGCCCGAGGGGATGCCCAGGCCGGCGCCGTCGTCCGGGAGCACGACCGGGTACTGCGCGGCCGCCCGGGCGGAGGAGTCGAACCAGGTCTGCTCGACCATGGCGTCCAGCACCTTGCCCCAGCGGTCCTGCGCCTCCTCGGGGTTGGACTCGGGGTCGTAGTAGTTCGGGCTGCGCACCAGGACGGCGAGGACGGCGCCCTGCTCGGCGGTGAGGTCGGCGGCCTTGACGCCGAAGTAGGTCTCCGCTGCCGCCTCGATGCCGTAGGCGCCGCGGCCGAAGTAGATGGTGTTCAGGTAGTTCTCCAGGATCTCGTCCTTGGAGTACTCGTTGTCCAGCTTGATGGAGAGGAAGAGCTCCTTGAACTTGCGGCTGAACGTCTGGTCCGAGCTCAGGAACGCGTTCTTCACGTACTGCTGGGTGATCGTCGAGCCACCCTGGGTCGAGCCGCCGGTGAGGTTGTTCCAGGCCGCCCGGACGATGCCGGTGAACGAGATGCCCGGGTCGTTGTAGAAGTTCCGGTTCTCCGCCGCCAGGATCGCGTTCCGCGCGGGCTCGGAGACCTGGTCCAGACCGACCTCGATGCGGTTCTCGCTGCCCAGCCGGGCCATCTCGGTGACGCCGTCGGAGTAGTAGACGATCGTCGTCTGCTGGTTGGTCACCGACTCCGGCGTCGGCACGTCGGTCGAGGCGTAGACCACGCCGACGAAGACGCCGAGCAGCACCAGCATGCTCAGGAACATCCCGACCAGGACCTTCAGCCAGCGACGCCGCCGCTGCTTCCCGGTGCGCTTCCTCTTCCCGCCGCCCGGCGGGCGACCCCGGCCGCTGCCGCCGGGCCGGCTGCCGCCCGTGGGCGGCTTCGCCGGGGGACGGCCACCGCCGCCGCCGCTGCCGCTCGAGCGGACCGGGGACGAGGTGCGGGGCCGACCTCCGGACGCCGGCCGGCGTGCGGCGCCGGCCCCGCTGCTCCCGGACCCGGCGCTGCGGGCCTGCGGTGGGCGGCGACCCGAGCCGGCGGAGCCGACGCGGGCGGTCTGGTCGTGGGGAGGCACGCGGTGGCCCCTTCCTGCAGTCGTGGGAGACCGGGCCGCGACGTGGTCGCAGGCCGGTGGCCCCAGGGTGACGTCTTCAGCTGTGTGCCGCGGTGAGCGGGCGGCGGTGCACGGCCAGCAGCGACTACTCGGTCGCCGCCCGGCGGCGGGTCCTGCGTGGTGCGCGTCCCGGGACCGGTTCGGCCCCCAGGACGTAGGAGGTGACGAGGTGGTTCCAGCCGCAACCGCGGCACACCTCGACCGTGTACACGGAGAACTCGTCCTGCGCGGCGTCCATCCGGGCCAGTTCGCGCCCGGTCTTCGCCTGCCCGGACACCGGCCCGAGCCCGTCGCCGTAGACGTAGCTGACCAGGGTCAGCCGGTCACGGCGGCAGATCGGGCACGGGGAGTCGGTCGCCTCACCGTGGTACCTCGCCGCCCGGGACAGGTACGGGCTCGCGTCGCAGACCTCGAACAGACCGGTCCGTCCGGCGTGCACCTCGGCCAGCAGCGCGCGCCTCTGCAGCGCGTAGTCCACCACCGACCGTCGTCCGGGCACGGCGCCAATGTACGCAACGGAGCCCTGCTGGGGACCCTCTCCGGATGTCGACATGGGACTCGTGGGGCCAGCGTGAGCTGCTCGCCCCCGGTGCGGGCACTGTTGCGCCCGGATGTATCGTACCGATACATCGATCCGGTGACGTCCGGGGGACCAGGAGGTGGCGCCGTGCTCGAGTTCGCCATCCTGGGGCTGCTTCAGCAGGCGCCCATGCACGGCTACGAGCTGCGCAAGGAGCTCGCCGCCGTCCTCGGTGGCCTCCGGTCGATCTCCTACGGGTCGCTCTACCCGGCGCTCAAGCGGATGCAGGCCGCCGGGCTGATCGCCAGCGACGACCCCACCCCGCGCTCCCTGCTGCCGGCCGACGCCCCGGCGCTGACCGGACGCCGCGGGAAGGTCGTCTATGCGATCACCGCCGAGGGCAAGGAGCGCTTCGCCGAGCTGGTCAGCTCCACCGGCCCGGAGGCCTACGACGACGAGGGGCGCTTCGGCGTCCACCTCGCGTTCTTCCGGCACACCGCGGCCGACGTCCGGCTGCGGATCCTCGAGGGCCGGCGGCGCACCGTCGAGCGGCAGCGCGACCGGCTCATGGACTCGCTGCGGCGCACCCAGGAGAAGCTCGACCGCTACACCCTCGAGCTGCAGCGGCACGGCCTGGACTCCGTCGACCGCGAGGTCCGCTGGCTCACCGAGCTGATCGACAGCGAGAAGGACGACGCCCGGGCCGAGGCCGCCCGCGAGCAACCACCCGAGACGGCACCACCCAGCACCACCAGCACGTGATCGGCACACACAGTCCGGGCCCGGGAGGGCCCGTCGGAGGGAGACAGTCCATGGCATCGGTCAAGGTCGCCATCGTCGGCGTCGGCAACTGCGCCGCCTCGCTCGTCCAGGGGGTCGAGTACTACCGCAACGCGGACGAGTCCGCGTCGGTCCCGGGCCTCATGCACGTCCGGTTCGGCGACTACCACGTCTCCGACGTGGAGTTCGTGGCCGCGTTCGACGTCGACGCCAAGAAGGTCGGCCGCGACCTCTCCGAGGCCGTCTTCGCCAGCGAGAACAACACCATCAAGATCTCCGACGTCCCGCCGCTGGGCGTGACCGTCCAGCGCGGCACCACCCTGGACGGGCTGGGCAAGTACTACCGGGAGATCGTCGAGGAGTCCGACGAGCAACCGGTGGACATGGTCACCGCGCTGCGCGAGTCCGGCGCCGACGTGCTGGTCTGCTACCTCCCGGTCGGTTCGCAGCAGGCGGCGGAGTTCTACGCTCAGGCCGCGATCGACGCCCAGGTGGCCTTCGTCAACGCCCTCCCGGTCTTCATCGCCGGCACCCCCGCGTGGGCTCAGAAGTTCACCGACGCCGGCGTGCCGATCGTCGGCGACGACATCAAGAGCCAGGTCGGCGCCACGATCACCCACCGCGTCCTCGCCAAGCTGTTCGAGGACCGCGGCGTGCAGCTGGACCGCACCATGCAGCTCAACGTGGGCGGCAACATGGACTTCAAGAACATGCTCGAGCGCGAGCGCCTGGAGTCCAAGAAGATCTCCAAGACCCAGTCGGTGACCAGCCAGGTCGACCGGGACATGGGCAAGGACAACGTGCACATCGGCCCGTCGGACCACGTGCCGTGGCTGTCGGACCGCAAGTGGGCCTACGTCCGCCTCGAGGGCCGCGCGTTCGGCGACGTCCCGCTGAGCCTGGAGTACAAGCTCGAGGTCTGGGACTCCCCGAACTCGGCCGGCATCATCATCGACGCCGTCCGCGCGGCCAAGATCGCCAAGGACCGCGGCATCGGCGGCCCGATCCTGTCGGCGTCCTCGTACTTCATGAAGAGCCCGCCGGTGCAGTACGACGACAGCGAGGCCCGCGACGCCGTCGAGGCCTTCATCCGCGGCGACATCGAGCGCTGATCGCGGACCACTGAGGGGCCTGGACCGCATCGGTCCAGGCCCCTCAGCTGTTCCTCCTAGGCTGGCCGCCATGCGCTCTCCCCGTCGTCCCGGTCCGGTCCGGCTGGTCGTGCTGGCGGCCGTCGCGGCGCTCGTCGCGGTGCTGACCGGTTGCAGCGAGGACGAGGCGCCCGACCGGGCCGCCGGCGACCCGGTCACCGCCGCGGAGGCCGACGTCCTGTCCCAGGTGCTCTACGCCGACCGCCAGGCCGGCGGCGCCGACGTCGAGGTCAGTGCGCCCTACGCGGAGGGCGCCGTGCTGACCCTGACCGGTGAGGTCGACTTCAGCCGGGACACCGGCCGGGCGCAGGCGGTGACCACCTACGCCAACGGGCAGCCCGAGGAGACCCGGACGCTGTTCTTCAGCGAGACCGACCTGTGGCAGGGCGACGTCCCGGGGCTGGCCGACGCGCTGAGCGCCGCGGGGCTGCCGGCCGCCACGTACGCCCGGCGGCCGATCGTCACCGGCGGCTCGACCGGCACCGCGTCGCTGCTGGACGTGCTGGTGCAGATGGTCACCCGCTTGTCGGCGCGCGCGGCCGACGACCCGCGGTCCTTCGACGCCTACACCTGGGCCGGCTCGCAGTCGGTGAACGGGGAGCTCGCCTCGGTCTTCCGGAGCGGGACCGGCGCGGAGGTCTCGGTGGCCGCGGACAGCGAGCTGCTGGTCCAGTACGTGACCCCGCTGCAGGACTTCGAGGTGACGATCACCCTCGCCGACCACGGGCCGCGGGACATCACGCTGCCGGCCGACACCGACACGGTGGACACCACGCAGCACCCGGAGATCGCCAGCGCGCTGGGCATCTGAGAACGAGACAGGAGGGGGCGGCCTCTTCCCCAGGTCGCCCCCTCCTGCGGCCTCTTTCCTACCAGGTCCGCGCGCCCGGGACCAGCGACACGCATCCGGACCGGCGCTGCCGGCTCAGTTCGCGGAGGGGTCCGCCGGTGCGGTCGACAGCACGGCGAACCGACCGGACTGGCGGCGCAGCACCGCACGCCACAGCTCCGGGCCGGAGACCGCGGCGAGCACGTCGCCCGGTTCCCCGTCGACGCAGGCCCAGGCGCCCTCGGCGAGCTCGACGGCCAACTGCCCGGCGGACCACCCGGCGTACCCGGCGAACACCCGTAGGCCCTCGATCTCGCCGCCCAGCAGGTCGGGGTCGCCGTCCAGGTCGACCAGGTGCACCCGGCCGGCCACCTGCCGCAGGCCGCTGTCGGCGTCCAGCGGGCCCTCCCCGCTGCGGGTGGCCAGGCACAGCGCCGTGTCGGTCTCGCAGGGCCCACCGACGTGGAAGACGCCGGGCTCGACGGCCAGCTCCGACCAGCCGGGCAGGACGTCGCCGATGCCGACCTCGCTGGGCTGGCCGAGCACGACGCCGATCGTGCCGGTCTCGGAGTGGTCGAGCACGTAGACCACGCCACCGGCGAACGTCGGGTCGGTCAGCGCGGGCATGGCGATCAGCAGGGACCCGGGCCGGACGTCGTCCAGGGAACCCACGGAGAGGACGGGGGCGGCGTCGCGCCGACGTCGTCCGGCAGCCTGTCCGGCTGGACGACGCTCGGGGTCGGGTGACGAGGGCACCGGGTTCATCGCCCCCCAGTGTGCATCAGCGCGGGGCCGGAGGGGCGACGCAGCGCCCGCCTCCCGCTCGGCTGGCGGTCACCGGGAGGCGACGTAGTGTGGCCCGGGTGCAGCATGCGCCCACCACCGTGCGCCACCTGCTCCGCCGCGGGGACTTCCGCAGGCTGTTGCTGACTCGGTTGTCCTCCCAGTTCGGCGACGGTGTCTTCCAGGCGGCGCTGGCCGGCACGGTCCTGTTCAACCCGCAGTCGGCGGCCGACCCGATCGACGTCGCGGCCGGGTTCGCCGTGCTGCTGTTGCCCTACTCCCTGGTCGGCCCGTTCGCCGGTGTGTGGTTGGACCGGTGGAGCCGCCGGCAGGTGCTGCTGGTCGCCAACGTGGTCCGCGCCGTCCTGGTGCTGGCCGTCGCCGCGCTGGTGCTGGCCTCGGTGCAGGGCGTCGGGTTCTACGTCGCCGGGCTGCTCGTGTTCTCCGTGAACCGGTTCGTGCTCTCCGCGTTGTCGGCGGCGCTGCCGCACACCACCGACGAGCCCTCGCTGGTCTCGGCGAACGCCCTGTCGACGACGGCCGGGGCGATCGCGTCGGTGCTCGGCGGCGGCGCCGCGATCGGGGCGACCCAGCTCATCGGCCGGGGTCCCGGGGGCTACGCCACGCTGGCCCTGTTCTCCGCCCTGCCGTACCTGGGGGCCTCGGCGATCGTCTCCGGCTTCCGGCGCCCCTACCTGGGGCCGGACCACCTGACGCTGGCCGCCACGGTGAGCGCCCGGGACGTGCTGCACGGCATGCTCGCCGGCGCGCGGCACGTGGTCGCGCACCCCCCGGCGACGGCGGTGCTCTCGGTGATGGCCGTGCACCGGGTCTTCTACGGGCTGCTGACGCTGATGACCCTGCTGCTGTACCGCAACACCTTCACCGCCGGCTCCAGCCTCTTCCCCGGCGGCCTGGCCGGCCTGGCCGAGGTGCTCGCAGCCGGTGCCGCGGGCACGCTGCTGGCCGCGGCAGTCACCCCTGCGGCGGTGCGCCGGTGGGGCAAGGCGGCCTGGGTGGTCGGCATGCTCGTGCTGGCCGCGGCCGGCCAGCTGGTGCTCGGCGGGCTGTTCGAGCCCCCCGCCGTCGTGGCCGCCGTCCTGACCCTGGGCTTCGTCGCCCAGGGCATCAAGATCTGCGTCGACACCACGCTGCAGGAGGCCGTGGAGGACGACTTCCGCGGCCGGGTGTTCTCCGTCTACGACACGCTGTTCAACGTCTTCTTCGTGGTCGCCCTGCTGGCCGGGGCCTTCCTGCTGCCGGCGTCGGGGATCAGCTGGCCGCTGCTGGTCGTGATCGGCGCCGGGTACCTGGTCACCGCGGTCGTCTTCGCCCGCTGGGCCCGCAGCCAGGCCCAGCGAGCGGAGCACCCCCCGCTCGCGCTCAACCCTCGCCTGAGTTCAGTGGAGTCCTAGCGCATCGTCTTCCGAGCGTTGGGACTCCGCTCAGAGCCCCAACGCCGTGCGTAGCTCCACCCCGCAGCTGAGGCCTTCGGCTCGAAGTCGCGGCACCGGGAAGCGCATGAGCCGGACGCCGGTCCCCTGGACGGCGTTCTGCCTGCGCAGGTCTGCCTGCCAGTCCCTCGCGGAGAGGTGGAACTGCGTCCCGTCGGCTTCGGCCCCGACCTGCTGCGCCCGCCAGTAGGCGTCCAGGTGGAAGTCGCCCAGCGGGGTGCTGATCGTCGCGTTCCACTCGGGTTCGGGCAGTCCTGCCGTCACGATCACCCGGCGCAGATCGGCTTCGCCGACCGAACGCATGCCGCGCAGGGCATCGGTCAGCGTCTGTCTGAGCCACGGTGTCGCTCGCCGTCCGAGTGCCCGCGTCTCGCCCGCCAGCTCCGACAGGTCGGCGAGGTCCTTCTGCAGGACGTCGGAGACGACGTGCTCGACGTCCTGCCGTCGGCGCGCGGAAACGGCCACGTCGACGGCCGCACGAGCCGCCCCGGTCACCGGCAGACCCGCGATGGCGAGGTCACCGAGGGGACGTCGACTCTGGTGGACCACCACGAACCCGGTCGACTTGAGGTGCCGCCCGTGCGGCACGGACACCTCGACCAGACCGGCGTCCTCGGGCTCGGAGTAGGCGCCCCGGACCCCGGACACCCGACGGGCGGCACGCGGCTCGTCGATCCGGGCGCGATGCAGCCACAACGCGCTCGTGTGGGACAGGCGCCCGGCCGGACCTGCCCAGGTCACCGCGACCAGGTGACGTTCCCGCCGGCTCAGCGAGCCGGAGTGCAGCACCACGACACCTGGTACCGGCTCGAGCCATCGACCGGACCGCAACGCCCGTCGGATGCGGTTCCTGTCGACACCCAGCTCGGCGAGCTCGGTGCGATGGCGGACGAACGGGAGGTCATGAGGCACCGACGCAGCGTGGCCGTCCCGACCGGGACCGCGCTGCCGCCGTCCACAGGGCCGGCGCACGGAGTCCCAGCGCATCATCTTCCGAGCGCTGGGACTCCACTCAAGCCCGCGAGCGCCACCAGCTGAGCAGCTCGGCCTCGGCCTCGTCGGGCGCCAGGGGCCCGCGCTCGAGCCGCAGCTCCTTGAGGAAGCGCCACGCCTGGCCGACCTCGGGGCCGGGGGAGATGCCGAGCAGCTCCATGATCCGGTTGCCGTCGAGGTCGGGCCGGATCCGGCCGAGGTCCTCCGCCTCGGCCAGCTCCTCGATCCGCTCCACCAGCGAGTCGTAGGTCGCCGACAGCGCCGCCGCCCGCTTCCGGTTCCGGGTGGTGGAGTCCGAGCGGACCAGCACGTGCAGCCGGGGGAGGAGGTCGCCGGCGTCGGTGACGTAGCGCCGGACGGCGGAGTCGGTCCACTGGCCGTCGCCGTACCCGTGGAAGCGCAGGTGCAGGAAGGTCAGCCGGGAGACCGCCTCGACGACGTCCTTGGGGTACTTCAGCGCGGTCAGCCGCTTGCGCACCAGCTTGGCGCCGACCACCTCGTGGTGGTGGAAGGACACCCGGCCGCGGGCCTCGTGCCGGCGGGTGGCGGGCTTGCCGATGTCGTGCAGCAGCGCGGCCAGCCGCAGCACCAGGTCCGGCGACGCCACTCCGTCCTCACCCGCCCGAGCCCCGGCCACCTCCAGTGCGATCGCCTGGTCCAGCACGATCAGCGAGTGCGTGTAGACGTCCTTGTGCTGGTGGTGCTCGTCGATCTCCATCCGCAGCGCGGACAGCTCCGGCAGGACGACGTCGGCCAGCCCGGTGCCGACGAACAGCTCGAGCGCGGCCCGCGGCGCCGGGTTCAGCAGCGTGCGGGAGAACTCGTGCTGGACCCGCTCGGCGGTGATCCGGCCGAGCTCGGGCGCCAGTGACGTCATCGCCGCCACCACCTCGTCGTCCGGGGTGAGCCCGAGCTGGGCGACGAAGCGGACGGCGCGCAGCATCCGCAGCGGGTCGTCGGCGAAGGACTCCACCGCCGTCCCGGGGGTGCGCAGCCGCCGGGCGAGCAGGTCGCCGAGGCCGCCGAAGGGGTCGGTGACCGTGCGGTCGGGGCCGAGCGAGACGGCCATCGCGTTGACGGTGAAGTCCCGGCGGGCAAGGTCGTCGACCAGGGAGGTGCCCCAGGCGACCTCGGGGTTGCGCGACTCGCGGTCGTACCGGTCGGCCCGGAAGGTGGTGATCTCCACCCGCTCGCCGCGCACCTCGGCCCCGACGGTGCCGAACGCGATCCCGGTGTTCCACGTGGAACTGGCGAACCCGCGGAGCACCCGGAGGGTCTGCTCCGGCCGGGCGTCAGTGGTCAGGTCGAGGTCACCGGGGGCCACGGGCGCGCCGGCCGACCCCGCGGCCAGCAGGGCGTCCCGCACCGACCCGCCGACCAGGTGGACCTGGTGGCCGGCGGCGGTGAAGCGCCGGCCGAGCTCGACGAGCACGGGGGAGACCTCGACCAGGTCGCGCACCGTCTGCTGCACCGCCGGCGGGACGGGCAGGGGCTCGGGACGGCGGGGCGGCTCTACGGACACGACGGTCGAGGGTAGTGGCCACCCGGGCGCGGGCCCTCGCGCGCGCTACCCTCCTGACATGGCTGGGACGGGCGGGCGGCAGCGCCCCGGCCGCCGGCTGCGCCGGGTCGACGAGACCTCGGCCGGAGGTCTGGTGGTCGCCGACGACGTCACTGGTCCCCGCGCGGCCCTGATCGGCCGCACCGACCGCCGCGGACGCCTGCTCTGGTCCCTGCCCAAGGGGCACATCGAGGAGGGCGAGACGCCCGAGGACACCGCCGTCCGTGAGGTCGCCGAGGAGACCGGGATCCTCGGCGAGGTGGTCGCCCCGCTCGGGATCATCGACTTCTGGTTCGTCGCCGACGGCCGCCGGGTGCACAAGACGGTCCACCACTTCCTGCTCCGGGCCGTCGGTGGTGCGCTCTCCGACGCCGACGTGGAGGTCACCGAGGTCGCCTGGGTGCCGCTGACCGAGCTGGGCGGGCGGCTGGCCTACGCCGACGAGCGCGCCCTGGTGGAGCGCGCGCCGGGCCTGCTGGCCGACAGCGCGTGAGACGGCGGGCCGCCGGCCGCGCCGACGGCCGCCCCTCGACCCCCTCCGCGCCGCCGACGCCCCACCGGCTCCCCGGTCGAGGGCGCCGGGTCCCCGGGCTGCTGGTCGCCGGCGCTGCGCTGCTGGCCGGGCTGCCGGCGGCGCCCGCCGCTGCCGCCCCGGCGCCGGCCAGCGCACCCGACGGGCGCCCCGTGCAGATCCGGGTGGACCGGCTCGAGCCGCGCACCGTCGTCCCCGGTTCCCCGATCGAGGTCAGCGGCACCCTGGTCAACGACGGCACCGACACCTGGTCCGACCTGTCGGTCCGGGTCCAGCGCGGCGACGTGCTGACCACCCGCGACGCGCTGGTCGACGAGCTGGCCGACCCCAGCGAGGCGACCACCGTGACGGCGCCCTTCCTCGAGCTCCCCGACGACCTCGAGCCGGGCGACTCGCTGCCGTTCAGCTACACGACCACCGCCGACGTCCTGCAGCTCACCGCCGACGGCGTCTACCCGCTGCTGGTCAACCTCAACGGCACCCGCGAGGACGGCGACCCCGAGCGGGCCGGCCAGCTCTCCACCCACGTCGTCGTCGCCCAGCCGCTGCCCACCGCCCGCACCTCGGTCGCCTGGCTGTGGCCGATCACCGACCGCCCGCACCGCGACGCGACCGGCGCGTTCGCCGACGACGACCTGGCCGGCGAGGTGGCCGACGGCGGCCGGCTGGACCGCGCCGTCCGGGTGGTCGAGGAGCTGCCCACCGTCCCCGGCGCCGACCCGGCCGGGACCGACCCGGCGGTCCCGGTGACCCTGGCCGTGGACCCCGCCCTGCTCGAGGAGCTGTCGCTGATGGCGGCCGGCCCGTACACCGTCGGGGACGACGACGGCGCCGGGACCGCGGACGCCGCCGACCTGCTCGACCGGCTGCGCGCCGTCGCCGACGAGCACCCGGTCGTCGCGCTGCCCTACGCCGATGTCGACGCCGACGCGCTGGTGGCGACCGGTCAGTCCGCGGTCGTCACCCGCAGCCTGCCCGGCACCGCCGAGGGCACCGCACAGCAGCCCGCCGACGACGGCGGCGCGCTGACCCCGGCCGACCCGACCGCGGGCAGCACGGAGGCCCCCGCCGCCGGCGACGACGAGACGGGGACCGGCGCGGGAGCGGCGATCGTCCGCGAGGTCCTGGGCGTTCCGCCGCGGACCGACCTGGCCTGGGCGCCCGGGGGCGCGCTGTCGGGCACCACCCTGGACACGCTGCAGGCCGGTGGGGTGGACACCGTCGTCCTGTCCGACCAGGGGCTGTCCGACGCCGGCCGGGCCGTCGGCGCCGGCGGTGCGCCCGCCGCTGCCCGCAGCAGCCAGCACGCCGCCTCCGGCGACGTGACGACGCTGGTCGCCGACAGCCGGCTGACCGGGATCGTCGCCCAGGCCACCCCCGACTCCGGCGAGGGCCGGCTCCCCGAGCAGCGCTACCTGGCCGAGCTCGGCGCGCTGTCCCGTCAGCTGGCCGGGCGGGAGGCCGGCACGCCGCAGACCGTGCTGGTCGCCCCGCCCCGCACGGTCGACCCGGACCCGGCCGTCGTCACGGCGATGATGGCCGACACCGTCACCCAGCCGTGGCTGGCGGCCGTCCCGGTGGACGCGCTGAGCACCGGCCCGGAGGTCGGCACCGGCGACCTGGTGGCCGGGACGGCGGTCCTCCCGGCCGAGGGGATGACCGAGATCGCCGAGACCTCCCGGGTCCGCGACGACTTCGCCGCCGCCGTCGTCGGCGACCCGGACACCGTGCTGGCCGGCTACGACGCCGCGATCGCCCGGGCCGGCTCCGCGCAGTGGCGCGGGGACGACGACGGGTTCGCCGCCGCGGCGGCGGACCTGCGGGACACCGTCGCCGACCTGCGCGCCCAGGTGACCCTGCTGTCGCCGGTGGACGGCACCTACAGCCTGGCCTCCAGCGACGCCCCGCTGGTGCTCACCGTGCAGAACGACCTGCCCTTCGCCGTCGAGGTGCGGCTGGAGCTGCGCACCCGCGGCAACGTGGGGTTGACCACCGACGACATCGGGGTCACCACGCTGCAGCCCTCCTCCCGCACGCCGCTGCAGGTCCCCGCGCACGTGCGGCAGTCCGGCGGGTTCGCGGTCAGCGCGCGGCTGACGACGCCCGGCGGCGGCCCGCTGGGCGAGGCCGTGACGATGCAGGTGAAGAGCACGGCCTACGGCTGGATCACCCTCGGCATCACCTTCGGCGCAGCGGCGCTGCTGGCGCTGCTGTTCCTGCGCCGCGCGGTCCGCTTCGTGCTGCAGCGCCGCCGCGGCGAGCCCGAGGACGAGTCCCCGCTCGACACCGCGGTGCCGCCCACCCGGAGCCCGGTGTGAGCGAGCCGAGGACCGACGTGCCGGCGGGGGAGCGGCCGCGGCCGGCGGCCCCGCTGCCCCCGCCGCCGTACAAGAACATCAGCCCGGTCCCCGCACCGGCGTCCGAGGCGCCGGCCGGGCGCCCCCCGGTGCCACCGCCGGCCCGGCCGCGACCGCTGCCGCCCGTGCCGCCACCCGCCCCGCGGCAGGTCCCGGCGGCCGCCGAGGCACCCCGGCGACGCACCGGGCTGCCGCCGGTCCCGCCGCCGACCCGGGTGCGCCGGTTCGTGCCGGGACCCGACGACACCCAGCTCATCCCCGCCTTCCCGCCGGTCCGGCACGTCCCGGACGAGGACGAGGAGCAGGTCGAGCTCCGCGAGGGCGCCCCCGGCGCCAGCGGCGGCATCCTGCGGGCGGCCGGCACGATGGCGGTGGCCAGCCTGGTCTCACGCCTCACCGGCTTCCTGCGCACCGTCGTGCTGACCGCCGCCCTCGGGTTCGCCGCGATCGGCAACGCGTACACGGTCGCCAACACACTGCCCAACATCGTCTACGAGCTCCTGCTCGGCGGGGTCCTCACCTCGGTCGTCGTCCCGCTGCTGGTCAACGCCCAGGAGAAGGACGCCGACGGAGGTGTCCGGTACACGCAGCGGCTGATGACCCTGGCGCTGGCCGGCCTCACCGTGCTCACCGTGCTCGCGGTGCTCGCCGCGCCCGCGCTGACCTGGCTGATGGGCATCCGGGAGAGCGCGGAGAACCCCGGCCAGGTCGACCTGGCGAACTGGCTGGCCCGGATCCTGCTGGTGGAGATCGTGTTCTACGGCGTGGGGGCGCTGGCCACCGCCGTGCTGAACGCGCGGCAGGTCTTCGGGCCACCGGCCTGGGCCCCGGTGCTGAACAACGTGGTGGTGATCGCCACCGGTGTCCTCTTCCTGCTCGCCGCGGGCCCGGGGGAGCTGACCCCGCTGACCATCACCGGCGGCCAGGTCTGGCTGCTCGGTCTGGGCACCACCCTCGGCATCGCGGTGCAGGCGCTGGTCCTGCTGCCCCTGCTGGGGCGGCACGGGGTGCCGCTGCGGCCGCGCTGGGGCCTGCGCGGCACCGGCCTGGGCGAGGCCGGGACGCTCGGCGTCTGGGTCATCGGCTACGTGCTGGTCAGCCAGGTCGGGGTGGTGGTCGCCAGCGTCGTGGCCAACGCCGCCGCCGACGCCGGTGGCCTGGGACCGCTGGCCTTCAGCAACGCCAGCCTGCTGTTCCAGATGCCCTACGGGATCATCGGCGTCGCGCTGCTCACCGCGCTGCTGCCGCGGATGAGCCGGGCCGCGGCCCGCGGCGACATGGACGGCGTGGTCGCCGACCTCTCGCTGGGCACCCGGCTGTCCGCCACCGGCCTGCTGCCGGTCACCGCGCTCCTGGTGGTCCTCGGCCCTGCCGTGGGCATCGTGGCCTTCGGCCGGGGGAACGCCGACGTGCAGGACGCCCGGGGCGTCGGTGTCGCCCTCGCCGTGGGGGCCTTCGGCCTGCTCCCGATGGCGGTCACCCTGCTGCAGCTGCGGGTCTTCTACGCCATGAAGGACGCCCGCACGCCCACCCTCGTCCAGGTGGCCATGGTCGCCGTGCGGGTCCCGCTGCTCCTGCTCGTGCCGGTGCTGGTCGGGCCCGAGCACGTCGTGGCCGGGCTCATGATCGCGACGAGCGCCACCTACGTGGCCGGCTGGGTGATCGGCAGCGTCGTCCTGCAGCGCAAGCTGGGGGTGCGCGCCACCCGCGAGGCCGGTCAGGTGGTGGCCCGGATGGCGCTGGTCTCGCTGGTCGCCGGAGTGCTGGGCTGGGCTGCCGTGTCGCTGGCCGGCCGGTCGCTGGGCGAGTCGGTGCCGGGGTCGCTGGGGGCCGTGGTCCTCGGTACCGTGGTCATCGGCAGCGCGGTGGTCGCGGGTGCCGTGCTGGTCGGCGTCCCGGAACTGCGGGACGCGGTGGCCGGCGTCCGGGCGCGGCTCGGGCGCTCACGGTGACGCGGGTGTCCGGCGCACGACCCGGGGGCGCCGTCCCCGGCAGCGAGCGAGCAGGGGGTCGGCAGCGTCCGTGACGTCGACGACAACGGGCCTGCCCGACCGCTACCGCCCGCTCGACCAGGTCGCCCCTGACGAGGAGACCGCCACCGGGGTCATCCGCTCCTGGCGGGCCCGTGACCGGGTCCTCAACCGGGACGTGGCGCTGCGGGTGCACACCCCCGGCGGCCCGGCCGCCCGGGAGTGGATCACCCGCGCGCTGACCGCGGGTGGGCTGGCCACCCCGGCGCTGGCGATGGTCTACGACGCCGCCGAGGGCACCGGGGGCACCGAGCCCGGCGGCGCCGCCTACGTGGTCAACGAGTGGATCGAGGGCGACCGGCTCTCCGACCGGCTGGCCACCGACGGCCCGCTGCCCGAGCGCGAGGCCCGGTCGCTGGTGCGCCGGCTCGCCGAGGGCGTCGCCGAGGCGCACCGCGTCGGCCTGGCGATCGGCGGGCTGACCCCCGAGCACGTGGTGCTCCGGCCCGGCGGGCTGGTCGGGCTGCTGTCGGTGCCCGCCGCCAGCGGCACCGAGAAGGGCGACATCGCCGCCCTGGGCGCGCTGCTGGAGCTCTGCCTCACCGGCGACCGGCCCCAGGGCGGCGCCGGCATCGCCTCGCCCGACCTGGCCGCCCTGGTCCGCCGGGCCCGCTCCGACGACCCGGCCACCGGGCTGTCCAGCGCCAGCACCATGGTCGCGCTGCTCGCCGCGCCCCCGCGGCCCGGCACCGGCCCGCAGGAGGCCGTCCGGCCCGACGGGTACACCGACAGCGGCTGGATGCGCCGGCTCCGCGAGCGCCGGGAGGACGTCCCCGAGGACGGCCCGGTGCGCCTGGAGCGCGGCGCCCTGCCCCCGGTACCCGGTGCGGCGCCCGGCCGGCCGCTCCCGCCGCGGCCCGCCGCACCTGCCGCCGACGAGGACGACCTCGACTGGGGCGAGACCTTCGACACCGACGACGGCGCACCCGCCGACGAGCGTCGGACCTCGACCAGCGCCCGCCGCCGGCTGGCCGTCGTCGGGCTGCCGCTGCTCGCGCTCGCCCTGGTGATCGC
Organism: Modestobacter altitudinis; assembly: GCF_005930475.1. Lineage (GTDB taxonomy): Bacteria > Actinomycetota > Actinomycetes > Mycobacteriales > Geodermatophilaceae > Modestobacter > Modestobacter altitudinis. The sequence goes on from NZ_SJEW01000004.1 coordinate 125,891, forward strand.
CTTCGCGCTGTGGTTCGGCAACAACGTGCTGTCCGTCGCCGGCAGCGTCGACCAGGGGGGCTCCACGCCGAGCACCTCCGTCGGCGCCGGCACGACCGCCGCCCCCGAGCCGAGCACCCCGGCCGCCCCGGTGGCCGGCGCCGCCGTCCCGGTCAGCGCCGCGGCCATCTACAACCCCTTCGGCGACGGCGACCCGGAGAACGACGACGACGTGCAGCTCAGCGTCGACGGCGACCCCGGCACCGCGTGGTCGACCGTGACCTACCGCAGGGCGGCCTTCGGCAACCTCAAGCCCGGCGTGGGCATCGTCTACGACCTGGGCAGCGAGCAGGCCCTGTCCGGCGTCACGATCACCACCACGCTGCCCGGCTCCACCGTCGAGGTGCGCACCGGCAGCAGTCCCGACGGCGCCCTGGAGGCCTTCCCGGTCGCGGGCGCGGCCACGCTGGCCGGCACCGACGCCGTCGCCTTCAGCGCCCCCGTGACGGCCCGCTACGTGCTGGTGTGGGTGACCGGGCTCACCGCCGTCCCGGACGGCTTCCAGGCCGACCTGGCCGAGGTCGCCGTCACCGCCGCGGGCTGACGGGGGCGGGGAATGCCGCACCTGCCCTGTCCGTTGTGCCGCCCGTGACGAGCAACGACACCTCCCCCGGCCTGACGGTCCCGACCAGCGCCGCGCCGGCCATCCCGCCGGCCGAGCACGACGGGGTCCGTGACCTGATCATCATCGGGTCCGGTCCGGCGGGGTACACCGCGGCGACGTACGCCGCCCGGGCGAACCTGCACCCGCTGGTGTTCGAGGGCTCCCAGTTCGGTGGCGCGTTGATGACCACCACCGAGGTCGAGAACTTCCCCGGCTTCCCCGAGGGCGTCCAGGGTCCGCAGCTGATGGACGACATGCGCACCCAGGCCGAGCGCTTCGGCGCCGAGCTCGTGGCGCGGGACGTCTCCGAGGTCGATCTCACGGCTGACCCCAAGGTCGTCAAGGTCGGCGACGAGGTCCACCTGGCCCACGCGGTCATCGTGGCCACCGGCTCGAAGTACCGGTACCTGGGCCTGGACAACGAGCAGCGGCTGCTCGGCCGCGGCGTGTCGGCCTGTGCCACCTGTGACGGCTTCTTCTTCCGCGACCAGGACATCGTCGTGGTCGGCGGCGGCGACTCCGCGATGGAGGAGGCGACCTTCCTGACCCGGTTCGCCAAGTCGGTCACCCTGGTGCACCGCCGTCCCGAGCTGCGCGCCTCGAAGATCATGCAAAAGCGCGCCCAGGACAACGCGAAGATCCGCTGGGCGCTGGGCAAGCAGGTCACCGACGTGCACGGCGACACCACCGTCGAGGCGGTCGAGCTGACCGACGTCGCCACCGGTGCGACCGAGCAGCTGCCGGTGTCCGGCCTCTTCGTCGCCATCGGCCACGACCCGCGCACCGAGCTGTTCGTCGGTCAGCTGAAGCTGGACGACGAGGGCTACGTCGTCGTGGACCACCCGACGACCCGGACCACCATCGACGGCGTCTTCGCCTGTGGCGACGTGGTCGACCACATCTACCGGCAGGCGATCACCTCGGCCGGCACCGGTGCCGCCGCCGCGATGGACGCCGAGCGCTGGCTCGCCGAGACCTTCGACGAGCGCTAGACGAAGGACCCGACCGCCCCCACCACTCGCAGGCTCGCGGCGGGCCCCTGCGGCCGCGCCGTTCCATCCCTACCGAAGGAGCATGACCATGGCAGGCAAGAACACCGTGACCGTCACCGACGCCAGCTTCGCCACTGACGTCCTGGGCAGCGACAAGCCCGTCCTCGTCGACTTCTGGGCCGAGTGGTGCGGGCCGTGCAAGATGGTCGCCCCGGTGCTCGAGGAGATCGCGGCCGAGCACGCCGACAAGCTGACCATCGCCAAGCTGAACATCGACGAGAACCCGCAGATCGCCCGTGACTACCAGGTGATGTCGATCCCGACGATGACCGTCTTCCAGGGCGGCAAGCCGGTCAAGAGCATCATCGGCGCGAAGCCCAAGGGCGCCATCCTGTCGGACCTGTCCGACTACCTGTGATCGACCGCCGGCTCCGTGCCGGCACCGTCTGACCACTGAGGCCCGCCCGTCCAGCTGGACCGGCGGGCCTCGTCGGTCCCGGTCGGGATGCCACAATCGACGGTGCGCACCACCCCCACCGGCCCGACCCCAGAGGACAGGAGCGACGACCGCCGCATGGACGTCCTGCGACCCGGCAGCACCGGTCCCTTCGTGGCCGAGGTGCAGGCAGTCCTCCGGTCCCTCGAGCTGCTCGACGGCGACCCCACCCGGGCGGCCGAGTACGACCAGGCGACCGAGCTCGCCGTCCGGCACTTCCAGCAGGTCCGCGGGCTGTCCGTCGACGGCCGGGTGGGCGACGAGACGTACCGGGCGCTGAACGAGGCCCGCTGGTCCCTCGGTGACCGGCTGCTGCGCTACGACCCCGAGCACCCCGCCCGAGGTGACGACGTCCGCCGGCTGCAGGAGCTGCTGCTCGAGCTCGGCTACGACGCCGGCCGGGCCGACGGCATCTTGGGCGCAGAGACCGAGTCCGGGCTGCGCACGTTCCAGCGCGACTACGGCCTGACCGCCGACGGCACCTGCGGGCCGGCCACCCTGCGCGCGCTCAAGCAGCTCGGCCGCCGGGTCACCGGTGGCCGCCCGCAGCTGCTGCGGCAGAGCGCCTCGATGGTCGAGTCCGGCTCGCACCTCATCGGCCGGGTCATCGTCATCGACCCCGGTCACGGTGGCGAGGACACCGGCTACACCGCGGGGGAGACCACCGAGGCCGACCTGGTCTTCGACCTGGCCTCCCGGATCGAGGGCCGGCTGGCCGCCGCGGGCGCCACCGTGTACCTGACCCGCGGTCGCACCGGTGACCCCGTCGTCGGTGACCGCACCGCGTTCGCCAACGAGACCCGCGCCGACCTGTTCCTCTCCCTGCACATGGAGGCGCACGGCTCGGCGCACGCCCGCGGCGTGGCCAGCTACTACTACGGCACCGGGTCCGGGGCCAGCTCGACGGTGGGTGAGGAGTTCGCCAACCTGGTCCGGCGCGAGGTCATCGCCCGCACCGGGATGCTCGACTGCGGCTCGCACCCGAAGACCTGGGACATCCTGCGGATGACCAGGATGCCCGCCGTCCGGATCGACTGCGGCTACCTGTCCCACCCGGTCGACCGGCTGCTGCTGCTCGACGCCCGGACCCGCAGCACGGTGGCCCAGGCCGTGGTCGCCGCCGTCCAGCGGCTGTTCCTCCCCGCCGACGCCGACCCGGCGACCGGCACGTTCCTGCTGCCGCCGCGGCTGAGCTCACCGACCGCCTGACGGCGCGCCGGGGACGGACCGGTCCGGCCTCGCCGCCTAGACTCCGACGGGTGACCCCTCCTGTGCCCGACCCTGCGGTCGGAACCGGTCAGGCCGGGGCGTACTCCAGCGGTGCGTCCCCGCACGTCTCCCCGCGGCACCCGCGGCTGGACCCCCTGGCAGACCGGTACGCAGCACGCACTCACGGGATGAAGAGCTCGGAGATCCGGGCGCTGTTCTCCGTGGTCAGCCGGCCCGAGGTCGTCTCCCTCGCCGGCGGCATGCCGGCGGTCACCGCCCTGCCGCTGGACGCGGTCGGCTCGATGATCGGCGAGCTGGTCTCCGGTATGGGCGCGCAGACCCTGCAGTACGGCTCCGGCCAGGGCGACCCGCGGCTGCGCGAGCGGATCTGCGACGTGATGGCCCTGGAGGGCATCACCGACGCGCGGCCCAGCGAGGTCGTCGTCACCGTCGGGTCCCAGCAGGGGCTGGACCTGGTCACCCGGGTGTTCGTCGACCCCGGTGACGTCATCCTGGCCGAGGCGCCGTCCTACGTGGGTGCGCTGGGGGTCTTCCAGGCCGCGCAGGCCCAGGTCCGGCACGTCGCCATGGACGATGACGGGCTCATCCCCGAGGCGCTGGAGCAGGCGCTGCTGGAGTGCCGGGCCCGTGGCGAGCGGGTCAAGTTCCTCTACACCGTGCCCAACTTCCACAACCCGGCCGGCATCACCCTCTCCGAGCCCCGCCGCGAACGGGTCATCGCGATCGCCGAGCAGTACGACCTGCTGGTCATCGAGGACAACCCCTACGGCCTGCTGGGCTTCGACCACGAGCCGATGCGCGCGTTGCGGGCCCGCAACGAGGAGCGGGTCATCTACCTGGGCTCGTTCTCCAAGACCTTCTCCCCGGGGCTGCGGGTCGGCTGGGTGCTGGCCCCGCTCGCCGTCCGGGAGAAGCTCGTGCTGGCCACCGAGGCGCAGGTGCTCTGCCCGCCGTCGCTGACCCAGTACGCCGTCGCCCGGTACCTGGACACCCAGCCGTGGCGCGAGCAGATCAAGGTCTTCACCGAGCTCTACCGGGAGCGCCGGGACGCGACCCTGGAGTCGCTGACCGCCCTCATGCCCCCCGGCACCACCTGGACCCGGCCGGACGGCGGCTTCTACGTGTGGCTGAAGCTGCCGCACGGGCTGGACGCCAAGCTCATGCAGCCCCGGGCGGTCGCCGCGCACGTCGCGTACGTGCCGGGCATCGGCTTCTACGCCGACGGCCAGGGCCAGGAGTACATGCGGCTGTCCTACTGCTACCCCGAGCCGGACCGGATCCGGGAGGGCGTGCGCCGGCTGGCCCGGGTCATCGAGGCCGAGCTGGACCTGCACTCCACCTTCGACGCGGTGGACACCGGTACCTTCCGCGCGGTCTGCAGCCCGCCACCGCCGGTCATCGGACCGGCCAACGCCGACCAGCACGAGGAGCCGCACCGATGAGCGAGCCGGCCGCCGCACCGGTGGAGGCACCCCGGAAGGAGCCGCTGCGCGCGCTCGTGCTCGCCGGCGGGCTGACCTTCGAGCGGGAGGTCAGCATCAACTCCGGCGGCCAGGTGGTCGAGGCCCTCGGCCGCGCCGGGGTCGAGGCCGAGCTGCACGACGCGGACGCCGAACTGCTCCCCGGGCTCTCGGGGGCGCCGGTGGACGCGGTCTTCATCGCCCTGCACGGCGCCACGGGCGAGGACGGCGCGCTGCGCGCGGTGCTCGACCTGGCCGGCGTGCCCTACGTCGGCTCACCCGCCGCGGCCTGCCGACTGGCCTGGGACAAGCCGGCGGCCAAGTCGGTCGTGGGGTCGGCCGGTGTCTCGACGCCGGACTGGGTCGCGCTCCCGCACAGCACCTTCCGTGAGCTGGGCGCCGGCGCGGTGCTGGACCTCATCGTGGCCCGGCTGGGGCTGCCGCTGATGGTCAAGCCGGCCTCGGGCGGCTCCGCCCTCGGCGTGCAGAAGGTCAGCCGTGTCGAGGACCTGCCGGCGGCGATGGTCAGCTGCTTCGCCTACGGCGACACGGTCATGGTCGAGCGCTTCGTCGACGGCGTCGAGCTGGCGCTGTCCGTGATCGACCTGGGGGAGGGGCCCGAGGCCCTGCCGGCGGTCGAGATCGCCCCCGAGTCCGGTGTCTTCGACTACACCTCGCGCTACACGCCCGGGATGACGGAGTACCACTCCCCGGCGCGGGTCTCCGAGGCCGTGGCAGCTCGCGCGGCCGAGGTCGCGCTGCGGGTGCACGAGGTGCTCGGCCTGGCCGGGCTGTCCCGCACCGACGCCCTCGTCACCCCGGACGGCGAGGTGCACTTCCTCGAGGTGAACGTCTCGCCCGGGCTGACCGAGACGTCGATGTTCCCGATGGCGGTCGAGGCGGCCGGCTACCGGCTCGGCGACGTCCTCGGCCGCCTCCTCGCTCGCGCCGCCGTGACATCGTCGTCCTGACGGACGACACCGCGGCCAGGAGCCGTGCCGGCCACGTCGAGCCCTTGCCCGTTCCTCCTCGGCGAGCCTCCGGCCCGCGTCGTCCGACCGGAGCGGCTCATGCCGCGTCGTGGTTACGTTCATGACGTAACCACGACGGTCACCCGGTGCTCAACTCCTACCGCTGATGTCGGGGGCCATCATCCCGACGATCCGCTGCAGGTCGTCCACCGAGCCGAACTCGACCACGATCCGGCCCTTGGCCCGGCCGATCTGGACCTTCACCTTGGTCTCGAAGACGTCGGAGAGCCGTCCGGCGAGGTCCTCCACCCCGGGGGCGGAGAGCTTGCGGGCCGTCCGGCGGGCTGCCGTGGGGCTCTCGGCGACGGCCATCGCCACCGCCTCCTCGGTCGCGCGCACTGACATGCCCTCGGCGACGATCCGGGTGGCCAGCGCGTCCTGCGCCTCGGCCTCCGGCAGCCCCAGCAGCGCCCGGGCGTGCCCGGCGGAGATGACCCCGGCCGCGACCCGGGTCTGCACCTTCACCGGCAGCTTCAGCAGCCGGATGGTGTTGGTGACCTGGGAGCGGCTGCGGCCGATCTTGCTGGCCAGCTCCTCGTGCGTGGCGCCGAACTCCTCCAGCAGCTGCTGGTAGGCCGCCGCCTCCTCCAGCGGGTTGAGCTGAACCCGGTGGATGTTCTCCAGCAGCGCGTCCCGGAGCATCGCGTCGTCGGTGGTGTCCCGGACGATGGCCGGCACCGTCTCCAGCCCGGCGCCCCGGGCGGCCCGCAGCCGGCGCTCGCCCATGATGAGCTCGTACCGGCCCTCGCCGGCCTCACGGACGACGATCGGCTGGAGCAGGCCGAACTCGCGCACCGAGTGGGTGAGCTCCTCCAGCGCCTCGTCGTCGAAGACCTGGCGGGGCTGCTTGGGGTTCGGGACGACCTCGTCCACCGGGAGCTCACGCAGGAAGGCACCGGGGACGCCGGCCACCTGCTCGATCACCCGGGCCGGCAGCTCGTGGACCGACGCGGTGCGCCCGTCGTCGCCGTCCGGGGGCGCGGCGCCGGTCTGCTCGACCGCAGCGGCCCCAGCCGCCTCAGCGGCCTCAGCGGCCTCGGCTGCGCGGGCCGCGGGCGTCGCCGTCGGTGCGGGCGCGCTGGTGGGGATGAGAGCCGCCAGGCCCCGGCCGAGACCGCCGCGCTTCGTCACAGGTCCTCCTCGCAGGTGCCCGGGGTCCGCAGCAGCGGCCGGGCGGTGAGCTGGGTGCCCACGGTCGTCACGTGGCGTGCCGTCCGCGGGAGGAAGGGGTGGCCACCGGCTCGCCGAGCACCAGCGCGGCCACCGACGGGGGACCGGCCACCGGGGGCGGCGGCGCGGCCTTCGGCGGTGTCGGGGCCGGCGACAGGGCGACGCCCCGCTGGGCGAACTCGCGCGCGGCCTCGACGTAGCTGGTGGAGCCGCGGGAGCCGGGGTCGTAGGTGAGCACCGACTGGCCGTACCCGGGCGCCTCGCTGACCCGGACGTTGCGCGGGATGACCGTGCCGAGCACCAGCTCACCGAAGTGGTTGCGCACCTCGTCGGCGACCTGGTCGGCGAGCTTGGTCCGCCCGTCGTACATGGTGAGCAGGATGGTGCCCACCGAGATGCCCGGGTTCAGGTGCGCGCGCACCAGGTCGATGTTGGCGAGGAGCTGGCCGAGTCCCTCCAGCGCGTAGTACTCGCACTGGATCGGGATGAGCACCTCGTCGCCCGCCACGAGCGCGTTGAGGGTCAGCAGCCCCAGCGACGGCGGGCAGTCGATGAGGACGTAGTGCGGCCGCTCCTCGGCGGGTAGCTCGTGCAGGTACGTCTCGATCGAGCGGCGCAGCCGGTGCTCCCGGGCGACGACGGAGACCAGCTCGATCTCCGCGCCGGCCAGGTCGATCGTCGCGGGCACGCAGAGCAGGTTCGGGCTGGCCGTGGTGGGGTGGACGACCTCGGCCAGGGTGTTGTCCCCGATCAGGGCGTCGTAGATCGACAGCGTCCCGACCGTGTGCTCGACCCCGAGGGCGGTGCTGGCGTTCCCCTGCGGGTCCAGGTCGATGACCAGGGTGCGGAGTCCGTACATGGCCAGGGCCACACCCAGGTTGACCGTCGAGGTGGTCTTGCCGACGCCGCCCTTCTGGTTGGCGATCGTGACCACCCGGATGCGTCCCGGGGCGGGGAAGGGGTCCTGGTCGGCAGCGTGCAGGACCCGGGTGGCCCGCATCGCCTCCATGGCGATGGGGCTGTCGAACTCAGGCGTGACCGCCACGTCGGCGGCGAGACTGGTGCGCAGTCGCTCGCCGGGGTCCGTCATCGGTGCATCCTCCTCACCGCCGTGTTCCACGTGGAACGGCGTCTACGTGTTCCACGTGGAACGGCGAGAGGACTCCCTGCTCCCCTGCAGGGGGCCGGGTCACCGTGGTCCCCGGGTCATGACCACCACGGTAGTGGCTGCCGCGCCGAGGTCGACACCGACGGCCCGTGTCTGCACGTCCCGCATGCCGGCCGCCTCCAGCTCGGGCACCAGGTCCGGGACCTCGGCGGCCGCGCGGGCTCCCACGAGGGCGATCAGCTGCGTGCCCGGGGCCAGCAGCCCCCGGCACCAGCCCACGAGCCGTGGCAGCGGGGCGACCGCGCGGGCGGTCACCACGTCCACCGGTCCGACGGCGCGGACCACCGAGCGCTCCTCGGCCCGCCCGCGCACGATCCGCCAGGGCGTGCCCAGAGCGGTCACGACGTCCTGCAGGAACTCCACCCGACGAGCCATCGGCTCCACCAGGGTGAGCGTGAGGTCCGGACGGGCCAACCCCAGCGGGATGCCGGGCAGCCCCGCGCCGCTGCCGACGTCGACCACCCGCGCCTCGGCCGGTACTGCCTCGGCCAGCGCGGCGCTGTTGAGCACGTGCCGGTCCCACAGCCGCGGGACCTCCCGCGGGCCGATCAGCCCCCGGACGACGCCGTCACCGGCGAGCATGGCCACGTACCGCTCGGCGGCGCCGACGGCGTCCCCGAAGACGCCGGCGGCGGTCGCCGGAGGTTCCGGAACCGGATGGTTCTGGATGTCGTCGGACGGGTCGCTCACCGGTCCGGCAGGACCACGACGCGCCGGTTCGGCTCCTCGCCCTCCGACTCGCTGTGCACCCCGCCGGCGGCGGCGATGACGTCGTGCACGACCTTGCGCTCGAACGGGTTCATCGCCGACAGCCGCTCGGGCTGGCCGCTCTGGGCCACCCGCTCGGCCGCGGCGGAGGCGAGGCTGGTCAGGTCGGCCCGGCGCTTGGCGCGGAACCCGCCGATGTCGAGCATCAGCCGGCTGCGGACCCCGGTGGACTGGGCCACGGCGAGCCGGGTGAGCTCCTGCAGCGCCTCCAGCGTGGCGCCGTCCGGCCCGATCAGGGTCTTGAGCTGGCCGCCCACGACCGCGACCGAGGCCCGGTCACCCTCGACGTCGAGGTCGATGTCCCCGTCGACGTCCAGGATGTCCAGCAGCCGCTCGAGGTAGTCACCGGCGACGTCGCCCTCACGGACCAGCAGGCTCTCGCCCTGCTCCGCGTCGTCGTCGTCTTCGGCGTCGTCGTCCTCGGCGTCCTCGATGTCGACCGGCTCGACGACGGCGTCGGCGGAGGCCGCGTCGGCGTCGGGCAGGGCCGGGTCACCGGCGCCGCCGATCTGGGGGAGCACCGCGTCCGAGGTCGCCTCGGCCGTCGTCACGGTGTCGGTTCCGGTGTGGTTGTCGGATGCACTCACGGGGGTCCTCCAAGGTCGAGCAGGCGGCCGGGCGAACCCGGTGGTCGAGGGGCGGGCGGCGGGCTCGCGGCCCGGCTGCCCGCGCCGGTCAGCGGCGCTTGCGCTTGCCGCGGTTGGCCGGCCCGGCCGAGCGGCTGCCGGTCGACCCGGATCGGGGACGGTTGCCCCCGCCGGTCGGGCGGCCGTTGGCCGTGCTGCCCGTCGCGCCGTCCCGGGGCCCGTCGAGAGGGCCGTCCAGTGGGCCGTCCAGGGGGCCGTCGAGCCCGCCGTCCCCCTGGGTGACCCCGGTCGGGGGGACGTCGACCGGGACACCCTCGGTGCTCACGGTCGAGGTGGGGGCAGCGGTGGCCGGACGGGCGGGCTTGGGCCGGACGGGCTTGGCACCGGGCTTGGGGGCGAGCGTCTTCGGGTCGAGCTGCGGCTTCTCGGCGGCGGCCTTGGCCAGCGCGCCGGGCGACCCGGGCGGGGGCAGCTTCTTGAGGATGTAGAACTGCTGGCCCAGGGTCCACAGGTTGTTGGTGAACCAGTAGATGAGCACGCCGACCGGGAAGAAGAAGCCGGAGACGAAGAGGCTGATCGGCATCCCGTAGAGCAGCAGCTTCTGCACCATCGCGGCCTGGCCCTCGACCGGGCCGGAGCGCTTCTGGATCTGCTTCTGGGTGAAGAAGGTCGTGCAGCACATGACCACGATGAGGAAGGCGCAGACGACCCGGATGCTGGTGTAGTCGACACCGGGCAGGCCCAGGATCTGGCTGGCCTTGGGCTCCTGCATGTTGAAGGAGCTGGAGATCGGCGCCCCGAAGAGGTCGGCCTTGGCCGCGTCGTCGGTGAGCTTGTCGCTCCAGCTGTAGAGCCCCTCCTTGCCGGGGGCGAGCCGGCGGAGGACGTGGAACAGGGCGATGAAGACCGGGATCTGCGGGAGCAGCGGCAGGCAGCCGGCCAGCGGGTTGACCCCGCGCTCCTTCTGCAGCGCCATCATCGCGGTGCTGAAGCCCTGCTTGTCGCTGCCGTACTGCTTGCGGAGCTTCTGGATCTCCGGCTGGATCTCCTGCATCGCCCGCTGGCTCTTGACCTGCTTGACGAACAGCCGGAACAGCAGCACGCGGATGGTGATGACCAGGAAGACGATCGACAGGGCCCAGCTCAGGCCGCCCGCGGGGTCCAGGAAGTTCGCGAACAGCGAGTGCCAGGTCTTCATCACCCAGGCGATCGCGGTGTACATCCAGTCAAGCAACGCCAGCCTCCTGCTGCGCTGACCGGCCAGAGGCCGGCGGGGTGGCACCGTGGCGACGAGCGGGGTCGTCGGCCGGCGGTACCGGTGGAGTGGTCGGGTCCGACGCCGCTGTGCACGACGAGTGGGTGGGCTCAGCGGTTCCGGCGTGCGGCGGGACGAGGTCGACCCCACCGGGGTGCCACGGTGCGCACTTGGCGAGCCGGCGCACCGCCAGCCAGGTGCCGCGCCCGGCGCCGTGGACCTCGATCGCCTCGGCGGCATAGGCGCTGCAGCTGGGCTCGAAGCGGCACCGCGGCGGGAACACCGGGCTGATCGCCCGCTGGTAGAAGCGGACGGCGGCCAGCAGCGCGCGGGCAGGGGCGGCGGTCACGACCGGCGCGCCCGCGAGGAGCCCGGGCGGTTCCCGAGCAGCCGGTCCAGGCCGGCGTCCAGGTCGCGCCCGAGCACCGCGGAGCCGGCGTCGGCCGCCTCTGGACGAGCCCGGACGACCAGGTCGGCCGTGGGCGGCAGCCGGTGCAGCTGGGCACCGAGCAGGTGCCGCAACTGGCGGGTCACCCGGTGCCGGCAGACCGAGTTGCCGACGGTCCTGCCGACCACGAAACCGGCCCGCGGTCCGGCCGGAGGGTCCAGCGGACCCCCGGACCGGACGGCGGGCCGTTCGGGCAGGTAGTGCAGCACCAGGGTGGGACGCCCGGCACGTCGGCCGGACCGCACCACCGCGGTGAACTCCGGCCGCCGGCGCAGGCGTGCCTGCGCAGGCAGCACCTCAGGCGGAGAGCTTGGCGCGACCCTTGGACCGGCGACCGGCGAGGATGGCGCGGCCGGCCCGGGTGCGCATCCGCAGCCGGAAGCCGTGGGTCTTGGACCGGCGACGGTTGTTCGGCTGGAACGTGCGCTTGCTCACGAGGGACTCCCACTGCTGACGACGTCGGGGCGGCGCGGACCCGGGTGGGCCCCGCACGCGCGGGAACGGGGTGGTCGTCGGCCGGGAGGCCGTCCGACCGGCCCCCGTGCCCGGGGCTGGTCTGCCGTGCGCAGGCTCCGGACGGCCCCCGGGACGGGGACCAGCACCGGGTCCAGTGCACAGACTCCGACCAGCATAGCCGAGACGCGTCGCGGGCCGCGGCGGGCCACGGCACTGGCCGGACCGCACATGGTGGACCAGCTCGGGCACGCAGCGGTGCTGGACACGCCGCGCCCCCGCAGGTCGCTGCACCGACGTCGTTGCCGGGCTGTGGATGGAGCTGTTAGCGTCCCCGTCGCTCCGCGTTGGACGATCGGTGGCCGGTTCGTATGCCGACCCTGTCGCCCCGCCGGTCCCACACACCCTCCCCCGACGTCCGAACAGGGCGCCGACCAGCGACGACGCCGGGTCCCAGGTCCCGGACCCCGGACCTACGGACCAGGTGTCGCCGGGCGTGCACAGACTGTGGACACTCATGTGGACAGCACGCCCACGGACGTCCACAGCTGGGGACCGGACGGGGGATCCAGCAGGGCCTCGGCACACCGGTCCCACCTGTGGACGACGGCTGCGGAGCGACGATGAGAAGGCACGGGAAGGGACACAGTCGATGGCCGACTCCACGGTCGACCTGGCGACGGTCTGGGACCAGATCCGCGAGCGGCTCTCCACCAGCCTGACCCCGCAGCAGAACGCACTGCTCAACCTCACCCGCCCGCTCGGGCTGGTCGAGGACACCGCGGTGCTCGCCGCCCCCAACGAGTTCACCCAGACCGTGCTCGAGTCGCGGATGCGGATGCAGCTGGCCGAGGCGCTGTCGGCGGAGTTCGGCCGTGCCATCCGGGTGGCGGTCCAGCTCGAGGACGAGCCGGCGGGCCCGCCGGCCGCAGCACCGTCGCCGGTCCGCCGGGCCGAGGCGCCCGACGACCGCCGCTGGGCCCTCGCCGACCGGGAGCGGCTCACCCCGGTCAGCCCGGCCCCGGACTGGTCGGCCGACGAGCGGCTGGCCCAGGAGCAGCTCGCCCAGGACCGCCTCGCCCACGACCGCGCCTCGGCCGAGCTCGCCGCCCGCGAGCGGGCGGCGAGCGACCGCGCCGCGGAGGACCGGGCCGACCGCGACCGGGTCGACGACGGTCGCAGCGCCTTCGGGGTGCGCGCCGACGCCGCCCGGGCCGAGGCGTGGCTGCCGGAGTCCGGGGACGGCCGCGACTGGTCCCGCGGGTCCGCGGGTCCGGTCGCCGAGGAGGGCCCGGGGGAGTGGCAGGCCGGCGACAGCGGTCCCGGCGTCGGGGTGCAGGCCCGGCTCGCGCCCTGGGACCGGGAGGCCGACGACGACGGCAGCCGCAGCCAGGGCGCCGACCGCCGACCTGCCGAGCGCGGCGGGCGGGGGCAGGGTGCCGTCCCGCTGTTCGCCGACCGCCGGCCGGCCGGCCTGGACCCGGGGCTGAACGCCAAGTACGTCTTCGACAGCTTCGTGATCGGCAACAGCAACCGGTTCGCCCACGCGGCAGCGGTCGCCGTGGCCGAGGCGCCGGCGCGGGCCTACAACCCGCTGTTCATCTACGGCGACTCCGGGCTGGGCAAGACCCACCTGCTGCACGCGATCGGGCACTACGCCGCCCGGATGTTCCCCAACGTGCGGGTGCGGTACGTCAGCACGGAGGAGTTCACCAACGAGTTCATCAACCTGGTGCACTCCGGTCGGGCCGAGGACTTCCGCCGTCGCTACCGGGACATCGACTTCCTGCTCATCGACGACATCCAGTTCCTGGAGCGCGCCGAGCGCACCCAGGAGGAGTTCTTCCACACCTTCAACACGCTGCACAACGCCAGCAAGCAGATCGTGATCACCTCCGACCGGGCGCCGAAGAAGCTGACGACGCTGGAGGACCGGCTGCGGACCCGCTTCGAGTGGGGCCTGATCACCGACGTCCAGGCGCCGGACCTGGAGACCCGCATCGCCATCCTGCGCAAGAAGGCGTGGGGGGAGCGGCTGCAGGCACCGGACGCGGTGCTGGAGTTCATCGCCAGCAAGGTGCAGACCAACATCCGCGAGCTCGAGGGCGCGCTGATCCGGGTCACCGCCTTCGCCAGCCTGAACAAGCAGCCGGTCGACCTGGCGCTCGCCGAGCTGGTGCTCAAGGACCTGATCAGCGACGAGCAGGGTCCGCAGATCACCGCGGCGATCATCATGGCGGCCACCGCGGAGTACTTCTCCGTGACGATGGAGGAGCTGCAGGGCTCCAACCGCAGCCGCACGCTGGTCAACGCCCGGCAGATCGCGATGTACCTCTGCCGGGAGCTGACCGAGCTCTCCCTGCCGCGGATCGGTGCCTCGTTCGGCGGCAAGGACCACACCACCGTGATGCACGCGGTCAAGAAGATCACCGGCCTGATGAGCGAGCGGCGGGCGACCTACACGCAGGTCACCGAGCTCACCGCACGGATCAAGAGCCGCGCCCGCCAGTAGGGCGCTGTCCACCGCGGGACGGTCACCCGTTCGCGTGACATGTCGCCTTGTCCCCAGATCTGTGCACAGGTTGGGGATCACCGCGTCCGGGCGTTCCCGCGCTGGTCCGGGGCGCGTCACCGACCGTCACACCGCGTCACCGGAGATCGACCGTCTGCGCCGGCCGCCTCACCGTCCCCGCCGTGTCCACATGTCGACCCGGGGACCGGTGGACGGGCGCCGTCCTGCCCACCGGGTGGGGACGGACCTGGGCGTGACCAGGGGACGAGGGGTGGAGACGGGCCGATGACGGTGCACAGCTGTCGAGTTGTCCACGTGTCGACACAGGGAGACGGTCACCTGCCCACAGCCCACCAACAGGGCTGTTCACGGGCTGACCAGCGCAAAGGGGTCCGATCCCCAGGGTCCACAGCCGTGATGACGAAGATGAAGTACTTCTCCCAGGGTGTCCTTGAACCACATTCTGGGTGGGGACGCGGCTCCAGAGCAGTGCTCTCAGAAGACGGGCTGGCCACGAAGGGGGTCCCTCGGGAGAGGATGGGCGCCGCAGCCGCGCCGGAGGAGCCGGAGCGGACCAGCAGCGCACGTCGGCAAGGAGTGGGTCTGAGATGAAGTTCCGGGTGGCACGAGAGGTGCTCGCCGAGGCCGTGGCGTGGACGGCGCGCAGCCTGCCGCCGCGTCCGTCGGTGCCGGTGCTCGCCGGGATCCTGCTGGAGGTCGAGGGCAACCAGCTGGCGGTCTCCGGCTTCGACTACGAGGTCTCGGCCCGCTCCGAGGTCGACGTCCAGGCCAGTGAGGGCGGCCGCACGCTGGTCCCGGGCCGGCTGCTCGCCGAGATCACCCGCGCCCTGCCGCCGCACCCGGTCGACGTCGTCGCCGAGGGCGCCCGGCTCGCCATCTCCTGCGGCAACGCGAAGTTCAGCCTGCCGACCCTGCCGGTCGAGGACTACCCGTCGCTGCCCTCGCTCCCCTCCACCGCGGGGACGGTGGACAGCGACGCCTTCGCCGAGGCGGTCAGCCAGGTGGCCGTGGCCGCCGGCCGCGACGACACCCTGCCGATGCTCACCGGCGTCCGGCTGGAGATCGAGGACGACCAGGTCACCCTCGCCGCCACCGACCGCTACCGGCTGGCGGTCCGCGAGTTCACCTGGCGCCCGGAGTCCTCGGGGCTGTCCGCCGCCGTCCTGGTGCCGGCCCGCACGCTCGCCGACGCGGCCAAGACCCTGACCAGCGGCCCGGAGGTCACCCTGTCGCTGTCCTCCGGTGGCTCCGGCGAGGGCATCCTGGGCCTGTCGGGCAAGGACCGGCAGACCACCACCCGGCTGCTGGACGCCGAGTTCGTCAAGTACCGGGCGATCATGCCCAGTGAGTCCGCGTCGTTCGCGACGCTGCCGGTCGGGTTGTTCACCGATGCGGCCAAGCGCGTCGCCCTGGTGGCCGAGCGCGGCACCCCGCTGCGCTGCGAGTTCACCCCCGGCCAGGTCACCCTGCGCGCGGGCGGCACCGACGACGAGGGCCAGGCCGAGGAGCGGTGCGACGTCGAGTTCGACGGTGACCCGCTGACCATCGGCTTCAACCCGACGTTCCTGCTCGACGGGCTGGCCGCGGTGCACACCGACCGGGCGCGGATGGACTTCACCACCGCGCTGAAGCCCGCCGTCCTCTCCGGCGTGGCCGAGCCCACCTCCGACGACGCCGGAGACAGCGGCAAGGCGGAGCGCGGCGGCAGCTACCGCTACCTGATCATGCCGGTGCGCCTCCCCGGCTGAGGAAGGACCACCCTTCCCCCCACGCCTCGCACGCTCGGCGCGGGCCCCTGGAGGGTGGCCGTTCCAGCACGTCACCGGGGCCGGTGCTGCGGGGTGCTGCTGGGGCGAGGACGATGTGGTCGCCGGGCCCCGCAGCGCTGCGCGCGCCCACGGAGACCTGCCGCGGAGGACCGCGGCACACGAGCGAGACATCGATCTGAGGAGCAGGACGTGCAGCTGGGGCTGGTCGGGCTGGGCAAGATGGGCGGCAACATGGCCGAGCGCGTACGGCGCGCCGGTCACGAGGTGGTCGGGTACGACCGGGCACCGGGCGCGCGGGACGTCGACAGCCTGCAGGGCCTGGTCGACGCGCTCGAGGCACCCCGGGTGGTCTGGGTGATGGTCCCGGCCGGCGACCCGACCCGGGCGACGGTGCGCGAGCTCGGCGAGCTGCTGAGCCCCGGCGACGTGATCGTCGACGGTGGCAACTCCAGGTTCACCGAGGACAAGGTGCACGCCGACGAGCTGGCCCAGAAGGGCATCGGCTACGTCGACGCCGGCGTGTCCGGCGGCGTGTGGGGCCTGCAGAACGGCTACGCGCTGATGGTCGGCGGCTCCGCGGAGGACGTCGCGAAGGTCCAGCCGGTGTTCGACGCGCTCAAGCCGCCGACGCCGCACGACGAGCAGGGCAACGAGATGCCCGGCGTCGGTTTCGTGCACGCCGGTCCGGTCGGTGCCGGCCACTTCTCCAAGATGGTCCACAACGGCATCGAGTACGCGATGATGCAGGCCTACGGCGAGGGCTACGAGCTGCTGGCCGCCGTCGACCTGGTCGAGGACGTCCCCGGCGTCATCGCCTCGTGGACCCAGGGCACCGTCATCCGCTCCTGGCTGCTGGACCTGCTGGTCAAGGCGCTGCAGGAGGACCCGGGCCTGGACAAGATCAGCGGCTACGCGGAGGACTCCGGCGAGGGCCGCTGGACCGTGGAGCAGGCGATCGAGCACGCCGTCCCTATGCCGGCGATCTCCGCGTCGCTGTTCGCCCGGTTCGCCTCCCGGCAGGACGACTCCCCGACCATGAAGGCCGTCGCCGCGCTGCGCAACCAGTTCGGCGGGCACGCCGTGCACAGCGTCGACAGCCGAGGCAACAACCCCCCGGTGTCCGAGAAGCCGGCCTGAGGAAGGACCACCCTGCCCCTCACGCCTCGCACGCTTCGCGGGCCCCTGCAGGGCGGTTGTACCAGCTTCGAACGGGGTCGTTGAACGGTGTACCTCAGGCACCTCCAGGTCGGTCAGTTCCGCAGCTGGGAGCTGGCCGACCTGGCGTTGACGACCGGCCCGACCGTGCTGGTCGGCCGCAACGGGCAGGGCAAGACCAACCTGGTCGAGGCGGTCGGCTACCTGGCCACGCTGGGCAGCCACCGGGTCTCCGCCGACGCGCCGCTGGTGCGCCACGGCGCCAGCCAGGCGGTGGTGCGCGCGGCGCTGCGCAAGGACGAGCGCGAGCTGCTGGTCGAGGTGGAGATCAATCCCGGCCGGGCCAACCGGGTGCGGGTCAACCGGGCCCCGCTGACCCGGCCGCGGGAGCTGCTCGGGCTGGTCAAGACGGTGCTCTTCGCCCCCGAGGACCTCGCCCTCGTCCGCGGCGACCCGGCCGAGCGACGCCGGTTCCTCGACGACCTGCTGGTCAGCCGCACGCCGCGGTTGGCCGGGGTGCGCAGCGACTACGACCGGGTCCTCAAGCAGCGCAACGCCCTGTTGAAGACGGCGAAGCTGGCCCGCGGCAACGCCCTGGCCACCCTCGACGTCTGGGACGGGCACCTGACCGAGCTCGGCGGGCAGCTGCTCGCCGCCCGGCTGCAGCTGGTCGCGGACCTGGCCCCCTACGTCGCCGACTCCTACGCCGGGGTGGCCGGTCCGGGCGGGGACCGAGCAGCGCTGGGCTACAGCAGCACCGTCCCGCTGGCCGGTGACGGCGCGCCCGCGGACCCGGGACGGGTCCTGCCCGGGCCTGCGGAGCTGTCCGCGGCGCTGCGCGAGCAGGTCGGCGAGCGGCGCAAGGACGAGGTCGACCGCGGCATCACCCTCGTCGGCCCGCACCGCGACGACCTGGTGCTGCACCTCGGTCCGGCGCCGGCCAAGGGCTACGCCAGCCACGGGGAGTCCTGGTCGTTCGCGCTGGCGGTGAAGCTGGCCTGCTTCGCGCTGCTGCGGGCCGAGGGCGATGACCCGATCCTGCTGCTCGACGACGTCTTCGCCGAGCTGGACGCCGGCCGCCGGGCGGCCCTGGCCGAGGTGGCCGGCAGCGCGGAGCAGACGCTGATCACCGCCGCCGTCGCCGAGGACGTGCCGGCGGCGTTGCGCGGCACCCGCGTGCAGGTCGCTGCTGGCACGCTGCAGGTGCTGACCGATGCCCTGCGGGAGGACGAGGAGGTGCACGGTGGCTGAGGAACGACCGGCCCGGCCCTCGGACATCGCCCGGGCGGCTCTGGAGGCCGCCCGCGCGGCCTCGGCCGCCCGGCCGCAGCCCACCCGCCGGCGGGTCGCCGGTCCGCGCCGCCGTTGGACCGGGCCGGGCCCGGGGGCGGACGACCCGCAGACCCTCGCCTCCCTGGTCGACGCGCTGGTCGCCCAGCAGGACTGGACGGCGCAGACCAAGGTCGGCGCCGTCTTCGGCCGCTGGGACGCGCTGGTCGGCCCGGACATCGCCGCGCACTGCCGGCCGGAGTCGCTGAACGAGGGCGAGCTGCTGGTGGTGGCCGAGTCCACGGCCTGGGCCACCCAGCTCCGGTTGCTCGCCCCCTCGATCCTGGGCAGGCTGCGGGCCGGCGTCGGCGGGGACGTCGTGACCAGGCTGCGCGTTGTGGGTCCGACGGCACCCAGCTGGAAGAAGGGCCCGCGCACGGTCCGCGGCCGCGGACCCCGCGACACCTACGGCTGACCAGCGCACGACGACGAGGAGCAACCGGCGATGAGCACCCCGCGCGACCGCGACGGAGACGCGTTCGACGACGGCCGGGCCGACGGCCCTGCGGGCTGGCAGGAGCCCGCGCACCTCGGCGGCGAGGGCGGGCGAGGGGGCGGGAAGGACACCCCGGACAGCTGGCAGCCCCCGGGCTGGGACCTGCCTGCGGTCGAGCCCGCGGGCCGGGAGGCCCGGCCGGAGCCGTGGCAGCCGCCGGCGGCCGACCAGCGCACGTCCGACGAGCCCCCGCCGGGTGAGCGACGCCGCGGGCTCGGTGGGCTCCTCGGATCCCGCCCCACGCCGGGCGAGGTACCCGACGCCCCCGCCGGGCAGCCCATCATGGTCCCGCCCGCCGACCCCTGGGGCACCCAGGCCTGGGCGATGAGCGTGGGCTGGGTGCTCTCCGACGGCACCGCCCCCGAGGACGAGCCGCTCACCGCGCTGGTCCAGAGCGCGCCGGTGCGCCCGGGCCGGGACGACCGCGCGAGCCGGGTGCTCCGGGGCCGTGGCAACGGGCTGGACCTGGTGGCCTTCGACATCGTCTCTCCGGTCGGGCGCAGCTTCGTCAGCACCCACGCGGTCACCGCCGCGCCGGTGCTGGGCGAGGTCCCCGCGTTCCGGCTCTCCCCGGCGCGGATGTGGCGGCACGGCACCGGCGGGCTGGTGCAGGTCCCCAGCCCCGACCCCGAGTTCGACCGTCGCTGGGTGCTGCTCGCGGCCGCGGACGGCCCGCAGGTGCGCCGGCTGGTCGAGGACCCGCTGGTCCGCCAGCTGCTGCTCGGCAGCGACGACGGCGACGAGCTGTGGTCCGCGGTCGGCTTCGTGGCCGCCGTGCGCCCCGACGGCAACCGGCCGCAGCTGATCGAGCACCACGCCCGGCTGCTCGCCGCGGTCGTCGCCGCGCTGGCGGCCGCCCGCTGAGCAGCGACACCGGCGCCGCCCCGGAGGACCGGCCGGCCTCGGCCGGGCTGCGCCAGCTGCTGCCGCTGCTCCGCCCGCACCGCACCGCCCTGCTGGGCGCGGCGGGGCTGTCGCTGGTCTCCGCCGCCGCCGCGCTCGCCCAGCCGGCGCTGGTCGGCCGGGTGATCAGCGCGGTCGGCTCCGGCGGGGCCGTGCTCCCCGGCGTGCTCGCGCTGGTCGTCGTCCTGGTCGCTGCCTCGGTGCTCGGCGCCGGTCAGCAGTACCTGCTGCAGCGCACCGCGGAAGGTGTCGTGCTGAGCACCCGCCGGTTGCTCGTCGACCGGCTGCTGCGGCTGCCGATCGCGGAGTACGACCGCCGCCGCACCGGTGACCTGATGTCGCGGGTGGGCTCGGACACCACGCTGCTGCGGGCCACCGTCACCAGCGGGGTCGTGGAGCTGGCCGGCTCGGTGGTCGTCGGGGTCGGTGCGCTGGTGGCGATGGCGTTGGTCGACGCCTGGTTGCTGCTGGTCACCGTGCTCGCGGTCAGCGTGGGGGTGACGACCGCGGTGCTCGCCTCCCGCCGGGTGCGCACGCTGTCCCGGCAGGCGCAGGAGCAGGTCGGGGCGATGAGCGCCGCCGTGGAGCGTGCACTGTCCGCCGTCCGCACCATCCGGGCCAGCGGGGCGACCGCGCGGGAGGTGGCCACCGTCGGGGTGAGCGCCGAGCGCGCGTTCACCGCCGGCGTCCAGGTCGCCCGGCTGCAGGCCCTGGTGTCCCCGGCCGGCTCGATCGCCGTGCAGGGCGCCTTCCTGGCCGTCCTCGGCCTCGGCGGCTACCGGGTCGCGACCGGCTCCATCGCCGTCGCCGACCTGGTGGCCTTCATCCTCTACCTGTTCCTGCTGGTCATGCCGCTGGGGCAGGCGATCGGCTCGTACACCCAGCTGCAGACCGGGCTGGGCGCGCTGGCCCGGGTGCAGGAGGTCCTCGTGCTCGAACCGGAGCACGACGACGTGCCCGAGCGCCCGCTGGTCGGGGCGGCGCTCCGGGTGCTGCGGGCCGGGGACCCGGTGCCGCTGCTCGAGTTGGACGGCGTGGGCTTCGGCTACCCGGACGGGACGCCGGTGCTGCACGGGGTGTCCTTCGCCGTGCCGGCCGGCAGCCGCACCGCGCTGGTCGGCCCGTCCGGGGCCGGCAAGTCGACCGTGCTGGCGCTGGTCGAGGGCTTCTACCCGCTGTCTGCCGGGTCGGTCCGCTGGGCGGGCACCGACGTGCGCGAGCTGCCCCGGGCGGCGCTGCGCGCCCGGATGGGCTACGTCGAGCAGGAGGCGCCGGTGCTGGCCGGCACCGTGCGGGAGAACCTGCTGCTGGCCGCCCCCGACGCCGGCGACGACCGGTTGTGGCAGGCGCTCGCCGACGTCGGGCTGACCGGGGTGGTGCGCCGCTCGCCGCGCGGGCTCGACGTCGCCGTCGGCGACGACGGGGTGCTGCTGTCCGGTGGGGAGCGGCAGCGGCTGGCGATCGCCCGCTCGCTGCTCTCCCGCCCGGCGCTGCTCCTGCTGGACGAGCCGACGGCCAGCCTGGACGCGCGCAACGAGGGCCTGCTGCGGGACACGCTCGCCGCGGCGGCCGCCGACCGGGCGCTGCTGGTGGTGGCGCACCGGCTGTCCACCGTGGTCGACAGCGACCAGATCGTCGTCCTGGACGGCGGCCGGGTGGTCGCGGTCGGCACCCACCCGGAGCTGGTGGACAGCAGCCCGCTCTACCGCGAGCTCGCCACCGCCCAGCTCCTGGTGTAGCGGTCGGTTCACCGCCCCGCGTTCCACGTGGAACGTGCGGCAACGGCTGCAGGTCGGGGCTCGACAGGACGCGGCGCGCACAGCACGATCCCTGGCAACACCCAGGGAGGCACCTGATGGCCGAGAGCGTGCGGAGCGAGACCGGCACCACCGGGCAGCCCAGCCTCAAGCGGGTGATGGGGCCGGGGCTGCTGCTGCTGTTCATCGTCGGGGACATCCTGGGCACCGGGATCTACGCGCTGACCGGCCAGGTCGCCGCCCAGGTCGGTGGCGTGGTGTGGCTGCCCTTCCTGGTTGCCTTCCTGGTCGCGCTGGTCACCGCCTTCAGCTACCTGGAGCTGGTCACCAAGTACCCGCAGGCGGCGGGTGCGGCGCTGTACACGCACAAGGCGTTCGGCATCCACTTCGTCACGTTCCTGGTCGCCTTCACCGTGATGAGCTCGGGGATCACCTCGGCCTCCACCGCGGCCCGGGCGTTCAGCGCCAACGCCGCCGAGGTGTTCGGCCTCGGCATCTCCGACGGCATCGGGATCACCCTGATCGGGCTGGCGTTCATGGGCCTGGTCGCGCTGGTCAACCACCGCGGCGTCGGCGAGAGCGTCAAGGCCAACGTGGTGCTCACCTGCGTCGAGCTCACCGGCCTGCTCATCGTGATCGGGGTGGGGCTGTGGGCGCTCGGCGTCGGTGAGGGCGACTTCTCCCGGGTCACCGAGATCGAGACCGGCGACAGGTCGCTGATCGGCGGGGTCATCGCCGCGACCGGGCTGGCGTTCTTCGCGATGGTCGGGTTCGAGGACTCGGTCAACATGGCCGAGGAGTGCCACGAGCCCCGGCGGATCTTCCCCAAGGTGCTGCTGATCGGGCTGCTCGCGACCGGCCTGATCTACGTGCTGGTGTCGGTCTCGGCGATCGCGCTGGTGCCGGCCGACGCCCTCAGCGAGGGGGACACCCCGCTGCTGCAGGTGGTCGAGGCCGGGGCGCCGGGCTTCCCGCTCGGCCTGTTCGGGGTCATCACGATGTTCGCCGTCGCCAACTCGGCGCTGATCAACATGCTGATGGCCAGCCGGCTGGTCTACGGGATGAGCAACCAGGGCGTGCTCCCGCCGCTGCTCGGCAAGGTCCACCCCACGCGCCGCACCCCCACCACCGCGATCCTGTTCACCACCGCGCTGGCGTTCGGGCTGATCACCTTCGTCGGCGCGGTGCCCGCGCTGGGCGGCACGACGGCGCTGCTGCTGCTCGGCGTCTTCACCGTGGTCAACGTCGCGGTCCTGGTGCTCCGCAAGGACGAGGTCGACGGCGAGCACTTCCGCACCCCCACCGTGCTCCCGGTCGTCGGTGCACTGGCCTGCGGGTTCCTCGCCACGCCGTGGGCCGGTCGGCCCTCGGAGCAGTACCGGATCGCCGGCATCCTGCTCGGCATCGGCGTCCTGCTCTGGGTGGTGACCGTGCTCGTGCAGCGGCGCACCGGGCAGCCGGCACCCCCGCTGGACCCCGACCGGTTCACCAAGGGCGGTCCGGTCAACTGAGGAAGGGCCCTTTGCCCCTGGCCCCGTCCCGAGGCTCGCCCCGAGCTCGCGAGGGGTGAGGAGGACGGGGTCCTTCGTCTCGCGGCGGGCCCCTGCACGTGGGCCGAGGACGGCGTGTCGGGCCGGGGGCCGACACCGGTGGTACCGGATGTGCCGGGAGGGGCTCTGGCGGGACGTCAGGGCGTGGACGGCGCGTCCTGGGTGCGCTGACCCGGTACTCTGGAGGGGACACACCCCCAGCAGCCCCCTGAGAGCCGTCCTGCGCCGGTCGACGTCTGCGTCGACGTGGTCGCCACGGCTGCCCGGTTGCGCAAGAGAAGGGCCCCACGTGGTCGCAGCGCCGCAGAACGAGACCGCCTACTCCGGTAGTTCCATCACCGTCCTCGAGGGCCTCGAGGCGGTCCGCAAGCGCCCCGGCATGTACATCGGCTCGACCGGTGAGCGCGGCCTGCACCACATGGTGTGGGAGGTCGTGGACAACGCCGTGGACGAGGCGCTGGCCGGCTACTGCGACACGGTCAAGGTCACCCTGCTGGCCGACGGCGGTGTGCGGGTCGAGGACAACGGCCGTGGCATCCCGGTCGACATGCACCCGGTGGAGAAGCGGCCCACGGTCGAGGTCGTGCTGACGATCCTGCACGCCGGCGGCAAGTTCGACGGCAAGAGCTACGGCGTCTCCGGTGGCCTGCACGGCGTCGGCGTCACCGTCGTCAACGCGCTCTCCTCTGAGCTGGACGTCAGCATCTGGACCCGCGGCACCGAGTGGCACCAGCACTACACCGAGGCCAAGCCGGGCAAGCTGGACGAGATCGGCCCGACCGACAAGCGCGGGACGGCGATCACCTTCTGGGCCGACCCGACGATCTTCGAGACGACGACCTACTCGTTCGACACGATCAGCCGTCGGCTGCAGGAGATGGCCTTCCTGAACAAGGGCCTGACGATCATCCTGCGCGACGAGCGGCCCGGGCACGGCAAGGCCGACACCGGGCTGGCCGAGGAGACCTCGATCGTCGAGGAGGCCACCGCCCCCGGCCACGAGGACGAGGCGTTCGAGCCCACCGAGGTCACCTACCGCTACGACGGCGGCCTGGTCGACTACGTCACCTACATCAACCGCCGCAAGAGCGCGATCCACCGCTCGGTGATCAGCTTCTCCGCCGACGGCGTCGGCAAGAACGACACCGCGATGTCCCTCGAGGTCGCGATGCAGTGGTCCGACGCCTACTCCGAGTCGGTGCACACCTTCGCCAACATCATCAACACCCACGAGGGCGGCACGCACGAGGAGGGCTTCCGGGCGGCGCTCACCTCGATCGTCAACCGGTATGCCAAGGAGAAGGGGATCCTCAAGGCCAAGGACGACGCGCTGACCGGCGACGACATCCGTGAGGGCCTGGCCGCGATCGTCTCGGTGAAGCTCGGCGACCCGCAGTTCGAGGGCCAGACGAAGACCAAGCTCGGCAACACCGAGGTCAAGGGCTTCGTGCAGAAGGTCTGCAACGACCAGATCGGGCACTGGTTCGAGGCCAACCCGGCCGAGGCCAAGGTCATCATCACCAAGGCCGCCTCGGCCGCCCGTGCCCGCCGGGCCGCGCAGGACGCCCGCAAGCTGGCCCGCAAGAGCCTGCTGTCGGTCAGCGGCCTGCCCGGCAAGCTGTCGGACTGCCGCTCGACCGACCCGCGCAACTCCGAGGTCTACATCGTCGAGGGCGACTCGGCCGGTGGCTCGGCGAAGTCCGGCCGCGACTCGATGTACCAGGCGATCCTGCCCATCCGCGGCAAGATCATCAACGTCGAGAAGGCGCGCATCGACCGGGTGCTGAAGAACACCGAGGTCCAGTCGATGATCACCGCCTTCGGCACCGGCATCCACGACGAGTTCGACCTGACCAAGCTCCGCTATCACAAGATCATCCTGATGGCGGACGCCGACGTCGACGGCCAGCACATCACCACGCTGCTGCTGACCCTGCTGTTCCGCTTCATGCGCCCGCTGGTCGAGGCCGGCCACGTCTACCTGGCCGCCCCCCCGCTGTACAAGATCAAGTGGGGCGGCAAGGTCGGCCTCGAGTACGCCTACTCCGACCGGGAGCGCGACGCGCTGCTCAAGGCCGGCGCCGAGGCGGGTCGCAAGATCCCCAAGGACGACGGCATCCAGCGGTTCAAGGGCCTCGGCGAGATGGACGCCAAGGAGCTGTGGGAGACCACCATGGACCCCGACACGCGGATCCTGCGCCAGGTCACCCTCGACGACGCCGCCGCTGCCGACGAGCTGTTCAGCGTGCTGATGGGCGAGGACGTCGAGGCCCGCCGCAGCTTCATCACCCGCAACGCCAAGGACGTCCGCTTCCTCGACGTGTAGTCGAGAGACCCCCACCGCTACACGCCCCCGGCCCCGTCCCGGGACCCGCCCTGAGCTCGCGAAGGGTGGGGAGGACAGGGTCCTTCGATTGTGGAGAACTGAACCGTGACGGAAACCCCCAGCCGCGACCGCGTCGAGCCGGTGGACCTGCAGTACGAGATGCAGCGCAGCTACATCGACTACGCGATGTCGGTCATCGTCGGCCGCGCGCTGCCCGAGGTGCGCGACGGGCTCAAGCCCGTGCACCGCCGGGTGCTCTACGCCATGTACGACCAGGGCTTCCGCCCCGACCGGGCCACCGTCAAGTGCGCCCGCGTCGTCGGCGAGGTCATGGGCAACTACCACCCGCACGGCGACTCGGCGATCTACGACGCCCTCGTGCGGCTGGCCCAGCCCTGGTCCATGCGCTACCCGCTGATCGACGGCCAGGGCAACTTCGGCTCGCCGGGCAACGACCCGGCCGCGGCCATGCGGTATTGTGTGATCGGCGACACACTGGTGCGCACCGTCGAGGGCACGGTCACGCTCGACGAGCTGGCCGTCGGGATGGCGCCGAACAGCGAGCGCGAGCTCGGCCTCAAGGTCCTAGACCGCAACGGCGACCCGGTGCTTGCCAGCACGGTCTTCCACTCCGGCGTCCACCCGGTCAAGAAGCTGACCACCACGGGCGGCTTCGAGCTGACCGGTACCGGCAACCACCCGGTGCTCTGCCTGGTCAGCGTCCTCGGCGTGCCGACGCTGCTGTGGAAGCTGATCGACGAGATTGAGCCGGGCGACCGGGTCGTCCTGCAGCGCCAGCCGCGCGAGGAGGTCGACGCCCCCTCGACCGGCGACGCCGACGCCGCACTGCTGGCCGGTGCCTTCGTCAGCGAGGGCTGGGTGTCCGAGGAGCGCGCGGGCTTCAACAACGTGGACGGCGCCTTCTTCACCGAGGTCCTCGCTGCCTATGACCGCCACGTCGGCGGCCAGCGCCACGTCTCCTCGCGCGTCATCGCCTCGGGCAGCACCCTGCACGAGCTGGACGTGCAGGACACCGCGTCGCTCCGCAGGACCGACCTCGGCGAGATGGTCGGGCAGCGCAGCGCTGCCAAGCAGGTCCCCGCCTTCATCTGGCGGTCGACGACCGGCACCCGGCGGGTGTTCCTGCAGGCGCTGTTCGAGGGGGACGGATCGTCGTCCCTGCTGCCCCGGAACAGCATCCAGATCAGCTACTCCACCCGCAGCGACCGGTTGGCCCGCGAGGTCCAGCAGCTGCTGCTGGAGTTCGGCGTCGTCTCCTCCCTCTGTCGGTACGCCAACGGCGAGATCAAGGTCGTCGTCAGCAACCGGCGGGACGCGCGGCTGTTCGCTGCCCACGTCGGTTTCCTCGGTCGCAAGCAGGGCAAGCTGCAAGCCGAGCTGGCCCAGGTGCCTGCGACGTCCTCGGCGATGTCCGCAGACCACGTGCCCTTCGTCGCCGAGTTCCTGCGTGCCGCCGGCGCGGAGCGGTGGACCGAGCTGAACTGGTTGCGCCGGCACAACGTCGACCGGATCGAGCGGTGGGAACGCGACCGCGACCTCATCGAGGCCCGGATCACCAACGCCGAGGCGCTGGAGGTCGTGGCACCCCTGGTCGACGGGCGGTTCCACTACGCCGAGGTCGCCTCGGTGGTCGAGGCCGGCATCGCCCCGGTCTTCTCGCTGAAGGTCGAGACCGACGACCACGCCTTCGTCACCAACGGGTTCGTCAGCCACAACACCGAGGCACGACTGACGCCGCTGGCCATGGAGATGCTGCGGGACATCGACGAGGAGACCGTCGACTTCCAGCCCAACTACGACGGCACCAAGTCCGAGCCGCTGGTCCTGCCCGGCCGGTTCCCGAACCTGCTGGTCAACGGCTCGGCCGGCATCGCCGTCGGCATGGCGACCAACATGCCCCCGCACAACCTGCGCGAGGTCGCCGCCGCCGTCTTCTGGATGCTGGACCACCCGGAGGCGGAGCCCGAGGAGGCCCTCACCGCGTGCATGGAGCGGGTCAAGGGCCCGGACTTCCCGACCCACGGGCTGATCGTCGGCCGCGAGGGCATCGAGGACGCCTACCGCACCGGTCGCGGCTCGGTGCGCATGCGCGCCGTGGTCACCGTCGAGGAGGACTCCCGGGGCCGGGTGCAGCTCGTGGTCACCGAGCTGCCCTACCAGGTCAACCCGGACAACCTCGCCGAGGCGATCGCCGACGGTGTCCGCGACGGCCGGCTGCAGGGGATCTCCGAGATCGCCGACGAGTCCAGCGACCGGGTCGGCCGCCGGCTGGTCATCACGCTGCGCCGGGACGCCGTCGCCAAGGTGGTGCTGAACAACCTCTACAAGCACACCCAGCTGCAGACGACGTTCGGCTGCAACATGCTGTCCATCGTCGACGGCGTCCCGCGGACGCTGCGGCTGGACGAGCTCGTGCGGCTGTGGGTGGCCCACCAGGTCGAGGTCATCGTCCGGCGCACCCGGTACCGGCTGCGCAAGGCCGAGGAGCGCGCGCACATCCTGCGCGGCTACGCCAAGGCGCTGGACCAGCTCGACGCCGTCATCGCCCTCATCCGGGCCAGTGAGTCGGCCGAGGCCGCTCGCAGCGGGCTGATGGAGCTGCTGGACGTCGACGAGATCCAGGCGGTCTCGATCCTCGACCTGCAGCTGCGCCGGCTGGCCGCCCTGGAGCGGCAGCGGATCCTGGACGAGCTCGCCGAGATCGAGGCCCGGATCGCGGAACTGCAGGCGATCCTGGACTCCCCCGAGCGGCAGCGGCAGATCATCCGCGACGAGCTCGCCGAGATCGTCGAGAGGTACGGCGACGACCGGCGCACCCAGTTCGTGGCCAACGACGGTGACGTGTCGATGGAGGACCTCATCGCCGAGGAGCAGGTGGTCGTCACGATCACCCGCACCGGCTACGCCAAGCGCACCAAGGCCGACCTCTACCGCTCCCAGCGGCGCGGCGGCAAGGGCGTGATGGGTGCGCAGCTCAAGCAGGACGACCTGGTCCAGCAGTTCTTCGTGGGCTCCACCCACGACTGGATCCTGTTCTTCACCAACAAGGGCCGGGTCTACCGGGCCAAGGCCTACGAGCTGCCGGAGGCCGCCCGCACCGCCCGCGGTGCGCACGTGGCCAACATCCTGGCCTTCCAGCCGGACGAGAAGATCGCCCAGGTCATCCAGATCAAGGACTACTCCGTCGCGCCGTACCTGGTGCTGGCCACCTCGCGCGGGCAGGTGAAGAAGACCCGGCTGACCGACTTCGACTCCCCCCGCACCGGCGGCGTCATCGCGATCAACCTGCGGGACGACGACGAGCTGGTGGGCGCGACGCTGATCAGCCCGGACCAGAACCTGCTGCTGGTCACCCGCAAGGCGATGTCGATCTGCTTCAAGGCCGACGACGCCCAGCTGCGCCCGATGGGCCGGGCCACCGAGGGCGTGCGCGGCATCTCGCTCACCGACGACGACCAGCTCCTGTCGATGATCGTCGTCACCGAGGGCGTCGACGTGCTGGTCGCCACCGAGGGTGGGTACGCCAAGCGGACCGGCATCGAGCACTACCCGGAGCAGAACCGCGGCGGCAAGGGCGTGCTCACCGCCGACCCCAAGGCCCGCAAGGGCGCGCTCGTCGGTGCGCTGTCGGTGGTGCTCGGCGACGAGCTCTACGCCATCACCTCCGGGGGCGGCGTGATCCGGACCCCGGTCAACGGCGTCCGGCACACCCGGGACCGCGCGACGATGGGTGTCAAGCTCATGAACTTGCCCGATGACGTGTCGATCGTGGCTATCGCGCGTACGACGGACAACGACGAGCCCGACGCCTAGTCTGGGGCCGATGCCAGACCGGTGCCGGGGACGACGACGTCCCAGCTCCGGGCTGCGCAACGACCACCGCAGTGACCGGTCCACCGCCCGCGTGCCAGGCGGTGGACCGGTGGGTGCAGCGACGCGGCCGAGGCCGCTGGGGGACAGGAGACTGGGATGAGCGACCGAGGGCGCAGTTCGGTGCGTACCGGGACCCGGAGCGGGTCCGGCACGTCCGACGGGGTGCCGGAGGCCGTTGCCCCGGTCGACGCCCCTCGGGAGCGGGAGGACGCACCGTCCCCAGCCGGTGCGACCGCCGTCGGCTCGTCGCCGGCCGGCGCCCGTGCGGCGGCACCGGCTCCGGCCGGGTCGGCGGAGACGCCTGATGCCACCGTGCGGGCGCGGGTCCCCGACGCCACCTCCGCCGAGGCCCCGGTCTCGATGACCAAGGGCGCCGCCCCCACGCCGCCGGCGGCCCACCCGGTCACGCCGCTGGGTCCGCAGGCGACCCCCGCGCCCCCGGTGCCCCCGGTCACCGGCACCAACCGCGCCGCCCGCGGCGGCCCGCTGCCGGTGGACGCGACCCAGGCGGTCACCGTCAGCCCGGTCGCGGCACGGCCGCCGGACGCCTCCGCGCGTCCCTCGCCCGCCCGCACCCCGGACGGCGACCGGCCGGCCGCGGAGGCGACCGCGCGGACCGGCAAGGTGCGCGGCGCGGGCCGCGGCCCGCGGCGGGCCCGGCTCCAGCTGCGCCACATCGACACCTGGTCGGCGCTGAAGATCTCGCTGGTCGTCTCCATCGCGCTGTTCTTCGTGTGGATGATCGCGGTCGCCGTCCTCTACGGCGTCCTCGGTGGCCTGGGCGTCTTCGACACCCTCAACGACCTCATCGGGCAGCTCAGCAGCTCCTCGGGCGAGGAGGCCGGCAGTGGTGGCAACGTCATCTCGGGCACGGTCGTCCTCGGCGGGGCGGCGGTGATCGGCGCGGTGAACATCGTGCTGCTGACCGCGCTGTGCACGGTGGCGGCGTTCGTCTACAACCTCTGCTCCGACCTCGTCGGTGGCCTCGAGGTCACCCTCGCCGAGCGGGACTAGCGGCAAGGACCCCGTGTCGGGGAGCTGCCGACCGCCAGGTAGGCTCTTCCACGGTCCACGGGCCTGTAGCTCAGGCGGTTAGAGCGCATCCCTGATAAGGATGAGGCCGGAGGTTCAAGTCCTCCCAGGCCCACCCGTGCACCGACGGCGGGCGACCGGCACCCCCTCCAGGGGGCCGGTCACCCGCACCCGGACGCCCCGCAGCGGTCACCGGAGCCGCGACGGTCACCACCGATCGAGGAGGTCCCGCGTGCTGAAGAAGCTGGCGATGGCAGCGCTGGCTGCCAGTGCGGTGGTCGCCGTCCGCAAGCGCACCGCCGGCAAGGGCGAGGCCGACCTGTGGGCCGAGGCCACCAGCGGGCCCGACGCGGTCAGCACACCCCGCCCGTCCTGACCAGCACCGCCCAGGACCGGCGCGGCTCGCCGCGCTTCCCGGGGACGTAGCTCAATTGGCAGAGCACCGCCTTTGCAAGGCGGGGGTTAGGGGTTCGATTCCCCTCGTCTCCACCCCTCCGGCCCACCCGTCGGCACGCCGCTGCACGGCAGTGGGAGAGTGGTCCCGTGACTGAACAGACTGCTCCCGCGCGGCGCGCCGTCCTGCACACCAACCGCGGCGACATCACCGTCGACCTGTTCCCCGACCACGCCCCGAAGACGGTCGCGAACTTCGCCGACCTCGCCGAGGGCGCCAAGGAGTGGACGCACCCGAAGACCCGCGCCAAGACCACCGACAAGCTCTACGACGGCACGGTGTTCCACCGGGTCATCGAGGGCTTCATGATCCAGGGCGGCGACCCGCTCGGGCAGGGCATCGGCGGCCCCGGCTACCAGTTCGGCGACGAGTTCCACCCCGACCTGTCGTTCAACCGGCCCTACCTGCTGGCCATGGCGAACGCCGGCCCCGGCACCAACGGCTCGCAGTTCTTCATCACCGTCGGCCCCACGCCGCACCTGAACCGCAAGCACACGATCTTCGGCGAGGTGGCCGACGACGCCAGCCGGCAGGTCGTCGACGCGATCGCCACCACCCCGACCGCCCGCGGTGACCGTCCGGTCGACGACGTGGTCATCACCTCCGTCGAGGTGCAGCGCAGCTGAGCGCTCCTGACGGCAGGGACGACACCGGGGGCGCCGGCGCGGGCAACCCGCAGCCGGCGCCTCCGGCGACGTGCTACCGGCACCCCGACCGCCCCACCGGCGTGCACTGCGTGCGCTGCGGTCGGCCGATCTGCCCGGAGTGCATGAACCCCGCCGCCGTCGGGTTCCAGTGCCCGGACGACGTCGCAGCGGGCAACGCCGGGGTGCGCGAGCCGCGTCGCACCGGCGGGCTGCAACGCGCCGGGCGCCGCTGGGGCCCGGTCACGCTGACCCTGATCGGGGTCAACGTCGCGATGTTCCTGCTCACCGCCGTCCTGACCGGGATCGGTGGGCAGGACCCGCTGCAGAACTACCGCACCGAGCTCTTCCAGGACCTGGCCCAGGTGCCGCTGTTCGTGCAGATGGGCGACTGGTGGCGGCCGTTCACCGCGGCCTTCCTGCACTACGGCGTGCTCCACCTGGGGCTGAACATGCTCTCCCTGCTGGTGTTCGGCTCCGAGCTCGAGCGCCTGCTCGGCCGGGGCCGCTACCTGACCGTCTACCTGGTGTCGATCATCGGCGGCGCAGCGGCCATCCAGCTGCTGGGCGCCCCCTTCGGGCAGGTGGCCGGCGCCTCCACCGCCATCTACGGCCTGATGGGTGCCTACGGCGTCGTACTGGTGCACCAGAAGCAGGACCTCCGCGGGCTGCTGACCCTGCTGGGCATCAACCTGGTGATCAGCTTCCTGCCCGGTGTCTCGCTGATCGGGCACCTGGGCGGCCTGGTCGGTGGGGCCGCCGCGGCCGCGGTGCTGGTCGCCGCCCGCCGCCGCCCGCCGCTGGCGATCGCCGGCATCGCCGCTCTCGTCGTCGTCCTGCTGGCGCTGGTGTACGCCGGCGTGGGCTGACCGGAGCCCTCACCCGGCGGCGCCGCCGGCCTGCAGCACCTCGGCCACCGTCGCCGGGTCCGTGCCCAGCTCGCGCCGCCCCAGCACGACCAGCACGGCGTCGTCCGTGCGGTCCTCCAGCTCGAGAGTGCGCGCCCGCACCCCCCAGCGCCGCTGCACGCGCACCCGGGCCCGCACGTGCGGCCACGCGATCGTCGTGCGGCCGGCGAGCGCCCGCACCGTCACGCCGTCCGGGCCGGTCCGCACCCGTGGGCGGAGGACGGCGTCGTGGGCGGCCAGACCGAGCAGCAGCAGTGCCGCCCCGCCCACCAGCACCCGGCCGACCGGGTCGACCGCGAAGACGGCGAGGGCCAGCGCCAGCCCGGCCACCGCGGTCGCGACGACCTCGCCGGTCCGGGGCCCCCACTGCACCTCCCCAGCTTGTCAGGACCCGGCTCGGGCCGCCGCTGTCCACAGGACCGTCCCCGCTGTCCCCCGGCCCGCCGTCCGGCCGACGGGTCGGCGCGACCGGCGGATCGTCGACAACACGCCGGCGGGCGCGTGCGACCGGCCCGTCACCCTGCTCGTTTGCCTTCGTGGCCCACGGGTAGTAAGGAGCTGGAGCGCAGTTCGAAAGAAGTTGGTTGTCCACGTTTACCCACAGGTGTGTACACAACTGGGGACGGACTTCCAGCGGTGTAGTTACCCCCGTGCCCTTTCCGTCCCAACCGTCACATCGGCGGCATCTGCGCAGGTCAACGCCTCGGTGGCGGCTGTCCACACTCCACATGTCGTGGACAACCATGGGGACGACCGAGCGGTCCGCCTGTGGACGGACTGGAGCGCTGTACACAGCCGGGTCCCCGGACAGCGCGCTGACCTGCGGGTTGTCCGCTTGTCGACATCCCGGATCGGTCACTCACCGCATCCGCGCGGTGACCGAACGACGGTGGACAAGTCCGGGGACGACACAGGCCCCTGTCCCGGATCGGGACAGGGGCCTGTGGACAGCGCGGTGGAGCGGGTGGGTCAGCGCCAGCGCATCGAGAGGACCAGGCCGGCGACCATGGCGCCGAAGCCGATGGCGAAGTTCCAGGCCCCGAGGGACACCATGAAGCCGATCCGGTCGCCGGCGACGTAGTAGACGACGATCCACAGCAGGCCGATGAGCATCAGGGCGACCATGAGGACCGCGTACCAGCGGGGGCTGGGCTCCACGGCGCGGGCACGGGCCGCGCGGGAGGGGAGCACTCCCTCCGGCGGGGTGTACACCGACTTCTTGCGCACCTTCGACTTGGGCACCGAACGGACTCCCTCACTGGGCCGGTGGCCTGTCGCCCCGGCGTGGACTCATCCCAGCCTAAGCTGCCGGGCGAGCAGACCCGTCCGGTGCGCGGGGCGCGTCACCCTGCGGGGCGGTGCCCGGCGCGAGCGGACGCCGGCCAGGAGGTGAGCATGTCGCGGTCGGTCCGGTGGCGACGGCTCTCGCTGTGGACGGCGCTCGTGCCCGTCGTCGCCCTGGTGGCCGGCCTGCTCTTCGCCACCTCCAGCCGGACGGCGCTGGGCACCGACCTGCGGGCGGGGGAGAGCTCGCAGCTCCCCGGCCTCATCCAGCAGCGGGACGCCGACGTCGCCCGGCAGCAGGAGGAGCTCGCCCAGCTGCAGCAGCAGGTCCAGGGCCTCACCGACCAGGCGGCCTCCCGCAACGGCGAGGTGGCCGCGGCACAGGCCGAGGGCGCCCAGGGCACGACCTCCGCCGGCCTGACCGCGCTGGAGGGACCCGGCCTGTCGGTCACCCTGGACGACGCGCCTCCCGAGCCCAACGGCGCCCAGCCCGGCAACGTCAGCCCGGACAACCTGGTCATCCACCAGTCCGACGTTCAGGGCGTGGTCAACGCCATGTGGGCCGCCGGGGCGGACGGCGTGGCGATCATGGGTCAGCGGCTGATCGCGACCAGCGCGGTGATCTGCGTCGGGAACACCCTCCTGCTGCAGGGCCGCACCTACTCACCGCCGTTCGTCGTCACCGCCGTCGGGAACGCGGCGGAGATGCGTCAGCGCCTGGCGGCCTCCTACGAGGTCCAGCTGCTCAGGGCCGCCGTCGACCAGTTCGGCCTCACCTACCAGGTGGCCGACCAGCGCCAGGTCAGCCTGCCCGCCTACGAGGGCCCGCTGGACCTCCAGTACGCCAGCACGGCCCCCACCGACTGACCGGGGGGCGGGGGCGTGTACACCTGAGGCGTGGCCATCCTCGACGCCCCGCGGCCGGTGCTCGTCGTCGACAACTTCGACAGCTTCGTCTACAACCTCGTGCAGTACCTCGGTCAGCTGGGCGTGCCCAGCGTCGTGCGGCGCAACGACGCGGTGACGGTCGCCGAGCTGGCCGACCTCGACGTCGCCGGAGTGCTGCTCTCGCCGGGGCCCGGGACGCCCACCGACGCCGGGGTGACCGTGCCGATGGTGCGTGCTGCCGCGGAGGCCGGGGTGCCCGTCCTGGGGGTCTGCCTGGGCCACCAGGCGATCGCCGAGGCCTTCGGTGGCGTCGTCGGCCGCGCGCCCGAGCTGCTGCACGGGAAGACCAGCCAGGTGGTGCACGACGGCGTCGGCGTCCTCGCCGGGCTGGCGTCACCGTTCACCGCCACCCGGTACCACTCGCTCGCCGTGGAGGCCGACACCGTGCCCGCCGAGCTCGAGGTCACCGGCCGGACCCCGTCGGGCATCGTCATGGCGCTGCGGCACCGCGAGCTGCCGATCGAGGGCGTCCAGTTCCACCCCGAGTCGGTGCTGACCGAGGGCGGCCACCAGCTGCTCGCCAACTGGCTGACCAGCTGCGGGCTGGCACCGGACCCGGCCAGGGTCGCTGCCGCCGAGGCCACCGCCCACCGCCTCACCGTCGCCACCGTCTGACGGTTCAGGCCGCCCTTCAGGGGCCCGCGCCGAGCTTGCGAGGCGTGGGGGAAGGGTGGTCCTTCATCTAGCTCGTCGGGCTGGCTGTCGGAAGGGTGGGCGTGGGGGCCGTCGGCGTCGTCGTCGGAGCGGGGGTCGCGGGGGTCGTCGGCGTGGTCGGCGCCTCGCTCGGGATCGGGACGGCGATCAGCAGCGTGACCACGTCGCCCTCGGCGACCGCGGACCGCGGGCCCGGGTCGGAGTCCACCACGTTGCCGGCCGCCACCGCGTCGCTCTCCCCGTTCGTGGTCTCGATGTTGCCGTTGTCGATGCCCGCGGCCACCAGCTGCTCGCGGGCCGCGGACTCGCTCAGCCCGCGCACGTCCGGCAGCTCGATCGACCCGGTGGACACGCTGAGCGTGATCCGGGTGTCCGGAGCCGCCTGCGAGCCCGCCGCCGGGTCGACGGCGATGACCTGACCCTCGGGCGCCAGCGAGCGCTCCTGCTGGGTGCTGATGCTGCCGGTGAACCCGGCGCCCTCGAGCGCGGTCACCGCGGCGTCCTGGTCGCGACCGACCACGTTGGGCACGGCGATGGTGTTGGGCCCGCCGCCGATCACCAGGCGGACCGGCGTCTGCGGGTCGGCCTTCTCGCCGGAGGCCGGGTCGGAGCTGAGGACGGTGTCCTTCTGCTCCTCGGTGCTCGCCTCCCGGCTGACCGTGCCGACGGTGAGCCCGGCCGCGGTGATCGCCGCCGTCGCCTCGTCCTGGGTCCTGCCCGCCAGGTCGGGCACCGTCACCTGGGTGGTGGCCGGTGGGGCGTCGTCGCCGTTGCCGCCGGTCAGTGCCAGCGCGATGGCGATGGCCCCGCCGATCAGCACGAGGGCACCGACCACCAGGGCGATGATCCGGTTCCGCCTGCGCTTCTGCGCGTCCTGGTCGTCCCAGCCGTCGTCGTCACCACGACCCACTACGGCCGCGCCGATGATCGTGGTCTTCTCGGCGTCGCTCATCACCGGCGTCGCCTCGACCCGCTGACCGGCGACGGCGCGGAGCAGGTCCGCGCGCATGTCGGCGGCCGACTGGTAGCGGTTGGCCGGGTTCTTGCTCATCGCCTTGAGCAGGATGGCGTCGAGGTCCGGGGGGATCGCCGGGTTGATCGACGACGGCGTCCTCGGGTCCTCCCGCACGTGCTGGTAGGCCACGGCCACCGGTGAGTCCCCGGTGAACGGCGGGCCGCCGGTGACGAGCTCGTAGAGCAGGCAGCCGGCGGAGTAGACGTCGGAGCGGGCGTCGACGCCCTCGCCGCGGGCCTGCTCCGGGGAGAGGTACTGCGCGGTGCCGATCACGGCCGCGGTGGAGGTCATCGTGGCAGCCGAGTCCGAGACCGCCCGGGCGATGCCGAAGTCCATCACCTTGACGGTGCCCTGCGGGGTGATCATGACGTTCGCGGGCTTCACGTCCCGGTGCACGATGCCGTTGCGGTGGCTGAAGTCCAGGGCCGCGCAGATGTCCGCGGTCAGCGACATGGCGCGGTCGGGGAGGAGCGGGCCCTCCCGCCGGAGGACGTCGCGCAGCGTCTCGCCCTCGACGTACTCCATGACGATGTACGGGGTCGCCCCCGCGGGCCCGCGGTCCTCACCGGTGTCGTAGACCGCGACGATGGCCGGGTGGTTCAGCGACGCGGCGGCCTGCGCCTCCCGGCGGAACCGCACCTGGGAGGACGGGTCGCGGGCGAGGTCCTGCCGCAGCACCTTGACCGCGACCTCGCGACCGAGCCGCAGGTCCCGCCCCCGGTGCACCTCCGCCATCCCGCCACGGCCGAGCACCCCGCCGATCTCATAGCGCTCACCGAGCACTGAGGGCGTGGTCATCGGGGGTCCTCTCGGGCGAGCGGGTGCGCGGTTCGCGGCTCCGGTCCGGGCACGACGAGGGTCGCCACGCCGTCGGGGAGCCTAATCGCTGGCCCGGCCGCGACCGGCGCGACGCGAGTGCCGCGGTACCGGTGTGTCACCCGGTGCCCGCGGGTCTGGCGACGGCCGCGCCGGTCGGCTCTCAGCCACACGGCGTGGACGAGGGAGACGGTGCGGGCGCGGAGGTGGTGACGGTCGGCGGCGCGGGGGCGGGCGCAGAGG
>NZ_SJEW01000050.1 GCF_005930475.1 Modestobacter altitudinis
CACCCGCCCCGCCCCGCCGGCGGGACATCAGCTGCGCCGCGCGCCGGGCGCACAGCACCACGCCGAGCAGGTTCACCTCCAGCACCTGCCGGACGACGTCCACCGGGGTGTCGGCCAGGTCGCCCAGGTGCGCCGTCACGCCGGCGTTCGCGACCAGCCCGGTCACCGCCCCGAGCTCACCGGCCGCGGCGAAGAGGGCGTCGACGTCGTCGGGGTCGGTGACGTCGGCGCGGACGGCGACCGCCCGCACACCGCGGGCCACGGCGTCGGCCACCACGGCCCGGGCCTCGGCGGAGCCGGTGCGGTGGCCGACGACCACGTCGTGGCCGCGGTCGGCGAGGGCGCGGACGGTGGCGGCGCCGATCCCCCGGCTGCCGCCGGTGACCAGGGTGAGAGGAGGCACGGGGCCGATCCTGGGCCCGGGTCCCCCGGACTGTCACACCCGCCCGGCAGACTCCCCGGCGTGGCACACCCCTCCGAAGCCGTCGTGCGGCGGCTGCACCCGCTGCTGGTCGAGGTGCGGGACGCACTGCTGCGCGGCCTGGCCGTCAGCCGGGCCATCCACGCCACCCACGACTGGCAGCCCACCGCCGACCGCCACCTCGACCACCAGCTGGTCCGCCGGGAGGCGATGGAGCGGCTGCGGCCCTACGCCGAGCACGTCGACCACCCGTTCGGCACCCAGCTCGAGCTGCTCGAGCCCGGCAACGACAACCTCGGCCTGCCGATGAGCGGCCTCATCCTGCGCACGCCCACCGAGGTGCTGCGGGTGTGGCACTCCGAGGACGGCGAGCTGCCGGCCGCCGACACCCACGGGCTGCGGCACTTCTACTCCCAGGCGCCCACCGCCCAGCTGCGGCTCCAGCTGGCCGTCGACGCCGTCCCCGGCGACCCGGCCCGCCGCGAGCACCTCGCGCTGCTCTGGGCCGACTCGCGCACTCCCGGCCGCGACCCGGAGCTGGTCCGCTTCGACCTCGTCCGGCCGCGCGGCTCCAGCGGGCGGCGGGTCGACGTCGACTGGCACGTGGGCCTGCTCGACCGGCTGCGCAGCACCGCCGCCTGACCGCTCCCGGCGACCCCGCGCGCCGTCCGCGGGACCCCGGTCAGCAGAATGGCCGCCGTGGTGCACAGAGGCAGGCAAGTAGACCCAGGGATCGCCCGCTCGTGGCTGCTGGTCAACGGCGCCCGGACGGAGTTGTTCGACAGCGCACACGAGTCCCGTGCGGACCAGGTGGTGCTCGACATCGAGGACGCGGTGGACCCGGCCCGCAAGCCGGCCGCCCGCGAGGACGTGGTCGAGTACCTCTCCTCCGGCGAGAAGCGCGCCTGGGTGCGGATCAACGACCGGTCCACCGAGTTCTGGTCCGGCGACGTCGACGCCCTCAAGGGCCTGCCCGGCCTCGCCGGCGTGATGCTCGCCAAGACCGAGGCCGCCGAGCACGTCACCGAGACCAACGACCGGCTCGGCGGGGACACCCCGGTGCTCGCCCTGGTCGAGTCGGCGCTGGGCATCGAGGAGGCCGTGCGGATCGCCTCCGCCCGCGGCGCCTTCCGGCTCGCCTTCGGCAGCGGTGACTACCGCCGCGACACCGGCACCAGCGCCGACGACCTGGCGATGGCCTACCCGCGGTCGCGGCTGGTCATCGCCAGCCGGGTCGGCGGGCTCCCCGGCCCGATCGACGGCCCCACGGTGAGCACCAGCCACCCGGTGCTGCGCGAGCAGTCCGCCCTCACCGTCTCCCTCGGGCTGACCGGGAAGCTGTGCCTGGACATGGACCAGCTGCCGGTGATCAACGAGGTGATCAGCCCCGCCCCGTCGGACGTGGCGTGGGCCCAGGACTTCCTCGCCGACTTCGACGCCCGCGGACAGGTCATCCGGGACGGCAGCGACCTGCCGCGGCTCGGCCGCGCCCGCAAGATCGAGAAGCTGGCCACCGCCTTCGGCGTCGAGCCGAACTAAGCAGTCGGGAGCTGGCCGGCCACCACCGTGCCGGCCAGCTCCTCGTCCGCGACCACCCGCGCGGTGAGCCCGGCCCGGGTCATGGCGGCCACCGTCGCCGGCGCCTGCGCGCCGCTGGTCTCGATCAGCAGCCACCCACCCGGGAACAGCCAGTCCGGGGCGCCCTCGGCCACCCGGCGCTGCACGTCCAGCCCGTCGTCCCCGCCGTCCAGGGCCGCCAGGGCCTCGTGGTCGCGGGCCTCCGGCGGCATCAGCGCGATCGCCCCGGTCGGCACGTAGGGCGCGTTGGCCACCAGCACGTCGACCCGGCCGCGCAGCGCGGCAGGCAGGGCCTCGTAGAGGTCCCCCCCGTACACCGAGCCCGCGCCGTTGCGCCGGGCGCAGTCCACCGCCACCGGGTCGACGTCCGCGGCGTGCAGCTCGACCGCGCCGACCGCGGCCGCGACGGCCACGCCCACCGCCCCGGTGCCGCAGCACAGGTCCAGGACGACCGACCCCGGGCGCGCCAGCGCCGCCGCCTCGCGCACCAGCAACCGGGTGCGCTGCCGGGGCACGAAGACCCCGGGCGCGACGGCGAACCGCAGGCCGCAGAACTCCGCCCAGCCCAGCACCTGCTCCAGCGGCTCCCCGGCCACCCGTCGGTCGACGAGCGCGTCGAGGTCCCCGCCGGCCTCCAGCAGCAGCGCTGCCTCGTCCTCGGCGAAGACGCAGCCAGCAGCACGCAGCCGGGCGACGACGGCGGCGCTCACGCCTGCCGGTAGACCGCGTCGGGCACGTCGGTGATGAACATGTGCCCGGGCGCGTGCGTGATCGCGAAGGGCGGTCGGGAGGCCATCAGGGCCGCCTGCGGCGTGACCCCGCAGGCCCAGAACACCGGGACGTCACCGTCCTCGCTCTCGACCGGGTCGCCGAAGTCGGGCCGCCCGATGTCGGGGATGCCCAGGGACGACGGCGAGCCGACGTGCACGGGCGCCCCGTGCACCTGCGGCATCCGGGCGGTGACCTGGACCGCCGTGGCGACCAGGTGGCCGGGGACCGGCCGCATCGAGACCACCAGCGGACCGGCGAGCCGCCCGGCGGGGCGGCACAGGCGGTCGGTGCGGTACATCGACACGTTGCACCCCTGCTCGAGGTTGCGCACCGGCACCCCGGCGTCGAGCAGCGCCGTCTCGAAGCTGAAGCTGCAGCCGATGAGGAAGGCGACCAGGTCGTCGGTCCACAGGTCGGTGACGTCGGTGGGCTCGTCGGCCAGCTCCCCGTCGCGCCAGACCCGGTACCGCGGCAGGTCAGTGCGCAGGTCGGCGCCGGCCGCCAGCGCGGTGCGGTAGGACCCGGGGTCGGTCACGTCCAGCAGCGGCACCGGCTGCGGGTTGCGCTGGCCGAACAGCAGCATGTCCCAGGCCCAGTCCCGTGGGAGGACCACGAGGTTGGCCTGGGTGGAGCCCGGCGCCTCCCCGGAGCTGGGCACCGCGAGACCGGCCCGGTAGCGCGCCCGCGCGTCGGCGGGAGTGCGGCGGGCGACCGGGTCCGTACCGGTGGTGACGGTGGTGGCCGGGACAGCAGTGGTGGTCATCGGAGACCTCCCTCGGATTGCCGGAGGACGTGCACGACCCTACGGTCGATCACCACCAGGCAACAGCGCAGTTCCCGGATCCGCCACCGGCCCGCAGGAACCCTGGAGCGCCCATGTCACACACCCCGGACCAGCCCGCCACCCAGACCGGCACGGCGCCGCCCGGCGGCCGGCTGGCCACGAGCACCCGCTCGACCCTGCTCGGCGCCATGTTCCTGATGGCCACCTCGGCCATCGGCCCGGGCTTCATCACCCAGACCACGACCTTCACCGTGCAGCTGGGCGCGGCGTTCGCCTTCGCGATCGTCATCTCGATCCTGGTCGACATCGCCCTGCAGCTGAACGTCTGGCGGGTCATCGGGATCAGCGGCCGGCGCGCCCAGGAGCTGGGCAACCTGGTCGCCCCCGGGCTCGGCTGGGTGATGGCCGGCTTCCTGCTGGTCGGCGGGCTGGTGTTCAACATCGGCAACGTCGCCGGCTCCGGACTGGGGCTGGACGCGATGCTGGGGCTGGACCCGAAGCTCGGCGGGGCGCTCTCCGCGGTCATCGCCATCGGCATCTTCCTGAGCAAGAAGGCAGGGGTGGCGGTCGACCGCATCGTCGTCGTCCTCGGCCTGGCGATGATCCTGCTGACCGCCTACATCGCGATCACCTCGGGCCCGCCGGTCGGGCAGGCGCTGCGGAACGTCGTCCTCCCCGAGGAGGTCGACGTCCTGGCCATCACCACCCTGGTCGGCGGCACGATCGGCGGGTACATCGTCTACGCCGGCGCCCACCGGCTGCTCGACTCCGGCGTGACCGGCCCCGCGCACGTCCGGGACATCACCCGCGGCTCGGTCACCGGCATCCTGATCACCGCCGTCATGCGCGTCGTGCTCTTCCTCGCCATCCTCGGTGTCGTCACCGGCGGCGCCGCCCTGGACCCGGACAACCAGGCGGCGTCGGCGTTCGAGCAGGCCGCCGGCGAGGTCGGGCTGCGGGTGTTCGGCATCGTGCTGTGGGCCGCGGCCATCACCAGCGTCATCGGCGCCTCCTACACGTCGGTCTCCTTCATCACCTCCCGGACCAGGACCAGCGACCGCACCCGCACGCTGATGGTGGTCGGGTTCATCGCGGTCACCACGCTGGCCTACCTGCTGATCGGCACCGCCCCCACGACGCTGCTGGTGTTCGCCGGCGCCTTCAACGGGCTGCTGCTGCCCATCGGCATCGCCGTCCTGCTGTGGGTCGCCACCCGGCGCACCGACCTGCTGAACGGCTACCGCTACCCACGCTGGCTGCTGGCGATCGGCTGGCTCGCTTGGCTGCTCACCCTGTACCTGGCGGTCAACTCCGTCCGCCCGGTGATCGAGCTCTTCTCGTGAGGCAGGGTGGAGCCGTGGACCTGAACTCCGACCTCGGCGAGGGCTTCGGCCAGTGGACGCTCGGTGACGACGACGCGCTGCTGGGCGTGGTCACCAGCGCCAACGTCGCGTGCGGCTTCCACGCGAGCGACGCCAGCATCATGCTGCGGGTCTGCGCGAAGGCCGTCGAGTCCGGCGTCGCCATCGGTGCGCAGGTCGGTTACCGCGACCTGCCCGGCTTCGGCCGGCGGTTCATCGACATGGAGCCCGCGGCGCTGACCGCCGACGTCGTCTACCAGCTCGGCGCGCTGGAGGCCTTCGCCCGGATCGCCGGCGACCGGGTCCGCTACGTCAAACCGCACGGCGCGCTCTACAACGCGATCGTGCACCACGAGGAGCAGGCGGCTGCCGTCGTCGCGGCGGTCGTGGCCTACGACCGGACGCTGCCGGTGCTGGGGCTGCCGGGCAGCGTCTTCCTGGCGCAGGCCGCGGCCGCCGGGCTGACCACTGTCGCCGAGGCCTTCGCCGACCGCGCGTACACCCCTGAGGGCACGCTCGTCTCCCGTCGGCTGGACGGCGCCGTGCTGCACGACCCGGCCGAGATCGCCCGGCGGTGCGTGGCCATGGCCACCGGCGACCTGATCGCCGACGTCGACGGTGGCCCGCTGGTCCTCACGCCGGAGTCGATCTGCGTGCACGGCGACACCCCCGGCGCGGTGGAGATCGCCCGGCAGGTGCGCGAGGCCCTGACCACCGCGGGGGTCACCGTGGCCCCCTTCGCGCCCTGATGCGGCTCCTGCCCAGCGGCAGCACCGCCCTGCTGGTCGAGCTGGACTCCCTCGACGACGTCCTCGGGCTGTACGCGGCGCTGGCCGCGGAGCCGCCGGCGGGCGTCGTCGACGTCGTCCCGGCGGCGCGGACGGTGCTGCTGGTCACCGACCCGGCCCGCACCACCCTGGCGGCGGTCGCCGACGCGGTGCGCCGGACCACGCCCCGTCCGGACGCCCGCGCCGACGGGGACTCCGTCAGCCTGCCGGTGCACTACGACGGCGCGGACCTCGCCGAGGCCGCCGACCTGCTGTCGATGTCGATCGATGAGCTGGTGCAGCGGCACACCGGAGCCGAGTGGACGGTCGCCTTCTGCGGCTTCTCGCCGGGCTTCGGCTACCTGGCCCAGCCCGGCGCCGGGTGGGAGGTGCCGCGCCGGTCCACCCCGCGCACCAGGGTCCCACCGGGCTCCGTGGCGCTCGCCGGGGAGTTCAGCGGCATCTACCCACGGGAGTCCCCCGGCGGCTGGCAGCTGATCGGGCGCACGGACGTGGCGGTCTTCGACCTGGACCGCGATCCGGCGGCCCTGCTCCGACCGGGCAACCGGGTGCGGTTCGAGGTCGCATGAAGACCCTCACCGTGCTGGCCACCGGGCCGCTCACGACCGTCCAGGACGAGGGGCGTCCCGGGCAGGCGGCACTGGGCA
Source organism: Modestobacter altitudinis (assembly GCF_005930475.1). GTDB lineage: Bacteria > Actinomycetota > Actinomycetes > Mycobacteriales > Geodermatophilaceae > Modestobacter > Modestobacter altitudinis. Next base: position 6,351 of record NZ_SJEW01000050.1, read on the forward strand.
TCGGGCGCTCCGGCGTCTGCGACCGCGCCTCGGCGGCGCTGGCGAACCGGCTGGTCGGCAACCCCCCGGACGCGGCGGTGCTCGAGGTGACGTTCGGCGGGCTGGCCGTGCGCGCCGGGTCCGACCTGCTCGTGGTCACCACCGGGGCGCGCTGCCCGGGTGCGCCGCACGCCGCACCGACGCTGCTCCGGGCCGGCGCGGAGCTGCGGCTCGGCGCCCCCGCCGGTGGACTGCGCAGCTACCTCGCCGTCCGCGGCGGCATCGCCGTCCCGCCGGTGCTCGGCTCCCGCGCCACCGACGTCCTCGCCGGGCTGGGCCCGCCCGTCGTCGCGCCCGGCGACGTGCTGCCGGTGGGCCCGCCGACCTCCCCGCCGGCCGGGGTGGACCTCGCCCCGGTGGCCGACCCGCCTGCGGGGGCGGTGACCGTCGCGGTGCTGCCCGGGCCGCGCGCCGACTGGTTCGGCGCCGCCGGCTGGTCGGGCCTGGTCGGGCGGCCCTGGACCGTCAGCAGCGACAGCAACCGGGTCGGCGTGCGGCTGGACGGCGTCCCGCTGGACCGGGTGCGCGCCGGCGAGCTGCCCAGCGAGGGCATGGTGCGCGGCGCGCTGCAGGTGCCACCGGCCGGCACCCCGGTGCTCTTCCTCGCCGACCACCCGGTCACCGGCGGCTACCCGGTGATCGGCTACGTGGTGGACGCCGACGTGGACCGGTGCGCCCAGCTCCGGCCCGGCCAGACGCTGCGGCTGCGCGGGAGCCGGGCATGAGCGAGAGCACGGGATCGATCGGGTCGGCCAACGACTCGACAGCCCGACCGCCCGCGGCGCCGCGCCGGCGGGCGGTCGGGCTGCAGGTCGCCGCCGCGGTGACCGCCGGCTTGGCCGTCGTGGCGCCCATCCAGGACATCTACTCGATCCGCTGGGACATCGGCGTGGCCGTGCAGAGCTACCGGGTCACCGGCTGGGGCGCGACCCAGCACTTCTCCGGACAGGCCGACATCGCCGTGTCCGCCACGCGCATCGCCATCCCGTTCCTGGTCGGCGCCGTGCTGCTCACTGCCGGGATGCTGGCCTGGTCGGTGCCGCGGCGGGGCTCGGTGGCCCCTCTGCTGGTGCTCGCCGGAGCGGCCGTCACCGCGGGCGCCGCGCTGACGGTCTACCTCGACTACCAGGCAGCCGTTGCCCAGGCGGCGATGTCGCCGGAGGTGACGACCGCCGTGACCGTGCACACCGGCGGATGGCTCATCGGGGGGGCAGGTGCGACGGCGCTGGCGGCCGCGCTGCTGGCCGGCTGGACGGCGCGGCCGCTGCCTGCCGGTACGACCCCGGTCGGGACCACCTCCGCACCGGTGCCGACGGCCCCGTCGGCGGACGGCACCGAGGTCCCCGCGGCCGACCCGGTCGTTGCGCCCGAGGAGCCGCCCCCTGCCCCGCCCACGTGGTCCCCGGCCGACTTCCAGCGGCCACCTCCCGGAGCGGGCCCCGGCTGACCGAGCTGGGTGCGCCTGGACGGCACACCGCCCGGTTGACTCGTGTCCCCAAGACCGCTCGCGGTCCCGTGCGCGGAGGAGACCCGGTGTCCCGCTCGGCCGACGTCCGCAGCCCGCTGCTCCGGAGCAAGCTGCTGGTCCCGCCGGTACCGGCCACCCTGGTCCCGCGGCCCCGGCTGACCGGGCGCCTCGATGCCGCTCACCGCCGAGCAGGTCGTGGAGCAGCAGCTGCACCAGGCGACGCCGCACGTCGACCGCATCCCCGCCGAGGGGCCGGTCAGGTCCTGCGGTTCCGCACCCGCTGACGTCTGGACGCGGCGGCGGTCGGACCGGTAGACCTCGTGGGTGTCCCGCGCCCTCGAGTGGCCCGCCGGAGCGACCTCGCACGTCACCGACCTCGACGGACCGGTGCACCACCTGGACCTGGGCGGGCCGGTGGGCGCGCCCGTCGTCCTCGCGGTGCACGGGCTGGGCGGCTCGGCACTGACCTGGGGGCTGCTCGCGCCCCGGCTCACCGCCACCCACCGGGTGCTCGCCGTCGACCTGTGGGGGCACGGGGGCAGCGGCATCCCGGCCGGGAGGCCCGCGCTCGCCGACGACCTGGTGCTGCTGCACCGCTTCGTGTCCGAGGTGGTCGGGCAGCCGGTGGTGCTGCTCGGTCACTCGATGGGCGGCGTGCTGGCGCTGCAGCACACCGCCCAGCACCCCGAGGACGTCGACCGGCTGGCGCTGCTGAGCCCGCCGGTGCCCGGCTCCTCCGGCCGGCTCGACCGGGCGCTGCTGGCCCGGCGGGCGCTCCTCCGGCTGCCCGGGGTCTCGGCCGCGGTCGCCCGGAAGGTCGCCCGGCTCACCGCCGAGCAGGTCGTCGAACAGCAGCTGCGCCAGGCGACGCCGCACGTCGACCGGATCCCCGCCGAGGGGGTGGCCGCCGTGGTGGTGGAGACCCGCCGCCGCGCCGGGCAGCCGGACGCCGGCCGCGCCCAGGCCGTGCAGTGGGCCGGCATCCTGGACACGATGGCGCTGCTCGGGCACGCCGCGGCCTGGCGGGAGACGCTCGCCGGCATCGCCGTCCCGGTGCTGTGGCTGCAGGGTGCCGACGACCCGCTCGCCCGGGCCGACCAGGCAGCCGCCCTGGCGGCGACCCGGCCGGACTGGATCTTCCGCGTCCGCCCCGGTGTCGGCCACCTGCTCGCGATCGAGGACCCGGGGTGGACCGCGGCCCAGCTCCTCGGGTGGCTGGCCGTCCCCTGACCGGCGCCGGTCAGCCTGCGGGCACCCGGACCGGGTCCTCCTGCTCCCGCAGCCGACCGCTGGCCAGCACGGTGCCGGCCAGCGCCACCTGCAGGGCGGCCAGCAGCAGCCCGCCCCACATGCCGACGTCCGCCCCGGCGTGCACCGGGGACCCGCCGGCCAGGTGCCCGGACCCGCCCGACGCCGCGCTGAGCAGGAGGAGGTGCAGGAACGCCATGCCGCCGTACATGACCGCGGTGGCCTGCCACACGCCTCGCACCGGACGCTGCCACAGCGCCCGGACGCACGGCAGGCAGGCCACCGCCATGGCGACGAACACGACCCGCTCCACCGCACCGCCGTGGCCCCCGGAGGTGGCCGTGACCAGGTGCACCGCGACGCACACCGCCCCGGCCACCGCCGCGACCCGACCCGCGACGGCGACCCCGTCGTGCTCGCCGGCGGTCACGACTGTCCGACCGGCGGGCCCGTCTCGGAGCGGACGGGCGAGGCCGGCGGAGGGATCCGGGGTCCGTCCGGGTGCGGCGCGACGGGTTCCTCCTCGGTGCTGCCGACCTCGGCCATCACCTCGGGCCGCCGGGCTCGCACGACGACGTACCAGCCCATCCCCAGCGCCAGGACGGCGACGAAGATCGGCAGCAGCAGGTTGAGCGGGTACTCCGGCACCGGGATGACGTTCTTGTAGAAGACGTACAGCAGCGCCGCCACGACGACGACCGACAGGACCGTCGACATCGGGTTGCCCTCGCCCCGCCGCCTCAGGAAGAACGGCAGCGCGACCGCCATGAGCAGGTAGCCCACCATGTAGCCGAAGGTGCCGACCGTGCCCACGTAGGCGTAGACGTCGAACGGCCCGCGGCCGGCGATCATCAGCACCACCGGCACCAGCCCGATGATCGGGGCGAGGATGCCGATGGCCACGTGTGGCGTCTTGTAGCTGCGGTGCGCCCGACCGAGGGCCGCGGGCAGCACGTCCTCCTCGCCCATGGTGTACAGCACCCGGGACGCGGCGTTGATGCTGGCGATCGCCACCGCGAAGAACGACGCGGCCACCCCCAGGTCGACGATCCAGACGATGCTGCTCAGTCCGTACCGCTCGGCCAGCTCGCTGACCGGCGCCGCGCTCCCGCTCAGCGCCTCGACACCGCCGAAGCCCATCACCGAGGAGATGGAGGCGAAGACGTACAGCACGCCGACCAGCACCGCGCTGCCGATCACCGCCCGGGGGATCGTCCGGTGCGGGTTGCGTGCCTCCGCCCCCAGACTGGCCGAGCTCTCGAACCCGACGAAGCCCAGCACCGCCAGCACGATCCCGTAGGTGACGCCGTCGAAGCTGGTGCCGGACAGGTCGAACAGCGACGGCGCCGCGTCGTCGCCGCCGCGGGCGACCACGACGACGAGCACCAGCAGGACGGCGGCGACCGAGATGACCTCGAGGACCAGTCCCACCCGCGTGGAGATCTTGATGCCGACGATCGCGAAGGTCGCCGCGGCCACCGTGGCGAGCGCCGTCATCACGATGTACGCGGTGTTCGAGGTCATCCCCGGCAGCCCGATCCGGTCGAGCAGGCTGCCGAGGAAGGGCCCGATGAGCGTCACGCCGAGCATGGCGATGCAGGCGTAGCCGATGACCAGGCTCCAGCCGGTGGCGAACGCACCGGTGGGCCCCAGTCCCCGGGCGACGTAGCTGTACAGCGACCCCGAGGAGGCGAACCGCCGGGCGAACTGGGCGACGCACAGCCCGACCAGGACGACGATGACCGTCGCCGCCACGTAGGACAGCCACGCCCCCGGGCCGGCGAAGAGCACGATCAGCGCCGGCCCGGTCGCCATGACCGCACTCGGGGCGATGCCGGCGACCGACTGGGCCATCACCTCGGCCTGGCTCATCGACTCGTGCGCCAGCCCCTGGTCGGAGTGCGCCGGCTGGCGGCCCCCCGCCGCCTGGGTCACTCGGCCACCTGCTCCCGCGCGCTCTGCCCGACCGTCTCGCCCGGGGCCATGTCATGGCAGGAGCCGTGCCCGTCGGCCTCGTCGTGGCAGGCCGGCGTCGAGCGCGGCATGTCCAGCGCGGGGTTGCCGTCGAAGAAGCCGACCGGCTTGAGGTGGAAGCCGGCGTAGCTCACCGGCATGACCGGCCAGTCCTCGGGGCGGACGACGTGGTGGGCGCCGAAGGAGTACCAGACGACGACGTCGGTGTCCTCCAGCGACCGGTCGGCCTTGACGTACTCCGGGAGGCCACCGGGCCGCTGGCTCTGGTTCGGGTAGTCGCCGGCGGCGAACAGCTCACCCTGCTCGTAGCGGGTGACCCACAGGTGCTTGTAGGCGAACTGCGCCCGGTCCCACGCCTGCGAGCCCTCCTGCTGCAGCGGCAGCACGTTGTCCCCCGGCATGAGCTTGTACCCGGCCGGCTGTCCCAGCTCGTTGACCGAGGAGGGGTTCACGATCTGCCAGGTACGGCCGACGAACGGGTTGATCAGCCGCTGGGCCTCGCTCTCCCTGGCCAGCAGGGTCTTCTGCGTGACCCAGGCGTTGCCGTAGGGGTTGTCCTCGCCCGGGGGCAGCGCCGCGGCGTCGACCTCGTAGACGGAGTTGGCCTCGCCGTCGACCTGCATGTCCAGCCGGACGTTGAAGAAGTGCTGGTGGTGCGGCCCGTACAGGCCGGGGGCGACCAGGGTGCCGAAGCGGGGCTGCTCACCGACCGGCACGGCGCCGGTGGAGATGACCCCGGTCAGCTTGACCTCGAACTGGATCGTCCCGTCGGTGTAGAGGTACCAGAAGAACCCGTACTCGTAGTTGCCGACGGTGGCGAAGCAGGAGACGACCAGCCGCCGGGACCGGCGGACCTCCATCTTCTCGGTGCGGAAGTCGGTGTGCTTCCAGCCGACGCCGTAGTCCTCCTCGTGCATGCAGATGGCGTTGGGGATGGTGACCGGCTCGCCGTCCTGGTCGTTGGCGACGGCGTCGAAGTAGAAGATCTCGCCGAGGCAGTCGCAGCCCAGCTGCAGCGGGTTGAGCAGCAGGCCGACGCCGTACTCGCCCTCGTCGAAGACGTTCTTGATCCGGTGGGTGGGGGCAGGGTCCGCGTAGGGGATGTACATCTCCGACAGCGACGCCCGGTAGATCACCGGGCGCAGCCGGCCCCGGTCCTCGTAGCCGACCTGGTGCAGGACGAGTCCCTCGCGCGGGCTGTAGCCCACCTGGAGCCGCCACTTCTGCCAGCTCACCGCGTGCCCGTCGACGGTGAAGCTGGGCCCCTCCGGCTGGGTGATCTCGATCGGTCGGACGTCGTCGCGGACGTGCGTGTGGGCCGGGCGGTTGTCGTCGTCGAACATCAGCTCGGGCATGTAGTTGCCCGCCTTCTCCGGCAGCGGCACCACGCCGTGGTCCCGGACGTCGATGACCTCCATGAGGTCCAGGTCGACCAGGACGATGAGCCCCTCGACCGGGCGGGCGTAGCCGTTGTCGTCCTCGCGGGACCGGACGAAGGTCAGCGGCCGGATCAGCCGGCGGCCGAGCGGGTCCTCGAGGTCGTAGCCGGCGGCCCAGGGGTCGATCATGGCCAGCGAGAAGTCGGTGACACCGCGCTTGCGCATGGCCTCCTGCCAGCGCGGGTCGGCCCGGGTGATCTCCTCGGTGGCGAAGAACTCCTCGAGCATCACCCCGGGCTGCACGCCCTCGACCACCTGCCACGAGGTGACCACGCTCGAGGTCAGCGACACCACCGTCTCGATCGTCTGCTGCGTCTCCCGGTCGTAGAGGACGGCGAACGCCGACCGCTCCGGGGGCGCCGACCCGCCGCGCTGCCAGGCCAGCACCTCGGGCTTGGGCGGCTCCTGCAGGGTCACCGACACGAACCGCACTCGCGGCCCGAGGTCTCGCTGGTCGCGCAGGACGGCCGACGCCCGGCTGATCTCCTCGGCGCTCAGCGGCGCCAGCGGGGAGCTGCTCGTCGTCGTCGTGACGTCTGGGAACTGGATTGCCACGGGGGCCTCCTCGACAGGGTGCCGAACCCGCAGGGTTCAGGGTTCGTGCCGCGGACCGTATACCGTGTACGAGAGCCCTCCAAGGACTAGAAGTGGCATGCATCACACTGGTAGGAAGGGCGATTCGGTGGACCTGCGTCGCATCGAGGCCCGATCCCTGGCCGACCTCGCCTACGAGCGGCTGACCGACGCCCTGCTCTCCGGCGAGCTCGCCCCCGGGGACCGGCTGGTGCAGGACGTCCTCGCCGTGCGGCTGGGGATCAGCCGGACGCCGGTGCGCGAGGCCCTCCAGCGGATGGAGCGCGAGGGCACCATCCGGGCCGGCGAGGGGCGCGGGTACGTGGTCCCGGACCTGACCAGCACGGACATCGGCCACCTCTACGAGGTCCGCGAGGCCGTCGAGGGGCAGGCCGCACGGCTGGTCGCCGCCCGGGCCGTCTCCTCCGTCGACGACATCGAGGCCACGCTGCGCCGGCTGTCCACCGCGGCCGGGTCCAGCGGGCCGGACGTCTTCCGGGCCAACCGGCTGGCGCACCGGGCCGTCGTCGAGGCGTCGGGCAACCCGTTCCTGCTCGAGCTGTTCGACGACCTCTGGGGGCGCAGCGTGACCATGCAGGCCTGGGGCGACTACTTCACCTCGGTCCAGGACCACGTCGACCTGGTCACCGACCACGCCGACGTGCTTGCCGCGCTGCGCAGCGGCGACCCCGACCGTGCGGCCGCGGAGATGGTCGCGCACGTGCGGGGAGGACTGGCCCGGCACCAGCACGGCCCCGACGACCCCCGCGGCTGACGGCTCGGCCGGGTGCTGGGTCAGACTCCCCCGGTGATCGCCGAGGACGAGCTGCACGAGCTGGGCCGGGACTCCGGCGCGCACGGCGAGGTGGTGCTGCGCCGACGGGGACCGGTCACCGAGCTGGTCGTCGACGGCGTGTTCGCGATGGACGACGTCGACACCTCGACCGAGCGCGCGCTGGCCACCGAGGCGCTGCGCCGCTGTCCCGGGGCGGACCTGCGGGTGCTGGTCGGCGGGCTCGGGCTGGGCTGGACCGCGGCGACCGTGCTCGCCGACCCGCGGGTCGCTGCGGTCGACGTCGCCGAGCTGCAGCCCGCGCTGGTCGGCTGGGCCGGCGCGGGCCTGCTGCCCGGCCTGCCGGAGCTGCCCGCCGGGCGGCTGCGGCTCCTCGTCGGCGACGTCGCAGACACCCTGGCCGGCTCCCCCGGCCGCTGGGACGCCGTGCTGCTGGACGTCGACAACGGCCCGGCCTTCCTGGTGCACCAGTTCAACGCCGGCCTCTACGCCGGGGCCGGGCTGACGGCGGCGCTGGCGGCGCTGCGGCCCGGTGGGGTGCTGGCGATCTGGTCCAGTGACCCGGCACCGGAGCTGGCCGGGCGGCTGGCCACCCTGCCGGGCGCCACCGACGTGGAGCACCTGGTCCTGCCCGTTGAGCGGGACGGCCGGCGCTTCGACCACGCGCTCGTCCTCGCCCGCGCCGCTCAGTCGCCGGCCGACGGCCCCACGGGGTAGGCGGACCCGCCGCGCAGCCGGGCCCGCGCCGCCACCACCAGCGGGACGAGGACGACACCGTCCCGGGCCATCCGGGCGCGCAGCTGGCGGCGGTGGACGACCACCCCGACCCCGCCGAGGACCCAGAAGACGTACTGCACCGCGAACGCCGCCCGGAACGCGTCCAGCGAGTAGTCGGTCGAGGCGCCCGGGGTCATCGCGTCCAGCACGAAGCCGATCGCCAGCACGGTGCACAGCGAGGCGACGAAGCCACCGACGTTCACCACGCCGCTGGCGCTGCCGGAGCGCTCCACCGGGTTCTCGGTGCGCGCGTAGTCGAAGCCGATCATCGAGCCGGGCCCGTTGGTGCCGAGCACGATGATCAGCACCACCAGCAGCCACAGCGGCGCCCGACCCGGCCACAGCAGCACCACGGTCCAGACGGTGGCGGTGGCGCCGAGGATGCCGAACACCAGGTTGGAACGGCGCAGCGGCCAGCGGCCGACCAGCTGGCCCAGCAGCGGCCCGAAGGCCATCCCGACCAGCACCAGCAGGCTGAGCAGCGACGCCGCGACACCGGCGGACAGCCCCTGCCCGATGGTGAGGAACGGGTAACCCCACAGCAGGGCGAACACGGTGCCGGAGAACTGGGTGACCAGATGGGTGGCCAGCCCGATCCGGGTGCCGGGCTCGCGCCAGGCCGCGACCAGGTTGCGCCGGACCACCGCCATCCCGGCCGGCGCGGCGGCCACGGTTCCCGGCGGCGCGTCGCGCAGCGCCACCAGCACGAGGACCGCCACCAGCACGCCGACCGCGGCCGCACCGAGGAAGGTCGGCGTCCAGCCGGCCGAGTGCAGCAGCGTGACCAGCGGGTAGGCGGCCACGATCTGCCCGACCTGGCCGAGGATGCCGGTGAGCTGGGTGATCACCGGGACGGTGCGGCCGGGGAACCACAGCGGCACGAGCCGGAGCACGCTGATGAACGTCATGGCGTCGCCGGCGCCGACCAGCACCCGGGCGGCGACCGCGGTGGGCACGTCGGTGGCCAGCGCGAGCACCAGCTGACCGGCGGCCATGGTCACCGCCCCGGCGATGACGACCCGGCGCGAACCGAACCGGTCCAGCGCGACCCCGACCGGCACCTGCAGGGCGGCGTAGACCGCCAGCTGGAGCACCAGGAACAGCGAGATCGCCGACGCGCCGGCGGAGAACCGCTCCTGCGCCTCGAGCCCGGCGACGCCGAGCGAGGCACGGTGGAAGATCGCGACGGCGTAGGCGAGCAGGCCGACCAACCAGACCGCATAGGCGCGCGAGGACGTCGTGTCGGTCGGTGCGGTCACGTGCAGGGACGACGCCGCCACGCCGTCGGGCCATTCCCGGCGACGGCTGTGCGGTTGCTCACCCCTCCAGGATGGCCCACCCGTGCGCAGCCAGCTCGACGGTGTCCCGGCGCACGGTCCCGGCGCCGGCGAGCACCGCACCGGCCCCGGGTGCCGGCAGCCGGGCCGGCTCGTCGGCCAGGTTCAGGGCCACGACCAGCCGCTCGCCGTCCGCGCTCGCGGCGTAGCTGAGCTGCCGGTTGTCCCGGTGCAGCGGCGTCGTCCGGGCCCGGTGCAGCCAGCGGTGCCGGCGGCGCAGGCCGATCAGCTGCTCGTGCAGCCGGTAGGTGGGCCAGCCGAACGGCGCGAGCCCGTCGGGGCCGTCCGGGAACGGCGGCCGGACGGCGTCGTCCCCACCGGCCCGGTCCTCCTTGACCCCGGTGAAGGCCTGCTCGTCCCCGGCGTAGACCGACGGCGTGCCGCCGACGGTGAACAGCACGGCCAGCGCGTGCGGCAGGTGCCGGACGTCGGTGAGCCGGCTGGCGATCCGGGTGACGTCGTGGTTGCCGACGAAGGTCAGCGGCGCGAAGACCTCGCAGAACCCGTCGTGCCGGCCCAGCGCGTGCGCCAGCTCGTGCAGGTTGCCGTCGTTGAGCGAGCTCCAGACCGCCTTCCACAGCTCGTACTGGGTGACCGCGTCCATGCCGGACTCCCGGACGACCCGGGTGTAGTCGCCGTGGATCACCTCGCCGACCAGGTAGGCGTCGGGGTGCCGGGCCCGCACCCGGGACAGCACGGTGGCCCAGAACGAGGTCGGGACGGCGTAGGCGGCGTCCAGCCGCCAGCCGTCGGCGCCGCGGTCCAGCCACGCGGTCATCACCTCGGTGACCCAGTCCGCGACGGCCGGCGCGGAGTGGTCCAGCGCCACCAGCTGGCCGTGGCCCTCGAAGGCGTCGTACTCCGGCTCGGCGTCGCGCCCGTGCGGCCAGCGCAGCCGGAACCAGTCTGCTGTCGGCGCCGCCGGGCCCTGCTCCAGGACGGCGCGGAAGGCCGGGTGCTCCCGGCCCACGTGGTTGAACACGCCGTCCAACAGCACCCGCAGGCCACGGTCGTGGGCGGCGGCCACCAGGGCGTCGAAGTCGGCGTCGTCGCCCAGCCGCGGGTCGATCCGCGAGTGGTCGACGGTGTCGTAGCCGTGCGTGCTCGAGGCGAACACCGGCCCCAGTGCGAGCCCGTTGGCGCCGAGCTCGACGGCGTAGTCCAGCCAGGCGGTCAGCCGGTCCAGCCGGTGGGTGACCGCGCCGTCGGCCGGCGCCTCCCGCTCCGCGCCGACGAAGCCGAGCGGGTAGACGTGCCACCACACCGCGTCCTGCACCCAGTCCGGCATCGCCGTCCCCTCTCCCGGTGTCCGGCCCCTGACGCTACGGAGCCCGACCGCGCGTCCTCCGGGCGGGGACGACCGCTGGACGGAAGCCTCGGCCGGGGTCCGGAGCACGCCGCAACTACCGTCGGAGGACGTGAGCACCCCGGGCACCCCTGCGCCACCCGCCGCCCGCCCCGGCCTGGTGCCGGTGCTGGTCTACCTGGCGATGCTGGTCGCGATCATCAGCAGCCTCGGTGCTCCGCTCATCCCGGCGATCGCGGCCGCCAACGACGTGTCGGTCACCAGCGCGCAGTGGGCGTTGACGGTCACCCTGGTCGTCGGCGCGGTCGCCACCCCGGTGATCGGCCGGCTCGGCGACGGCCGGCACCGCCGCACCGTGGTGCTCGTCGTCCTCGCCGTCGTCGGAGTCGGCAGCGTGCTGGCCGCGCTGCCGCTCGGCCTGGGCTGGTTGGTGGCGGGCCGGGGGCTGCAGGGCCTGGGCCTGGGGATCACCCCGCTGGCCATCGCGACCGCCCGCACCGCCCTGGCCGGTGAGCGGTCCCGGTCGACGGTCGCGGCGCTGTCGGTCACCGTCGCCGCCGGGGTGGGGCTGGGGTACCCGCTCACGGGCGCGATCGCCGAGTTCGGCGGGGTGCACGCCGCGTTCTGGTTCGGCGCCGGTGCCAGCGCGCTGGCCATCGTCGCCGCGGCGCTGGTCTACCCGCGGTCGCCGGAGGTCCCCCCGCGCCGGCTGGACGTCGCCGGTGCGCTGCTGCTGGGCACCGGCCTGGCCTCCGGGCTGCTGGCGCTCGGCGAGGCGGAGACGTGGGGCTGGACCTCCCCGGCGGTCATCGGGCTCGCCGTCGTGGCCGTGGTGACCCTGGTCGGCTGGGCGGGGTGGCAACTGCGGGCGCCGGCGCCGCTGGTCGACCTGCGGCTGGCCCGCAGCCGCACTGCGGCCACCGCGCACGGCGCGGCGCTGCTGGTCGGGCTGGCCAACTACCTGCTGCTGTCCTCGGTGCCGCGGCTCGCCCAGACCCCGGAGTCCACCGGCTACGGGTTCGGGACCTCGATCGTCGTCGCGGGGCTCGTCCTGCTGCCGTTCTCCGCCGCCAGCTTTCTGGCCAGCCGGCTCGCCCGGACGCTGGAGCGCGCCGTCGGGAAGCGCTGGGTGCTCCCGGCCGGTGCGGTGCTGCTCGGCGTCGGTGAGGTGCTGTTCGCCTTCGTCCGCACCGACCTGTGGCAGGTGTTCGCCGCCATGGCCGTCGCCGGGCTCGGGGTGGGCACGGTGTTCGCGGCCCTGCCCGGGCTGATCGTCTCCGCCGTCCCGGCCGGCGAGACCGGCAGCGCGATGAGCCTCAACCAGGTGCTCCGCTACATCGGGTTCGCCGTCGGCAGCGCGCTGAGCGCGACGGTGCTGGAGGCCGCGACCGACCGCGGGGCGGAGTGGCCGGACACCTCCGGCTACGCCGCCATCGGGCTGATCGGACTCGGCGCGTGCGTCGTGCTGGCCCTGCTCACCGCGGCACTGCCTGCCGGTGCCCGTCCTGCGCCCGCCCCGGCACCCGCTGCGGCCCCGGCCCGCTGAGCGGACCGCTCAGACCTCCAGCAGCGCGGACATCTCCGGCAGGTCGAAGAACTGCGCGGTCGCACGGGCGCTGGGCCGGCCGGCGTCGGGGTCCGCGCCGGCGGCGACCAGGGTGCGCACCGAGTCCGCCGACTGCTTGAAGACCGCCGCCGCCAGCGGGCTCTGGCCCCGGTCGTTGATCCGCGAGTGGTCCGCGCCGCGGGCGAGCAACGCCGCGACGGTGTCCGCGTGGCCGTGGTAGGCGGCCAGGATCAGCAGGGTGTCGCCCTTGTCGTTGGTCAGGTTCGCCGGCACCCCGGCGTCGAGGTAGGCGGTCAGCTGCTCGGTGTCGCCGCCCCGCGCGAGGTCGAAGACCTGGGCGGCCAGCGCGATGACGCCGGGGTCGATCGGTTCGCTCACGGTGCCGAGCCTAGGCAGCTGGGTCAGCGCGCGGCGACCCGGTCGGCGAGGGCGAGCACGTGCCGCCAGGCGTCCTGGCAGGCGTCGGCCCACTCCCCGAAGGCGCGGTCGAAGAAGGAGTGCGGCGCCCCCTCGTAGACCACGTCGTCCACGTCGGCGCCGGCCGCCCGCATCGTCTCGGCGAGCCGGCGCTGGTCCTCGACGGGGGTCGCGGAGTCGGCACCGGCGATGATCATCACGACCGGCCGCCGGGCGGCGGCGGCCGCCTCCCCCACCATCTCGGGCTTGCCGTAGAAGCCCGCGCTGCCGGCCAGGTCCAGCTCGCCGGCGGACTGCCGCCAGGCGTGGCTGCCACCGAAGCAGAAGCCGACGGTGATGACCGGGAGGGTGGGCTCGGTGCGGCTGCGGAGGTACTCGATGCCCGCGGCGGTGTCCGCGTCCACCCCGGCCGGCGTGGTCTGCGGGATGTGGCTCCGCCAGTCGAAGTCCTCGCCGCGGGTGCCGCCCTCGGCCACGCCCGCCGTGCGCCCGAACCAGTCGATCGCGACCGCGGGGAGACCGGCCTCGGCGAACCGCTCCGCCAGCGCCACGTAGTACGGGTGCAGGCCGCGGATGTCGGGGAGGATCACCACGCCCGCCCGGGGCGGACCGGCGGGGGCGGCGTAGGCGGCGGAGAAGTCGGTGCCGTCCGCGGCGGTGAGCGTGAGGGAACCCCGCTCGCCGACGTCCCCGGAGCGGGGCGGTGCAGGCGGGCGGCTGTCGTGGTCGTGGCACATGCCCCGAGTTCTACCTGCGCGCCGGCCGCGCCGCCCGCCCGGGGTCACGCGTCGGCGGTGCCCGCCAGCACGCCGGGGTCGCCACCGAACACCGACGCGGCTACCTCGCGGCGGGCGTCGGTCAGCCAGCGGTACTGCCGGTTCGCCTGCTCGATCAGCGAGTCGAACAGCACCGGGTCGATCCGCGGGTCCACCTCGGCGGCGATCCGCAGCGTCTCGAAGCCGCTGCGCTTGCCTCGGACGGCGGAGGCCAGGAACTCGAACTCGACCAGCGAGCTGAGCGGCGAGCGGCTGAGCAGGTGCCCGTTGAGCTTGAGCCGGCTGGCCTTCTCCGCGACCCACACGGCCACCTGCTTGTACTGCCGCACCGGCAGGCCCAGCGCCTTCGTGGCGGCGATCAGGTCGCTCTTCTCCTGACGCAGCTCGTCCAGCAGCTGGCGCAGCCCGTCCTCGTGGGCGCTCCCCCGGTGGGCGCCGATCATCCGGGTGACCAGCTCGATGCCGCCCGCCGCCGAGGCGATGTGGTCGTTGCAGTAGACGGCGAGCAGCTCGGGACGGGCGACGGCGCCGGTGGGCGCCGGGGTGTCGGACACGGGTTCTCCTCGCAGCAGGGTGCCGGGTCGGCGTGCTCATCCTGCCCGGTGATCACCCCGGCGGCACCCGCGCCCGGTCAGCGGCGGTTGCGACGGCTCCAGCTGCTCCAGGAGTTGTCGCTGCTGAACGGGCTGGTCACCTCGGCGTCGCGCCGGGACTCCCGGACGTCCCGCCAGACGTCGCCGGAGTGCAGCACCCGGGAGCCACGGCGGCGGACCGCGCGGTCCATCAGCCAGGCGACCAGCAGCAGCGAGAGCACGGCTGCGAGCGCGACGAGCCAGAACCAGACCATGCTGCATGGTGGCCCGCCGACACGGTGCAGCACCACACCGTCCGCATCTCATCTGTGAGATACGGTGCGCGCTGATGACGCTCACCGAGGACACCACCAGCCAGTCGCTCCGTCAGATCGGCGCCCTGGTCCGCGACGCCCGCCGGCACCACGGCCTCACCCAGTCCCAGCTCGCCGACCGGCTGGGCACCAGCCAGAGCGCGATCGCCCGGATCGAGCAGGGCAACCAGAACCTGACGCTGGAGCTGCTGGGCCGGTTGTCGGCAGCGCTGGAGAGCGAGCTGATCACCGTCGGCCGCCCGGGCCCCACCCACCTGCGGGTCAGCGGCGGCACCCCGCTGCACGGCAGCGTGACGGTGAAGTCGTCGAAGAACGCCGCGGTGGCCCTGCTCTGCGCCTCGCTGCTCAACCGCGGCCGGACGACGCTGCGCAACGTGTCCCGGATCGTCGAGGTGGACCGGATCCTCGCCGTGCTGACCTCGATCGGCGTCCAGGCCACCTGGGACGCGACCGGCCGGGACCTGACGATCGTCGTCCCGGAGCAGCTGGACCTGTCCGCGATCGACGCCGACGCGGCCCGCCGGACCCGCAGCATCATCATGTTCCTCGGTCCGCTGCTGCACCGGGCCGAGGAGTTCGAGCTGCCCTACGCCGGCGGCTGCGACCTGGGCACCCGCACCATCGAGCCGCACATGATCGCCCTGCGGCCGTTCGGCCTGTCGGTGGAAGCCCGGGCCGGGGAGTACCACGCCACCGTGCGCCGACCGGAGTCCCGGGACCGCACCATCGTGCTGACCGAGCGCGGCGACACCGTCACCGAGAACGCCCTGCTGGGCGCCGCCCGGCACGACGGCACCACCACCATCCGCAACGCCAGCCCGAACTACATGGTCCAGGACCTCTGCCTGTACCTGGAGCTGCTCGGCGTGCGCATCGAGGGCTTCGGGACGACGACGCTGCGGGTCACCGGGCAGCCGGTGCTCGACGCCGACGTCGACTACCCGCTGAGCGAGGACCCGGTCGAGGCGATGAGCCTGCTGACCGCGGGCATCGTCACCGGCTCGGAGCTGACCGTGTGCCGCGCGCCGATCGAGTTCCTGGAGATCGAGCTGGCGATCCTGGCTGAGATGGGGCTGCAGTTCGACCTCTCACCGGAGTACGCCGCCGACAACGGGCGCACCCGGCTGGTCGACGTCACCATCCACCCCTCGCAGCTGCGGGCGCCCATCGACAAGGTGCACCCGATGCCCTTCCCGGGGCTCAACATCGACAACCTGCCGTTCTTCGCGGTCATCGCCGCCACCGCGACCGGCGAGACGGTGATCCACGACTGGGTCTACGACAACCGGGCGATCCACCTGTCCGACCTGACCCGGCTGGGCGCCGACGTCCGGCTGCTCGACCCGCACCGGGTGCTGGTCTCCGGGCCGACCCGCTGGTCGGCCGCGGAGATCGTCTGCCCGCCCGCGCTGCGTCCGGCGGTGTGCATCCTGCTGGCGATGCTGGCGGCCAAGGGCACGTCGGTGCTGCGCAACGTGGACATCATCGCCCGCGGCTACGAGCAGCTCTACGAGCGCCTGGTCGAGATGGGCGCCCAGATCGAGGTCTTCTGACCCCCTTGGGGGGCCATGTTGGCCAACATGGCCCTCCGTCAGCGGGGGAGGGCCGCGCGGACGCGGGCGACGACGCCGTCCAGGTCGCGGAGATCGGCGGCGCTGAGCCTGATCACCCGCCAGCCCGCTGCCTCCAGCCGGGCGATCCGGGCGTCGTCCCGGGCGATCTGCACACCGTCGAAGTGATGAGCACCCTCGTACTCGACCAGCACCTTTCCCTCGGGGAACGCGAGGTCCGCCCGGCCGAGGAGGACACCCGCGGCCCAGACCTCGAACTGGGGCACCGGGGTCAGCCCGCTCATCACCAGAGCGACGCGGACCCGGGACTCCGGCGCCGACTCTGCACGCGGGTCGACCAAGGCCACAGCTCGACGGACCCGGACGACGCCCTTGCGACCGCGTCCGGCCGCGGGCAACGCCGCCAGCTCATCGACGCCCACGCTGCCACTGCGCGCCATGGCATCGAGGGCAGCGACCGCGGTGCCGAGCGGTTCCCACGCCGCGCCGTCCCAGGCCGTCCGGAGCGGTGAGGTCACCGGGACGCCGTCATGCCACTCGACCTCCTCCGGCCGCAGTTCCGCCTGGTGCACCCGTACCTCACGCGGGCCCTTCCAGAGGACCGACGGCGGGCGGACGACGGTGACCGGGTCGTGAGCAGCCGCGAACGGCGCACCGTGCCACGCGGCGGCCGAGTGACCGGCGATCGCGGTGCCGACCGGGAGCAGCAAGGCCACGGCTGAGCACCGCAGTCGGTGGTCGAACTCCAGGCCGGGATCCGCGTAGACCCCGTGCACCAGGCGCCGACAGCTGAGCTCGCGCAGTTGCTTGCGGGTGACGACTCCCTCAGCGATCGCGTGACTCCCGATGAACACGCCGGTCAGGTGGTTGCGCACCTGCCGGAGCGTGCCGAGTCGGCCGAGTCCTCGTCCTCGCCGTCCACAGGTGGGGGCCATGTTGGCCAACATGGCCCCTGGGGGTCAGGTGCGGAGCAGGACGGCGACGCCGACGCAGGCGAGCGCCCACAGGCCGCTGGCCAGGGTGCCGATGATGAACCGCTCCGAGGCGACCGGGGCCTTCAGCTCGTTGAACCGTCCGAGCCCCTTCAGCGCGATGAGCACGGCGAGCCCCTCGGTGAAGCCGGCGAGCACCGTCACGGCGATGGCGGTGCGCTCCAGGACCCCGATCCACGTCCCGCCGCGCAGCACCTCCGGGTCCGACGCCCGGCGGCGGGACGGGCCGTGGTCGGGGTCGGCGGCGCGGAGCACGGCGGTCGCGACCGGGCCCCCACCGAGGGCCGCAGCGGCCACCGCGAGCAGCACGCCGACGTTCTGCACCCCCTCCCCCACCCGGCCGGTCCGCCAGGCCAGGGCGGCGGCGACGCCGAGCACCGCGACCAGCAGCGCGGCGCTCAGCGCGCTGCGCCGGGTGTCGCTGCGCGGGGTGAGGACGGCGCCGGCGGCCGCGAGCACGCCGAGCAGCACGAGCGCGGCGATGCTCATCCGACCGCCCGCGCCAGCAGCCGGGCCGCCGCCGGGCGCAGGTCGCGCTCGACCTCCCAGAGCCCGGCGGCCAGTCGCTGACCGACCGCCTGGCGGGAGACGCCGAGCTCGCTCGCGGCCTCGGCCTGGGTGCGCCCGGCCTCGACCAGCCCGATGGCCTGCCACGCCTGGTCGCTGCGCCGCTCGACCAGCGCGGCCAGCGCGGTCAGCACGGCCTGCGCATCGGCGGCCGGCTCGGCGACCGCGCCCCGGACGGCGACCCGGACCGGGCGTCGCTTGGCCGCCTCGACCGCGGCCCGGGCGGCGACGAAGGCCGCTCCGGCGCCCGCGCGGGTGCTGCCGGGCAACGGCGTCTGCACCGGCCCGGCGCCGACCCCGACGCTCCAGCCGCCGTCCCGGACGAGCCGGCGGACCACGTCGACGACCACCGCAGGGTCGTCGAGCACGCCCTGGAACTCATCACCGGCGGTGCGCTCGAAACGGAGCACGGTGGGCATCCCCGACAGCACGGCCAGCCCGCCGGGCACCCGGTCGGCGCTGCGCCGGCTGCCCCGCTGGTCCACGGTCACCACGAACGGCATTCCGCAAGTCCAGCAGCTTGCACGGCGGAAAGCAAGCCTGGAGACTTGGCAGCCACCAGCGGGGTCAGGAGGCGGTCAGCTCGGGCGGGAAGCCGCCGGTCGCGATCGGGCCCCACCGCTCGATGGTCACCCGCAGCAGCGCCTTGCCCTGCCGCTGCATGGCGGCGCGGTACTCGTCCCAGTCGGGGTGCTCACCGCTGATCGCGCGGAAGTAGTCGACCAGGGGCTCGAGGGCGTCGGGCAGGTCGAGCACCTCCGCCTGACCGTCGACCTGCACCCACGCGCCGTCGAAGTCGTCGGAGAGCACGCAGAGCGACACCCGCGGGTCGCGCCGCGCATTGGCCACCTTCGCCCGCTGCGGATAGGTCGAGATCACCACCCGGCCCTGCTCGTCGATGCCGCAGGTGACCGGCGACAGCTGCGCCGACCCGTCGCCGCGGCGGGTGAGCAGCAGGGCCTTGTGCCGGGGTCGGAGGAAGGCGAGCAGCTCGTCGCGCTCGACCCGGTCGGCGGTGGCGGTGCGTGGCATGGGGTGAACCTACGACCCGGTACGACAGCGGGGCGGACCCGCGAGCGCCACCGGGCGTGCGACGGGTGGGGGGACGCCGGATGTGTTGGGATCAGCGCATGCCCGCCGACCGTTCCGCCGAGCCCACCGCGGCCGCCGACCGCCCGACGGCCGGGGCCGCCACGACGGCCGGTGCCCGCCCGGGGGCCGACACCCCCGCCCCGGCCGACACCCATCAGCCGACCGGGGTCAGCGGCGCGACGTCCGTCGGCTCGGACGACATCGACCAGGAGACCATCGGCACACGGGCTCCGGTCCCGGGGCCCCAGCGCTCCCAGCGCATGCAGGCGGCGACCCGCAGCGTCGCGATCGCCTCCGCCCAGCTCATCCTGATCGTGATCGCGCTGGTGATCCTCGGCTACGTCTTCGGCAAGCTGTGGGTGGTCCTGCTCCCGGTCGTCCTCGGGTTGCTCTTCACCACCGTGCTGTGGCCGGCCACCCGGTTCCTCCGCAAGCACCACTGGCCACCGGCGCTTGCGTCCGCGACGGTGCTGCTGGTCTTCCTCGCCGCCATCGGCGGCATCATCGCGGTGATCGCGCCGCAGGTCGTCGGCCAGGTCGAGGAGCTCGCCGACGGCGTGACCGGCGGGCTGCAGCAGGTGCAGGAGTACCTCGCCGGTCCCCCGTTCAACCTGGGTGACGAGCAGGTCGGCAACGCCGTCGACTCGGTGATCAACACCGTGCAGAGCAACGCGCAGAACATCGCCGGCTACGCGGTCACCACCGCGACCACGATCGGCAACGCACTGGTCAACCTGGTCCTCGCGCTGGTGCTGGCGTTCTTCTTCCTCAAGGACGGCCCCAAGTGGACGCCGTGGCTGGCCGCCCAGACCGGGCCGCGCGCCGCGCCGCACGTGGCCGCCCTGTCCAGCAAGGCCTGGACGACGCTGTCGGAGTTCATCCGCCAGCAGGCGCTCGTCGGCTTCGTCGACGCGTTCTTCATCGGGCTGGGCCTGCTGGTCTTCGACGTGCCGCTGGTGCTGCCGCTGGCCGTGCTGACCTTCTTCGGCGCGTTCATCCCGATCATCGGTGCCTTCGTCGCCGGCGCGTTCGCGGTGCTGATCGCGCTGGTGAGCAACGGCGTCACCACCGCGATCTGGATCCTGGTCGTCGTGCTGCTGGTGCAGCAGCTGGAGGGCAACGTCCTGCAGCCGATCATCCAGGGCCGTGGGCTCAACCTGCACGCCGCGGTGGTCATCCTCGCGGTGACCGCAGGCAGCAGCCTGGCCGGCATCATCGGCGCGTTCCTGTCCGTGCCGGTGGCCGCGCTCATCGCGGTGGCCTACCGGTACGGCCGCGACCAGCTCGACGGGCTCACGCCGGAGGTCGGCCCGGACGGGACCAGCCACCAGCTCACCGGGGACTCCTCCGGCGCCCAGCTGGTGCGCCGGCCCGCCGAGGCCGAGCCGGCGGTCAACCCCGAGTCCGAGGACGCCACCCCGCAGGAGGCCGCGGCGGCCGGTCACGGGCTGGGGGTGCTCGGGAATGCCCGGCGTCGACTGCGGCTTCACCGGTGAGAAGACCCTGATCCACCTGGGAGGACGAACCCGTGCCGCAGCGACCGGAGGACCTCGTCGAGGTGCTCCCCGACGCCGAGCCGCTCCTCGCCCGTGAGGCCGCGGTCTCGTCGCCCGAGGAGCGCGCCGGACTGGTCCTCGTCCACGACCTGGCCGGTGAGTTCGACGCCGCCCACGCCGGCGCCCTCGCCGGGGCCCACCTGCTCGACGCCCTGCCCGCGACGCTGATCGCCCGGTTCGACGTCGACGCGCTGGTCGACTACCGCGGTCACCGGCCCCGGATGGTGTTCAGCGGCGACCGCTACGAGTCGGTGGTCTCCCCCGAGATCGGGCTGTGGGCGCTCGAGGACGACGGCGGCACCCCGTTCCTGCTGCTGCACGGCGTCGAGCCGGACTTCGCCTGGGAGCGGTTCATCGCCGCGGTGCAGCAGCTCGTCGACCGGCTGGGCGTGACCTCGGTGGTGGCGCTGCACGCCATCCCCATGCCGGTGCCGCACACCCGCCCGGTCACCGTCACGGCGCACGCCACGCGCCGCCAGCTCATCGAGTCCTACCCGGTCTACTGGGGCGAGATGCGCATCCCCGGCAGCGTGGGCGCACTGCTCGAACTGCGGCTCGGCGAGGCCGGGGTCGACGCCCTCGGCGTCGCCGCCCACGTCCCGCACTACCTGGCGCAGGCCACCTACCCGGCCGCCTCGCTCACGCTGCTCGAGCACCTGGAGACGCTGACCGGGCTGCACGTGCCGACCGAGACGCTGCGCGAGGCCGCAGAGGCCAACCGCACCGAGGTCGACGAGCAGATCGGCCGGTCCAGCGACAACACCGCCGTCGTCGCCGCGCTGGAGGAGCAGTTCGACTCCTTCACCGCGGCCCGCGACGACACGGGGCTGCTCGGCTTCGGCGGCGAGATGCCCAGCGGCGAGGAGCTCGGCGCGCAGATCGAGCAGTTCCTGGCCGAGCAGGACGGCGAGTAGCAAAAGGACCCCGCTGCCCCCCACCGCTCGCAGGCTCGCGGCGGGCCCCTACAGCGGAGCCTGATCCTCCGGGTCGCCGACGTCCATCCGGCGGACCCCGGCCGCGTCGAGGGTGTAGGTGTGCAGGACGAAGGCGTGGCTGAGCAGGTCGCCGTCGGAGTCCCGCACCACCTGCTCGACGAGCACCTCGACCCGCCCGTCCGGCAGCTCACGCACCCGGCGGGGTGTCACCTCCAGGTCGACCACCTCCCACTGGCCCAGCCAGTAGGCGCGGACGGCGTCGGCACCCACCACCCGGGTGCCCCGCATCGCGTCGGGCCAGTCCACGTCCGGGGCGAAGTGGGTCAGCACGGCGTCGATGTCGCGGCTGGTGAAGGCCTCGTACAGCGCGGCGATGCGGTCCATGGCGGGACGGTACCCAGCCACCGCCCGACCGCTCGGGCACCGTCAGCCGAGCAGCACCCGGGCGACGGCGAGCGCATGCGGGTCGACCGGCGGCTGCGCGGCGGCCCGCAGCCAGCCGGCGAGCGGACCCGCGACCGCCGGGGAGAGGGTGCGGATCCACTCCGCCGTCCGCGCCCGGGCCTCGCCACGTGCTCGGACCCGCCGCCGGCGGACACGGCGACCACCTCCGGACGCGAGGCCAGCAGACCGCGGACGGTCCAGCCGCCACCGGTCGTGCGCGCGGCGAGCACCTCCAGCCGGTCGGCGGCAGCGAGCAGCAGCTCCACGTCCGGGTCCGCCATGCGCCCAGTGTCGTCGATCCCGGAGAGCGGGTGGACCTGCGCCGGCCCCCGCAGCGGGCGAGACTCGAGGTCACCCTGACCCGGCGGCTCTGGGCGGGGAACGGAACAGTCGACCCCACCGAGGAGCGACCCATGCTGTCCAACCGATCACGTCCGGTCATCGAGGCCACCCTGCCCGTCATCGGCGACAACATCGAGGAGATCGCCCGACGCTTCTACGCCCACCTGTTCGGCGCCCACCCGGAACTGCTGGACGGCACGTTCAACCGGGGGAACCAGGCCGAGGGCACCCAGCAGGTCGCGCTGGCCGGGTCCGTCGCGGTGTTCGCCAACGCGCTGCTGGAGAGCCCTGAGCAGGTCCCCGAGCACCTGCTGGCCCGGATCGCGCACAAGCACGCCTCGCTGGGGATCACCCCGGCCCAGTACGAGGTGGTGCACGAGCACCTCTTCTGGGCCATCGTCGACGTGCTGGGCGAGGCCGTGACGCCGGCCGTGGCCGAGGCCTGGGACGAGGTCTACTGGCTGATGGCCTACGCGCTGATCAACATGGAGCGCGGGCTGTACAGCTCCCGCGGCGTCCGGCCGGAGACGGTCTGGCGGGAGTGGGAGGTGACCCAGAAGATCGCCGAGACCGCCGACGTCACCACCTTCCGGGTCCGGCGCACCGACGACCGGCTGGTCAAGACCTCACTGCCCGGCCAGTACGTCACCGTGAAGGTGCAGATGCCCGACGGTGTCCACCAGCCGCGGCAGTACAGCCTGACCCGCGCCGACGACGGCGAGCACCGGCAGTTCTCCGTCAAGCGGGTCCGCGGCGGCGACGGGCCGGACGGCGAGGTCTCCGCCCTGCTCTGCGACCGGGTGCAGGTGGGCGACGTGCTGACGCTGTCGCTCCCCTTCGGCGACGTGGTGCTCGACGACTCGGGCCGCCCGGTGGTCTTCGCCAGCGCCGGGATCGGCATCACCCCGATGGCCGGCATGCTCTCGCACCTCACCGCAGCCCGCTCCCGGCTGCCGATCACCGTGCTGCACGCCGACGCCGACGAGGCGTCCTTCGCGCTGCGGGACCAGGTGTTCGGCGACGTCTCGCGGCTGCCGCACTCCACCATGCACGTCTGGTACGAGCGCGGGGCGCACACCGACCTGCCGGTCGACGGGGTGCACGCCGGGACGATGGACCTGGACGACGTCGCCCTGCCCGAGGGCGCCGCGTTCTACCTGTGCGGCCCGCTGCCGTTCATGCGGTCGGCCCGCAGCGCCCTGCTGGAGCGGGGGGTGCCGGCGCGCGACATCCAGTACGAGGTCTTCGGCCCCGACCTGTGGCAGGCAGACCTGGCGACCGAGCCCACCCCGGACGCCCACCGGGTGCCCGCCCGCTGACCACCCCGCACAGCACTGCGGGCCGCGACCGGAGTCCGGTCGCGGCCCGCAGTTCGGCCCCGCTGCAGGGTCCCGCCGCGAGCGTGCGAGTGGCGGGGGGCAGTGAGGTCCTTTCTCAGCCCCGCTGGCTCACTTCGCCAGGACGACGTGCTCGTTGGGCACGCAGTGCGTCATCGTCAGGCCGGTGACGTCGCGCGGGCCGTTCTTGCCCAGGTTGGCGGCGCGCTGCAGCTCCGCCTCGGTGAGCGTCTGGGTCTGCAGCGGCTGCAGGCCACGGACGTCGTCCGCGCTGATCCCCAGGCCGTCGCCGACCCGCTGGCCCAGCTCGTCCTCGGCCATGAACAGGTGCCAGACCATCCGCTCCTGGATCTCCCGGTCGCACTGGGAGATGCCGTCGACCAGGTTGGCCACCAGGTCGTCCTTCTCCCACTGCTCCGACAGCAGGTAGCGCTGGCCGGCCTGCGTGTAGTCGTCGGTGCGGTCGATCCGCTTGCGGGTGAGCCGGCCGGTGATCTCCGGGCCCTGCTCGTCGTGCGTCGGGTACTGCGCCTCACGCAGACCGCCAGTGATCGACGGCTCGTAGTTCACGTGCGGGTTGGTGCCCTCGACGCGGTCCTGGTGGAAGGCCATCTGGCCGTCGCGCTGGTTCGTGGCGACCCGGGTCCGGGGCGCGTTCACCGGCAGCTGCAGGTAGTTCGGGCCCACCCGGTAGCGCTGGGTGTCGGAGTAGGAGAACGTCCGGCCGACCAGCATCTTGTCGTCGGAGAAGTCCAGCCCGTCGACCAGCACGCCGGTGCCGAAGGCGATCTGCTCGCTCTCGGCGAAGAAGTCCTCCGGCGCGCGGTTCAGCGTCAGGGTGCCGACCTTGCGCAGCGGGAAGTCGTTCTCCGGCCACGTCTTGGTGTCGTCCAGCGGGTCGAAGTCCAGCTCCGGGTGGTCGTGGTCGTCCATCAGCTGGACGTGCAGGTCCCAGGAGGGGAAGTCGCCGCGCTCGATGGCCTCGTAGAGGTCCTTCGTGTGCACGCCCAGCTCCTTGCCCTGCGCCACCTCGGCGTCGGCCTGGGTCCAGGACTTCACGCCCTGCTTGGGCAGCCAGTGGTACTTCACCAGCTTGGTCTCACCGGCGGCGTTGACCCACTTGTAGGTGTTCACGCCGAAGCCCTGCATGAAGCGGTAGCTCGACGGCGTGCCGCGCGGGCTCAGCACCAGCGAGATCATGTGCATGGCCTCGGGCGACTGCGACCAGAAGTCGAACACCCGGTTGGCGACCTGGCGGTCGAAGTTGACCGGGTCGGGCTTCTGCGAGTGGATGAAGTCGGGGAACTTGATCGCATCCCGGATGAAGAAGACACCCAGGTTGTTGCCGACCAGGTCCCAGTTGCCGTCCTCGGTGTAGAACTTCACCGCGAAGCCCCGCGGGTCACGGGTGGCCTCGGAGGAGTCCCGACCACCGGCCACGGTGGAGAAGCGCAGGGCGACCGGGGTCTCCTTGCCCTTCTCCTGGAACAGCTTGGCGCGGGTGTAGGTCGAGATCGGCTCGTCGCCGACGGTGCCGTCGGCCACGAAGACACCGAACGCGGTGGCGCCGCGGGCGTGCACGACGCGCTCGGGGATGCGCTCCCGGTCGAAGTGGCTGATCTTCTCGAGGAACTGGTAGTTCTCCAGCGTGGCCGGGCCACGGGCACCCACGGTGCGCTGGTTCTGGTTGTCGTAGACCGGGTGGCCCTGACGGTTGGTCAGGATCGGCCGGTCGGCCTCACTGGCCGCCGGTCCCTGCGATGCGACGTCGGTCATGCGCGAACTCCTCCTCGGATCGAACTGCTGGTGGTGCCTGTTCCGTACCCGTGCTGCCTGCGCGCCACCTGGCAGTCCGCGCAGAGCCCCCAGAAGACGACCTCGGCCTCGTCGACGACGAAGCCCGCTGCGTCCGAGGGGGCCAGGCACGGCGCAGCCCCCACGACGCAGTCGACGTCCGCGACCCGCCCGCACTCCCGGCAGACCAGGTGGTGGTGGTTGTCGCCGACCCGCAGCTCGTAGAGCGCCGGCCCACCGGCCGGCTCGATGCGGCGGGCGAGACCGCTCCCGACGAGCGCCTTGAGCACCCCGTAGACCGCCTGCGGCGAGATCGACGGGTGCACGGCGCGCGCGGCGGTGGCGATGGTCTCGGCGTCGACGTGCGGGCGCTCGACGAGGACGTCCAGCACGGCGAGCCGGGGCCGCGTCACGCGCAGTCCCGCCTGCCGCAGCCGGTCGTCCCAGGTCGTCTCCATCTGCGACCACTCAACGCTGTTCTCTTGAGTAGGTCAAATCAACAGGTGCCGACGTCCCAGCGACTGGGACGTGACCGCCAGGCGACGACGATGGTGCGGTTGCGAGATCGCGGTAGCGGGTACCTCAGCCGCCCCCGGGCAGGTCGGCACGCTGCCGGGTGGTCACGTCGAAGAGGTCGCCGTGCTCCTCGACCCGGCCCAGGACGTCGTCGGTGCGGAACTGGACCGAGGCCGCGTCCCCGCCGTCGCGCAGCGCGTCGACCTCGGTCCACCGCAGCGGCGTGGAGACCGTGGCGTACGGGCGGGCGCGCAGCGAGTACGGCGCGACCGTCGTCTTCGCGGTGTTGTTCTGGCTCCAGTCGACCAGCACCTTGCCCGGACGCAGCGCCTTCTCCATCCGCCAGACGACCCGGTCGGGGGTCTCGCCGGCGAGCCGCTGGGCCAGGTCCTTGGCGTACCGGCTGGGGTGTTCCTTGTCGGCGCACCGGATCGGCGCGTAGACCTGCAGGCCCTTGGAGCCCGACGTCTTCACCACCGGGTCCAGCCCGTCGGCGACCAGCCGCTCGCGCAGCCGGTGCGCCACCCGGGCGCAGTCGACGACGTCGGTGCCCGGGCCGGGGTCGAGGTCGAGGACCAGCAGGTCGGGCAGCCGGGCCGTGCCGTCGTCGTCCACCTGCCACTGCGGCACGTGCACCTCCAGCGCGGCCAGGTTCGCCGACCAGACCAGGTCCGGCACGGCGGTCAGCAGCACCATGTCCAGCGTCTCCCGGCCCCGGGACGAGCCGGGCGTCGGGACGGTCACCGACGCCACCCACTCCGGCGCGTGCCGGGCGCTGTTCTTCTCGAAGAACGCCTGGCCCTCGACGCCGTTCGGCCACCGGGTGAAGGTGACCGGCCGGTGCGCGACGTGCGGCAGCAGCACCGGCGCGATCCGCACGTAGTAGTCGATGACCTGCGCCTTGGTGAACGCCACCTCCGGGAACAGCACCTTGTCCAGGTTGGAGACCTCGAGCTGGCGGCCCTCGATGTGCACCCGCTGACGGCTCACGGCTCGACCACCACGTCGGCGGGCGGGACGTCGTCGCGCAGTCCCCGCCAGGCCGGGTGCCGCAGCCGGCCCTCCCGGGTCCACTGGGTGTACCGCACCTCGCCGACCAGCAGCGGCTCCACCCAGTGCGCGTCGCGGGTGACCTCGCGGGCCAGCGCGTCGGCGAACGGCGAGGACGGGCGCGCGGTGACCAGCCTGCCGAGCTCGGCCAGGGCCGCGGCGGTGAAGCCGGTGCCGACGTGGCCGGCGAAGACCAGCCGCCCGCTGTCGTCGTGCACGCCGACCAGCAGCGAGCCGATCCCGCCGGCCCGCCGACCCTCGCCCGGCCGCCAGCCCCCGACGACCACCGCCTGGGTGCGCAGGTTCTTCACCTTGCGCCAGTCCGGACCCCGGCCCCCGGGGCGGTAGGGCGAGTCCAGCCGCTTGGCGAGGACGCCCTCCAGCCCGTTCTCCAGGCTGGCGGCCTGCACCTGGTCGCCGTTCCCGCGGAACCAGGGGGTGGTGACCCAGCGGTCCGAGACCAGGCCCAGGGCGTCGAGCCGTTCCCGCCGCTCGGTCCAGGGCCGGGTGAGCAGGCTCTCGCCGTCCAGCGCGAGCAGGTCGAACACCAGGTAGGTCACCGGCGACGCCGCGGCCATC
This sequence comes from Modestobacter altitudinis, assembly GCF_005930475.1. GTDB lineage: Bacteria > Actinomycetota > Actinomycetes > Mycobacteriales > Geodermatophilaceae > Modestobacter > Modestobacter altitudinis. The sequence continues at coordinate 33,747 of NZ_SJEW01000050.1, forward strand.
CGGGCGACCTCCGGGCCGGTGCGGTGCATCCGGCCCTGCAGCAGCCCGAAGTCCGGCCGACCGCGCCCGTCCAGCGCGACGACCTCCCCGTCGAGGACGGCGTCGTGACCGGCGAGCACCCCGGGCAGCCGGTGCAGCTCGGGATAGGTGCCGGTGACGTCGTTGCCGCTGCGCGCGCGCAACCGCAGCCTCCCCGCCTGCACGTGTGCCAGCGCCCGGACGCCGTCCCACTTGAACTCGTACCCCCACCGCGGGTCGTCGGCGCGGGGCAGCTCGCCGATCGCGGCCAGCATCGGCGGGAGGTCCTCCGGCACCCCGGCCACCGGTGCGGCGGTGACCGGGTCGGCGTCGAGCTTGCGGACGTTCCAGCTGCCGTCGGGCAGCCGGAACACCACGTACCGGCCGGTCAGCCGCTGCCCGTCGAAGGCGACGGTGACGTGGTCGTCGGCCCACTTCTCGGTCGCGTAGCGGCCGGCGTCCCAGATGCTCACCTGCCCGCCGCCGTACTCGCCGGCGGTGATGGTGCCGGCGAACGAGGCGTACTCCAGCGGGTGGTCCTCGGTGGGGACGGCGAGCCGGTTGACCCCCGGCTCGGTCGGCGGGCCCTTGGGCACCGCCCAGCTCCGCAGCACCCCGTCGCGCTCCAGCCGCAGGTCCCAGTGCACCCGCTCCCCGGTGCGCCCGCGCGGCGTGTGGTGCTCGTGGACGACGAACGTGTCGTCGTCGCCGACCGGGAGCGGCTGGTCCGCGCCCGGCACGGGCTCGGCCGTGCGGGCCGGGTCGCGCTTGGCGCGGTAGGGAGCCAGGGGGTCGCTGGGCGCCACGGGTCAGGCGGTCTTGCGGGCCCGGGACGCGCGCTTGGCCGGCTTGGCCGGCTCGTCGTCGGCCGTCGCGGCGGCGGCCTTCTTCGCGGGTGCCTTCTCGGCCGGCGCCTTCCCGGCGGCGGTGGTGGCCTTCTTCGCCGGCTTGCGGGTGCTCTTCTTCGCCGGCGGCGCCTCGTCGGTGTCGTCGTCCGAGCTGTCGTCCGCGCCGGCTGCGGGCGCGTTCCCACCGGCCCGCTCGACGCTGCGCCGCAGCGCGCTCATCAGGTCGACCACCGCGCCACCGCCGTCGTCGGCGGCGTCGGGGCTTGGGCGCACCTCACCGCCGGACTGCTTGGCCTCCAGCAGCTGCTGCATCGCCTCGCGGTAGTCGTCGGTGAACGCCGACGGGTCGAAGTCGCCGGCCATCGTCGAGATGAGCGACTCGGCCATCGCCAGCTCGGCCGCCTTCACCGGCACCTCCTCGTCCAGGAAGCCGAAGCCAGGACGGCGGATCTCGTCGGGCCAGCGCATCGTGTGCAGCACCAGGACGCCGTCGCGCACCCGCAGCGCGGCCAGCGACTCCCGCTGCCGGATGGCGATCTTGGTGATCGCGACCTGGCCGGCGTTCTCCAGCGCGGTGCGCAGCAGCACGTAGGGGCGGGTGGCGACCCCGTCGGGCTCCAGGTAGTAGGTCTTCTCGAAGTGGATCGGGTCGATCTGCTCCTGGTCGACGAACTGCAGCACCTCGATCTCGTGCGTGGTGCCCAGCGGCAGCTGGTCGAAGTCCTCATCGGTCAGCACGACGAGCTGGCCGTCGGGGAGCTCGTAGCCCTTGGCGATGTCGGCGTACTCGACCTCCTCGCCATCGACCGAGCAGACCCGCTTGTACTTCACCCGGCCACCGTCGGTGGCGTGCACCTGGTGGAACCGGATGTCGTGGTCCTCGGTCGCCGAGTACAGCTTGACCGCGATGCTGACCAGCCCGAAGGAGACTGCGCCCTTCCAGATCGACCGCACGCCTACCTCCTGGCCTCGGAGCCGCGGGACCCACGGCCGGTCAAGATCGCAGGATAGGGCGTTCGGGCCCGTCGTGGCAGCGTGAGGAGGCCACGCTGCGTGGTCGACCACCCGGTCGGGTGACCTGGCCAGGCGCCGGCCGCCCCTCTGGGCGGCCACGCAGGGTGAGCGCGACGGCTCAGACGTCCTGGCCGGTCAGGCTCCCGCCGTCCTCTCCCCCGC
>NZ_SJEW01000051.1 GCF_005930475.1 Modestobacter altitudinis
ACCCCCGGAGCCACCCCCGGAGCCGCGGCCGCCGGGCGCTCGTCCGCGGCCCGCGCACGCGCAGGACCACTGCGCTGCCGCGTCGCCGAGAGACTCGCCATGCGTTCGATCATACGTTCGAGCGCCACGCGGAACAAGAGGGAAGCCGCAGGTCAGACGTACGAGCCGACGCTCCGGCAGGTCAGGCGGTCGGAAGGTCGCTGAGCCGACGATCAGCATCAGCGGGACGACGAAGGCCCGTGAGGTCGTCCGTCGACCCGGTCCGGGGACATCCGGAATGGCGACGGCCACGACCTCCGACGGCGAGGTGCGCCGGACGAGCGCGCGGCAGATCGGGAGTCCGGCGCCGTCGCTCAGACCACGACTGCCATCAGCACGACGACGAAGACCAGTCCCGCCCACCAGAGCGGGTCCGCGGACGCGTCGGAGGGCTCCTTCGCCGGACCGGGTCTGGCGGGCCGTACGGCGTGCGGAGGGCCGACGGCCACGACGTCCGGCGACAGGGCGCCCACCAGGTCCTCCTCCCAGAAGCGGAACAGCTCGACCTCGGCCCGCCCGCTGGGCAAGGACCAGTCGTCCCGATGGCGTCGACGGAGTCTCGTGCGCTCCTCCTGTTCGTCGTCCCGTCCCCTCCGCGGACGTGCGCGGGGTGGGAGGTGGAGGTCCTCAGTTGCCCCGGTGACAGGACCTGCCGCTCCAGGCAGGCCGGTTCGGCGCGTCAGCAGCGCCCTCGTGATCCGTCCGCGACTGAGGTGCGACCAGGGTGCGACTCCGCCGTCGTGGGCGCAATGGTCGGCCGCACGAGAACCGACCGGATCGTGCGGTAGGACAGGTCCGTGCCCGAGAGCTTCGACGACGTCGCCCGCGCGCTGCACGCCGACGGCGTCCGCCACGACGCCGGCCAGGTGGACCGCCGGCGACGACGACGCAACCTGAGCCCGGACGCGGCGGCGCTGCTCTCCGTCGTCTGCCAGGCCATGGGCGCGCGCTGGGTCGTCGAGGTCGGGACGTCGAACGGCTACTCGACCCTCTGGCTCGCGCATGCCGTCCGGGACCAGGACGGCACCGTGCTCAGCGTCGACGTCGACGGGGACGCCCAACGCGAGGCGGCGGCCACCCTCGACCGGGTCGGGCTGCGCGAGCGGGTGCAGTTCCGCTGCGCCGACGGAGGTGCGGTCCTCCGCGGACTGCCCGACGCCAGTCAGGACGTCGTCCTCCTCGACGCCGAGCGCTCGCTGTACCCGCGGTGGTGGCCGGACCCCATCCGGGTCCTGCGGGCGGGCGGGGTGCTGGCCGTCGACAACGTGCTCTCCCACCCCGACGACGTCGCCGACGTCCGCGGCCGGATCGAGGCGGATCCGCACCTGGAGTCCACCGTCGCCCCGACCGCCGCAGGCCTGCTCCTCGCGGTCCGGCGCCGCTCGGCGGGCTGACGTCTCCTCCGGTTGGGGGGCCTCCTCCGTCCGAGCAGGGCCGATGACTGGCCCGGCGCGGAACGGCACAGGACCCGGGACGCCCACCGGACGACTGCAGGGAGCACATGCGCACCGGCAGCTGGGCGCAGGACCCCCTGCCCGCGGTCCGGGGACTGGTCCGCAGGGCATGGCAGTGGGAGATCTCCGCCCGGCGGAGCTCACGGCTGCCCGCGTGCGGTTGCGGCCCGACCTGGCAGCCGGCGCGCTGCGCGAGGGGGCCGACGAGGACGACGTCGACCGGCTGCTGCTGGCGTTCGAGGAGCTGGCGTCCACCGGCGTCCGGCACAGCGGCGCCCCGGTCCGGGTGACGGTGACCGGGACGGCGCCCGGCTGGCTGGTCGACGTCAGCGACGCCCGCCCGGACCAGCCGCCCGTACCGGCGGCCGACCGCAACCCGTCCCTCGGCGGGCTGGGCCTGCACCTCATCGCCTGGCTCTCGGCACGGCACGGCTGGTCCGTGGTCGGCCGGCGCACGCACGTCTGGGCCTGCCTGACCCTCGCCTGAGGGCGTCAGAACGCGAAGCGCTCCTCGTGCAGCGAGCGCACGTCGGGCTGCGCGGGCAGGACGGGGGTGTCGGTGACCTGATCGGCGGGCTGCTGCTGCATCGCGGCGGCCGGGGGGCATCACCGGGGTGACCTCCGGCGCCCGGAGCGCGAACCACAGCCCCAGGACGGTCGCGCCGCTCAGCAGGAGGAAGGAACGACGACCGGCGCCGGCCAGGCCTGCGTGGCGGCTGCTGATGAACTCGACTCCATGCCGTCCAGCGTCGACGGGTCCGGGCACCCCCGTCGTCGTCCGCGGGCAGGCCCTCGCCGTACGCCGGACGCGGTACCCGCGGACGGGTGTCAGGGCAGCACGGGCTCGACGACGGTCGTCGTCCCGTCCGCCCAGACGACGAGGCCCGAGCGGCCCGGCCGGGTCGCCAGCCAGTGCGCGGCCTCCGCCCCGTGCGCGTAGGCGGCGGTCGCGTCGATGTCGGCCCGGGTGAGCGACCCGGCGACCACGGTCACCGAGGCGACGCCGTCCGGGGCGCGGCCGGTGCGCGCGTCGACGAGGTGCGCCCCGCGGTGCGCGGTGCCCGAGGTGGCGACCGCGCCGCTGTACACCGGGAGGACCGCCAGCACCCGCCGGGGGTCGGCCGGGTCCTCGACACCGATCCGCCACGGCCGGCCGGCCGGGTCCGCCGTCGCGCAGGTCATGTCCCCGCCGGCGGACAGGCAGAAGTCGGTCCCCGGCAGGGCCCGCAGGTGCTCGGCGGCGCGCTCGGTCGCCCAGCCCTTGACCACGCCACTGGGATCGAGCAGGGGCCGGCCGTCGGGCCCGGGCAGCCACACGCTGAACGCGCCGGCCGAGTCCCGCTCCGCGGTCTCCCCCAGCGCCAGCACCTCGGCGACCTCTGCAGGGCAGTCCTCCAGGCCGAGCTCTCCGCGACGCAGCCGGGACACCGCCGAGTCCTCCCGGTAGGTGCTGAACACCCGGTCCGCCTCCCGCAGCGCGGCCATCGTCGCCGCCCAGGCGGCTCTCGCCGTCGCGTCGCCGGTGTGCCGGCCGCGCAGCGCGAGGCTGATCGGCATGCCCATGACGTGCTCGACGTACCGGGCGGTCGGCGGTGCGGTCACAGCCCGGCCTGGTCCAGCGCGCTCTGCAGCGACTCCAGGTAGCCGTCGCTGGTGACGGTGGCGCCGCTGACCATGTCGATGTCGGCGCTCTGCGCGTCGAGCGTCTCCTGCACGAGGACCGGCAGCGCTCGGGCGTTGATCTGCTGGTCCTTGCCGTTCCCGCTCGGGTAGTCGACCACCGAGACGTCGGTGATCGTGCCGCCGGCGACGGTGATCTCCACCTGCACCGGGCCCCAGCGGGTGGAGGCCGAGTCACCGGTGAAGGTGCTGGTGCTGGTGCCGGTCGAGCCGCTGGCCGAGCCCGAGGACGAGCCGGTGCCGCTGCTGACCGGGGCCACCGCGGAGGACTCCGCGCTCGCGGCCGGCTGCGACGACGTGGACGTGTGGTACCCGAAGAGCAGGACGAGCACGGTCAGCGTGCTCATCAGCCAGAGGACGATCCGACGCATCCCGGTCACCACCCGAAGCTCTCGACGTGGAAGCGGTCGGCCGGGACGCCGGCGGCCCCGGTCGTCCGGCGGACGTCCTCGGCCCACGGCTCGGGGCCGCAGACGTAGACGTCGCGGTCGGCGATGTCGGGCACCCACCAGGTGAGCGCGGCCAGGTCGGAGGCGGCGCCGACCCCGTCCCCGAGCCAGGACCCCGGCGCCCGCCGGTGACCCGGCAGCCACAGCACCTGCAGGCCGCGCTGCGCGGCGAGCGCCTCGAACTCGTGCTGGAACAGCGGCGGCCCGGAGTACCGGTACAGCAGCACGGCGTCGCCCGGCGCGTAGTCCAGCGCCTCGGCCAGCGCGCGCAGCGGGGTGATCCCGACGCCGGCGCCGATCAGCGCGACCCGGGAGCGTGTCCGCGCCCGGGCGGACAGCCGGCCGTACGGGCCCTCGACCAGCACCCGGGTGCCCGGGCGGAGCCGGCGCAGCGCCGCGCTGCCGTCGCCGACCACCTGCACGGTGATCCGCAGGCCCCGCCGGCCGGGTGCGGCCGACAGCGAGTACGGGTGCGACCGGGTCCAGCCGCGGCCGGCGAGGAACCGGAAGCCGAGGTACTGCCCGGCCTCGACCGGCATCGGCCGCCGGGTGCTCATCCACACCGACACCACACCGTCGTCCTCGGGCACGACCGCGCTGACCCGGACGCCGTACCGGGCGCTGCGCACCAGCGGCAAGGCCACCCGCCAGACGAGCACCGACGCGGCGGTGACCGCGTACAGCCCCCACCAGAACACCGTGCGGGCGGGAGAGGCGAGGAAGTCCCGCCCGGTCCACAGCTGGTGCGGCAACGCCAGGCCCACTCCGAGGTAGGCGTAGAGGTGCAGCAGGTGCCAGGACTCGTAGCGCAGCCGCCGGCGGGCCGCCTTGACGCTGGTGAGGACCACCATCAGCAGGCAGCCCGTCCCGGCGACGGCCAGCAGCATGCCGGGGTAGGTGACGGTGAGGTCCCACAGCTCGCCCGGGGTCGCGCTGAGCTGGCCGGCGGCGTAGCCCCAGGTGGTCAGGCCGACGTGCGCCAGCATGAGGGTGAAGGAGCTGAACCCGACCAGCCGGTGCACCCGCACGAGCCGGTCCTGCCCGAAGGCGTGCTCCAGGACCGGCACCCGGGCCATCAGCAGCACCTGCACCAGCAGCAGGACCGACGCCAGCAGACCGGTCAGCCGCCCGGTGGAGGTGAGCCCGTCGGCCCACGAGCCCAGGTCGGAGAACCCGCCACCGGCGGCCCACCAGTACGCGACCAGCAGCAGGCCCGCCCACAGCGCCACCACCGCGGCCAGCCGGACGCCGGCGTCGAGCCGGGCACGGGCCGACGGCGGGGCGGTGGCATGGGCGGCCCGGACGGCGCGGCCCGCGGGAGCGGGGAGGGACTCGGTGAGCACGGCACCAGCCTGGCCCGCGGCGCCCGGCCCGTCGTCGTCCGGCGGCAGGCTCCCGCCGTACTGCTGCCGCGGTATCCCCGGTCAGCTGCGAGCCTGCGGCCGGACGACGCCGCGGTCTCCTCCGCCGGGAGAGGCTCTCCCCATGACACCGACCGCGCCGGGGGCAGGGCGATGAGCGCCTTCGCCGACATCGCCTCGATCGCCGAGCAGGTCGCGACGAGCGCGGGCTACGCCGGGCCGGCCGTCGTCATGGCCGCCGGGGAGGTGCTGCCGATCCCGTCGGAGGTCGTCCTCCCGCTGGTCGGCGCCCAGGTCTCGGCCGGTCAGCTGCTGTTCTGGGCGGCCACCCTCGCCGCCACCCTCGGCTCGGTGCTCGGCGCGTGGGCGCTGTACGCGGTGGGCCGGTGGGGCGGGCGGCCGGCGGTGCTGCGGCTCTCCCGGCTGCTGGGCGTCCGCGAGGAGCGGATGTCCCGCGCGGAGTCGTGGTTCACCCGGCACGGGACGGTCGTCGTGCTGGTCAGCCGGGTCGTCCCCGGTCTCCGCGGTCTGGCGTCCGTCCCCGCTGGGACGCTGCGCATGCCGATGGCCCGGTTCCTCGCGCTGACCGCCGTCGGCGCGTTCTGCTGGAACGCGAGCCTGATCGGCGGGGGCCTGCTGCTGGCCGACCGCTGGCGGTCCGTCCTCGACGCGGCGGCCGGTGCCGCCCCGTACCTGCTCCTCGCAGCCGCGGTCGCCGCGCTGCTCTGGACGTCGCAGCGCGCCCGGTTCCGCGCGGCCAGGCCGTGACCGCGGTGTCCGACGTCCGGCGACCGACCGCAGGACCGGCTGCCGGGCACCCCGGGTCGCGGCTGGCCGCCGGGGTGCCGAGGATGATCGAGATGGGCAACGTGGCGAGGGTCTGGCGATGGGGGCAGGCGCACCCGCGGTTCGTCGACGTCGCGGTCGCGGCGGCCCTCCTGCTGCTCACGCTGCTGACGCTGCCCGGGCTCTCCCAGGGCCACGGCCCCGGCGGCCCCGGCGACCTCGACGACCGCGGCGTGGGCGCCGGCACCACGCTGCTGCTGGCGCTGGCAGCGCTCCCCCTCGTCCTCCGACGCAGCCACCCGATGCCGGTGTGGGCGGCGACCGCGGTCCTCGGCGTGCTCGCGGTCCTGAGCAGCGACGGCCGGCTGCCCCTGCCGCTGCCGCTCTTCCTCGCCCTGTACACCGTGGGCCGGCTGCTGCCGGTCAGCCGCACCGTCGTCGCCACGGCCGTCACCGCCGTCGCCTACGCCGTCACCATGGCGCTGGTCATGGGCAGCTGGCTCGACGACCGCGGTGACCTGCCGGCGCTGGCCACCGTGGCGCTCAGCGGTGCGGCGGCCGCGGTGGGCGTCGCAGTCCGGAGCCAGCGGGCCGCGCTGACCGCGGCGCAGGCCCGGGCGCACCAGGCCGAGCTGACCCGCGAGGAGGAGGCCGAGCGGCGGGTGACCGACGAACGGCTGCGCATCGCCAGGGAGCTGCACGACGTCGTCGCCCACCACATCTCGGTGATCAACGTGCAGGCCGGCGTCGCCCGCCACCTGATGGCCGCCGACCCCGAGCAGGCCCGCACCGCTCTCGGTCTGGTGCGCGAGGCGAGCAAGACCGTGCTGTCGGAGATGTCGGCGGTCGTCGGCCTGCTGCGCACGCAGGACGAGGACGTGCCCACCGAGCCCGCCCCCGGTCTCTCCCGGGTGCCCGCGCTCGTCGAGTCCCTCCGGCGGGCCGGGCTGCAGCTGAGCTGGACCTCCACCGGTGACCCGTACCCGTTGGCGCCGATCCCGGACCTGACCGCCTACCGGGTCGTGCAGGAGTCGCTCACCAACGCCGTCAAGTACGGCACCGGCTCCGCCGACCTCGTCATCGACCACCGGCCGGAGGCGGTCACCATCGACGTGCGCAACCCGGTGGACCCGAGCCGTCCGGGGTCGCCCGACGCGGGTCACGGGCTCATCGGCATGCGGGAGCGGGTGGAGGCCGTCGGCGGGCTCCTGGTGACCGGGGCGGACGGCGACGGGACCTTCACCGTCCACGCCGCGGTCCCCCGGAGGTCGGCGTGACGATCCGGGTGCTGCTGGCCGACGACCAGGTCCTCATCCGCTCGGGCTTCGCCGCGCTGATCGGCAGCGACGCCGACCTGGAGGTGGTCGGCGAGGCCTCCGACGGCGCGGAGGCCGTGCGGCAGGCGTTCGAGCTGCGCCCGGACGTCGTCCTCATGGACATCCGGATGCCGGGGGTGGACGGGCTGACGGCGGCCCGGCAGATCACCGAGTCGCCCGAGCTGGCCGCCGTCCGGGTGATCGTGCTGACCACCTTCGAGGCCGACGAGTACGTCCTGCAGGCGCTGCGCTCGGGTGCCAGCGGTTTCCTCGGCAAGAGCGTGGAGCCCGAGGAGCTGCTCGACGCCATCCGGGTGGTCGCCCGCGGCGACGCGCTGCTGTCCCCCCGGGCCACCCGCAGCCTCATCGCCCGGTTCCTCGACCAGCCCGAGCACGGCCGCCCTCCGTTGCCCGGGACGATCCTGGACGTCCTCACCGAGCGGGAACGCGAGATGGTGGCCCTCGTCGCCCATGGGCTCAGCAACGAGGCCATCGCCGGGCGGCTGTTCCTCTCCCCGCTGACGGTGAAGACCCACGTCAACCGGGCGATGAGCAAGCTGGGGGCCCGCGACCGCGCGCAACTGGTCGTGCTGGCCTACCAGACCGGTCTGGTCCGGGCCGGCGACCCCGAGCCCCGCTGAGGTCCCGGCCTACTGCAGGCGCAGCAGGCGACGCACTCCGCCAGGAGGATGGCAGGACGCGCCGGCGTCCCTACCGTCGTCGGCATGACGTCAGGGACGACGCACGACCAGCACCCCGGGACCGGACATCGGCTCCGCGCCTCGGACGCCGAGCGCATGGCGACCGTCGACCTGCTCAAGGACGCGGTGGCCGCCGGGCTGCTGTCCCCGGACGAGGGCAGTGAGCGGATGGCGACCGCGTTCGCGGCCCGGTACCGCGACGAACTGCCCGCCGTCACGGCCGACCTCCCCGCGCAGGCTCCCCCGGCGCCCGCCGCCGCGGCCGGCTGGCGCGCGCTCGCCGCGGCCCTGGTCGCCCAGCTCCGGCAGGAGGTGGCCAGCACCCGGGCGGCCGGCGTCCGGTCCCGGCGCGCGCTCGTCACCGCCGTCGTCGCGGTCGTGCTGGTCGCGGTGCTGGTCAGCCTGGTCGTCCACGGGCTGTGGGACGGCGGCCCCGGCGACGGGTTCCGCGGCGACCGCCGGTAGGGGCACCGCCCTCCGTCCCGTGCCGCAACGCCATCAGCAGCGCCGGCCAGCCGAGGGCGAGTCCGGCGCCGAGCAACCCACCGGCGACCGTGTCGGAGAGCCAGTGCGCCCTCAGGTACACCCGGGACAGCGCCATGACGACGGCGAACAGCACCGCGCGCACCTCCCAGCGCCAGCGCATGGGCCCCGGGGCGGCGACGACGAGCACCACCCCGACCGCGGTCACCGCACCGGCGATCGCGTGGCCGGACGGGAAGGCCGCTCCGGAGGTGACGATGAGGCTGTCCGGCGGCCGCGGGCGGTCGACCCACGCCTTCACCGGGCCGATCAACGCCTCGCTGCTGACCACCGCCAGGGCGAAGGCGGTCAGCCGCAGCCAGTGCCGCCGCCAGGCCAGCAGGACCAGCGCGGCGACGCGCACCGGCCAGTTGACCCAGACGCTGCCCAACCAGGACATGCCGATCGCGACCACCGTGGTCGGGCGGTTCTCCACCGCCCGCGCACCCCGCCACACCGCGTCGTCCACGGCCTGCACCGCCGGCTGGGTGACCGGCCAGGCCACCAGCACGCTCACCACCAGGGCGGCTGCCAGCAGCGCACCGCCGATCACCAGGGCCCGCCGGGTGTCGACGAGCATCAGCGCGGGTGCCCGAGGACCAGCCGGACTCCCCCGGCGACCGCCAGCCCCAGCGCGGCACCGCCGACGACGTCCAGCGGCAGGTGCGCGCCGACGTACACGCGCGCCAGGCACACCGCGGCGACCAGGGCGCTGCAGCCGATCCGGGCCCGTCGGCCCAGCCACGGCCAGGCGACGACGAGCAGGCTGGTGACCACCGCGGCGTGCCCGGAGACGTAGCCGCGGCCCAGCGCCGCGGCACCCCGGACGACCACGTCGGAGAGCAACCCGTCGGGCCGGCCGCGCGGCACCACCCCCTTCACCTGCTTGGCCAGCAGGTACACGGCCGCCCCGGCGAGCAGCAGCCCGGCCGCCAGCCGCCAGCGGCGGAACGCCGCCGCGACCGCGGCGGCGCACGGCACGACGACGACGTTGCCCAGCTGCATCACCGGCCAGACGAGGACGAAGGGCAGGACCGTCGTCGCGTTCAGCGCCCGGAAGACCGCCGTCTCGGCGGCGCTGACCGAGTCCGGGTGCACCGGCAGGGACACCAGCACCAGCAGGGCCGCGCCGCCGACGAGCAGCAGCGCGTCGCGCGGCCGGCGGACGACCCGGGCGGTCCGGGGAGTCCGCGCGGTGGTCGTCATGCCGACTCGGGGACCAGGTCGGTGCGCGGGGCGGTGTTGGGCTCGCGCCGCCACGAGGTGTTGCGCTGCCAGAAGACGTAGGTGAGCACCCCGAACGGGATCGGGAGGACGTAGGTCAGCACGCGGAAGACGAGCACCCCCGCGGCGACGGCGGGGCGGTCCCCACCGGCGGCGGCCAGCCCGCTGATCATCGCCACCTCGATGACCCCCAGACCGCCCGGCGTGAACGGGATGGCAGTGAGCAGCCGCGCGAAGGCGAACACCGCCAGGGCCTCGGCCCAGCCGACCTGGTCGGCGCCGACCCCGCAGAACCGCAGCGCCAGCAGCAGCACCAGGAACAGCGACAGGTGGCTGACGACCGTGGCCAGGGTCAGCCAGTGCCAGCGGGCGCGCAGCAGCAGCACGGTGCGGTCGCGGAACTTGGTCAGCGCCAGGTCCCAGCCGTGCACGGGCGGCCGGTGCACCAGCCGCAGCAGCGCCGACACCCAGCGGGCCAGGGTCTGCCCCACCCGGGCCGCACTGGCCCGGCTGCGCAGCACCAGCCACAGACCGACCACGGCGGCGACGAGGCCGGCGACGCCGAGCAGGCCGGCCAGCAGCCGGCCGGGCGTCGGCGGCGCGGTGAAGGCCAGCAGCGCGAGCGCCACGACCGGCAGCCCCAGCTTGGCGAAGTTGTTCCACAGCCCCGAGGTCAGCAGCGACACCGACGTCCGGGAGCGGGAGAACCCCCAGGAGGAGTTCATCGCGTAGGTGAGTCCCATCGCGACGGCCGCGCCACCGACCAGCGTGTTCGCCACCGCCGTGGTCGTCTCGGTGGAGACCGTGGCCTGCCGCAGCGTCATCCCGGGCGTGGTGGTGACCATGACGAACTGGTACGTGGCCAGGTTCCACAGCGTCGCCAGCGCCAGCAGGCCGATCTGCACGGCGGTCATGTCCTGCACCGAGGCCCACACGTCGCTGAGGCTGGTGAACTGCGGGAGGAACCAGAAGACCATCGCCGCGACCAGCACGAGGGAGAACGCCGGGGCGAGCCACCGTCGCCAGGCCGGCCGACGGGGCCGAGCCGGGGGGCTGGCCTGTTCGAGTGTGGTCATGGCTGTCCGTCCCCTCCGACGGGGTCGAGGTCGATCCGTCCGCCGCTGTCGGCGTGCACCTGGGCCTGCAGGTCCTCCCGGCTGACCATGCCGACCGCCTGCGAGGCCAGCGCCTGTGCCTCGCCAGGGCTGCCCTTGTCCAGCCGGAACACGAACGTGACGCAGCCGCCGCGGAACACGTAGAAGCGCTCGCCCGCGTAGGCGGGGCTGAGCCGTCGCACCCGCTCGAGCCGGTGCGTGAACTCGTGGTCACTGGCGATCTCGATGGCGCCGGCGGTGTCGCAGGACTCCTCGAGGCGGACCTCGATCGCACCGGGGCCGTCCCGGTCGGAGTCCAGGAAGAACCGGGACAGCCCGTCGCGTACGTCCAGGTGCTGGAAGGTCCAGCCCGAGGGCAGGACGTCCAGGCACGGCACCCAGGACGACGTCGGCACCGACTGGGCCATCAGGATCACACCGTTGCCCGCACCAGCCCCGTCCTCGACCGGGCACAGCGGAGGATCGGGGATCGCGGCCGCGGGGTTCGCCGAGTCGTTGCCGCACCCGGCCAGGCACCCGGCTGCCACGAGGGCCACCGCAGCGGCCGCGGGCCGGTTCACAGCGGCGACCGGAGCAGCTCGGTCGTGATCCCGGCGCAGATCAGGGCCACGAACAGGGTCGCGAGGGTCAGCCCGGTCCGCCGCCAGCTCCACCGCTGGATGCGCACCGAGGGCAGCTGGTACGGCAGCAGGGCCACGAACTCCTGGTGCAGGTCCCGCCCCTGCTGGCGCAGCATCCGGCGCAGCTGGGAGGGCATCGTGAGCCCGCGGGTCGCGGCGAACGCCTCGGCGATCTCCTCGTCGGAGAACTGGGTGCGCGCGCGCCGGTAGACCCGCTCGGCATCGGTGCGCAGGCCCAGGACCAGCATCATGTTCGCCAGGTCGACCGCCTGCCGCCACGGGCTGGGCCGGACCTCGGCGAAGGCGGTGTCGATGATCACCAGCCGGCCGTCGCGGACCAGCAGGTTGGCCGGCTTGATGTCGCGGTGCGCCACGCCGATCTCCCACATCCGGCGGACCAGCGCGAGGCCCTGGTCGATGATGGAGTCGTCCACCTCGGCGTCGCCGACCTCGCGGGCGCCGGCCATGAACTCCGCGACCAGCAGGTACTCCCGCTCCGGGGTGATCTCCACGATGCCCAGCGGACGGGCCGTCGGCAGCCCGGCGTCGGCGAACAGGTGCATCACGTAGTCCTCGTACTGCACCAGCCGGCGCACGCTGTGGAACGGCTGCTCGTCCTCCAGGCGGCCGTAGAGGAGGGTGCGGCCGAGCTTGTACCAGCGGTCGGAGCGCACGTGGGTCGCCGCGTAGAGCTTGCCGAACACGCAGCTCTCGCCCTCCCCGGCGGCCTTGACGGTGATCCGCAGCGGCGTGGAGCCACCGGAACCGGACAGGTTGAACGGCTCCACGGAGGTGGCCAGCAGCCCGAGCTGGTCTTCCAGGGCCCGGACGATCGCCTGCCCCCGGTGGCCGGTGACGTCCAGGTGCGCCGGGCGTCCGCGGCGGTAGCGCACCGGGTAGACGTCGTTGGGGGTGAGCAGCCGGAAGGCTGCCAGCGGCACGGCCACGCCCAGGATGACCCCGGCGGCGATGTCGGTGGGGTGGTCCTGCGCCAGGTACAGGCGGGACAGCGCGGTGATCGCCAGCAGGGCGCAGACGACCCACTTGGCGACCGTGCGGTACCGGCCGGCGGGGACCAGCGAGTAGGCGATGTTGAGCAGGAAGGTGGCGAGCACGGTGACCGGCAGCGAGGGCATGGAGTAGCCGGCCCAGGCACCGATGATCTCGACCTCGAAGGGGCGGGGGCGCTGGAGGGTCTCGGCCATGCTCGCGCCGACCTTCGCCACGAGGATGCCGACGGCGAACACCACGAACAGGTGCCGCCACCGCCGGCAGACGAGCAGCACCGCGAGGTTGCCCAGCCACAGCACGTAGACGGCCATGTCCGAGGCCAGCACGCCGGCCACCTCGGCCACCCGGGTCAGCGCCGGGCTGCGGATCCGCTCGAACGCCTGGAGGACCCAGGTGTCGGCGACGTCGAAGCGGCCCACGCTGCCGGTGGCCGACACGACCACCCAGGCCACGACCACCAGGCCGGACAGCGCCAGCCACCACTTCCCCGAGGCGTTGAGGTGCCGGGGCAGCGGCGGTGGCTCGCCCGAGGGGCGCCGCCGGCGCCGGACACGACGGATCGCCGGCGGTCCCGCCCCCGAGGGAGGCACCGCGGTGGGCACTGCCTGCGGCAGCGAGGTCACGGCCGCTGATGCTCCCCCTCACCGGCGGTCCCGAACATCCCCTCCTGCGCGGCGATGCCGCTAGCGTGGCCGTGTGCCGCGCCGCCGTGGCCCCACGCCGACGGTGGTGACGCTCCGGCAGGAAAGGCGGGCACTGTGCTCAGGCGCCGGGCGCCGTCCGTCCTCCTCCTCGTCGTGCTGTTGCTCGCCGGGCTGACCGCCTGCAGCTCCGGCGCCTCGGACGACGGGGAACCCGCCGAGGACACGATCCGCTTCGCCTCTTACGACTTCAGCGAGAACGAGATCCTCGCCGCGGTCTACGCGGAGGCCACCCGGCAGGCGGGCCTGCCGGTGTCGCTGCAGCCCGCCGCCGGCACCCGCGAGGTCGTCGAGCCGGCGCTCGAGCAGGGGGTCGTCGACGTCGTGATCGACTACCTGGGCACGGCGGTGCAGTTCGTCGACCCCGGCAGCACAGCCGGCACCAGCACACCGGAGCAGCTGTACGCCACGCTCAGCGAGGTGCTCGGCCGCCGGGGCGTCGACGTGCTCGCCGCGGCGGCGGCCGAGGACCAGAACGGCTTCGCGGTCAGCCGGGCCTTCGCCACCGAGCACGGGGTCAGCCGGCTGTCCCAGCTGGAGCAGCTGGCCCCCGGCCTGACCTTCGGCGGCCCGCCGGAGTGCCCGGAGCGCCCGCTGTGCCTGCCCGGTCTGCGGGCCGTCTACGGCCTGCGGTTCGGCACCGTCGTCAACATGCCGTCCCGGGCCGCCACCGTCGAGGCGCTGGTCGCCGGGTCGATCCAGGTCGGGCTGCTGGAGACCACGGACGCCCGGCTGGGCGGCAAGGCGCCGGTGGTCCTGCTCACCGACGACCGCTCCCTCCAGCCGCACGAGAACGTCGTCCCGCTGGTGCGCACCGCCGCCCTGGACCGGTGGGGCCACCGGCTGGCGGACGCTCTGGACGCGGTCAGCGCCCGGTTGACCACGGCCGACCTCATCAGCCTGAACCGGGCCGTGGAGGTCGAGGGACTGACGCCCGAGGCGGCCGCGGCGCGGTGGTGGGCCGCCGGCTGACCCCCGGGGTCAGCCTCGGCTGCCGAGCAGCCGGTGCAGCAGGCGGCCCGGCTGGCGGAGCGACCAGCAGGCCAGCCGGACGCCGAGCCGCAGCAGGTCGCCGTACTCCGCCGGCCGCGGACCGGCCACGGGCGCGACCGGCGAGGGCTCAGGCGACGGCGTGAGCGGGGGCGGGGGGCCGGCGGTGAGCAGGTCGACGGCGGAGCGGCCGCGCGGGGCCCGCAGCGAGTCGAACGACGGGATCGCCGGCGCGTCCGGCGACTCCTGCTCGGCGTCCGGGGACGGCGGCCCGGGCACGACGAGCCGGATCGCGGCGATCATCCCCGGACCCAGGCCGGGGACGGCGGCGAGGTCGTCCCTGCTGAGCAGCGCGAGCCGGTCGAGGTCGGTGATCCCGGCGCGGGTCAGCGCGGTGACCGCCCGGCCCGGCAGTCCGAGGTCGTGGACGCTGCGTGGGGGCACGTCTCCCGGCGACCCGTTCGGCATGCGCTCAACCTAGTGGTCACGGCTCCGGTCGGCGGCACGGCGGTCTCCGGACGGGGGGGGGCACCGGAGCCCCGGTCAGCCCCCGCCCGCGACGACCGGCACCACCCGGACGGCGCCGGTGCCGACCAGGGCGCCCAGCTCGTCGGCGACCATCCAGATCTCGCTGATCCGGCCGTCGGTGAGGGTCAGCACGTCGATGACGCGGAGCTCGACGACCTCGCCGGTGGCCGGCACCGGCCCGGCGGACGTGCTGAGCGTGCCGGTGTGCCGCCCGCGCAGCCGGAACGCCACGGCGACCTTGCCGCCGCCTCCCTCGACGACGTCGACGACCTCCCGCTCGACCCGGTCGAGGGCGGCCTGCAGCGCCCGGGCCCGGACGACGAGCCCGGTGAGGGCGACCGGCGCGCCGTTGACGGTCACCGGGTCGGTGTAGAGCTCGCGGAACGCGGCCGCGGCGACCGCGTCGTCGGCGGGCAGCTCGGTCCACAGCCGGAGCAGCCGATCGACGTCGAAGGCCATCGCCCCATGCTGCTCCGCCTCCCCGTCGGCCACCAGGCCCCTCGGACCGGACACCGGCATGGGAACCTGTGCAGGTGACGCCGCCTGTGCGCCAGACGATCCAGCGAACGGCCAGTTCCCGCGCCTACCGCGGTCACTCCGTGCACGCCGCACCCGGCGTCCACGAGTACGCGGTGGCCCTGGTGCGGGCGGCCCTCCCCGCCGGCGGCCGGGTGCTCGAGGTCGGTGCCGGCTGCGGTGCGCTGGCGCTGCGGCTCGGCGACGCCGGCTTCGACGTCGTCCCGACCGACCTGTACCCGCCGCACGACTGGATCCACCGGCTGGACCTGGACCACCCCGAGTGGACCGAGCAGACCCGGGGCCCGTTCGACCTGGTCGTCTCCGTGGAGACCCTGGAGCACGTGGAGAACCCGCGGCAGGTGCTCCGGTCGATCCGGGCGCTGCTCCGCCCCGGTGACACGCTGGTGGTGAGCACCCCGAACGTCACCCACCCGCACTCGCTGCTGAAGACGCTGCTGCGCGGCGCGCCGGTGTTCTTCGGCCCGAAGCACTACTACCAGCCCGGGCACATCACGATGCTCCCGGACTGGATGCTGACCGAGCACGTGCGCCAGGCCGGGTTCGAGCAGATCGAGGTCCGGCGGGCGGGGAGCATGGAGTACGCCGGTCTGCGGCGGCGCGTGCACCGGGTCGAGCTGGCGGTGCTCCGCGCGCTGGGGCTGCGGCAGCGGGCCGACGACGGCGAGGGCGTCTGCACCTTCGTCACCGCCGTCGCCGCCTGACCCGCGGACGTCAACCGGCGGGCGGCCAGGTCTTCGCGACCATGGTGAGGACGTCGTAGGTGGCGACCGGCTTCCCGTCCCCGTCGACCACCACGGCGTCCCAGCGCACCTCGCCGTGGTCGGCGCCGCCGCGTGGGCTGATCTGCTTGCAGGTGAGCGTCACCGTCAGCGCCGCGCCGGGCTTGACGGGGGTGAGGAACCGCAGGCTGTCCACCCCGTAGTTGGCCAGCACCGGGCCTGGGTCGGGGTCGACGAACAGCCCGGCGGCCCAGGAGACGATGAGGTAGCCGTGTGCGACCCGGCCGCCGAACAGCGGGTTGGCCGCGGCCGCCGCCTCGTCCATGTGGGCGTAGAAGGTGTCGCCGGTGAACTCGGCGAAGTGCTCGATGTCGGCGAGGGTGACCGCGCGCGGCCCGGCGGTCACCGAGTCGCCGATCCGCAGCTCGGCCAGCGACTTGCGGAAGGGGTGGACGCCGTCGTCGTGCCGCTGGGCGCCGGCGACCCAGCGGCCGCCGATGGCGGTCAGCGCGTCCGGGGAGCCCTGCACGGCGGTGCGCTGCATGGCGTGCAGCACGCCGCGGATGCCGCCGAGCTCCTCGCCGCCGCCGGCCCGCCCGGGGCCGCCGTGCACGAGCACCGGCAGCGGTGCGCCGTGCCCGGTGTTCTCCGCCGCG
The DNA here is from genome assembly GCF_005930475.1 of Modestobacter altitudinis. GTDB lineage: Bacteria > Actinomycetota > Actinomycetes > Mycobacteriales > Geodermatophilaceae > Modestobacter > Modestobacter altitudinis. The sequence continues at coordinate 16,413 of NZ_SJEW01000051.1, forward strand.
TCGTCCCGGTCCAGCACCAGCACCCGGCCGTGCGCGTGCGCGGCGCCGAGCACGAACTCCCGCGCGACGGCGGGGTCGTGGCTGACCAGCGAGGCGACCAGGCTGCCCTGACCGCGGGCCGCGAGCTCGACCGCCTGCGCCACCCCGTCGTACGGGAGCACCGTGGCGACCGGGCCGAAGGCCTCCACGTCGTGCGGCTCGCCGGCGGACAGGTCGTCGCAGCGCAGCAGCAGCGGCGGCAGGAACGCGCCGCGGTCCCGGTCTGCGCCGACGACCTGGAAGTCGTCGGGGTCCCCGGCGACCACCTGGGCGACCCCGCGCAGTGCCTTGACCGCGCGGAGCACCTCCTCGCGCTGGTCCAGGCTCGCCAGGGCGCCCATCGTGACGTCGTCCGCGCCGGGTGCGCCGACGACGACCTCGGCGAGCCTCGCCCGGGTGGCCTCGACCACCTCGTCCACCAGCTCGCGGGGCACCAGCGCCCGGCGGATCGCGGTGCACCGCTGCCCGGCCTTGACGGTCATCTCCTCGACCAGCTGGTCGACGAACAGGCCGAACTCCGGCGTGTCCGGCGTGGCGTCGGGCCCCAGCACCGAGCAGTTGAGCGAGTCCGCCTCGGCGTTGAACCGCACCGAGTTCGCCACCACGGCGGGCGTGCTGCGCAGCTTGCGGGCGGTCGCCGCCGACCCGGTGAAGAACACCAGGTCCTGCCCTGCGAGGGAGTCCAGCACGCCGGCCGCGCTGCCGGCCAGCAGCTGCACCGACCCCTCGGGCAGGAGGCCGCTCTCGACGATCGAGCGGACGACGGCCTCGGTCAGGTAGGCGGTCTGGCTGGCCGGCTTCACCACGGTCGGGACGCCGGCCAGGAAGGTGGGCGCGAGCTTCTCCAAGAAGCCCCAGACCGGGAAGTTGAAGGCGTTGACCTGCACCGCCACGCCGCGCAGCGGGGTGTAGAGGTGCTGGCCGAGGAACGTGCCGCCTCGACCCAGCGGCTCGACCGGGCCGTCGAGCACGACTGTGTCGTCGGGCAGCTCGCGGCGGGCCTTGCTGGCGTAGGACAGCAGCGTGCCGAAGCCGCCGTCGACGTCCACGGCGCTGTCCCGGTCGGTGGCACCGGTGCGCCGGGACAACGCGTAGAAGGCGTCCTTGTCCGCCATCAGCCGCAGGCCCAGCTGCTTGAGCAGGCCGGCGCGCTGGTGGAAGGTCAGCTCCCGCAGCGCCGGGCCACCGACGGAGCGGGCGTGGTCGAGCATCGCGGCGACGTCCAGCCCGGTGCTGGACACCCGGACGACGGTCTCGCCGGTGACCGCGTCGGCGATCGGGGTGCCCTCGTCCGGGGCGGTGTACCAGCGCCCGGCGACGTAGCTCGGCAGCAGGGGTGCGCTCATCGGAGTGCCTCTCGCGGGGTCGGTCGGGCGGCCGTGCGCAGGCCGCTGAAGGTGGTGGTGACGAGGGCGTCGGCCAGGGCGTCGGCGTCCAGCCCGCGGCCGGGCCGGTACCACTCGGTGAGGGAGTTGACGGTGCCGAACAGCAACCGGCTGGTGACGGCGGGGTCGACGTCCGGCCGGACGTCGCCGTCGGTCTCCGCCGCCCGCACGAGGTCGGTGACCACCCGGTCGAACTCGCGGCGCCGCCGCAGCGCCGCGAGCTCCACCGGCGAGTTGCCGCGCACCCGCAGCAGCAGCGTGACGAAGGGCAGCTCGGCGGTCAGCACCCGCACCGACCCGCGGACGACGTGCTCGAGCCGGTCGATCGCCGGGCCGGTCGTCGCGCCGGGCTCGTCGAGGACGGCGAACAACCCGTCCAGCGCCCGGTCCAGGGCCAGCCGCAGCAGCTCGACCTTGCTGGGCACGTGGTGGTAGATCGCGGACTTGGTGACGCCGAGCCGGGTGGCCAGCTCGTCCATGCTGGTCGCCTCGAAGCCGCGCTCGTTGAACACCGCGACGGCGACCTCCAGCAGCGAGTCCAGCGAGTGCCCGGGTCTCCCCCGCCGCGCCGGCGCGGTCACGGCCCCACCCGGGGGGCCGAAGTGGCCACTTTCGCCCCGGTCATGTCCGCTCACGTCGGTCGGTGAGCCGCTGGAGCTTGCCCACCGAGCGGGCCAGCGTCTCCGGGTCGACGACGCGGACCTCGACGGTGGTGCCGACCGTGTCCTTCACCGCCTTCTCGACCTCGCGGGCGGCGGGCGCGCGGCGCTCGGCTGGGCAGTCCGGCCGGGCCTCGACGTGCACGGTGAGGTGGTCCATCCGGCCGCGGCTGGTCAGCTCCAGGGAGAAGTGCGGCGAGAGCCCCGCGGTGCGCAGCACGACCTCCTCGATCTGGGTCGGGAACAGGTTCACCCCGCGCAGGATGATCATGTCGTCGGTGCGGCCGGTGACCTTCTCCATCCGGCGCATGCCCGGTCGGGCGGTGCCGGGCAGCAGCCGGGTGAGGTCGCGGGTGCGGTACCGGATGATCGGCAGCGCCTCCTTGGTCAGCGAGGTGAAGACGAGCTCGCCCTGCTCGCCCTCGGGGAGCACCTCACCGGTGGCCGGGTCGATGACCTCGGGCAGGAAGTGGTCCTCCCAGATGTGCAGCCCGTCCTTGGTCTCCACGCACTCCTGGGCGATGCCCGGCCCCATCACCTCGGACAGGCCGTAGATGTCGACGGCGTCGATGTCGAGGCGGTCCTCCATCTCGGCGCGCATCTGCTCGGTCCACGGCTCGGCGCCGAAGATCCCGATCTGCAAGCTGGAGGCCCGCGGGTCCAGGCCCTGCTTCTCGAACTCGTCGATGACGGTGAGCATGTAGCTCGGCGTCACCATGATCACCCGCGGCTCGAAGTCGGTGATCAGCTGCACCTGGCGGGGCGTCATGCCCCCGGAGACCGGGATGACGGTGCAGCCCAGCGCCTCCGCGCCGTAGTGCGCGCCGAGCCCACCGGTGAACAGCCCGTAGCCGTAGGCGTTGTGCAGCTTGTCCCCGGCCCGGCCACCGGCCGCCCGGATGGAGCGGGCCATGACGGTGGCCCAGGTGGCGATGTCGCGCTCGGTGTAGCCGACGACGGTGGGCCGGCCGGTGGTGCCGCTTGACGCATGGACGCGCCGGACCTGCTCCTGCGGGACGGCGAACATCCCGAACGGGTAGTTCTCCCGCAGGTCGGCCTTCGACGTGGTCGGGAACCGGGCCAGGTCGGCCAGCTCGCGGCAGTCGTCGGGGTGCACGCCAGCGGCGTCGAAGGCCGCCCGGTAGTGCGGGACGTTGTCGTAGGCGTGCCGCAGCGTCCACTGCAGGCGCTCCAGCTGCAGGGCCCGCAGCTCGTCGACGCCCATCCGCTCGGCCGGGTCGAGCAGCGCTGGCTCCGGGGCCATGCCCAGCCGGCGGGTCTTCTCGCTGGTCGCACTGGTCATCGCGGGCATCCTCCGAGCGTCGTCGCCGGCCTGCTGGTGGCTGCGGTCAGCCGCGCATTACCGACCAGTTGGTCAGTAACCAACTCCTCGGCCCCGGAGCTGTCAAGCCGCGGGTTGTGGGACGACCGGCGATCAGGCACACTCATTACCGACCACTCGGTCAGTAATTGATCGCCCGACGAGGGGGACGAGATGTCTGCGCCCACGCTGGACCGCCCGGCCGCACCCGATGAGGCAGCGCTGCAGGCGCAGTTCGACGCCACGATCGCCGCCGACCACCGGATCGAGCCGCGCGACTGGATGCCGGAGGCCTACCGCAAGGGGCTGGTCCGGCAGATCGCGCAGCACGCCCACTCCGAGATCATCGGCATGCAGCCCGAGGGCGACTGGCTGCTGGCCGCGCCGAGCCTGCGGCGCAAGGCGATCCTGCTGGCCAAGGTGCAGGACGAGGCCGGGCACGGCATGTACCTGTACTCGGCGGCGGAGACCCTCGGCGCCGACCGGGCCGACCTCACCGACAAGCTCATCGAGCGCAAGCAGAAGTACAGCTCGATCTTCAACTACCCGACCCTCACCTACGCCGACGTCGGCGTCATCGGCTGGCTGGTCGACGGCGCGGCCATCTGCAACCAGGTGCCGCTGTGCCGGTCCAGCTACGGGCCCTACGCCCGGGCGATGATCCGGGTCTGCAAGGAGGAGTCCTTCCACCAGCGGCAGGGCTACGAGCTGCTGATGACGATGATGCGCGGCACCGACGGGCAGCGGGCAATGGTCCAGGACGCCGTCGACCGCTGGTGGTGGCCCTCGCTGATGATGTTCGGCCCGCCGGACGACGACAGCCCCAACTCGGCGCAGTCGATGGCCTGGGGCGTCAAGCGGCACAGCAATGACGAGCTGCGCCAGCGCTTCGTCGACATGACCGTGCCGCAGGCCGCCGTCCTGGGGGTGACCCTGCCCGACCCGGAGCTGGCGCTGGACCCCGACACCGGCCGGTACCGCTTCGGCGCGATCGACTGGACCGAGTTCAAGCAGGTCCTCGCCGGCAACGGCCCGTGCAACGACGAGCGCATCGCCCGCCGCCGGGCCGCCCGCGACGACAACGCCTGGGTGACCGAGGCGGCCACCGCCTACGCGGGCAAGCACGCATGAGCGACGTGACGGCGGAGGGCGGGCACGGCGCCGTCCCCACCGGGCCCGAGGTGCCGGTCGAGCCGAAGGCGTCGACCGCCCGCCGGGACTGGCCGCTGTACGAGGTGTTCGTCCGCGGCAAGCGCGGGCTCAACCACGTGCACGTCGGCTCGCTGCACGCCCCGGACGACGAGATGGCGGTGCACGCCGCCCGCGACCTCTACACCCGGCGCAACGAGGGCGTGAGCATCTGGGTGGTGCAGGCCGCCGACATCACCGCGTCGAGCCCGGACGAGAAGGACCCGATGTTCGCCCCGAGCGGGGACAAGGTCTACCGGCACCCGACGTTCTACGAGATCCCGGACAACGTCCCGCACATGTAAAAGGACCCCCTCTCCCCCCACCACCCTCGTACCTCGGGCGGCGGGGCCCTGAGAGGGGGCCGCCCTGAGGAGTCACCATGCACGAGGAGACCGTGTACGACGCGCTGGACCACGCGCACGGGGGCGAGGGGCAGTGGGCGTTCGGCACCGGGTTCGACGAGCCGCTGGCCGGGGTGGACACGACCGTGCCCACCGGCATCGACCCGGCCGACCTCGGCGCCTACTGCCTGATGCTCGGTGACGACGCCCTGGTGCTCTGCCAGCGCCTCACCCAGTGGGTGACCGCCGCCCCCGAGCTCGAGGAGGAGGTGGCGCTGGCCAACTGCGGGCTGGACCTGCTCGGCCAGGCCCGGCTGCTGCTGGCCCGGGCCGGCTCGGTCGGCGTCCTGGGCCGTTCCCGCGCGCTGGCCACCGACTCGATCCCCGACGAGGACGCGCTGGCGTACTTCCGAGACGTCGATGAGTTCCGCAACTCCCTGCTCGTCGAGGCCCCGAACGGCGACTTCGGGCAGACCGTCGTCCGGCTGCTCGTCGCCTCGACCTGGCGGCTGGCGCTCTTCGCCCGGCTGCGCGAGTCCCGCGACCCGGTGCTCGCCGCGATCGCCGCCAAGGGCGTGCCCGAGCTGACCTACCACCGCGACCACGCCGCCCGCTGGGTGCTGCGGCTGGGCGATGGCACACCGGAGTCGCACCGCCGCAGCCAGGCCGGGGTGGACGCCGTCTGGCCGCTGCTCGCCGACCTGTTCACCGCGACCGACGTCGAGACGCGGCTGACCGCGGCGGGCGTGGCGGTGGACCCGGCCGACGTCCGGGACGAGGTGCGTGACGTGCTGACCCTGGTGCTCGAGCGCGCGACGCTGACCGTGCCGGCCTGGCCGGCCGAGCAGCCCAGCCGTGGCCGCGCCGGCCAGCACGGCCCGGAGCTGACCGCCCTGCTCGCCGACCTCCAGGGCCTTGCCCGCGAGCACCCGGCAGCGACCTGGTGAGGGCAGGAGTGGCCACTTCTGCCCTCGGGACCGACGCCCGGGCGGTGGCGGCGACGGTGACCGACCCCGAGCTGCCGATGCTCACGCTGGCCGACCTCGGGGTGCTCCGCGACGTGCGCGACGAGGACGGCACCGTCGTCGTCGAGATCACCCCGACCTACTCCGGCTGCCCGGCGATGGGCGTCATGCGCGCCGACCTGGTGCACGCCCTGCACCGGGCCGGCTTCGCCGACGTGGACGTGCGCACCGTGCTGTCGCCGGCCTGGAGCACCGACTGGATCAGCGACGACGGTCGCCGCAAGCTCGCCGCCGGCGGCATCGCCCCACCCGGGCGCGCCCCGGTGCGCACCAGCGGCCCGGTGCCGCTCTCGCTCGGCGCGACCCGCCGGACGGCGACCTGCCCACAGTGCGGCTCCCCCGACACCGAGGAGGTCAGCGAGTTCAGCGCCACCGCGTGCAAGGCGATGCGCCGCTGCCGGGTCTGCCTCGAGCCGTTCGAGCACGTGAAGGAGATCTAGTGGCCCGCACCAGGCCCCGGTTCCACCCGCTGAGGGTCGCCCAGGTGGAGCGGCTCACCGACGACGCGGTCGCGGTGACCTTCGACGTCCCGGCCGAGCTGGCCGAGGACTACATGTTCGCCCCCGGCCAGGCGCTCACCCTGCGCCGGGTGGACGGCGACCGCGACGAGCGGCGCTCCTACTCGATCTGCGCGCCGGTCGGCGCTGCCCCACGGGTCGGCGTCCGGGAGGTGCCCGGCGGCTTCTTCTCCTCCTTCCTGGTCCACGAGGTGCGGCCCGGCGACGAGATCGACGTGCTGCCGCCGTCGGGCACCTTCACCGCCGACCTGTCCACCCCGGCCGACCACGTGTTCGTCGTCGCCGGCTCCGGGGTCACCCCGGTGCTCTCCCTCGCCGCGACCGTGCTCCGGGACGGCGAGTCGACCGTCACCGTCTTCTACGGCAACCGGCGGACGAACACGGTGATGTTCGCCGACGAGCTGGCCGACCTGAAGGACCGCTACGGCACCCGGCTGCAGCTGGTGCACGTGCTCTCCCGGGAGCCGCGGGACGCCGAGCTGACCAGCGGCCGGCTCGACGGCGACCGGCTGCGCACCCTCGTCGGCGCCCTCGTCGACGTCCCCGAGGTCGACCACTGGTGGCTGTGCGGGCCGCACGGCATGGTCACCGACGCCCGCGCCCTGCTCGACGAGCTCGGCGTGCCGGCCGAGCGGGTGCACCAGGAGCTGTTCTACGTCGACGACCTGCCCCCGGAGCCGGTGCGTGGCGACGAGCAGACCGTCGACGGGCCGAGCTCGCAGGTGACGATCGTGCTCGACGGCCGCTCCACCACCCTGGCACTGCCGCGCGGGGTCCCGGTGCTCGACTCCGCGCAGCAGGTGCGCAGCGACCTGCCCTTCGCCTGCAAGGGCGGGGTGTGCGGCACCTGCCGGGCCCGGGTGACCGACGGCGAGGTGGAGATGCGCCGCAACTACGCCCTGGACCCCGGCGAGGTGGCGCGCGGCTACGTGCTGACCTGCCAGACCCTGCCGCTGACCGACGAGGTCACCGTCGACTTCGACGCGTGATCCCCGTGCCCGTCGGGGCGACGGCCGAGCTGGCCGTCGTGGTGACGCCGGAGATGACCGTCCGGTTCGACCAGCTCGGGCCGGTGCACCCGGTGTACGCGACCTACCGCATGGCCGAGCACTTCGAGGAGGCCGGCCGGGCGCTGCTGCTCCCGCACCTCGAGCCGGGCGAGGAGGCCATCGGGCGGTCGCTGTCGGTCGAGCACCTCGCGCCCGCCTGGGTCGGTGACACCGTCCGGGTGAGCGCGGCGTGCCTGGAGCTGACCGGCAACCGGCTCACCTGCGCGTGCCGCGCCGTGGACGCGGCCGGCCGCGAGCTGGGGCACGGCACCACCGTGCAGGTCGTCCTCCCCCAGCAGGTCCTGGACGCCCGGCTCAGGCATCGATGACCACCGACAGCCCACCGCCCGATGACGCCACGGGCCCGCGGGACGCGATCGAGCGCGCCCACCTCAAGGACCCGGGCGACGTCTCGCACACGATGTGGCGGTACCCACCCGACGCGGAGTTCGGTGGGCTGCTGCGGCGCTTCTGGATCCCGGTCTGGTCGGTGCCGCCGGGGCTCGAGGCCCCGCAGAAGGTGCTGCAGTACCCGGTGGCCCTGGTCGTGGTGTCGAGCGACTACGCCCGCTTCTACGGCGTGGTGTCCGGCCTATCCACGACCACGCTGACCGGGGAGGGGTGGGCGGTCGGGCTGATGTGCGAGCCGGCCGCCGGCTCCCTGCTCACCGGTGCGTCGATGGCGACGTACACCGACCGGTTCGTCGACGTCACCGACGTGCTCGGCGCCGACGGGACGCGGATGGTCGCCCGCGTCCGGGAGGCGATGGCGGCCGACCCGCGCTCACCGGGGGCGCACCGGACGGCGATGGACGCCGTCGGGGACGCGCTGCGCCGGTTCCTGCCCATCGACGCCGAGGGCGAGGCGGTCAACGAGCTCGTCGCGTTCGTCGAGTCGCGGCCGGACGTGACCCGGGTGGCCCAGCTGTGCGCGGAGACCGGCCTGTCCGAGCGGAGCCTGCAGCGGCTCGTGCACCGCCGGCTGGGGCTGACCCCCAAGTGGCTGGTCCAGCGGCGCCGGTTGCAGGAGGCGGCCGAGCGGCTGCGCTCGCGGACGACCACCCTGGCCGAGGTCGCCGCCGCGCTGGGCTACGCCGACCAACCGCACTTCAGCCGGGACTTCGCCCGGGTCACCGCCATGACCCCCGGCGAGTTCGCCGCGCTGCACGGCCGGTGACAACGCCGACTGCTGCCCTACAGTCGCTCCCGCCGACGGACAGGAGCGCGCAGATGACCGAGGTCGTGCTGTTCCACCACGCGCAGGGGCTGACGCCCGGCGTCGTGGCCTTCGCCGGGCAGCTCCGCGCGGCCGGGCACACCGTGCACACGCCCGACCTCCTGGAGGGAAGGACGTTCGGCACCCTGGAGGAGGGGCTCGCGCACGCCGAGGAGGTCGGCTTCGACGAGGTGATGGCCCGGGGCGCCCGGGCGGTCGAGGAGCTGCCGGCCGGGGTCGTGTACATCGGCTTCTCGCTCGGGGTGCTCGCCGCCCAGCGGCTGGCGCAGACCAGGGCCGGCGCGCGCGGGGCGGTGCTCTGCTACTCGTGTGTCCCGGTGTCCACCTTCGGGCCGTGGCCGGCCGGCGTGCCGGTGCAGGTGCACGGCATGGACGCCGACCCGGTCTTCGTCGGCGAGGGCGACCTGGACGCCGCCCGGGCCCTGGTCGAGGAGGTCCGCGGGCAGGGCGGGTCGGCCGAGCTGTTCCTCTACCCCGGCGACCAGCACTACTTCGCCGACAGCTCACTGCTCTCCTACGACCCCGCGGCGACCGCGCTCCTCCTCGAGCGCGTGCTCGCCCTCCTCGCCGGCCGGTAGCTGGGCCCCCGCGCCGCTGCGCTCCTCCGCGGCCCGGCTGCGACGCCCGCGACGGTGCACGACCCGCGCGGCGAGCTGGGCGGGGTGCCGGTGCTCGAGGTGCACCCGCCGGAGGACGGCGGTGAGCTGCGGCACCGCATGCCCGCCACGTCGGCGGGCCGACGCCAGACCGTGCTCTGCGGCCTGCTGCAGGACCCGCACCCGCGCGACCGCCGGCCGCGCGGTGGCGACGGCGCGTCCGAACCGGCTGGCGACCCCGGTGGGCGCGGGCGGTGGGGACGGCGGGCGACGGCGACGGAGCCGCTCGCGCTCCCACCGTGCCGTGGTGCTGCGGGCGAGGGCGGCGACGCCCAGGGAGACCACCACGAAGCCGACGACGACCCACAGCAGCGTCCACATGACGGCCCCACCTCTCGGGACGGCCGCGCCGGTTCCGGCACCCGGAGGTCCGCGCGACGACGGCCCGACGGTCCCGCCGCCGGACCGTCCCGACAAGCCGAGCCCCCCGGCCAGCAGCCGAACCGTTATCCGGACGCGGCGCGCCCCGCGCGACGCGCGGGGACGACCCCTCCGGCGGTCAGGGTGGCCAGCGGCTGACCGACCTCGACGAGGTAGGTGGAGAGCATCCGCCCGGTCCCCGGGCCGAGGTCGCGGGCGTTGTGCGGGGTGCGCGGCGGGATGAGGAACCCCTCGCCCGCGCGCACCGTGCGGGTCGGTCGCCCCTCGACGCACAGCTCCACGGTGCCGCCGATCAGGTAGCCCACCTCCTCCCCCGGGTGGGTGTGCCAGCCGGACTCGACACCGCGCGGGATCTCGGTCAGCACCTGGACGATCTCCCGCCCGGGGACCGACGAGGGACCGCGCTGGACCTCGGTGCGGGTGAGCCGGGCAGCGAGGTCGTCGCCCGCCCGCAGAACCGGGGCCGCCTCCTGCACGACGGTGCGCGTGCGGGGCGGGACGCTGTCGGGACCGGCCATGACGGGCTCCTCGGGAGTGCTGGTGCGGGTGTCCCCGTGCGTACGCGCCGGCCTCCATGGTGACCCTCCGGCGACCTCCCCGGGGGCGATCGGCGCACGCTGATCCGTGCCTCACACCTCCTTGACGGACACTGCTGGGCGGACGACAGTTTGATATACGAACTGACGGCGCCGGGAGGACGCCGCAGGGATCGTGCAGCAGCAAGGACACCGTCATGACCAGCCTCCGCACCGCCCTCGCCCGCCGGCACCAGCTCCGCGCCCGCCGTCGCGACGACCGCGCGTTCGAGCGCGCCGTCGCGGGCGCGCCGACCCTCGAGTCGGCCCACGAGCTCGCCGCGCTGGCCGCCCGCCGCTGATCCTCCGGGCCGCGGCGCGGCCGGCCTGCGCACCGTGGGCCTCGGGGAGCAGGATGGGCAGCCCCGTCTGCTCAGCGAGGAGCTGCGATGTCCGCGTCCACCTTCCAGCCCGCGAACCCGGAGAGCGTCTTCACCTACGGCGCGCCCCACCTGAAGTTCGGGGTGGGTGCCGCCGACGAGATCGGCTACGACCTCAGCCAGACCGGCGCGAAGCGGGTCCTGGTCGTCACCGACCCCGGGGTGGCGGCCACCGGCCACCCCCAGCGGGTGGCCGACCAGATGGAGCAGTTCGGCATCGAGGCGCACGTCTTCGACGGTGCGCACGTCGAGCCGACTGACGAGAGCCTGCAGCACGCCGTCGACTGGGCCCGGGAGAACGGGCCCTGGGACGCGATCGTCGCCGTCGGCGGGGGGACGAGCATCGACACCGCCAAGGCGGTGAACCTGATGACGACCAACCCCGGCGAGCTGATGGACTACGTCAACAAGCCGGTCGGCGGGGGCAAGGCCCCGGTGAACCCGCTGCACCCGCTGGTCGCCGTCCCCACCACGACCGGGACCGGCGCGGAGAGCACCACGATCTGCGTGCTCGACGTCCTGTCGCTGAAGGTCAAGACCGGCATCAGCCACGCCCGGCTGCGGCCCACGCTGGCCGTCATCGACCCCTCGCTCACCCGCACCCAGCCGGCCGGGGTGACCGCGGCGGCCGGGATGGACATCCTGTGCCACGCGCTGGAGAGCTACACCGCGCGGCCGTACACGACCTATGAGCACAAGACGCCCGAGGAGCGGGTGCCCTACTGCGGGGCCAACCCGATCGCCGACATGTGGTCGGAGAAGGCGATGAGCCTGCTCGCGGAGTCCTTCCGCCGGGCCGTGCAGCACGGGGAGGACGACGAGGCGCGGGCGAAGATGGCGATGGCCGCCACCTTCGCCGGGATGGGGTTCGGCAACGCCGGGGTGCACATCCCGCACGCCAACGCCTACCCGATCGCCGGCCGGGTGAAGGACTTCTCCCCCAAGGACTACCCGGACGACCACCCGATGATCCCGCACGGCATGTCGGTGGCGCTGACCGCGCCGGAGGCCTTCCGGTTCACCTTCGACGCCTCCCCCGAGCGGCACCGCCGCGCGGCGCAGCTGCTCGACCCCCGCGCCGACGAGCCGGCCGACGCCGCGCAGTTCCTGCCGGGCGTGCTGACTGCGCTGATGCGGGACATCGACATCCCCGCCGGGATCGGCGCGGTCGGCTACGACGAGGGCGACATCGGCGACCTGGTGCAGGGCACGCTCAAGCAGCAGCGGCTGCTGGCCACCGCACCCAAGGAGGTCACCGAGGACGACCTCGAGGGCATCTTCCGCCGGTCGATCTCCCTGTGGTGACCCGGGCGCCCGAGCAGGGCGCCGAGCTCGTGGCCGGTCTGCGCCGGGCCGGGGTCGCCGACGTCGACGACTCCGGCCTGGCCCGGGCGCTGTACTCCACCGACGCCTCGCTGTACCGGGTGCTGCCCCGGGCCGTCGTGCGTCCCCGGCATCCCGACGAGATCGTCGCGACGCTGGCGGTCTGCCGGGAGCTCGGCGTCCCGCTGACCGCGCGCGGCGCCGGGACGTCGATCGCCGGCAACGCGGTCGGTCCCGGCGTCGTGTTCGACACCAGCCGGCACCTGTCCCGGGTGCACTCGATCGACCCCGACGCCCGGACGGCGGTGGTCGACCCGGGCGTGGTGCAGGCGTCGCTGCAGGCCGCCGCCCGGCCGCACGGGCTGCGCTTCGGCCCGGACCCGAGCACGCACAACCGCTGCACGATCGGCGGGATGATCGGCAACAACGCCTGCGGCTCGCGGGCGCTGGGCTACGGGCGGACGTCGGACAACGTGGCCGCGCTCGACGTCGTCACCGGCGCCGGCGCGCGGATGCGGCTGGACGGCAGCAGTGGGCTGCCCGCGGAGCTGCAGGCGCTGGTGGACGCGCACCTGGCGGTGCTCCGCACCGAGCTGGGGCGGTTCGGCCGGCAGGTGTCCGGCTACGCGCTCGAGCACCTGCTGCCCGAACGCGGCAGCCACCTGGCCCGGGCGCTGGTCGGCAGCGAGGGCACCCTGGCGCTGACCCTGGGCGCGACCGTGCGGCTGGTGCCCGAGCCGGCGGTCCGCGCGCTCGTCGTCCTCGGGTACCCGTCGATGCCCGACGCGGCCGACGCCACCCCGCCGCTGCTGGCGTACTCGCCGACCGCGGTCGAGGGGCTGGACTCCCGGATCGTCCAGCGGCTGCGGGACGTCCCGGCCGCCGTCGTCCCGGACCTGCCGCGGGGCGAGGGCTGGCTGATCGTCGAGCTGACCGGGGACGACGCCGGTGAGGTCGCCGACCGGGCCCGGCGGATGGCCGCCGGCGCGGGCGCGGTCGACACCCTGGTGGTCAGCGACCCGGCGGAGGCGGCGGCGATCTGGCGGATCCGGGAGGACGGGGCCGGGCTCGCCGGCCGGACCAGCGACGGGCACCCCGCGCACGCCGGCTGGGAGGACGCCGCCGTCCCGGTCGAGCAGCTCGGCGACTACCTCCGCGACTTCGAGGCCCTGCTGGTCGAGCACGGCCTGCAGGGGCTGCCCTACGGGCACTTCGGGGACGGCTGCGTGCACGTGCGGATCGACTTCCCGTTCGGCGCGCAGCACGAGGACGGCGGCCGGCCGCGGTACCGGGCGTTCATCACCGACGCCGCGCGGCTGGTCGCCCGGCACGGCGGGTCGGTGTCCGGGGAGCACGGCGACGGCCGGGCGCGCGGCGAGCTGCTGCCGCACATGTACTCCCCGGAGGTCCTCGCACTGTTCGCGCAGGTCAAGGGGGCACTCGACCCCGACGACGTGCTCAACCCCGGCGTCCTGGTGCGGCCGGCGGCGTTCGACGCCGACGTGCGGGTCGCCGAGGTGGCGCCCCGGCGGCAGCACCTCGCGCTGGCCTACCGGCACGACGGCGGGGACCTCACCGCCGCGGTGCACCGGTGCACCGGCGTCGGCAAGTGCCGCGCCGACCTGACCGCCGGCGGCGGGGTCATGTGCCCCTCCTACCCGGCCACGCTGAACGAGAAGGACTCCACCCGCGGCCGCGCCCGGGTGCTGCAGGAGATGCTGGCCCCGGGTGGTCCGGTGCACGACTGGCGGTCACCAGAGGTGCACGAGGCGCTGGACCTGTGCCTGTCCTGCAAGGGCTGCTCCCGGGACTGTCCGACCGGGGTGGACATGGCCGCCTACAAGTCCGAGGTGCTGCACCAGTCCTACCGGCGGCGGCTCCGGCCGCGGCCGCACTACGCGCTGGGCCAGCTGCCCCGCTGGTCGGACCTGGCCGCCCGCGCGCCCCGGCTGGTCAACGCCCTGCTGGCCTCCCGGCCCGGCGGCGCGGTCGCCAAGTGGGCGGCCGGCGTCGACCAGCGCCGCGACCTCCCCGCCTTCGCGCCGCAGACCTTCTCCGCCGGCTGGACCCCGCGCCCGGACGACGACCGGCCGGCGGTCGCGCTGTGGGTGGACTCCTTCACCGACCACTTCGCCCCCGAGGCGGCCACGGCCACGGTGACGGTGCTGGAGTCGGCGGGCTACCGGGTCGTGGTGCCGCCCGCGGACACCTGCTGCGCGCTGACCTGGATCACCACCGGCCAGCTTGACGCCGCTGAGCGGATCCTGCGGCGCACGCTGACCACGCTGGCCGGCTACGCCGACGCGGGGATGCCCATCGTCGGGGTGGAGCCGTCGTGCACCGCCGTCCTGCGCGGGGAGGCCGCCGAGCTGGTCGAGGACCCGGTGACCGAGCGGGTCGCCCGGGCCACCCGCACGCTGGCCGAGCTGCTGACCGGGACCCCGGGCTGGGAGCCGCCGTCCCTGGCCGGGGTGGAGGTGGTGGCGCAGCCGCACTGCCACCACCACTCGGTGCTGGGCTGGAGCACCGACGAGGCGCTGTTGCGCCGGGCCGGCGCGACGCTGACCCGGGTGGGCGGCTGCTGCGGGCTGGCCGGCAACTGGGGCGTCGAACGGGGGCACCACGACGTCTCAGTCGCGATCGCCGAGCACGCGCTGCTGCCCGCCGTCCGGGCGGCCGGCCCGGACGCCGTCGTCCTCGCCGACGGCTTCTCCTGCCGCACCCAGCTCGACCAGCTCGAGGGGCGCCCGGCGGTGCACCTGGCCCAGCTGCTGGCGGCCCCACCGGTCAGAGGCTGACCGCCACGGTCGCCGCCAGCTCCCGGACGGCCTCGAGGTCGGCCGGACCGGGAGCGCCGGTGAGGCTGAGCGGGGCGGCGACCTGCTCCCAGCGCAGCGCGGCGGTGATGCGCTGCACGCTGGTCAGCGCGCCGGCGGTGTCGTCGTTGCCGTGCACGTAGACGCCGTAGCGCAGCCCGACGGTCGCGTCCAGGCACGGGTAGTAGACGGTGTCGAAGAAGTGCTTGAGCGCGCCGGACATGTACCCGATGTTGGCCGGGGTGCCGAGCAGCACGCCGTCGGCGGCGAGCAGGTCGGCGGGGCCGGCCGAGAGCGCCGGGCGCACGGTCAGCTCGACCTCATCGACCAGCGCCGCGCCCTCCCGGACCGCCTCGAGCACCGCCTGGAGCGCAGGTGAGGGCGTGTGGTGGACGACGAGGAGCCGCGGCATCCGGGCAGTGTCCCCCGGTCGGCTGCCACCATGTCGCCGTGCTCCTCGCCGACGTCCTCGCCGTCTCCGCTGCGGTCAGCGCCACCCGGTCCCGGACGGCGAAGGCGCAGGCCATCGCCGACCTGCTCCGCCGAGCCGGGGGCGCGGAGGTCGAGCCGGTCACCGCGTGGCTGTCCGGTGAGCTCCGGCAGGGCCGGCTCGGCCTGGGCTGGCGGACGCTGTCCCGGCTGACCGGCGAGCCGGCGGCGGAGCCGTCGCTGACCGTCGGTGGGCTCGACGCGGAGCTCGCAGAGCTGGCGACGACGTCGGGGCCGGGGTCCGCGGCGCGGCGCGACGCGCTGGTCGGCGCGGTGCTGTCGGCGGCGACCGCCGAGGAGCAGCAGTTCCTGGTCCGGCTGCTCACCGGAGAGCTGCGGCAGGGCGCGCTGGAGGGCGTGGTGTCGGACGCGGTCGCGCTGGCGGCGGACGTGCCGGCGGTCGCGGTGCGCCGGGCGTTCATGCTCTCCGGCCGGCTCCCGGAGACCGCGGCGACCGCGCTGACCGGCGGGGTCGCAGCGCTGGACGCGACGCACCTGCAGGTGGGCCGCCCGGTGCGGCCGATGCTGGCCAGCCCGGGCTCGTCGCTGGACGCCGCGCTCACCGACCTGGGCAGCGAGGTCACCGTCGAGTTCAAGCTGGACGGCGCGCGCATCCAGGTGCACCGGGACGGCGACGTCGTGCGGGTGTGGACGCGGACGCTGCGCGAGGTGACCGACGGGGTGCCGGAGCTGGTGGACCGGATCCGTGCGCTGCCGTGCCAGACCGCCGTGCTGGACGGGGAGACCCTCACGCTGGACGACGACGGCCGGCCGCGGGCGTTCCAGGACACGATGAGCCGGTTCGGCAGCACGGGGTCCGACGAGAGCGGCTCCGACGCGGGTGTGCTGCTCAGCCCGTTCCTGTTCGACGTGCTGCACCTGGACGGCCGCGACCTGCTCGACGAGCCGCTGGCCGCACGGCTCGACGCGCTGGCCGGGTTGCTGGCCGACGACACGCACGCCGCGCTGCGGATGCCCGGCGTGCGGCGGCCCACCGCAGAGCAGGCGGCCGGGGTGCTGGACGACGCGCTGACCGCCGGGCACGAGGGCGTCGTCGTCAAGGCGCTGGACGCGCCGTACGCGGCCGGGCGGCGGGGCAAGGCGTGGCAGAAGGTCAAGCCGGTGCACACCCTGGACCTGGTCGTGCTCGGCGCGGAGTGGGGGTACGGCCGGCGGTCGGGGAAGCTGTCCAACATCCACCTCGGTGCCCGCGACCCCGACGGCGGCGAGCCGGTGATGGTCGGCAAGACCTTCAAGGGGATGACCGACGAGCTGCTGGACTGGCAGACGGCGACCTTCCCCGGCCTGGCCGCCGAGCAGCCGCCGTGGGGTGTGCTGCTGCGGCCGGAGCTGGTCGTGGAGATCGCGCTGGACGGCGCGCAGCGCAGCCCGCGCTACCCCGGCGGGGTGGCGTTGCGGTTCGCCCGGGTGCTGCGCTACCGGCCGGACAAGACCGCGGCCGAGGCAGACACGATCGACGCGGTGCGTGCCCTGCTCGCCGGCGGCTGACGGGCGGGGGCGTCGACCGGGTGCGCGCGGTCAGCCACGTGTCAGCGGACCACCAGCGGGGAACCCTCGGGCATGTCCGAGAACGACGACGCCGGCGCCCCGACCCCCGGCGTGGAGCAGCGGCTGGCCGCGGCGCTGGACCCCGAGCGGCACCGGTCGCCCTCGGAGGGGGCCCCGCAGGACCTCGCCGACGCCCCTGGGCCGGACGACGGCCCGCCGGCCTGACGCCCGATCAGTTCCTCCGGCCCGGGACGTCTCAGTCCTGAAGGGTGGGAACCGGCCCGCCCGCCGAGGACAGGAGCAGCCGTGGGCACGGTCGTGTCATCTGCGTCGATGTCGCTGGACGGGTATGTCGCCCTGCCGGACGACACGCCCGGCCCGCTCTTCGACTGGTACGACGCCGGGGACGTCGAGGTGACCACCGCCCGGGACGACCTCACCTTCCACCTCACGCCGGAGAGCGCCGCACACTGGTCGTGGGTGCGGTTGCTGGGCGCGCTCGTGGTCGGCCGCCGGCTGTTCGACCTCACAGACGGGTGGGAGGGGCGGCACCCGCTGGGCGTGCCGGTCGTGGTGGTGACCCACCGGTCGCCGGAGGACTGGGCGCACGCCGGACCGTCGACCGAGTTCCGGGACGACGTCCCGGCAGCCGTGGCCCGCGCCCAGCAGATCGCCGGCGACGCGGCCGTCGGGGTCGCGGCCGGCACGATCGCCAGCCAGTGCCTGGACCTCGGCCTGCTGGACGAGGTGGCGATCGACCTGGTCCCCGTCGTCCTCGGCGCCGGCCGCCCGTACTTCACCGACGGCGCGCACGGCCCGACGCTGCTCGGAGAGCCGACGACGACGGTCCAGGGGGACCGGGTCACGCACATGGTCTTCCCCGTCCGACGCTGAGGGCGGTAGCGACACGACGGGTGGACATCCCGACATCCCGACAGGTCGACATGTCGCTGTGTCGCCACGTCGCCCTGTCGCCACATCGCCCTGTCGCCACGTCGGTCAGAACGGTGGTGGATCGTCGGCCGGGTCCGGTGGTGGGCCGCCGACGGGGGCCAGGAGGTACTCGTCGGGCAGCCGGAGACCCGGTGGCCGGGTGGTGCGGGTGACCCCGGAGGGGGTGGTGACCGTGAGGACGCCGTCGTCGGTCATGGTGAACCGCCAGCCCGGGGCGTGGGTCTTGAGCCGGTGGTGCCGGCGGCACAGCGAGCACAGGTTCTCGCACGCGGTGGCCCCGCCCTCGGCGTGGGGGCAGACGTGGTCGGCCTCGGTCCACCGGGCCGGGCGGCGGCAGCCGGGATGCCGGCAGCCCCGGTCCCGGGCCTGCACGTACCGCCGCTGCGCGGGGGTGGGCCGGTAGCGGTCCATCGGTGGCGGCCGGTCCAGCACCCCACACCCGCACTCGGCCGACTGTCCGTGCTCCGGGCAGCCGCGGCGGACCAGCTGCTCGAGTTCCGGGCGGGTCACCGTCGCCCGCAACGCCCCGGTCGACGGGTCGGTGAGGGAGATGCCCAAGGTCCCCGCGGTCGGGGGCTGCAGCCCGCCCGGGCACAGCGCATCCAGCTGCTCCAGCAACTCCCGCAACTGCCCGGCGGTGATCGGCGCTCCGTCGACGGTCGCGGTGTCCGCGTCGGTCGGCACCGTGCTGTCCCCGCTGGGAGGCTGGCGCAGCGTCGGCAGGGGGGCGATGACCTGCAGGTGCGCGGTCACCGGCTCCCGGGAGGTGTCCCACGGCCGCAACATCAGATCAGCCATCACCAGCGCCCGCAGCTGCCCGATCGGCCGGGCATCCCCCGCGGCCTTGAGCAGCCGCGCGTGCCCGTCCACGGCGTCCCGGCAGGCCGCGGCGACCGGCATCGGCATGTCCCCGATCAGCTGCCCCATCCCATCGGCGGTGGCCCGGGCCTGCACATCAGCGCAGCGTTCAGCCTTCCTGCGCCGCCGGTCGGCCGCCGCGGCGTCCACCGCGATCAACGCTGCTGCGCACCGCTCGCCCAACCGGACCGGGGTCTCCCCCGCCCGCGCCCAGCCCAACGCC